>NZ_JALNUX010000010.1:0-186360 GCF_026544185.1 Pseudomonas sp. GM_Psu_1
CTTAAGGATGTTGTTTTTTTAACTAACGTGTTTGGGTTTTAAAGTAGGCGTTTTATTTGGTTTTTGATTTTGCTTAGGGGGGATTCATTTAGCATTGGCGGCTTTCACCTTTCTTGAGGGCTCAGTTTAATCAGTTATTTTTGTCAGTTGGAATCGCTGGCAATCATTTTCGATGGGTGCTAGATTTGTCAGGTCATTTTTAATCCGCGGATGCATCGTGGTCAAAGATTATGTATTTTCTTTTTTAAACCAGTTTTGGCGGGTTTTGTCGGGGCCCATAACGCTTTTTTTACTTCCAATATATCTTAGTCTGGAAAGTCAGGGTTATTGGTACGTGTTTTTAAGCTTGGCTGGGCTTTTGGTTTTCGCGGAATTAGGTGTTGCAGGTATAATTTCAATTTTTGCTTCTCACGAGTTTTCCAATTTACAGTTTGATGAGCAAAAGAGGATGGTGGGAGCGTTTAGTGAGATTGCCAATATTTCATCTTTATTTTTGTTTTTTTTAAGATGGGTGAGGCTTTCAGTTTTAATTGCTGTTCCGGTAGTTTTTGCTATAGGTTGTTTTGTTCTTTGCTCTAGTGATAAAGGGTTTTGGATTTTATTGCCGTGGGGTCTTTTTTTACTTTCGGCAGTTCTGACAATGTGTAATGGGCTATTTTTATGTTTTGTTGAGGGTTGCGGAGAAGTTGCCGAAGGACAGCAAATTCGTATGGTTTCATCTCTCATGGGGCTTTTATTGCTGGTTGCCGGTTTGGTTTCGGGGTGCGGAGTTTATTCGCTGGTTTTTTCTTGGTTATTAGGTGGTTTTTTTCATTCATTCCTAATTCTAAAGAAGTATAGATTTTTGATAGAGCAGATCGGCTCTCAGTGTCTGCTGGACTTGAATTCGTGGTGGGCTGGATTTTTACCGTTGATTTTCCGAACAGGCATGAGTTTTGTCGGGGGCTATTTGAGCTTTCAAACAATGACACCTGTGATTTTTAAGTATTATGGTGCAGGGCTTGCTGGAAAGTTTGGTTTGAGCATGGCGCTATTTTTTGCAATCCACTCGATTTCTTTAGTGTGGATGACTGCCTTTATGCCTAAGCTGGCTGGGTGTTTTGCTAGGCGAGAGTACGAAAGGGTCAATGCGTTTTTTTTGAGACTTCTGCCTCTGGTTTTATTGACTTATCTTGTCGGTGTTGGTGTTTTTTTTCTCATAGAAAAAAATTTATATGTTTTATTCGATATTTCTTCGAGGTTGGTTGATTTTAATTTTATGCTATTGCTAGCCGCGGCATTTTTTTTTCAAACACTTGTAGCTGTTTTAGCTGGCTATGTAAGGGCGCAAAAAAAAGAGCCTTTTCACTTTGTTTCTCTTGTGTTTGGGGTTTATGTCCTAGTTGGCAGTGTGATTGTTGCAAAGAATTTTCCGTTTGAGTATATGTCATTTGTTTTGGTGAGTGCTTATGTCTTCGTTTTGCCTGTGTTTCTATTGTTGACATTGAGAGAGCTTAAGCTTTGAAGCTAATCTTGCTTTGGAATTTGAGATGGCTTAGTTTTCGCTCATTGGAATCCAGCCTTGTAACCAAAAGCGCGGTTTAGGTGTGGAATGGTTTTTTTCATAATAGTTTTTTTCGCTGTTGGGAAGGTTAGGCGCCTCTAGGATTATTGTTTTTGCTAAAACAAAGGCTGCAACGAGCATGAAGCCTTTTGTGACAATAAATGGGTACTTGACATTGAGGCCTGTGGAAGCCCACCGAGCGCAGGCAATACTCGCAAATATTGCTACCCAAGTCTGGGTGTAGGGCATGACAAAGACGCCGTCGACTTGGGCAAGTACTAACAAACTCATCAATACGATAAGAATACATAAATCATCTGGATTTTTGGTTGTGTGTGTAGTGGTGCACCCTTTATAGATGCCTTTTATAGCTGTGGCTACGGCTAGAAAAGTGGCCGGAAGCCCCCATTCTGCAAACCATTGCAGTATAACTTGGTGTGGATGGGCTGCTACAGGATTTATACTCGCGGATAAGTGCATTGGTCCTATTCCGAGTAGTAAGTTATTCTGAGCGGCCTCCCAGGCGGCACTCCAAAGTAAGTCTCTAGCTGATAATCCTGTTCTAAGGCTTTCGTATATCTTTGAGGTTGCGCCAATTTGATCTGGTATCAAAAAAAACATCAATTTAAATATAAAGAAGCCGAGGCTTGCGGCTAATATCTGGATATTTATTATTGGGAGGGCTCGGTTCGTGACAAGAAGGCCAAAAGTATAGGCGATTATTAGGGAGAGCCACAGCCCGCGTCCGCCGAGTAAATATGAAATGCACCAATGAAGTACTAGTGTGGCTAATATTAAGAGCTTTAGCGCTCTTTGGTCTTTGCTAGTGAAAAATAAGTGCGCGAGAGTAGGGATGAGGATAGCTTGAAATTGCCCAAAGAATCGTGGATTGCTGAAGCCCGAAAATAGCACGTCGGCATCTAATGATTTTTGATTACTAAAAATTGAGGATAAATAAGAAGTCAGGAAGTTGAAGGCAAGAATAAGGCCGACTGTGGCTATAATAAAAAAAATCTCTCGCTGAGATTTTTCGGTTGTTAGAATGTTTTTATAAGTTAAGCACAGAGCCCAAAGCCCTACGTAAATTGACCATTCTTTTGCTGCCCACCCAGGATGTTCTGAAATTGTTGAGGAGATCAATCCAATGGCTAATATAAGCCCCGGGAGTGAACTGCTGAAGGATTTGAAAGTATCGGGCTTTACTAAGTAGTGCAAAGAGCAGATCGTCAATAGTAAGATCTGTGCTATCCTTTGTTGGTCGTGCCAGCTGTATTCTGAGCTGTAAGATATTACGGATGTGGATGAAAATAGAATAATAAGAATGATGTAGGGTTTGATTTTTTTGATATTGTTGCTTAGCACAAACCAAGATTTTACTGTCTTCATCTGTGCACTTTTTTCTGGATTTTTTTCTGGGGTTGAACTGATAAATTTACTTTGGATAGGATAGGGCGCGCCCTCATCGAGGGCGCGCCTGCTTTGATTAGCTACCGGCCCCACAGCTGCCTGGGCGGTATTTTGCGGCCAGATTGGTAGTGCAGGTCCATACGCCAGTATCAGCTGCTCGCGTCCAAGTAAGCGTTTTACCTGTAAAGTTTGCAGCATTGCCGCCTTTCGCGGTGCAAGTGATAGCAGTGGTGCCGGTGAGAGATACAGTGCAGTATGTTGTAGAGTTAGTAATTCCGATGAAACCAGCGTCTGTAGAAGTCAGTGAAGGGGTTTTGCCTTCATTAACTGCTTGTTCAAAAGCGACTTTGCCAGGAGTTATTTCTGCAAGAGCTGCCGCTGCTTGTGAGCGAACTGTATAATCTTGGTACTGCGGAATAGCGATTGCCGCCAAAATACCAATGATCGCCACCACGATCATCAGTTCGATCAAGGTAAAGCCTTTTTGAGCGTTCATTCCAAATCTCCGAGGTTGGGGCAGGCCAACGTGCCTGTTTGAGGTATAGCACAGGCCGTGCCAAAGAAAAGTGGCGACTGCAACACGTTTTCTTTGTGGTGGGCGTCAATAAAAGGGCAGCACGTGACAAAAAATGTCAGCTGTCTGGCGCCATTTTGCGGGCGGTCTGGGGGGTGCTATAACGCCTGTTGTAGCCAAGGGTGGGAATTACGATGAACGAGACGGTGATGCTGTCGGGACTGGCGCGGCAGTTGGTGGATGCTCAGCTGTTGGCGGAGGCTGCAGCTCAGCAGGCTGTAGTTAAGGCTAAGCAGGCGAAGGTGCCGCTGGTGACCTATCTCGTTCAGCAGCGGTTGGTGCAGAGCAGGCCTCTGGCCGAATTGGCGGCCCAGGAATTCGGCGTGCCTTTTCTCGATCTATCGGCTATCGACAAGGAGCAACTGCCCAAGGACATCGTCAACGAGAAGCTGATGCAGCAGCATCACTTTCTGCCTTTGAGCAAAAGAGGCAACAAGCTTTTCATCGCGCTTTCCGATCCTACCAACCAGCAGGCTATCAATGATGTGTCCTTTGGCAGCAAGCTCGCCGTCGAGGTGGTGCTGGTCGAGGATGACAAGCTGCATCAGGCGATTGAAAGGTATCTTGATGGCGGCACGGGTGGACTGGATCTGGGCGATATCGACCTTGATCTTGAGACTGAGGGCGGCGAGCGGCCTCAGGAGGCCGTTGCGGGTACCGACGCGGACGATGCGCCTGTGGTGAAGTTCGTCAACAAAATGCTGCTCGACGCTATTAAGAAGGGTTCGTCCGACCTGCACTTCGAGCCCTATGAAAAGATGTATCGGGTGCGCTTTCGTACCGATGGCGTCTTGCACGAGGCGGCGCGGCCGCCGGTGCAGCTGGTGTCGCGGATCTCGGCGCGACTCAAGGTGATGTCCAATATGGACATCTCCGAGCGGCGTAAACCTCAGGATGGCCGGGTCAAACTGAAGGTGTCCAAGACCAAATCCATCGACTTCCGGGTCAACACGTTGCCCACCCTTTGGGGCGAGAAGATCGTGATGCGGATCCTGGATTCCTCCAGCGCCCAGATGGGGATCGATGCCCTGGGCTACGAGGATGTGCAGAAGGAGCTCTATCTGCAGGCACTCAAGCAGCCGCAGGGCATGATTCTGGTGACCGGGCCGACCGGTTCAGGCAAGACGGTATCCCTCTATACCGGCCTCAACATCCTCAATACCGAGGATATCAATATTTCCACGGCGGAGGATCCGGTGGAAATCAACCTGGAAGGCATCAACCAGGTCAACGTCAATCCGCGTCAGGGGCTCGACTTCTCTCAGGCGTTGCGGGCTTTTCTGCGTCAGGATCCTGACGTGATCATGGTTGGTGAGATCCGGGACCTGGAAACGGCGGAGATTGCTATCAAGGCAGCCCAGACCGGTCACATGGTGATGTCGACCCTGCACACCAACAGCGCGGCGGAAACCCTGACGCGTCTACGCAACATGGGGGTGCCTGCCTTCAACCTGGCGACCTCGGTCAACCTCATCATCGCCCAGCGGCTGGCGCGCAAGCTGTGCAACAAGTGCAAGCGAGTCCATGAGGTGCCCCGTGAGGCGCTACTGGCCGAAGGCTTTCGCGAGGAAGAAATCGGCAGTTTCACCCTTTATCAGCCTATCGGCTGCGAGGACTGCAATGCGGGCTATCGCGGGCGTGTGGGGATCTACGAGGTGGTGAAGATCACCCCGGCACTGCAACAGATGATCATGGAGGAGGGCAACTCCATCGAGATCGCGGCGCGGATGCGCAAAGAGGGCTTCAATGATCTGCGGCGGTCGGGGCTGGTGAAGGCGATGCAGGGGATTACCAGTCTGGAAGAGATCAATCGGGTCACCAAGGACTAGCGGCTTTCCCTCACCCTAGCCCTCTCCCGGAGGGAGAGGGGACTTGATCCGAGCGTTGGTCGATCATCGCTGCAAGCCTCGGATACGTCGGGGCGCGGCGACTGGCGCTGTTTGGCGCGATGCTTGCCTTTAAAGCGGCAACCGGCTCTGAACAGAGCATTCTTTTGACGGGCCCGCCAAGCCGGGCCGAGCCTTTGACGAGTCGAGGCCATGGCCGATAAAGCTATCAAGATGGGCAGCTTCACCTGGGAAGGGACCGATCGCAAAGGGACCAAGGTGAAGGGCGAGATGACGGGACTGAATCCTGCGCTGATCAAGGCGCAGTTGCGCAAGCAGGGGATCAATCCAACCCGGGTGCGCAAGAAGTCGGTGTCGCTGTTCGGCAAGGGCAAGAAGATCAAGCCCATGGATATCGCCCTGTTCACCCGACAGCTGGCGACCATGATGAGCGCGGGCGTACCTCTGCTCCAGGCCTTCGACATCATCGGCGAGGGCTTCGACAATCCCAACATGCGCAAGATGGTCGACGACATCAAGCAGGATGTTGCCGCGGGTAATAGCCTGGCCAACTCCTTGCGCAAGCAGCCGCAGTATTTCGACGATCTCTATTGCAACTTGGTGGATGCCGGTGAGCAATCGGGTGCCCTGGAGACCTTGCTGGATCGGGTAGCCACCTACAAGGAAAAGACCGAGGCGTTGAAGAAGAAGATCAAGAAGGCCATGACCTATCCTGCGGCGGTCATCGTCGTCGCGGTGATCGTGTCGGCCATTCTGTTGATCAAGGTGGTGCCTCAATTCCAATCGGTGTTTGAGGGCTTCGGTGCTCAGTTGCCGGCCTTTACCCTTATGGTCATCGCGATTTCCGAGGTTTTACAGGAGTGGTGGTTGCTGGTACTGGGCGGGCTCTTTGTGCTGGCTTTCGTCCTTCGCCACTTCTACAAGAAATCGAAAAAATTTCGCGATGCGGTTGACCGTGGATTGCTCAAGATCCCGTTGATCGGTTCCATTCTCTACAAGTCGGCCATTGCCCGTTATGCCCGGACTCTGGCCACCACCTTCGCGGCGGGTGTGCCCCTGGTGGATGCTCTCGATTCGGTGGCCGGCGCGACCGGCAACGTGGTATTCCGCAATGCCGTGGAAAAGATCAAAGGCGATGTGTCCACCGGTATGCAGCTCAACTTCTCCATGCGCACTACCGGGGTGTTCTCATCCATGGCCATCCAGATGACGGCCATCGGTGAAGAATCCGGTTCGCTGGACGAGATGCTGTCCAAGGTCGCGACCTTCTATGAAGACGAGGTCGACAACATGGTCGACAACCTCACCACCCTGATGGAGCCGATGATCATGGCGGTCCTGGGGGTTCTGGTGGGCGGTCTGATCATTGCCATGTACCTGCCCATCTTCCAGCTCGGCTCGGTGGTCTGATGGCGCTGCTGGAATTTTTGGCCGGCGCACCGCTGGCCGCGGCGCTGTGCGCGCTGGTCCTGGGGCTGCTGGTGGGCAGCTTTCTCAATGTGGTGGTCTATCGCCTGCCGGTGATGCTGAGGCGGGCTTGGCAGGCGGAGGCGCGTGAAGTACTGGAGCTGCCGGCCGAGCCGGCAGGCGCCCCCTTCAACCTGGCGCGACCTGCTTCCCGCTGCCCTCATTGCCAGCGCGCCGTGCGGCCCTGGGAAAATGTGCCGGTGCTGAGTTATCTGCTCCTGCGCGGTCGCTGCAATGGGTGTCAGGCCTCTATCAGCCTGCGTTATCCGCTGGTGGAGCTGGCCTGTGGGCTGCTGTCCGCCTGGGTCATCTGGCACCTGGGCGTGACTTGGCAGGGTGGTGCCTTCCTGTTGCTGACCTGGGGCTTGCTGGCGGCCAGTCTGATCGATGCCGATCACCAACTGTTGCCGGACGTCATCGTCCTGCCGCTGCTGTGGCTGGGGCTGATCGCCAATCAATTCGGGCTGTTCACCAACCTTAGCGATGCCGTCTGGGGAGCGGTGGTGGGGTATCTGAGTCTCTGGCTGGTGTTCCAGCTGTTCCGCCTGGTGACCGGCAAGGAAGGCATGGGCTATGGCGACTTCAAGCTGCTGGCGCTGCTCGGCGCCTGGGGCGGTTGGCAGATCCTGCCCCTGACCATCCTGCTGTCGTCGCTGGTGGGCGCCATTCTGGGTGTCATCACCCTGCGGCTGCGGCGGGCGGAAAGCAGCACGCCTTTGCCCTTCGGTCCCTATCTCGCTGTGGCGGGGTGGATTGCCTTGCTCTGGGGTGATCAAATAACCGGTCTGTACCTGAACTTCGCCGGATTCCGATGACTTCTGCCTGGACCCTCGGCCTGACTGGGGGCATCGGCAGTGGCAAGAGTGCCGCTGCCGAGCATTTCGCCCAACTGGGCATCACCTGTGTCGATGCCGACCAGGCCGCCCGCTGGGTGGTGGAGCCAGGACGACCGGCGTTGGCCGAGATCGCCGGGCATTTTTCGCCCGCTGTCTTGCAGTCGGATGGCAGCCTGGATCGAGCGGCGCTGCGAGCCGCGATCTTTGCCGATCCGGCCGAGCGGCGCTGGCTGGAAGCCCTGCTGCATCCCCTCATTCGCCAGGAAATCCTGGCCGCCCTGGCTGGTGCCGAGTCGCCCTATGCCATCCTGGTGTCGCCGCTGCTGTTCGAGTCCGGACAGCGGGCGTTGGTCCGGCGAGGGCTGGTGATAGACGCGCCGGAAGCGTTGCAGCTCGAACGGGCCATGCGCCGGGACGGGGTGGACGAAGTCCAGGTGCGGGCCATCCTGGCCGCACAGCTGCCGCGCGCCGAGCGGCTGGCCAAGGCGGATGACGTCATCTGCAACGACGGCGATCTCGCCGCGCTCCACGCGGAGGTGGAGCGCCTGCATTCCTTTTATCTGACCCTTGACGGAGGCCAAGCATGAGCACTCTTACCGTGGACTGCCCCACCTGCGGCGCACCCGTGGAATGGAGCGAGAAGAGCGCCAACCGGCCCTTCTGTTCCGACCGCTGCAAACTGATCGACCTGGGCGCCTGGGCGGCGGAAGAGCACGCCATCCCCGGCAATGAGCTGGAAGACGATCTTTATTCGGAAGACCTCAATCGGCGCGGCCACTAGGGCGCGCCTTCCCCTATAGCCGCTGTGCCCAGGCCTGGGCGGTTGCCTGGGCCGCCTGGCGCAGCTTGGCCGCCAGCTCGGGTTTCTCGTATTCCAGCGGGCTGGATGCCGTCACCGTATGAATACGGTCACGCTTGATGAAGAACACCTGGGTGCCCAGCAAGGGCTTGCTGCAGGCGCTGGCGCCTTCGCCCAGGCCGTCGATGGCCTTGCACTCCAGTTGTTCGCTCAAAGATTGCACCTGCCGACGCAGCTTGGGCAGCGCCCGACCGCCATTCTCGTAGCCCGCCGACAGGCCCAGCAGGTAGTTGGCCGGCTGGCCGGTGTCGCGATCGGTGAAGGCGCAGCCGCCGGCGATCTGCCGGGCATAGGCCAGGGGCAGGCCGGAGGTCTGCTGGAGCAGAGGCAAGGGCAACTGCGCCTGCAGGCTGGCGCAGTCGACGGGCTCGCCGTTGTCGGCATGGGCGAGGGCGGCGCCCAGAAGCAGGGGAAGGGCAACGAGGAAACGCATGAAAACATCCTGTCGAAGGCCGGCGGCCGATAGCGGCTGAGTCTACCGGCTCGAGTCCCGCGATAGGCGGGTGGACGGAGCGGCTGTGCACTGCGTCATGCGTCGGTCAACACATTGCGGGCTGGTGTCTGGCGCGGGTGATCCTTACCCTGGCCGCAGATAGCGAACAGCGAGGCGTAGGATGTCCGAGGCGCTCACTCCCGGATTCATGGTGGTACATGGCAATCGGCTCGAGGAGCTGCGTGGCCTGGCGGTCGGCTGGATGCGGCGGTATCCCCTGGCGCCGCTGGAAAACGAACAGGTGCTGGTGCAGAGCAATGGCATCGCCCAGTGGCTCAAGCTGGCGCTGGCCGAGGATCCGCGCGGTGATGATGAGGGTGGCTGCGGGGTCGCTGCGGCTCTCGAGGTGCAGTTGCCGGCGGCCTTCCTCTGGCGGACCTATCGCCAGGTATTGGGGCGTGACCAGGTCCCGCCATCCTCGCCGCTGGACCGCGCGCCCCTGACCTGGCGCCTGATGCGGCTCCTGCCGACCCTGCTCCTGCAACCGGACTTCGCCGCCCTGCGGCGCTTTCTCGACGATGACGGCGATCTGCGCAAGCGCTATCAGCTGGCCGAGCGCCTGGCCGATCTCTATGACGGCTACCAGGTCTATCGCGCCGACTGGCTCAACGACTGGGCGGCGGGGCGCGATCTGCTGGCCAGCCTGCGCGACGGCCGGCGTCCCTTGCCGGAAAGTTGCCGCTGGCAGGCGCAGCTGTGGCGGGCGCTGCTGGACGATGTGGGCGACGGCGGTCTGGCCCGCAGTCGCGCCGGCGTGCACCGGCGCTTCCTGGAGATCATGCAGGCGGCGACCGAGCCGCCAGCCGGGCTGCCGCGGCGGGTGGTGATCTTTGGCTTGTCGGCGATTCCGGCGCAGACCCTCGAAGCCCTGGCCGCGCTGGCGCGCTTCAGCCAGGTGCTGCTCTGCGTGCACAATCCCTGTCGCCATCACTGGTCCGACATCGTCGCCGACCAGGATCTGCTGCGGCAGAACTATCGCCGCCAGCAGCGCAAGCCGGGCATGCCACAGACCTTGGATGCCGAGGCGCTGCACCAGCACGGCCAGCCGCTGCTAGCGAGCTGGGGCAAGCAGGGCCGCGACTACATCCATCTGCTGGACGAATTCGACGAACCCGATGGCTATCGCCGCCTGTTCGAGGACCTCAATGGCGGGCGCATCGACCTCTTCGCCGAGGCCGAACCCCAGCACCTGCTCGGCCAGTTGCAGGACGACATTCTCGAATTGCGTCCGCTGAGCGAGACCCGCGAGCGCTGGCCGGCGGTCGATCCGGCGCGGGACAGGTCCATGCGCTTCCATGTGGCCCACAGTCCCCAGCGCGAGGTGGAGATTCTTCACGACCAGCTGCTGGCGCGCTTCAACAGCGATAGCAGCCTCCGGCCGCGCGACGTCATCGTCATGGTGCCGGACATCGATGCCTATGCGCCGCATATCCGCGCGGTATTCGGCCAGCTTGAGCGTGGCGATCCGCGCTTCATCCCCTTCAGCCTGGCCGACCAGCACCAGCGCGGTTTCCAACCCTTGCTGATCGCCCTGGAGCACCTGCTGCAGCTGCCCGACAGCCGCTTCGCCCTGAGCGAGATCCTCGATCTGCTGGACGTGCCGGCGCTGCGCGCCCGCTTCGGCCTGCGCGAGGGCGATCTGCCAACCCTGCACCTCTGGCTGGAAGGCGCTGGCGTGCGCTGGGGACTGGATGCCGAGCAGCGCAGTCGCCTTGATCTGCCGGAAGGGCTGATGCAGAACACCTGGCGCTTCGGCCTGAGGCGCATGCTGCTGGGCTACGCCGTCGGCAGCGGCGCGGCCCTGGGCGATATCGAGCCCTTCGACGAGGTGGGTGGCCTGGATGCGGCCCTGGTCGGGCCGCTGGTGGATCTGCTCGATGCCCTGGACGCGGCCCAGGCGGCGCTGGCTCAGCCGGCGCGACCGGCGGAGTGGGGCGCCCGCCTGCAGGCGCTGCTGGCGCTGTTCTTCAGCGCCCAGGACGAGCACGACGAATACCTGCTGGAGCAGCTGGAGAATCTGCGCGAGCGCTGGCTGGAACTGTGCGAAGACGTGGCGCTGGACGAGGAGCTGCCGCTCACCGTGGTGCGCGAGGCCTGGCTGGCGGGGCTGGACAGCGGTGGCCTGGCCCAGCGCTTTCTCGCTGGCGCGGTCAATTTCTGCACCCTGATGCCCATGCGCGCCATTCCCTTCCGCGTGGTCTGCCTGCTGGGCATGCATGACGGTGCCTATCCGCGCATCCAGTCGCCACTGGATTTCGATCTCATGGCTCAGGACTACCGTCCCGGCGACCGCTCGCGACGGGAGGACGACCGCTATCTGCTGCTGGAAGCGCTGCTCTCGGCGCGCGATCAGTTCTATGTCAGCTGGGTGGGGCGCAGCATCCGCGACAACAGCGAGCGCCCGCCGTCGGTGCTGGTCGCCCAGTTGCGCGACCATCTCCAGGCCGGTTGGCGGCTGGCGGGGCATGAAGAGGAGCCGGAGCGCCTGCTCACGGCCCTGACCCAGGAGCATCCGCTGCAGCCCTTCAGTGCCCGCTATTTTCGCGGCGAGCGCGGCTATTTCAGCTTCGCGGCCGAGTGGCTGGGCGTGCATGAACGCACCACACGCGACGAGGATGCCCTGTTGCCGCCGCTGGTGCCCGAAGAGCCCCTGGGCCTCGATGATCTCGCGCGCTTTCTGCGCGGACCGGTGGACCTGTTCTTCGCCAATCGCCTCAAGGTTCATTTCGCGCCGCCCGATGCGCCGGCGGAGGATGAAGAGCCTTTCGGCCTGGACGCCCTGACCCGCTACCAGTTGGGCGAAGACCTGCTGGCGGCGGCTCTGGCCGCGCCGGCCGAGGCGGATCAGGCGCTTATGGCCGCCGCGGAGCGCCTGCGCGGCAGTGGTCGGCTGCCGCTGGCGGGTTTTGGCGAGCGAGCCGGACGGGCCTTGCGCGAGCCGCTGCCCGCTGTGGTGGTCCAGGTCGAGGCCCTGACGCTGCGCTGGCCCGAACCCCTGGAAGAGGCCCTGACCCTGGATATCGAACATCGCGAGCTGCAACTGGTTGCGAACCTCGAACGGCTGCGCCGCGGTCCCGAGGGCCTGCTGGCGCTGACCGCCCAGGCCAATGGCCTGGGCAATACGCGCACCCGCAAATGGCACCGGCTGCTGCGCCCCTGGGTACAGCATCTGGTCGCCGCGGCCGGCGGGCTGCAGCTGACCACCGCGGTGGTGGCGACCGATCTGACCCTGTTGCTGGCGCCACTGGACGCCGAGCTGGCCCGTCGGCAGCTGAACGAATTGCTGGACGCCTGGGCCCTGGGGCAGCGGCGTCCGCTTCCCGTCGCGCCGCGCACCGCCTTCGCCTGGCTGGCCAATGACCCGGACAAGGCCCTGGCCGCCGCCGAGCAGGCCTATCAGGGCGAGGCGGCGACCCATCCGGCGCTGCGCCGGCAGTATCCGGACTTCGCCGCCTTGCTGGCCGACGAGGAATTCGACGGCTGGTGCCAGACCCTCTATGCGCCGGTGCACTCCGCCGGCTGGCAGGTGGTGGGCGGGGAGGGGCAGGCATGAGTCAGCGTCCGCTCGCCCTGCGCTTTCCGCTGCAGGGCAATCAGCTGATCGAGGCCAGCGCCGGGACCGGCAAGACCTTCACCATCTCCGCGCTCTATGTGCGTCTGGTGCTGGGTCATGGCACGCCCGAGACGGCCTTCGGCCGCGAACTGCTGCCGCCACAGATCCTGGTGGTGACCTTTACCGAGGCCGCCACCCAGGAATTGCGCGATCGCATTCGACATCGCCTCGCCGAGGCGGCGCGCTTCTTTCGCGACGAGATCGCCGCGCCCGATCCGCTGCTCGACGCCTTGCGCGAGGACTTTCCGGTCGAGGCCTGGGCCGATTGCGCCCGGCGCCTGGACATCGCCGCCCAGTGGATGGACGAGGCGGCCGTTTCCACCATTCACAGCTGGTGCCAGCGCATGCTGCGCGAGCACGCCTTCGACAGCGGCAGTCTGTTCGTGCAGAACCTGGAGCAGGACCAGAGCGAGCTGCTCGCCCAGGTGGTGCGCGACTACTGGCGACGCTTTTGCTATCCGCTGGAGGGCGAGGCGCTGGACTGGGTCATCGAGCACTGGGGCGAGCCCCGCGCCCTGGCCGCGCGCCTGCGACCCTTGCTGAGCGAGGCCCTGGGCGCGCCCCAGGGTGAACCGGCCGCCTTGCTGGCCACCGCCCTGACGGAGCGTCGCGAGCGGTTGGCACACCTCAAGGCGCCCTGGGCCCGGTGGGCGGAAGAGGTGCGTGACCTCTGCCAGGCCGGCTGCGACGCCAAGGTGGTCGACGGCCGCAAGTTGCAGAAGCGATTCTTCGGGCCCTGGTGCGACAAGCTGGTCGCCTGGGCGGACAACCCCACCAGCGAGGACCTGGATATCGGCACCGGCTTTACCCGGCTGACCGAGGAGGGCTTCGCCGAGGCCTGGACCAAGGCCAGTCCGCCGGATCATCCGGCCCTGGCGGCCATGGCGCGCCTGCCCGGGCAACTGGCCGAGCTGCCCAGCCCCGAGGTGCCGCTGCTGGAGCACGCGGCGGCCTGGGTGCAGCAGAAATTCGAGCGCGAGAAGCTGCGTCGCGCCGAGCTGGGTTTCGACGACATCCTCACCCGCCTGGATCGGGCATTGCAGGCCGATGGCGCCGGCGCGCGGCTGGCGGCGCTGATCCGCGAGCAATTCCCGGTGGCGCTGATCGATGAATTCCAGGACACCGACCCGGTGCAGTACCGCATCTTCAACACCGTCTATGGCGCGGGCGAGGGCACCGGGCTGTTCCTGATCGGCGATCCCAAGCAGGCCATCTATGCCTTTCGCGGCGCCGACATCCATACCTACCTGCAGGCGCGTCGCGCCAATGCCGGCCACCTGCACTCGCTGGACACCAACTTCCGTTCCACCGCCGCCATGGTCGCGGCGGTCAACCAGGTGTTCGCCCATGGCGAGGCCACGGCCCCGCGGGCGGCCTTCCTCTTCCGCCAGGGCGAGGACAATCCGGTGCCCTTCGAGCCGGTCCGCGCCCAGGGGCGGCGTGAAGCGCTGGAGATCGACGGCACGCCGGGTGCGGCCCTGACCTTCTGGCAGCTGGCCGGAGACGAGCCCCTGGCCGGCACCGCCTATCGCGCCGTCCTGGCCGAGAGCACCGCCAGCGAGATCGTCCGGCTGCTGAGCCTGGCCGCCGAGGCCAAGGCCGGCTTTCGGCGCGAAGACGGCGAGTTCACGCCACTGCGGCCCGCCGACATCGCCATCCTGGTGCGCGCCGGCAGCGAGGCCCAGGCGGTACGCCAGGCGCTGGTGCGGCGCGGGGTGCGCAGCGTCTATCTGTCGGACAAGGATTCGGTGTTCACCGCCCAGGAGGCCCGCTGCCTGCTGGACTGGCTCAAGGCCTGCGCCGAGCCCGATGTGGATCGCCGGCTGCGTGCGGCCCTGGGCAGCCTGACCCTCGACCTGCCCTTGGCCGAACTGGATGCCCTCAACCACGACGAGCAGGCCTGGGAGGCGCGGGTGCTGCAATTCCGCGGCTATCGCCAGCTATGGCGCGGCCAGGGCGTGCTGCCCATGCTGCGCCGCCTGCTGCAGGACTTCCGCCTGCCGCAGCGGCTGATGGCTCGCGCCGATGGCGAGCGGGTGCTGACCAATCTGCTGCACCTCGCCGAACTGCTGCAGCGTGCCGCCGGCGAGCTGGATGGCGAGCAGGCGCTGATCCGCCACCTGGCCGAGCAACTGGCCGCCCAAGGCGCCGCCGACGAGCAGATCCTGCGCCTGGAAAGCGACGCCGAGCTGGTCAAGGTGGTGACGGTGCACAAGTCCAAGGGCCTGGAATATCCCCTGGTGTTCCTACCCTTCGCCTGCGCCTATCGCGCCGAAGAAGGCACGACCCTGCCGCTGCGCTATCACGATGACCAAGGCCAGCTGCGCCGCACCTTCAAGCCCTCCGCCGAGGAACTGGCCCGCGCCGACGACGAGCGCCTTGCCGAAGACCTGCGCCTGCTCTATGTCGCCCTGACCCGGGCCCGCCATGCCTGCTGGGTCGGGGTGGCCGATCTCAAGCGCGGGCGCAGCAAGGAATCCGGCTTCGCCCGCAGTGCCCTCGGCTACCTGGCCACCGGCGGCGAGCCCCTGGCGAGTTCGGCGGCCCTGGGCACCGCCCTGACCACCCTGATCGGCGCCCAGCCCGACACCCTTATCCTGCCGCTCCCCGAAGCCAGTCCGGCACGCCTGCCCGAAGCCCGCGAAGCGCCGGTGACCCTCAAGGCGCTGACGGCGCGTCGGGCGGCCCGCGAGGATTGGTGGATCGCCTCCTACAGCGCCCTGCGGATCGGTACGCGCCTGGGCGAGGCGCGGGAAGAGGGCCCGTTCAACCTGGAGCTGGACCTGGATACCCCGGCGGCCCAGAAGCTGTTCGACGACGACCGCCTCGCTCCCGACGAGGCCCGCCAGCCCGCAGCCGGTGAAGACCTGCATCGCTTTCCCCGCGGCCCCGGCCCGGGCACCTTCCTGCACAGCCTGCTGGAGTGGGTCGGCGAGGAAGGCTTCACCGCCATCCAGGCGGCGCCCGAGCGGCTGGACGACCTGATCGCCCGGCGTTGCCAGCGGCGCGGCTGGAATCACTGGATTCCCATCCTGCAGGGCTGGCTGCGCCAGTTGCTGACGCTGCCGCTGCCCCTGCCGGGGGGCAGCCAGCGCCTGGGCGAACTGGCGCGCTACCAGGTGGAGATGGAATTCTGGTTCGCCACCCATGGCGTCGATCTGGAGCGGCTGGATGACCTGGTGAGTCGTGGTACCCACCGCGGCCAGGTGCGACCGATGCTTGAGCCGGGGCAGCTCAACGGCCTGTTCAAGGGCTTCATCGATCTGGTCTTCGAACACGAGGGGCGCTATTTCGTGGTGGACTACAAGTCCAACTGGCTGGGCGCCGAAGCCGGCGCCTATACCCGCGCGGCCATGGAGGAGGCCGTCCTGGCCAAGCGCTATGACCTGCAGTACGTGCTCTACAGCCTGGCCGTGCACCGGCTGCTCAAGGCGCGGCTGCCCGACTACAGCTACGAGCGCCACTTCGGCGGCGCCGTCTACCTCTTCCTGCGCGGCTGCGATCCGGCCGGCCACGGCGTCTTCGTCGAGCGGCCCGCCCAGGCGCTGATCGAGACCCTGGATCTGTTGTTCAGCGGTGCGGAGAATGCCCATGTCTGATTTCAGCCCCGCCACCGAACGGCTGCTGCGCCTGGCGTCCCTGGCCCAGGAGCGCCCGCTTGCCCCGCTCGAACAGCGGGACGACCTCTTTCGCCTGCTGGAGCTCTGGGTGCAGCGCGGCTGGTTGCGCCAGGTGGACCGGGCCTTCACCGGCTTTCTCGGCGAACTCGAACCCCAGGGCGACTCGGCGGTGCTCTTGGCCGCGGCCCTGGCCAGCCATCAGCTCGGCCATGGCCATGTCTGCCTGGATCTCGCCGCCACCCTGCGCAATCCCGATGCCGCCCTGTCGCTGCCGCCCGAGGGCGACGAGGCGCGCGCCTCGCTCTTGCCGTCGCAACTGCTGCACGGCCAGACCCTCGAGGCCTGGCAGCGGGCGCTGCTGGCCAGCGACCTGGTCGATGGCGACGGCAGCTGTCCGGAACGACCGCTGGTGCTGGGTGGCGAGCGCCTCTACCTGCGTCGCTACTGGAATTACGAACGCGCGGTGGCGGCCAGCCTGCGCCAGCGCCTGGCCACCCACGAACCTTTGCCGGCGGATCTCGCCGAGCGTCTCGATCGGCTGTTTCCGCCGGACCCCGACGCGGGCGGCGAACCCGACTGGCAGAAACTGGCCTGCGCCCTGGCGGTGCGCGGTGCCTTCAGCATCGTCACCGGTGGCCCCGGCACCGGCAAGACCACCACCGTGGTGCGCCTGCTGGCGCTGCTCCAGGCGCCCGCGGTGGCGGCCGGTCGTCCCTTGCGCATCCGCCTGGCCGCACCGACCGGCAAGGCGGCCGCGCGCCTCACCGAATCCATCGGCGGCCAGGTCAGTCGCCTGCCGGTGGACGAGGAGCTGCGCCGGCACATCCCCACCGGGGTGACCACGGTGCACCGGCTGCTGGGCAGTCGGCCCAATACCCGCCATTTCCGCCATCACCGCGGGCATCCCCTGCCGCTGGACGTGCTGGTGGTGGACGAAGCCTCGATGATCGACCTGGAAATGATGGCCAGTCTGCTGGCGGCCTTGCCGCCGCGGGCGCGCCTGGTGCTGCTGGGTGACAAGGATCAGCTGGCTTCGGTGGAGGCCGGCGCGGTGCTGGGCGATCTCTGCCGGGATGCCGAAGCCGGACGCTACAGTCCGGCCACCCGCGCCTGGCTGGAAGCCGTGAGCGGCCAGTCGCTGGCCCAGACCGCCCTGGCGGTCGGCGACGACCAGGCTGACGCCCTGGCGCAGCAGGTGGTGATGCTCAGGCGCTCACGGCGTTTCGGCGCCGGCAGCGGGATCGGCCAGCTGGCCCGCCGGGTCAATGCCCAGGATGGCCAGGGTGCTCAGCAGGTCCTGGTCGACGGCGGCTATGCCGATCTCCATCGGGTGCTGCTCAAGGGGCCGGAGGATCGCGCCCTGGAACGCCTGGTGCTGGAGGGACGCGGGCGCGCCCGGGGCTATCGTCATTATCTCGAGGTCCTGCAGGGGACGCGGCCCCAACTGGATACCGTCCTGGAGGATCCCGCCTGGACGCTCTGGGCCGGCCAGGTATTGGCCGCCTTCGACGACTTCCAGCTGCTCTGCGCCGTGCGCAAGGGCCCCTGGGGTGTGGAAGGCCTCAACCTGCGCATCGGCAGCGCCCTGCTGGCGGCGGGCCTGCTCGCGGGCGAGCACGGCTGGTACGAAGGCCGTCCGGTGCTGGTGACGCGCAACGACTACAGCCTGGGGCTGATGAACGGCGACATCGGCATCACCCTCTGCCTGCCCGATGCCAACCAGCCGGGGCGCAAGGTCCTGCGGGTCGCCTTTCCCCGCGGCGATGGCAGCGGCGGTCTGAGATTCGTCCTGCCCAGCCGGTTGGCGGCGGTGGAGACGGTGTTCGCCATGACCGTGCACAAGTCCCAGGGCTCGGAATTCGCCCACACCGCGCTGCTGCTGCCTGAGCAGCTCAGTCCGGTGCTGACCAAGGAGCTGGTCTATACCGGCATCACCCGGGCGCGCGATGATTTCACCCTGATCGAGGCCCGGAGCGGCATCTTCGCCGAGGCGGTGGCCCGTCGGGTCCGCCGCGTCAGCGGCCTGGACCTGGATTTGCGAAACACTGTGTAAATGTACAGATAAACGCTGGACGCTCCCCTCGCGCCTGCCTAAGGTGAGGGGAGCCGTCCGCGATGAGAGCGCCATGACTTCCCTGCCTTTCGTTTCCCTTGTGCTTCCCCTGTTGCTGCTGGCCGGCTGGGCGGGTTCGGCCGTCTGGCTGACCGGGCGCCAGCGCTATCTGCAACAGCAACTCGACAGTGCCGCCGAGCGCTACGACATGCTGCGCGACGACCTGCAACGCGCCGAGCTGGCCAATGGTCGCCAGGTGGTGGAGCTGGGCGCCGAGCGCGAACGCACCGCCGCCCTGCAGCGCCAGCTGGAGGCCAATCGCGAGCTGGAAGCCGAGTTGCGCCAGCAGACCCGCCAGGCCCAGCTGCAGGCCGCCGAACAGCACGCCCTGGCCGAGGCCACCCGCGCCCAGCTGCAGGGCATCCAGGAGCAGCTCGCCGAGGTGCGCGAGCGCCAGCACCGCGAGCAGCAGCTGCATGCCGAGGTGCAGGAACGCCATGCGCGCCTGACCGAAGAACACGCGACGCTGAGGACCACCCTGGAGCAGAAGGAAGAGCACTTCCAGGCGCAGCAACAGCTGCTGCGCGAGAGTCGCGAGCAACTCAAGCTGGAATTCGAGCAACTGGCCGGACGCATCTTCGACGCCAAGGGCCAGGCCTTCGCCCAGCACAGCCAGCAATCCCTGGATGCGCTGCTACGGCCCTTCCGCGAGCAGATCGAGGGCTTTCGCGCCAAGGTCGAGGACATCCACCACAAGGATGTGCAGCAGCAGGCGGCCCTCGGCCAGCAACTGCTCGACCTCAAGGAGCTCAACCGCCAGATCACCCAGGAGGCCCACGACCTGGCCACCGCTCTGCGCGGCCAGAAGAAGGCCCAGGGCAACTGGGGCGAACTCATCCTGGAAAACGTGCTGGAACGCTCCGGCCTGCGCGAGGGGCGCGACTTCGTCCGCGAACGCAGCTTCACCACCGAGACCGGTCGCCGGCGGCCGGACGTGCTGGTCCATCTGCCGCAGAAGAAACACCTGGTGGTGGACGCCAAGGTGTCGCTCAACGCCTATACCCGCTACGTCAACAGCGAAGACGAGGGCGAGCGGCGCCTGGCCCTGGGCGAGCACGTGCGCGCCGTGGGCGAGCGCATCCGCGAACTGGCCGACCGCGAATACTTCAGCCTGCCGGGGCTGAATTCGCCGGAGATGGTCTTTCTGTTCATCCCCATCGAATCGGCCTTCGTCGAGGCGCTCAAGGCCGACGAAAGCCTGTTCCAGCGCGCCATCGAGCAGAATGTCCTGGTGGCGACGCCGACCACCCTCCTGACCAGCCTCAACATCGTCCGCCAGCTCTGGCGCTTCGAGGACCAGAATCGCCACACCGCCGAACTGGCCGAGCGCGCGGGCAAGGTCTACGACAAGCTGCGCACCTTTCTCGGCAGCATGGACGGCATCGGCAAGAGTCTGGACAAGGCCGGCGAAGCCTATCGCAAGGCCTGCGGCCAACTGGTGGGCGGGCCGGGCAACCTGGTCAAGCAGGTGGCCGACTTCAAGGAGCTGGGCGTGGCGGTACGCACCGAGCTGGACGGCCAGTGGACCGAGCGGGCGGAACTGGAGCTGACGATGGTCGAGCTGGAAGCTGCGGCCGAGTCTTCCGACCAGGGCTGATCCGGCGCTACGGTTTCAGGAGGAGGGCGGGTGCGCCTGACCGGTGCCAGGCGCACCGGTCAGGGCGATGGCGCTTAGTGGTGCTCGCGGGTGGCGCGGAATTTGATCTCCGGCCAGCGCTCTTCCATCAGCGCCAGGTTGACCCGGGTCGGCGCCAGGTAGGTGAGGTGACCGCCGCCGTCCACCGCCAGGTTCTCGAAGGCCTTGTTCTTGAAGTCTTCGAGCTTCTTCTTGTCGTCGCACTCGATCCAGCGCGCCGACCAGACGTTGATGGCCTCGTAGGCGCACTCCACCTTGTATTCCTCCTTCAGGCGGCTGGCGACCACGTCGAACTGCAGCACACCCACCGCGCCGAGCACGATGTCGTTGTTGCGCTCGGGGAAGAACACCTGGGTGGCGCCTTCCTCGGCCAGTTCCTGCAGCCCCTGACGCAGCTGCTTGGATTTCAGCGGATCCTTCAGGCGCACGCGGCGGAACAGTTCCGGGGCGAAGTGCGGGATACCGGTGAAGCCCAGGGCTTCGCCTTCGGTGAAGGTGTCGCCGATCTGGATGGTGCCATGGTTGTGCAGGCCGATGATGTCGCCGGCGAAGGCCTCGTCCAGGTGCTCGCGCTCGCTGGAGAAGAAGGTCAGGGCGTCGGCGATCTTCAGATCCTTCTTGATGCGCACGTGGCGCAGTTTCATGCCCTTCTCGTACTTGCCCGAGCAGATGCGCATGAAGGCGATGCGGTCGCGGTGCTTGGGATCCATGTTCGCCTGGATCTTGAACACGAAGCCGGAGAACTTCTCTTCCACCGGCTCCACCACCCGCTCGTGAGCGGCGCGCGACAGCGGGCGCGGAGCCCAGTCGACCACGGCGTCGAGCACCTGGTCGACGCCGAAGTTGCCCAGCGCGGTACCAAAGAACACCGGGGTCATCTCGCCGCGCAGGAAGGCCTCGCCATCGAATTCGTGGCAGGCGCCCTGGACCAGCTCCAGCTCCTCGACGAAGCGCTCGTAGAGATCGCCCAGGTGCGCGCGGGCCTCGTCGGAGTCCAGCTTGTCGATGGTCTTGGTGGCGATGCGCTCGTGGCCATGGCCGGGGGTATAGACGTAGATGCGGTCGTCCGAGAGGTGATAGACGCCCTTGAAGTCGCGATAGCTGCCGATCGGCCAGGTGATGGGCGCGGCCTTGATCTTGAGCACCGCCTCGATCTCGTCGAGCAGTTCGATGGGATCGCGGATGTCGCGGTCGAGCTTGTTGATGAAGCTGACGATGGGCGTGTCGCGCAGGCGGCAGACGTCCATCAGGGCGATGGTGCGGGGTTCGACGCCCTTGCCACCGTCGAGCACCATCAGCGCCGAGTCCACCGCGGTCAGGGTGCGGTAGGTGTCTTCGGAGAAGTCCTCGTGGCCGGGGGTGTCGAGCAGGTTGATCATGTGCTCGCGATAGGGGAACTGCATCACCGAGGTGGTGATGGAGATGCCGCGCTGCTTTTCCATCTCCATCCAGTCGGAGGTCGCGTGCCGGTCGGATTTGCGCGACTTCACCGTGCCCGCGACGGCGATGGCCTGGCCCATCAGCAGCAGCTTCTCGGTGATGGTGGTCTTGCCCGCGTCGGGGTGGGAAATGATGGCGAAGGTACGGCGCTTGGCGACTTCGGCGGCCTGGGTGGTCATGGATGAACCTGGGCGAGAGCGAAAAAAGAGGGGGCGGAGTATAGCAGAGGGCAGTCCTACCGGCTTGAGGTCGGTAGGACTGCACCAGGCGCCGCTCAGCGCTGCGGCTGGATGTTGCCGTCGCAGCAGGGTGGGGTGCGTTTGCGGCGCACCAGACGCTTGCCCAGCGCCATGCCCGGGACCTCGATGTATCTGTGGGTCAGGCAGGCAAAGGCGAAGACCACCGCCAGTTCCACCACCACCACCAGGTTGTCCAGCACGACGCTGCCGGTGGCGATGTAGCGGATCATGAAGGGCAGCGGGGCGTCATGGGAGGGCGCCACCACCGTGAGGTCTTGGTGCAGCAACTTGCCCAACACGATGAAAGCGCTCTTGACCACGAAGATCACCGCGGCGTGGCACAGGTAGATCGAATAGGACAGTACCCCCAGGCGCACGAAGAGGCCGTGATGCAGCACGCTGGAGACCAGGCCGCGCTCGAAGGCGAAGGTGAGGATGGTGACGCAGAACACCAGGGTCGCCAGTACGCCTTTCTTGGGCACCGGCAGATCAGAGGTCATCACCGCGGCGCCGGCGATTAGGCAGGCCAGTTCCAGCAGGGTGCCACCGAATTGTCCGCTGTTGTACTGCTTGATCCAGACATAGAGGCGATAGGTGCAGGCGCCGGCGAAAAAGCACGACAGACCGCGAAAGATTTCGGTCTTCAGCGGCAGGAAGGGAAACAGCAGCTGCACGAAGGCCAGCAGGGCGATCGCCAGGAACCACTGGCGCTGATGACCCTGGCCCTTGAGCACCAGCAGGCCGAAGATCAGATAGAGGTAGAACTCGATGCTGATGCTCCAGGATGGGTAGTTGAAGGAGCCGGTGATGGCCTGGCCCAGCCAGGATTGCAGCAGCAACAGATTGGGCAGGAATTGCTCGGGCGCGGTGGCGCCGCTGAACGCCGGATCGTTGAAGCCGACCCCCAGTTTTTCCGCCAGCAGGCGACCGCACTCCAGCAGCACATAGAGACCCAGCATGGCCAGATGCAGCGGCAGGATCCGCGTCGCGCGACTGATGGCGAAGTCGCGATAATCGTCCAGGGTGCGCAGCCGGCTCTCATAGGTGTGCATGAGCACGAAGCCGCTGAGCACGAAGAAGAACTCGACGAACAGGTAGGCGTTGGCGATCAGCGGATTTTCCGAGGCGGCCTGAGCGACATAGGTGTGAAACAGCACGACGGCGACGGCCAACAGACCGCGAAAGCTATCCAAAGCGACAAATCTTTCCATGGGATATCCCTGAGGGTGCGGCAAGAAGAGGCGAACGGATGCAGCGCTGCCGTTAGGGGGAAAGAGCGGAGGGGTGGTGCGGGAACGTGAAAGCTGACATGGCATCCTGGCTCTTGTGCGTCGCAAGCTTCTTAATAGTCGAACTATTACTTGCTGTTACATTTTGATCGCCAAAATCCAGCAAGTTCTTGCTAGGCCGTCCCTGGCCCGGCGTTTTGTGATTGCAGTCACCGATTTCCAGACAAGTTGTCACCTGACTGCAAGAAGGCGCCGCCCGTGCTGCCTGGCGGCGCTTCGCTCAGCGGGGACCCAGGGTCTGGCAATCGGCCGGCTTCACGTACTTTTGCAGCACCTTCCATTGTGGGCGGGGCTTGCCCTTGACCGGTTCGACCGCCAGCGGATAGTCGCCCCAGTTGGGGCCGGCTGCCCAGTACATGGCCGGGATGCATTCCTGGCGCAGCCGCGCCAGCAAGCGGTCCATGGCGGCCAGCCAGCGGGGGTCGTTGTCCGGCACGCCGAATTCGCCGATGTGGCCGCGCTTGCCGTGCTGCTTGAGCCAGGTGATGAAGGGCTCGACCCGCCGGATGCCGACATCGGGATCGAAGTCGGTCATGTCCTTCTTGAGGTACTTGCCGCCACCGTCATTGTCGAAATAGACGTGCGCCGAATAGATCAGGTTGTCGGCCGGATCCTTGAGACCGAGCAGCTTGGCGTTGTAGCGCGGCCAGAGATAGCTGCTGGACCAGCCATTGCCTTCGATCAGGAGCGGACGCACCCGATCCACCTCGCGCACCGCGTCGATACCGTGCTGGGCGGCCACCGGCCATTGCTCCACGGCATCGTGGGGCTCGTTCATGATGTCGTAGGCGGCGAGGGCGGGGTGCTCGTGCCAGCGCTGGGCGATCCGGCGTAGGACATCGGCGTAGGCCGGATAGGGCACCGCCGCGCTGCCGATGACCTGGCCGCGGTATCTCATGTAGTTGTGCAGATCCAGGATCACGCTCATGCGATAGCGCTTGGCGTTGTCCAGGGTCTGGTCGATCAGCTTGGCGTAGGCGGGATCCAGGGGTTGTCCCAGCGTGGGCTGGAGGCGCTCCCAGATGACCGGGAAGCGGATCACCCGGATGCCCTTGGCCGCCCAGCGTCGGTAATGGCCGGCGTCGGGAAAGAAGTAGTTGGTTCCCGGTTTGCCCGGCAGTACGTGGGGCGCGAAGCCGGCGCCGGAAAAATTCAGGCCGACCAGATCGGTGGGGAAGTCCCGTGTGGCGGCCTGGGCGACCGGCATGGCAGCCAGACTGCAAAGCAGGGTGAACAACAGGGTGAGCTTGGATTTCAGGCGTAGCGTCATCGGCAAGGTCCCGGACAGTGACGGAAGACGTAGGAATGTCGGGCGGTCGTGGCCCGATCCGCCATGAGGCCTGAAGAGGCGCCGGGAAGTTGCAGTGCAAGGCTCAGAAGGTGCGCCAGACAACGTTAATGTCGGGCGAAAACCGCGGAAATGCGAGCTGGGTAGACTGGCGGGCAGCTTGGAGCGGGACGCCGCGGCGGCTGGATCCGGGCAGCGCGGCCCCTGGGCAGGGCAGGAAGAAGGGTAGCGCGGGTAATGAACTGCCTGTGACTGCTTTCCATCTTTATATGGCGCAGGCAGGTCATTCGAAAGCGGTCTTTAGCGACGCAGGCAGATCCCAGCCCACTGCTCGGCTTCGCGGCGGGCCGAGGCCTCGTCGCTGAATTCGGCGATCAGGCCGCCGTGCGCATACACCACCACCCAATTTTCCACCTTGGGTTGCAGCAGCATTACGGGGGCAGAGGAGAGAACAGCGGAGTCCAACGATGCACAAGCCGTCATGTCATTCATAACGTTCCCTTTGAAGTTAGCTCGGTGAATAGTCTGTTTTTATAGCGGTTCCAGAAATGGCGCTTGGTGCTATCACTGGGCCACCTATTGACCTTGGTATGGCTGAATGATCCCTCAAAGCGTCAGCCATTCGTCGGCATGATAAAGGGGTGCCAAAACCTCGTCACCGCACTGGCTCACAGAAAGATGTTTCAGTTATGACCGTACGTCAGCTGCGCTGTGTGCCGCTCCACGAAACCGCTGTGGCTTGCCCCGGCATCCGTGACAGGCGTCGCGTTGGTACTGCAAAGCATCTAACAGTAAGCGTATTAAATTTATCGTCACATATTCGCCGAAGGCTCTAGCGCGCGACTCTCGCTTTTTGCCGGCTGTCCGGGCCTCTCGGCCGGGCCTTTCACCCTGTCAAGACGTTCCGCTATGCATGATCGGGTTGGCATTGAGCGAGTCTATTGGGTTAGCCTGAAAAGGAGCTGGCGAACTATCGACTGCGATGGACGTCAATCTCTTCGGTCGAGGCAAGGCGCCATGTCGTTCCCCCGGAGCGACACCCAAGGGCTAGGCAGATCCGAGATCCGCAGTGCCCCGTTGGTCCAGCCGGCATACCCGCCATGCCCTGCTGTGTCTCGACCCTGAACCCGGACAGCCGTCCTGCGCCTCGCCCCCGTGCGAGGTCCGCACTCGGAAGGCATGCGGCCTGTCCGCCCGTTGAAGGAGCCTGACATGGCGAAGTTCAAGACCCTCCTGCTCGGCACGGCCGTGGGAGTGGTGATCCTGGCACTGCTGGTGCACTGGATCGGTATGGATACGCTGCGTACCTATCGCGCAGACCTCTGGTTCTATCTCCAGGCTCATCTTTATCTGGTAGCCGTCTCCATGGTCCTGGCCCTGCAGGTAGGCATCCCCGCCGGGGTGCTGCTGAGTCGGCCAGCCTTCGCCCGCAGCGCCGAGCGCTTCATGCAGGTGTTCAACATCGGCAATACCGTGCCGCCGCTGGCGGTGCTGGCCATCGCCCTGGGCATCGTCGGCATCGGCGATGGGCCGGCGATCCTGGCGCTGTTCCTGGCCTCGCTGCTGCCCATCGTGCGCAACACCTACGAGGGGCTGAAGAACGTGCCGGCCTCGCTCAAGGAGGCTGCCACCGGCATCGGCATGACCCCCACCCAGGTGCTGACCAAGGTGGAGCTGCCCAATGCCGTGCCCATCATCATCGGCGGGGTGCGGGTCGCCCTGGCGATCAACGTCGGCACCACGCCGCTGGTGTTTCTCATCGGCGCCAACAGCCTGGGCAGCTTGATCTTTCCCGCCATCGCCCTGGAGAACCAGTCGCAGCTGCTGCTGGGCGCCGCCGCCACGGCGCTGCTGGCGCTGCTGCTGGACGGCCTGGTGCTGCTCGCCAGTCGCCTCTGGCTGGAACGCGGCCTGGCCCGCTAAGGAGACGAGATGAAGAAGTTGCTTATCGCCCTGGGCGCCGCCTGGTTCGGACTGACGCTGGCCAGCGCTGCCCAGGCCGATCCGATCCGCATCGGTGCCAAGGTCTTTACCGAGCAGGCCATCCTCGCCGAACTCACCGGGCAGTATCTGTCCCGCCACGGCTATCAGCCGGAGATCGTCGGCGGCCTGGGCAGCACCATCGCCTGGAATGGCGTGAAGAACGCCCAGCTCGACCTCACCTGGGAATACACCGGCACCTCCCTGGTGGCCTACAACCATGTCACCGAACGACTGGACAAGGAGGCCTCCTACCAGCGGGTCAAGCAGCTGGACGCCAAGGTCGGTCTGGCCTGGCTGGCGCCCACCCGCTTCAACAATACCTATGCCCTGGCGTTGCCGGAGAAGATCGCTCGACAGCATCCCGAGCTGAACAGCATCAGCGACCTGGCCGGACTGCTCAAGGCCGAGGCCGGCAAGCAGCACCTCACCGCGCTGGACATCGAATTTGCCAACCGCTCCGATGGCCTCGCCGGCCTGGTCAAGGCCTATGGCCTGAGCTACACCCGGGACGACATCCGCCAGATGGACCCGGGCCTGGTCTACACCGCCCTGCGCAACGGCCAGGTCTTCACCGGCCTGGTCTACACCACCGACGGCCGCCTGGATGCCTTCAGGCTCAAGGTGCTGGAAGACGACAAGGGCTATTTCCCCGACTACACCGCTGCCCCCGTGGTGAACGCCGGGTACCTGGCCAAGCACCCGGATCTCGCCGCCTTGCTCAAACCCCTGGCGGAAAGCCTGGACCAGGCCACCATGCGCCAGCTCAACGCCAAGGTGGACATCGAGCGGCAGACGCCGGCCCAGGTGGCCCGCGACTTCCTCGCCCAGCACCCCCTAGACGGAGGGCAATGACCCATGGATTTCATCACCTCCTTCAATCACATCGACTGGCTGCAGGTCCTCGAACTGACCCGCCAGCACATCACCCTGGTGGGCATCGCCGTAACCCTGGCGATCCTGGTGGGCGTGCCCCTGGGCATCCTCATGACCCGCTATCCCTGGCTGGCCGGACCGCTGCAGGCGGTGGCCACGGTGGTCATGACGCTGCCCTCCATCGCCCTGTTCGGCCTGCTGCTGCCGTTCTATTCCAAGTTCGGCCAGGGCCTCGGCCCGCTGCCGGCCATCACCGCGGTGTTCCTCTATTCGCTGCTGCCGATCCTGAGAAACACCTACCTGGCGTTGACCAGCGTCGAGCCGGGCATCCGCGAGGCGGGTGCCGGTATCGGCATGACCTTCTGGCAGCGCCTGCGCATGGTCGAACTGCCCATCGCCCTGCCGGTGATCCTGGCCGGGGTGCGCACCGCCGTGGTTATGAACATCGGCGTCATGACCATCGCCGCCACCATCGGCGCCGGCGGCCTGGGCGTGCTCATCCTCACCTCCATCAGCCGCAGCGACATGGCCACCCTCATCGTCGGCGCGGTGCTGGTCAGCCTGCTGGCCATCGTCGCCGACCTCGTCCTGCAGTGGCTGCAACGCCGCCTCACCCCGCGCGGCCTGCGCAGCGCCCCTTAAGGAGTCCCAGATGATCGAACTCGACCGCCTGACCAAGACCTTCAAGCAGCACGGCAAGGACGTGACCGCGGTGGACGCCGTGAGCCTCACCGTGGAGGAGGGCCAGATCTGCGTCTTCCTCGGCCCCTCCGGCTGCGGCAAGACCACCACCCTGAAGATGATCAACCGCCTGATCGAGCCCACCTCGGGACGGGTGCTGATCAATGGCGAGGACACCACCGGCATCGACGAGGTGACCCTCAGGCGCCATATCGGCTACGTGATCCAGCAGATCGGTCTGTTCCCCAACATGACCATCGAGGAAAACATCACCGTGGTGCCCAAGCTCTTGGGCTGGGACAAGAAGAAGTGCCGCGAGCGCGCCACCGAGTTGATGAGCATGGTGCAGCTCGATCCCAAGCAGTACCTGTCGCGCTATCCGCGCGAGCTGTCCGGAGGCCAGCAACAGCGTATCGGGGTGATCCGCGCCCTGGCGGCCGAGGCGCCGCTGCTGCTGATGGACGAACCCTTCGGCGCGGTGGATCCGATCAACCGCGATGCCATCCAGAACGAGTTCTTCCAGATGCAGCGGGCACTGAACAAGACGGTGATCATGGTCAGCCACGACATCGACGAGGCCATCCGCCTGGGCGACAAGATCGCGGTGTTCCGCGGCGGCCGCCTGGTGCAGTTCGACCACCCGGACACCCTGCTGGCCCATCCCAAGGACGACTTCGTCAGCAACTTCGTCGGCCAGGACAGCACCTTGAAGCGTCTCCTGCTGATCCGCGCCGAGGATGCGGCCGACAACGCGCCCTCGATCCAGGCCGAGACCCTGATCGGCGATGCCGTGGAGTTGATGGAGGAGCACGATCGCCGCTACCTGGTGGTGACGGATGCCGCCAACAAGGGCCTGGGCTACGTGCGCCGGCGTGACCTGCGCGGGCAGAGCGGCCCGGTGGCGCCCTTCGTCACCCCGTTCAAGGCCACCGCGGCCTTCGACGAGCACCTGCGCATCCTGCTGTCGCGCATGTACCAGTTCAACAGCTCCTGGCTGCCGGTGCTCAGCGCCGACAACGACTTCCTCGGCGAGGTCACCCAGGAATCCATCGCCGACTACCTCAGCAGTGGTCGGTCGCGCGGCAAGACCACCATCGTCTCGCCGGCGGAGCAGGTGGCGGGGTAGGGCGGGGACTCAGGCGGCGGTCGCAGGGCTGCCGCCTGACGACCTGGGGCTCAGGGGCGGATCTCGATCAGGGTGCCGTCCTTGACCAAGCCCCAGACCTCGCGCATGTCGTGGTTGGTCATGGCGATGCAGCCCTCGGTCCAGTTCAGCGAGTTGAAGTACCACTCCGGGTACTCCTCGTCGATGGGGGTGCCGTGCAGCATGATCATGCTGCCGGGACGCACGCCGGCCTGGCTGGCGCGGGCCAGGTCCTCACGATTGGGATAGGAGATGTGCATGGCCAGGTTGAACTTGTCGCTGGTCTTGCGCCAGTCGATCCAGTAGAAGCCTTCCGGGGTGCGCTTGTCGCCCTCGCGCAACTTGGGGCCGCGGGGATTCTTGCCCAGCGAGATGCGATAGGACTTCATCACGGTATCGCCGCTGAGCAGTTGCAGCTGATTGCGCGACTTGATGACCAGCACCTTGTCGATCAGCGGTGCGGCCGGCTGGCGGATCACCGTGACGCTGGTACTGGCCTGGACCAGCTGGGGAAGCAACGAACCGCACAGCACATAGCAGAGCGCCAACAACAGGTGCAACGGACGCATGTCGGGTAGATCCTCGGAAGAGCTCAGGGCCTGTTCAAGGTCTCGCGAGCTAGAGACAAACAAGGCGAAAATGGCTGAGGAAGCGGAGTTTACAGATAGTAAATGAGCATTCCGAAGGCATTTTCAACGACGTTGGGCCGACGCGCAGCAGACTTTGAACAGGCCCTTAGGCAGGCTTGGGTGCGACCACCATAGGCGCCATGCCTTCATGGCGCAGGGAAAACTCGCCGCGACGGCGGTCGGCGAAAAAGCATTCTAGTGTCCGCTTGATGGTCGGAAAAGCCAGAGACGACCAGGGGATGTCGGCTTCGTCCAGAAGGCGCACGTCGAGACTTTCCTCGCCGACGCCAAAGCGGCCATCGACCAGCTCGCCGCGGAACAGCATGTAGATCTGGTCGATGTGCGGCAGGTCGAAGAGGGTATAGAGCTCCAGGCCCTGCACGGTCGCGCCGGCTTCCTCGAAGGTCTCGCGGGCGGCGGCCTCGGTGGTGGTCTCGCCGTTTTCCATGAAGCCCGCCGGCAGCGTCCAGTAACCCTTGCGCGGTTCGATGGCGCGCTGGCAGAGCAGCACCTTGCCCTCCCAGGTCGCCAGGCAGCCGGCCACCACCCGCGGATTCTGATAATGCACTGCGCCGCACTGGCTGCAGACCAGGCGCATCCGGTTGTCACCCGCGGGAAGGCGTTCTTCCAGCAGTCCGCCACAGTGATTGCAATGCTTCATGGTTCATCCTCGTTTTGCTGCAGTGTGCCGGGGCGATCCCGGGCCTCGCAAGCGATGGCTGGGCTTGGGATTGCCCGACGGGCGTGCCATGATCCAGGGGATACGATGAGCAAGGGAGAATTCCGGCGTGGATGAGTTGCTCCAGCGCCTGCGTCACTATCAGCCGCGCACCCTGAGCGGCACCGAGAGCTACCAGGAAGCGGCGGTGCTGGTGCCCATCATCCGTGGCGAGCATCCCGAGTTGCTGCTCACCCTGAGGGCCAGCAACCTGTCCACCCACGGCGGCGAGGTGGCCCTGCCGGGCGGCCGGCGCGATCCCGAGGACGCCGATCTGGTCGCCACCGCCCTGCGCGAGGCCGAGGAAGAGGTCGGACTGCCACCGGGCCTGGTGGAGGTGATCGCCCCCCTGAGTCCGCTGGTGTCGCGCTACGGCCTGGCGGTGACCCCCATCGTCGCGCTGATCCCCGATCAGCTCGAATACGTACCCAGCGAAGCCGAGATCGCCGCGATCTTCAGCGTGCCCCTGCAGTTCTTCTGCGAGGTGCCGCCGGATTACACCCTCAGGGTCGACCACGACGGCCTGCGCTGGCAGGTGCCCAGCTATCAGTATGGCGAGCACCGCATCTGGGGGCTGACGGCGGTGATCATCGTCGAACTGGTCAATCTGCTGTACGACGCCGGTATCGTGCTCAAGGCACCGCCCAGGCGGGATTGAGCGGTATCGGCAAGGTAAAGGCACATGCCAAGTCGGGCATTAACGGGCACAATGCGCGGCCATTCGAGGGAAGCCGCATGACCACCGCCGATTCACCCGTGCGTTCGCCCTGCGTCCATGTCTGTGCCCTGGACGAACAGGACATCTGCATCGGTTGCCAGCGCAGCGCCGCCGAGATCACCCGCTGGATGTCCATGAGCGACAGCGAGCGCCGCGAGGTGCTGCTGCGCTGCAGCGAGCGGGCGCGGGCGGGCGGTGCGGCCTTCCTGACCTGACATCAGCCGGAGAGATCTGTCATGCCCCGTATCGGTACCCCCCTGTCCCCCAGCGCCACCCGCGTGCTGCTCTGCGGCTCCGGCGAACTGGGCAAGGAAGTCGTCATCGAACTGCAGCGCCTGGGCGTCGAGGTCATCGCCGTGGATCGCTACGCCGATGCCCCGGCCATGCAGGTCGCTCATCGCAGCCACGTCATCGACATGCTCGACGGGGCCGCCCTGCGCGCGGTGATCGAGCGCGAGCAGCCGCACTTCATCGTGCCGGAAATCGAAGCCATCGCCACCGCCACCCTGGTGGAGCTGGAAGGCGAGGGCTACACCGTGGTGCCCACCGCCCGCGCCGCCCAGCTGACCATGAATCGCGAAGGCATCCGTCGCCTCGCCGCCGAGGAACTGGGCCTGCCCACCTCGCCCTATCACTTCGCCGACACCTACGAAGACTATGCCGCCGCCGCCGAGGCGCTGGGCTATCCCTGCGTGGTCAAGCCGATCATGAGTTCCTCGGGCAAGGGCCAGAGCCTGCTGCGCAGCGCCGACGAGCTGCAGGCCGCCTGGCAATACGCCCAGGAAGGCGGTCGCGCCGGCAAGGGCCGGGTGATCGTCGAGGGCTTCGTCGACTTCGACTACGAAATCACCCTGCTGACCGTGCGCCACGTCGGCGGCACCTCCTTCTGCGCGCCGGTCGGGCATCGCCAGGTCAAGGGCGACTACCACGAGTCCTGGCAGCCCCAGGCCATGAGCGAGAAGGCCCTGGCCGAGTCCGAGCGGGTCGCCCGCGCGGTCACCGAGGCCCTGGGCGGTCGCGGCCTGTTCGGCGTGGAACTGTTCGTCAAGGGCGACCAGGTCTGGTTCAGCGAGGTCTCCCCGCGGCCCCACGACACCGGCCTGGTGACCCTGATCTCCCAGGATCTCTCCGAATTCGCCCTGCATGCCCGGGCCATCCTCGGCCTGCCGATCCCCACCATCCGCCAGTTCGGTCCCTCGGCCTCGGCGGTGATCCTGGTGGACGGCGATTCGCGCCAGACCGCCTTCGCCAACCTCGGCGCGGCCCTGGCCGAACCCGACACCGCGCTGCGCCTGTTCGGCAAGCCCGAGGTGAAGGGGCAGCGGCGCATGGGCGTCGCCCTGGCCCGCGACGAAAGCATCGAAGCCGCCCGGGCCAAGGCCGTGCGTGCGTCCCAGGCGGTGAAGGTCGAGCTGTAAGGCCGGCTGCGCACCACGAAAAAGGGCCCCGCGGGGCCCTTTTTCATTGGCTGGAGAGATCTACAGCGACTGGTCGCGCGTCTCGCGCATACAGAGCACCGCCACCAGGCTGATGGCCGCTGCTGCCGAGACATAGCCGCCCACCCAGCTCAGGCCACCGGCCTCCACCAGTTGCTGCGCGGCGTAGGGCGCCAGGGAGGCGCCGAGGATGCCGCCCAGGTTGTAGGCCGCCGAGGCACCGGTGTAGCGCACCCGGGTGGGGAAGATTTCCGGCAGCAGGGCGCCCATGGGACCGAAGGTCATGCCCATGAGAAACAGCTCCAGGGCCAGGAACAGGCCGACCGCCTGGCTGGAGCCGTGGGTCAGCAGCGGCTCCATGGCGAAGCCCGACAGCAGGGCGGCGATGGCGCTGGCCGCCAGTACCGGCTTGCGGCCGAAGCGATCGGCCAGCCAGGCCGACAGCGGCGTGGCCAGGGCCATGAACAGCACGGCCACACAGAGCAGGCCGAGGAATTCCTGGCGGCTGTAGCCGAGATTCTTCACCCCGTAGCTCAGCGAGAACACCGTGGAGATATAGAAGAGGGCGTAGCACACCACCATGCTCAGGGCGCCCAGCAGCACCGCCTTGCCGTGCTTGCCGAAGGTCTCGACCATGGGCAGGCGCAGCTTCTCACGCCGCGCCATGGCCTCGGCGAACACCGGCGTCTCGTGCAGCGACAGCCGCACATAGAGGCCGACCACCACCAGCAGGGCGCTGAGCAGGAAGGGGATGCGCCAGCCCCAGGCGCGGAATTGCTCGTCGTCCAGCAGCAGCGCCAGGGCCAGGAACAGACCGTTGGCCATGAGAAAGCCGATGGAAGGACCGAGCTGGGGAAACATGCCGAACCAGGCGCGCTTGCCGGGCGGGGCGTTCTCGGTGGCCAGCAGCGCCGCGCCGCCCCATTCGCCGCCCAGCCCCAGGCCCTGGCCGAACCTCAGCAGGCAGAGCAGGATCGGTGCCCAGACGCCGATGCTGGCATAGCCAGGCAGGAGGCCGATCAGGGTGGTGGAGATGCCCATCAGCAGCAGCGAGGCCACCAGGGTGGACTTGCGCCCGATGCGATCGCCGAAGTGGCCGAACAGCAGCGAACCCAGGGGGCGCGCCAGGAAGGCGATGCCAAAGGTGATGAAGGCGCTGAGGGTCTGGGCCATGCCCGCGCCCTGGGGAAAGAACACCGGGCCGATCACCAGGGCCGCGGCCGTGGCATAGACGTAGAAGTCGTAGAACTCGATGGCGGTGCCGATGAAGCTGGCGGTGGCCACGCGGGTGGGGGAGTTGCGCGGCACGGAGGTGGGCGCGTCGAAGGCGGCAGCGGTCGTGGACATGCAGGGGTACCGGGCAGTCGTTCTTGTAGGAGGCGTCTGCCGGAGCGGCCCGGTGGGGCAGCGGCTGTCCGAGGATGGGGACGGGCGGGACGACCTGTTATGACGTGCCGGGCGCGAAGCGGCTGTTGGCCGGGTCGCGCCGAACGTGGTTCGGTCGCCTGATTATGCAGGTAGTGGAACGACGACTGTCAACGATGCAGGATGAATTCCCGCACCAGCTTGCTGCCGAAATAGGCCAGCATCAGCAGGATGAAGCCCAGCAGCGTCCAGCGGATCGCCCGGTGGCCGCGCCAGCCCAGGCGATTGCGCCCCCACAGCAGGATGCCGAACACCACCCAGGCGATGCAGGAGAGCACCGTCTTGTGCACCAGGTGCTGGGCGAACATGTCCTCGACAAAGAACCAGCCGGAGATCAGCGACAGCGACAGCACCACCCAGCCGGCCCAGAGAAAGCCGAACAGCAGGCTTTCCATGGTCTGCAGCGGGGGAAAGCTGCGGATCAGCCCGGACGGGTGCTTGTTCTTAAGCTGGCGATCCTGGATCAGCAGCAGCAGCGACTGCAGCACCGCCAGGGTGAAGAGCCCGTAGGCGATGATCGACAGCAGCACGTGCACGACGATCTTGGGCGACACGTCCAGCGGGGTCACGGTGCCGGGCGGCACGAATTCGGCCAGCAGCGCGGTGATGGCACCGAGGGGATAGACCAGCACCAGCAGCGGTTGCAGCGGCATGCGCAGGCAGCCGATCAGCATCAGCGCGATGGCGGTCGCCGAGATCAGGCTGGAGGCGTCGAAGAAGTCCAGGCTCAGGGTCGGTTCGAGGATCAGCTGCAGATAGACGGCCAGGGCGTGGGGCAACAGGGCCAGGATACCAGCGCCCAGGACCAGGGGCTTGCTCGACGGCTGTTTGCGCAGCAGGCAACTGCCCTGGTAGAGGGTCGCGAGCAGATAGAGGGCGGCGGCCAGGAGGGTGGGCAGCAGGGCGTGCATGGTTCGGTTTCAGCAGAGCGGAAAGCAGGCGAGTGTGGCACAGACAGGGCGGTACAGAAAGTCTGAGCCGCGCCTTGGCGCCGGCTGGCCAGGCTGGGCGAACCCTGACCGCCAGCGGGTGGTCCCAAGAGGTACATATCTTGAAGAGGTCGCGACCATGCTTAAATTTCTCGGCGGTACCATGGGCATCATCTTTCTGATCGGCCTGGTGGTGGTCATCGGCATCTTCTCGCTGATCTTCTGATCCCCTCCCCGCAGGCACCGGCCCTGGCGTCGGTGCCTCGCGCTCCCGCCTCGGCGGCTCGCCGATACCGGCCCTGCTGACGGTTTCACGCGGTAGCGGCCCTGGCGGCTATCCCTGCTCAGGCGCTCTTTCGTTATACTTGCCGGTCAGCCGCCGTTTCTGCCCTGGATGTCCGCATGTTCGAGAATCTCACAGACCGCCTGTCCCAAAGCCTGCGCCACATTACCGGCAAGGCCAAGCTCACCGAAGACAACATCAAGGACACCCTGCGCGAGGTGCGCATGGCGCTGCTCGAGGCGGACGTCGCCCTGCCGGTGGTCAAGGAGTTCGTCAATCGGGTCAAGGAGCGGGCGGTCGGCACCGAGGTGTCCAAGAGTCTGACCCCGGGCCAGGCGTTCGTGAAGATCGTGCGCGCCGAGCTCGAAGCCATCATGGGCGCGGCCAACGAAGACCTGGCGCTCAACGTCGCGCCGCCGGCGGTCATCCTCATGGCCGGCCTGCAGGGCGCGGGCAAGACCACCACCGCGGGCAAGCTGGCGCGCTTCCTCAAGGAGCGCAAGAAGAAGACCGTCATGGTCGTCTCCGCCGACGTCTATCGTCCGGCCGCCATCAAGCAGCTGGAAACCCTGGCCGGGGAGGTGGGGGTCACCTTCTTCCCCTCCGACATCAGCCAGAAGCCGGTGGAGATCGCCCAGGCCGCCATCCGCGAAGCCAAGCTCAAGTTCATCGACGTGGTCATCGTCGACACCGCCGGTCGCCTGCACATCGACAGCGAGATGATGGCGGAGATCCAGCAGGTCCATGCCGCCACCAAGCCGGCCGAGACCCTGTTCGTGGTCGACGCCATGACTGGTCAGGACGCCGCCAACACCGCCAAGGCCTTCAACGACGCCCTGCCGCTCACCGGCGTGATCCTGACCAAGGTCGACGGCGATGCCCGCGGCGGTGCTGCCCTGTCGGTCCGCCACATCACCGGCAAGCCGATCAAGTTCATCGGCATGGGCGAGAAGAGCGAAGCCCTCGATCCCTTCCACCCGGACCGGGTCGCCTCGCGCATCCTCGGCATGGGCGACGTCCTCTCGCTGATCGAGCAGGCCGAACAGACCCTGGATCGCGAAAAGGCCGACAAGCTGGCCAAGAAGCTCAAGAAGGGCAAGGGCTTCGATCTCGAAGACTTCCGCGACCAGTTGCGCCAGATGAAGAACATGGGCGGCCTGGGTTCGCTGATGGACAAGCTGCCGACCATGATGGGTGGCATGAACATCCAGCAGATGGGCAACGCTCAAGGCGCCGCGGAAAAGCATTTCAAGCAGATGGAAGCCATCATCGACTCCATGACCCCGGCCGAGCGCCGCGATCCGGAGCTGATCAGCGGCTCGCGCAAGAAGCGCATCGCCCTGGGTTCCGGCACCCAGGTGCAGGACGTCGGCCGCCTCATCAAGCAGCACAAGCAGATGCAGAAGATGATGAAGAAGGTCACCGCCAAGGGCGGCATGGCCAAGATGATGCGCGGCATGGGCAGCATGTTCCCCGGCGGCGGCATGCCGAAGATGTGATTTCCGGGTGCCGCCCGTCGCCAGATGGCCGGCATCGGAAAGGGCTCTGCGAGGGGCGTCGGCACCAGTGCTGATGCACCTTCGCGAGCGACGGGGCTCCACCGCTGGAGTCTCCAGGCTGCCGCTATGCCGAGGGTGCCGTTGAAAGCCATTGGCAAACCGGGTAACAGCCCTTAGAATATGCGGCCTTTCGGGCCATGTGGCCCAGTGTGCCCACAGCTACAAGCACCGACTACAGGAACGAAGTTCAATGGTAACCATCCGTCTAGCCCGTGGCGGCTCCAAGAAGCGCCCCTTCTACCACCTGACCGTGACCAACAGCCGCAATGCGCGCGATGGTCGTTTCGTCGAGCGCATCGGTTTCTTCAACCCGGTGGCCAGCGGCGCCGAAATCCGTCTGTCGGTGGACCAAGAGCGCGCCAACTACTGGCTGTCGCAGGGCGCCCAGCCGTCCGAGCGCGTCGCTCAGCTGCTGAAGAGCGCTCAGGCTACCGCCTGAAGACCATGAGTACGCCGACCTCCGCCCCCGACCTAGTGGTCCTGGGCAAGATAGTTTCGGTCTTTGGCGTACGCGGTGAGCTCAAGATCTACTCCTTTACCGATCCGCTCGACAATCTGCTGGACTATCGGACCTGGACGCTGCGGCGCGAAGGCGAGACCCGGCAGGTCAAGGTGCTCGGCGGTCGGATGCACGGCAAGGTCCTGACGGTACGTCTGCAGGGCCTGGACGATCGCGAAGAAGCCCGCCTGATGGCCGGTTTCGAGATCTGCGTGCCGCGCAGTGAATTGCCCCAGCTGGGCGCCGGTGACTACTACTGGCATCAGCTGGAAGGTCTCAAGGTGATCAATCGCGAAGGCCAGTGGCTGGGCGTGGTGGATCATCTGCTGGAGACCGGGGCCAACGACGTCATGGTGGTCAAGCCCTGTGCTGGCAGCCTCGACGATCGTGAGCGTCTGTTGCCTTATCTGCCCGACCAGTACGTGCTGGCGGTGGATCTGGCCAAGGGCGAGATGCAGGTCGACTGGGACGCGGATTTCTGATCCATGCGTATCGATGTCATCAGCCTCTTTCCCGAGATGTTCGAGGCCGTCAGCGCCTATGGCGTGAGCGGTCGCGCGATGAAGCAGGGGCTCCTGGAGCTGACCTGCTACAACCCGCGCAGCTATACCGAGGATCGTCACCAGACCGTGGACGACCGGCCCTTTGGCGGCGGTCCCGGCATGGTCATGAAGATCCAGCCGCTGGAGCGTGCCCTGGCCGATGCCAAGGGTGATTCGGCGGCAAAGGTGATCTACCTGTCCCCCCAGGGTCGCAAACTCGACCAGGCGGCGGTTCGGGAACTGGCGCAGGAGGAGCATCTGATCCTCATCGCCGGGCGTTACGAAGGCATCGACGAGCGTTTCATCGAGACGCACGTGGATGAAGAATGGTCGATTGGCGACTATGTGCTGTCCGGCGGTGAATTGCCGGCCATGGTGCTGATCGATGGGGTCACGCGACTGCTGCCTGGAGCCTTGGGGCATGCGGATTCCGCCGAGCAGGACTCGTTTACCGACGGCCTGCTCGATTGCCCGCACTACACCCGACCCGAGGTGTACGAGGGCCGTCGCGTACCCGACGTGTTGCTCAGTGGTAACCACGAGCATATCCGGCGCTGGCGCCTGCAGCAGTCCCTGGGACGCACTGCGGAGCGACGCGCCGATCTTCTGGATGGCCGCTCGCTTTCTGGAGAAGAGCAGAACCTGTTGGCGGAATACCTCCGTCAGCGGAACGATAGTTAGGTATCGATGGCGGGCCGCGGCCTGTCTTAGGAGCAGAGTGACATGACCAACAAAATCATTGCCCAGATCGAAGCTGAGCAGATGAACAAAGAAATCCCGGCGTTCGCCCCCGGCGACACCGTGATTGTCCAAGTTAAGGTGAAGGAAGGCGACCGTCAGCGTCTGCAGGCCTTCGAAGGCGTGGTGATCGGCAAGCGTAACCGCGGCCTGAACAGCGCCTTCACCGTACGCAAGATCTCCAACGGCGTTGGCGTCGAGCGTACCTTCCAGACCTACAGCCCGCTGGTCGACAGCCTGAGCGTCAAGCGTCGCGGTGACGTGCGCAAGGCCAAGCTGTACTACCTGCGCGAACTGTCCGGCAAGGCTGCCCGCATCAAGGAAAAGCTTTCCTGATCGCGGCGTGACCAGAAAAAAGCAGCTTCGGCTGCTTTTTTCGTTTCTAAGAGCCTAGTCAAAATCTCGCGAGCTAGAGACAAACAAGGCGAAGCTGGCTGAGGAAGCGGACCGGGCTCGCGCGCGAGTTTACAACTGGTAAATGAGCATTCTGACGGGGCTGGCCTTCCAGGCCAGCTTCAACCACGTTTGGCCGACGCGCAGCAGATTTTGAGTAGGTTCTGAGGTTCGAGGTAAGACATGACGACCCGCGAAGCGGAAATCCAGCGGCGCACCGCGCTGTCGGAAACCCGGGTGGCCAAGGCGGTCTTCCCGCCCACCACCAATCATCACGACACCCTGTTCGGCGGCACCGCCCTGGCCTGGATGGACGAGGTGTCCTTCATCACCGCGACGCGCTTCTGTCGCAAGCCGCTGGTCACGGTCTCCACCGACCGCATCGATTTCAACCATCCCATTCCCGCGGGCTCCATCGTCGAGCTGATCGGCCGGGTGGTGAAGGTCGGCAACACCAGCATCAAGGTGCAGGTGGAGGTCTTCGTCGAAGGCATGCTGGCGGAAGGCCGCGAACGCGCCATCAACGGCGCCTTCAGCTTTGTCGCCGTCGATGACGAGGGCAAGCCGACCCCGGTGCTACCCGGATTCGCCGCGTGAACGCCGAGCGGCTGATCGAGGAGTTCCTCGACGCCCTGTGGTTGGAGAAGGGGCTGTCGCCTCATACCCGCAGCGCCTACCGCACCGACCTGCTGGCCTTCGCCCGGTGGCTGGAGGGCAGGGGCCTGACCCTGGAGTCCGTCGGCCGCGACGCCGTGCTCGATCACCTCGGCTGGCGCCTGAGCGAGGGTTACCAGGCGCGCTCCACGGCGCGTTTCCTTTCCGGGCTGCGCAGCTTCTACAAGTACGCGGTGCGCGAGGGGCGGCTGGCCGAGGACCCGACGCTGCTGGTGAGCATGCCGCAGCTGGGTGCGCCGCTGCCCAAGAGCCTGTCCGAGGCGGATGTGGAAGCCCTGTTGGCTGCGCCGGATACCGAGGACACCCTGGGCCTGCGCGATCGCACCATGCTCGAGGTGCTCTATGCCACCGGCCTGCGGGTGACCGAGCTGATCAGCCTGACCCTGGACGAGATCAACCTGCGCGAGGGTTCGCTGCGGGTCTTCGGCAAGGGCAGCAAGGAGCGGCTGATCCCCCTGGGCGAAGAGGCCATCGCCTGGCTGGAAAGCTATCTGAAGACCGCGCGTCCATTGCTGCTGGGCGGCCAGCCCGGCGACATCCTCTTTCCCAGCCAGCGCGGCACGCCCATGACTCGGCAGACCTTCTGGCACCGCATCAAGCTGCATGCCCAGGTGGCCGGCATCCGCACCTCGCTGTCGCCGCATACCCTAAGGCACGCCTTCGCCACCCATCTGCTCAATCACGGCGCCGACCTGCGCACGGTGCAGATGCTGCTCGGCCATACCAGCCTGTCCACCACCCAGATCTACACCCACGTCGCCCGCGTGCGGCTGCAGCAACTGCACGCCCAGCACCATCCGCGCGGCTAGGGCGGTGTTTCAGAAGTTCGCGCAAGAATTGGCGAGTGATTTTGGTTTCTGAGCCAGGCGCCGGGACGAGTCATAGCAGGGCTATGGCGAGGAGCGGCAACACCGCTCTGGGACCAAAAGCGCCGCCAAAATTGCGTAGACACTTCTGAAGCCCCGCCCTGGGGGCGGGACCGCCGTAGCCGGCAGGTCTGTGGTAGGCTTGCCGGCGTCTCAACAGGAGTCAAACATGCGTATTTCCCAACTGTTGCTCGCCGCTTGCCTGGGGCTCGGCGTGCAACTGGCTCAGGCCGAACCTGAGCAGGCCATTCGCCAGAGCCTGACCGCGCTGCAACCCAATCTCGCCATCGAGTCCATCGCCAAGAGTCCGCTGGAGGGCCTCTACCAGGTCCAGCTCAAGGGCGGTCGCGTGCTCTATGCCAGCGGCGATGGCCAGTTCGTCATGCAGGGCTATCTGTATCAGGTCAAGGACGGCAAGGCCTCCAACCTGACCGAGAAGGCCGAGAACGTCGCGGTGGCGCGGCAGATCAATGGCCTCGATCGCAACCAGATGATCGTCTATCCCGCCCAGGGCGAGACCAAGGCGCACATCACCGTCTTCACCGACACCACCTGCCCCTATTGCCAGAAGCTGCACGCCGAGGTGCCCGAGCTGAACAAGCGCGGCATCGAGGTGCGCTACCTGGCTTTCCCGCGCCAGGGCATGGGCTCGCCGGGCTCCAAGCAACTGGAGGCGGTGTGGTGCGCCAAGGACAAGCCGGCGGCGCTGAACCAGATGTTCACCGGTCGTGAGGTCAAGTCCGAGAGCTGCCAGAATCCGGTCGCCCAGCAATTCGCGCTGGGGCAGAACATGGGTATCCAGGGCACGCCGGCGATCATTCTCGCCGATGGCCAGATGATCCCGGGCTACCAGCCGGCCGATCAGCTGGCGGAAGCGGCAATCGGCGCCCGCTAGGCGCCTCAATCAGAGTTATGAACGGGGCCGCGGAGCGGTCCCACACGACATGGGGATAAGGGTGTGAAGCCGGTCAAAGTAGGCATCTGTGGTCTGGGTACCGTGGGCAGCGGGACCTTCAACGTACTCAAGCGCAACGCCGAGGAAATCGCCCGGCGCGCCGGTCGGGGTATCGAGGTGGCGCAGATCGCCCAGCGCCGGCCCAATCCCCAATGCGACACCGGCAGCACGCCGATCACCGCCGATGTCCTGGCGGTGGCCGACAATCCCGAGATCGACGTGGTGGTTGAGCTGATCGGTGGCTACACCCTGGCCCGCGAGCTGGTGCTGCGCGCCATCGCCAACGGCAAGCACGTGGTCACCGCCAACAAGGCGCTGATCGCCGTGCACGGCAACGAGATCTTCGCCAAGGCCCGCGAGCAGGGCGTGATCGTCGCCTTCGAGGCCTCGGTGGCCGGGGGCATCCCGGTGATCAAGGCGCTGCGCGAAGGCCTGGCCGCCAACCGCATCAACTGGGTGGCCGGCATCATCAACGGTACCGGCAACTTCATCCTCTCCGAGATGCGCGAGAAGGGTCGCACCTTTCCCGATGTCCTGGCCGAAGCCCAGGCGCTGGGCTATGCCGAGGCCGATCCGACCTTTGACGTGGAAGGCATCGATGCCGCCCACAAGCTGACCATCCTGGCCTCCATCGCCTTCGGCATCCCGCTGCAATTCGACAAGGCCTACACCGAGGGCATCACCCGCCTGACCACCGCCGACGTCGGCTACGCCGAGGCACTGGGCTATCGCATCAAGCACCTGGGCGTGGCGCGCAGCACCGACCAGGGCATCGAGCTGCGGGTACACCCGACGCTGATCCCGGCCGATCGCCTGATCGCCAACGTCAACGGCGTGATGAACGCGGTGATGGTCAATGGCGACGCCGTCGGCTCGACGCTGTTCTATGGCGCCGGTGCCGGCCAGGAGCCGACCGCCTCGGCGGTGGTGGCCGACCTGGTGGACGTGGTGCGCGCCATGACCTCGGATCCGGAGAATCGCGTGCCGCACCTGGCCTTCCAGCCCGATGCGCTGTCCGACCATCCGGTGCTGTCGATCGAGGCCTGCGAGAGCGCCTACTATCTGCGCATCCAGGCCAAGGATCACCCGGGCGTGCTGGCCCAGGTGGCGAGCATCCTCTCGGCGCGCGGCATCAACATCGAGTCCATCATGCAGAAGGAAGCCGAGGAGCATGACGGCCTGGTGCCCATGATCCTGCTGACCCATCGCGTGACCGAGCGCCACATGGTCGAGGCCATCACCGCGCTGGAAGCCCTGGACGATGTCGTCGGCGATGTCGTCCGCATCCGCGTCGAGCACCTGAACTGAGCAGCCTGGCGGCGCCCGGCGCCGCCGTCTTTCCCGAGGTCGAGTCATGCGTTACATCAGTACCCGCGGCCAGGCGCCCGCGCTGAATTTCGAAGAAGTGCTGCTGGCGGGTCTCGCCAGCGACGGTGGTCTCTATGTGCCGGAGAACCTGCCACGCTTTTCCCTGGAGGAGATCGCCTCCTGGGCCGGTCTGCCCTACCACGAGCTGGCCTTCCGGGTGATGAAGCCCTTCGTCGCCGGCTCCATCGCCGATGCCGAATTCAAGGCCATCTTGGAAGAGACCTACGCCGGTTTCGCCCATAGCTCGATCGCGCCGCTGCGCCAGCTGGACGCCAACGAATGGGTGCTGGAGCTGTTCCACGGCCCGACCCTGGCCTTCAAGGACTTCGCCCTGCAACTCCTGGGGCGGCTGCTCGATCATGTGCTGGCCAAGCGCGGCGAGCGCGTGGTGATCATGGGCGCCACCTCCGGCGACACCGGCTCGGCGGCCATCGAAGGCTGCAAGCGCTGCGAGAACGTGGACATCTTCATCCTCCATCCGCACCAGCGGGTGTCGGAAGTGCAGCGCCGGCAGATGACCACGCTGCTGGGCGACAACATCCACAACATCGCCATCGAAGGCAACTTCGACGATTGCCAGGAGATGGTCAAGGCCAGCTTCGCCGACCAGGGTTTCCTCAAGGGCACCCCGCTGGTGGCGGTCAACTCGATCAACTGGGCGCGGATCATGGCCCAGATCGTCTACTACTTCCATGCGGCCCTGCAGCTGGGGGCCCCGGCGCGCTCCATCGCCTTCTCGGTGCCCACCGGCAACTTCGGCGACATCTTCGCCGGCTACCTGGCCCGCAACATGGGACTGCCGGTGAGCCAGCTGGTGGTGGCCACCAACCGCAACGACATCCTGCACCGCTTCATGTCCGGCAACCGCTACGACAAGCAGCAGCTGGAAGCCACGCTCTCGCCTTCCATGGACATCATGGTCTCGTCCAATTTCGAGCGCCTGCTGTTCGACCTGCACGGTCGCGACGGCCTGGCCCTGGCCGAGCTGATGGCGAATTTCCGCAGCAGCGGCACCCTGACGGTGGCCGACGATCGCTGGACCGAAGCGCGCAAGCTGTTCGATTCCCTCGCCGTGAGCGATGAAGAGACCTGCGCCACCATCGCCGAGGTGTATGCCGCCACCGGCGAGGTGCTGGATCCGCACACCGCCATCGGCGTGCGCGCCGCTCGCGAATGCCGGCGCAGCCTGGCCACGCCCATGGTGGTGCTGGGCACCGCCCACCCGGTCAAATTCCCCGAGGCGGTGGAAAAGGCCGGCATCGGCGCGACCCTCAGCCTGCCGACCCACCTGGCCGACCTGCTGCAGCGGGAAGAGCGCTGCACCGTGCTGCCCAACGACCTGGCCGCCGTCCAGGCCTTCGTCAGCCGCCACGGCAAGCGTGGTCAGCCGCTGTAGATTTTTAGCCCTTTAGATCGTGGTTATCGCGGCCATGGGCCGCTCCTACGGGAAGTCTGAGCACCTGTAGGAGCGGTCGCTACGGCGCACCGGCATGGCCGCGATACATCCTACCTCCGCTCCACCGATCCCCTGACGCTCCTCTGATCCCGAGCCCCCTGCCTTTTCCGGTACAATGCCCGGCTTTCCCTGCCGGTGACCCGCCATGGCTCTGCAAGCCACGCCCTATAAAGTCGAACTCAACCTCACCGATCTGGATCGCGGGGTCTACGAGAATCTGCGCCTGACCGTGGCGCGGCATCCCTCCGAGACCGAGGAGCGCATGGCGGTGCGGTTGCTGGCCTATGTGCTCTGGTACAACGAGCAGCTGGCCTTCGGCCGCGGCCTGTCCGACGTCGACGAGCCGGCGCTGTGGGAAAAGAGCCTGGACGGTCGGGTGCTGCACTGGATCGAAGTCGGCCAGCCCGATGCCGAGCGCCTGACCTGGTGCAGCCGCCGCACCGAGCGCACCAGTCTGCTGGCCTATGGCAACCTGCGCGTCTGGCAGACCAAGGTGGTAGACGCGGTCAGGACGCTGAAGAATCTGCACATCGCCGCGGTGCCCGCCGAGCCCCTGGCCGAGCTGGCCCGCGATCTGCCGCGCAGCATTTCCTGGCAGGTGATGATCAGCGAAGGCACCTTGTTCGTCACCGACGACCGCGGTCAGCACGAATTGCAGCTGGAATGGCTGCTGGGCGAACGTTGATGCGCCTGGAGCCCCGTCCGCTGCCGGCGGTGTTGCCCGACCTGGGCGATCTACCGCCGCTGCTCACCCGGCTCTATGCCGCCCGCGGCGTGACCCAGCCGGAAGAACTCGACAAGGGTCTGGCGCGGCTGGTGCCCTATCACCAGCTCAAGGGCATCGAGGCCGCGGTGGAGCTGCTGGCGCGGGCCCTGGAAGAGCGTCGGCGCATCCTCATCGTCGGCGACTTCGACGCCGATGGCGCCACCGCCAGTGCCGTGGGCGTGCTGGCGCTGCGGCGTCTGGGTGCGGCCTGGGTCGACTACTTGGTGCCCAATCGCTTCGAATACGGCTACGGCCTGACGCCCGAGATCGTCGCCGTGGCCCTGCAGCGCGAACCCGAGGTGCTGCTCACCGTCGACAACGGCATCTCCAGCCTGGACGGCGTGGCCGCGGCCAAGGCCGCCGGGCTGCAGGTGGTCATCACCGATCACCACCTGCCGGGCGCCGAATTGCCCGCCGCCGACGCCATCGTCAATCCCAACCAGCCGGCCTGCGCCTTTCCCAGCAAGTGCATTGCCGGGGTCGGGGTGATCTTCTATGTGATGCTCGCCCTGCGCAGTCGCCTGCGCGAGAACGGCTGGTTCGCGCGTCAGGGCCTGGCCGAGCCCAATCTGGCCGAGTTGCTGGATCTGGTCGCCCTCGGCAGCGTCGCCGACGTGGTGCCGCTGGACGCCAACAACCGCATCCTGGTGCACCAGGGGCTGATGCGCATCCGCGCCGGTCGGGCGCGACCGGGGCTCAAGGCGCTGCTGGAAGTGGCCGGACGCCAGCCGGGCAAGGTGGCCTCCAGCGATCTCGGTTTCATCCTCGGCCCGCGGCTCAATGCCGCCGGCCGGCTGGACGACATGTCCATCGGCATCGAATTGCTGCTCTGCGAAGACCCGCAGCTGGCGCAGGAATACGCCCAGCAGCTGGACGACTTCAACAAGGATCGCAAGAGCATCGAGCAGGGCATGCAGCGCGAGGCGCTCAAGCAGCTCAAGGAGCTGCCGGAAGACAATCTGCCCTTCGGTCTCTGCCTGTTCGATCCGGAGTGGCACCAGGGCGTGATCGGCATCCTCGCCTCGCGCCTCAAGGAGAAGTATCACCGCCCGGCGCTGGCCTTTGCCGACGACGGCAGTGGCAACGGCATGCTCAAGGGCTCGGCGCGCTCGGTGCCCGGGCTGCACATCCGCGATGCCCTGGACGCCGTGGCGACCCGGCATCCGGGACTGATCACCAAGTTCGGCGGTCACGCCATGGCCGCCGGCCTCAGCCTGCCCCAGGCGCACTACGAGACCTTTGCCGCGGCCTTCGACGCCGAGGTGCGCCGCCATCTGCAGGCCGACGACCTCAGTGGTCGCCTGCAGACCGATGGTTGCCTGGCTCCCACCGAGTTCCAGCTCGGCCTGGCCCAGGCCCTGCGCCAGGCCGGTCCTTGGGGGCAGCAGTTTCCCGAACCGCTGTTCCACGGCACCTTCGAGATCCTCTCCCAGCGCCTGCTCAAGGAGCGGCATCTCAAGCTGACCCTGCGCAGCGAGCAGGGCGGACCGGAGCTGGACGGCATCGCCTTCAACATCGATCGCGACACCTGGCCCGATCCCAACATCCGCTGGGCCGAGCTGGCCTATCGGCTGGACGTGAACGAATTCCGCGGCAACGAGAGTGTGCAGTTGCTGGTGGTGCACCTGGCACCTCGTTAGTCGGAATAGCGACCTATTCTGTTCGGGAACACTCCAATGCCGTGAATCCCGAGAAGACGAGGTCCGCCATGAGTCTCCTGTTCCAGCCCCTGACCTTGCGTCAGCTGACCCTGCCCAATCGCGTGGTGGTCTCCCCGATGTGCCAGTACTCCAGCGAAGACGGCTTCGCCAACGACTGGCACCTGGTGCACCTGGGCAGTCGCGCCACCGGTGGTGCCGGCCTGGTGATCTTCGAGGCCACCGCGGTCACCCCCGACGGGCGCATCACGCCCCAGGACCTGGGGTTGTGGAAGGACGAGCAGATCGAGCCCCTGCGGCGCATCACCCAGTTCATCGAGGGGCAGGGCAGTGTCGCCGGTATCCAGCTGGCCCACGCCGGGCGCAAGGCCAGCACCTGGCAACCCTGGCTCGGCAAGCACGGCAGCGTGCCCATCGCCGAAGGCGGCTGGGTGCCGGTGGCGCCCTCGGCCATCGCCTTCGATCCCCAGCACACCCGGCCCACGGCGGTGGATCGCGACGACATCGCCAGCATTCGCCGGGCCTTCGTGGACACTGCCGAACGCGCCCTGGCGGCCGGCTTCAAGGTGGCCGAGATCCATGCCGCCCACGGCTATCTGCTGCACCAGTTCCTCTCGCCGCTCTCCAACCGTCGCGAAGACGACTACGGCGGCAATTTCGAGAATCGCATCCGCCTGCTGCTGGAGGTGACCGCCGACGTGCGCGCGGTCTGGCCGGAGGAGTTGCCGCTGTTCGTGCGGGTCTCGGCCACCGACTGGGTGGAAGACGGCTGGGACGTCGACGAGACGGTGGAACTGGCGCGCCGGCTCAAGACCCTGGGCGTCGACCTGATCGATGTCTCTTCCGGCGGCACCGCGGCCCAGGCCGACATTCCCACCGGCCCCGGCTACCAGACCCAGTTCGCCGAGCGGGTGCGCAAGGAAGCCGGGATTCCCAGTGGCGCGGTGGGCATGATCACCGATGCGGCCCAGGCCGAGCACGTGCTGCGCACCGGTCAGGCCGATCTGGTGCTGTTGGCCCGTGAGCTGCTGCGCGATCCCTACTGGCCGCTGAATGCCGCCGAAGCCTTGCGCGAGAAGGTCTCCTGGCCGCCGCAGTACGTCCGCGCCGCGCACCGGGATACGCCGCTGCGCAAGCCGTTCGGGGTGGAATAGGGGAGCAACGGAGCCATCCGCCCGGATGGCTCCCGGGTCAGGGCTTTACCGGTCGCAGCATCGCCTCCAGGGCGTCGCTGTCGTAGTAGTCGCCCAGGTACCAGATGCGACCGTCGCGGATCTTCATGATGCTGGCGCCGCGGATCTTCACCGGTTGCTTGCCGGTGGCGGTGGTGCGGTTGCCGGTCAGTTCCCATTCGAAGGCGATGCTGCGCGGGCCGATGACCGGCTTGTGCACCATCTTCACCTGCAGATCCGGTACCGCCTTGAGGGTGACCTTGACGATCCTGTCGCGGGCCTGGGTGCGGCTGGTCTCGGTGGTGGCGGCGCCACTGTCGAAATACTGCACCTTGGGATCGAGCAGGGCGCTGGCGGCCTCGGCGTCGTGATCGTTCCAGGCATCGAGATAGCGATTGGCGATGAGGCGGGCATCCTCGGCGGCGGCCTGGACCTGGCCGGCGGTAAGGGCGACCGAAAGCGCGAACAGCACAGCCAGACGCGAGCGCATGGGGTGTCTCCGGCAACTGCAGGGGGGAGGCGCAAGAGTAGCGCCGTGGGCGGTCCGCGGTCAGCAATATTTTGTAGCGGCTGGCCGTTGGCGACGGTGTTCCCGGCAACATCCGGTAAGCAGGTGCCGGGAGCCGGACGGTGCGGACGGCGGTCCCAAGAAGCTGAATCCCGACTCTGTGGAGGTCATCCATGAACACCCGCGGTTTGCTCGATCAATTGCTCAAGGCGGGCCAGCAGGCCCTGGCCAAGAAGACCGGCCACGCGGCCCCACGATCCGGTACCCCGTCTTCCGGCAAGGATCCCCTTGGCGGTCTGCTTTCGGGCCTGGGTAACAGCGGCCTGGCCGCCGGTGCCCTGACCGCCCTGCTGGGCAGCAAGCGCGGGCGTGCCATGGGGGGCAAGGCTGTCGGCTATGGCGGCTTGGCGGCGCTCGGCATGGTGGCCTACAAGGCCTATCAGTCCTGGCAGGCCAACCAGGCCCAGGGCGCGGCGGCCGCCGAGCCCCGCACCGTGGATCGGGTACCGGAGCACGAAGCCGAGGCCCACGGCCGGGCGGTGCTGATCGCCCTGATCGCGGCGGCCAAGGCCGATGGCCATGTCGATGACCAGGAACGCCAGGCCATCGAAGCCGAGATGGCCAAGCTGGACAACGATCCCGAACTGCGCAGCTGGCTGCAGCGCGAACTGGAACAGCCGCTCGACCCGGCCAAGGTCGCCGCCGCGGCGGAAACCCCCGAAATGGCGGCCGAGATGTACCTGGCCAGCCTGATGCTGATCGACGATCAGCAATACATGGAAAAGGCCTATCTGGACGAGCTGGCGCGCCAGTTGCGCCTGGAGCCCGGCCTGCGCGCCGAACTGGAGCGCGAGGCCGCGGCGGTCTGACGGCTAGGCGAGGGCACGTTCCTCGCCCAGCAGGACGCTCCGCTCCGCTGCGCAGAGGTGCAGCAGGAAATCCCAGACCACGCGCAGGCGCGCGGAGCGGTGCAGTTCGCGGTGGGTGGAGATCCAGTACTCCCGGGTAAAGGAGCGCTCCGGGAGCACGCCTTCCAGGGGCGTGCCTTGACCCACCAGGTAGCAGGGCAGCACCGCGATGCCGATGCCGGCACAGGCGGCTTCGCGCTGGGCGATGACGCTGGTGCTGCGAAAGACGATGCGCGGCTCGGGGCAGAGTCCCTGGATGAATTGCAGTTCGCGGGTGTACAGCAGGTCGTCGACGTAGCCGATGAAGGTCTGCTCGCCGAGGTCGGCTTCGGCCCCCAGGGGCGGCGCCCGATCCAGGTAGGTGCGACTGGCGTAGAACCTCAGGCGATAGGGCGTCAGCCGCCGGCCGATCAGGCCTTCGGCGGTGGGCCTTTCCAGGGTGATGGCGATGTCCGCCTCGCGGTTGGTGACGCTGACGAAGCGCGGCACCGAGACCAGTTCCACTTCCAGCCCCGCATAGTCGCGCAGCAGCGCTCCCAGACGCTGGGCGAGAAAGCCGGTGCCCAGACCTTCGGTCACCCCGACCCGCACCTGGCCCAGCGGATTGAGTCTCTGGGTCACCGCCTCCTGGGCCAGCAACGCGGCTTCTTCCATCGCCTGGGCGTGCGCCAGCAGGGCCTGACCAGCCGGGGTGAGTTGATAACCGCTGGCCTGTTGCACCAGCAGCTGACTGCCCAGGGCGCGCTCCAGGGCCTCCAGGTGGCGGGCGACGGTGGCATGACTGACGCCCAGGCTACGGGCGGCGGTCAGCAGGCGGCCATGGCGCTGGATCTCCAGAAAAACCCGCAGATCGTTCCAGTCGAACATCCCGTCTCCCTCGTCTAGGTCTGTCTGCGCGGTCGCTTGTGGGGCGCTGTTCAGAAATGCACAGCCGGTGCCCGTTTTCTGCGACTGTTGTTCGCGGATGACGACACTAGGATAGGGACCACAACAACAAAAAAGCGAGGGAACGTCATGCCCGGTCCTGCTGCGGAATATGACTTCATCATCGTCGGCGCCGGTCCGGCCGGCTGCCTGCTGGCCAATCGACTGTCCGCCGATCCGGCCCATCGCGTGCTGCTGCTGGAAGCCGGCGGGCGTGACAACCATCCCTGGATCCACATTCCCGTCGGCTATCTGTTCTGCATCGGCAATCCGCGCACCGACTGGTGCTTCAAGACCGAGGTGGAAGCGGGCCTGGGGGGCCGGGCGCTCAACTATCCGCGCGGGCGGGTGCTGGGTGGCTGCTCTTCCATCAACGGCATGATCTACATGCGTGGCCAGGCCCGCGACTACGACGGCTGGGCCGCCGCCGGCAATCCCGGCTGGGGCTGGCAGGACGTGCTGCCGCTGTTCAAGCGCATGGAGGATCACTGCGACGGCAATTCAGAGTTTCATGGCGCCGGGGGCGAATGGCGGGTCGAGCGGCAGCGCCTGCACTGGACGCTGCTCGACGCCTTTCGCGCCGCCGCCAGCGAAACCGGCATCGCGCCGGTGGAGGACTTCAACACCGGTGACAACGAAGGCTGCGGCTACTTCCAGGTCAATCAGCGCAATGGCGTGCGCTGGAATGCCGCCAAGGCCTTTCTCAAGCCCATCCGCCAGCGCGCCAACCTCGAGGTGCTGACCGGCGTCCAGGTCGAGCGGGTGCTGCTGGAGGAGGGCAGGGCACGGGCGGTGCTGGCGCGCCTGCCGGGCCAGGCCGAGCCCCAGCGCCTGGTGGCACGGCGGGAGATCGTGCTCTGCGCCGGCGCCATCGGCTCGCCGACCCTGTTGCAGCGCTCCGGCATAGGGCCGCGCGGTCTGCTCGAAGGCCTGGGCATCGGCGTCCGGCACCGCCTGGAAGGGGTGGGCGGCAATCTGCAGGATCACCTGCAACTGCGGCTGATCTACCGGGTGCACGGCGTGCCGACCCTCAACGCCCTGGCCGGCAGCCTCTGGGGCAAGCTGGGCATGGGCCTGGAATACCTCTGGAAACGCAGTGGTCCCCTGGCCATGGCGCCAAGTCAGCTGGGCGCCTTCGCCCGCTCCGATCCCGGGCAGCCCTCGGCCAATCTGCAGTATCACGTGCAGCCGCTGTCGCTGGAGCGCTTCGGCGAGCCGCTGCACGGCTTTCCCGCCTTTACCGCCTCGGTGTGCAACCTGCGTCCGGCCAGTCGTGGCCAGGTGGCCATCCGCAGCGCCGACCCGCTGGCCGCGCCGCTGATCCAGCCGCGGTATCTCAGCGCACCGGAGGATCTCAAGGTGGCCGCCGACGCCATCCGCCTGACCCGGCGCATCGTCGCCGCCCCGGCCCTGGCCGCCTATCGACCCGAGGAATACCTGCCGGGCCCGGCCTACCAGAGCGAGGAGGAATTGCAGCAGGCGGCCGGCGCCATAGGCACCACCATCTTCCATCCATCCGGCACCTGCCGCATGGGCCAGGACGCCGACGCCGTGGTCGATGCGCGCCTGCGGGTGCATGGCATTCCCGGGCTGCGGGTGGCCGACGCCTCCATCATGCCGACCCTGGTCTCGGGCAACAGCTGCTCGCCAACGCTGATGATCGCCGAGCAGGCGGCCACCTTCATGCTGGCCGAGGCGCGCGAGCAGGGCAGTCACGAGCTGCCCGCCGTGGTGGCCCGGGCCAGCGCGGTCTCGGCGGCCTAGCGGCGTCCCTCCGCTTTCACCGACGGCGGGGCCTCCCGCCGTTTCCACCGTAGTAGCTGTCGCCCATAACAACAATCAGCCCGGCGATCCCGGGTCAGGAGAACGTGCGATGTCCGACTATGCCCAACCCCGGGTCCAACCCAGCGCGGCCAGCAGTCGCCGCGAAGAACGCAAGGTGATCTTCGCCTCGTCCCTGGGAACCGTCTTCGAGTGGTACGACTTCTTTCTCTATGGTGCCCTGGCGGCGGTGATCAGCAAGCAGTTCTTCGCCGGCGTCAACGACACCACCGCCTTTATCTTCGCCCTGCTGGCCTTTGCCGCCGGCTTCGTGGTGCGGCCCTTCGGCGCCTTGGTGTTCGGCCGCCTGGGCGACATGGTCGGCCGCAAGTACACCTTTCTCGCCACCATCATCCTCATGGGCATCGCCACCTTCGGCGTCGGCCTGCTGCCCACCTACGCCAGCATCGGCGTGGCCGCACCCATCATCCTGGTGGTGCTGCGCCTGCTGCAGGGCCTGGCCCTGGGCGGCGAATACGGCGGCGCCGCCACCTACATCGCCGAGCACGCGCCGCCCGGCAAGCGCGGCGCCCATACCAGCTGGCTGCAATCCACCGCGACCCTGGGGCTGTTGCTGTCGCTGGTGGTGATCCTGGTCTGCCGCTACCTGACCGGCGACCAGTTCGAGGTCTGGGGCTGGCGCCTGCCGTTCCTGCTGTCGATCTTCCTGCTGGCCATCTCCACCTGGATCCGCATGTCGATGCACGAATCGCCCGCCTTCGTGCGCATGAAGGCCGAAGGCAAGCAGAGCAAGGCGCCGATCCGCGATTCCTTCACCAACTGGAGCAATCTCAAGGTGGTGCTGATCGCGCTGTTCAGCATCAACGGCGGCCAGGCGGTGACTTTCTACCTGTCGCAGTTCTATGTGATGTTCTTTCTCACACAGACCCTCAAGCTGGATCCGGTGCTGGCGAACAACCTGCTGATCATCAGCGTCATCCTCGGGGCCCCCTTCTTCGTCATCGCCGGTTGGCTGTCGGACAAGGTCGGGCGCAAGCCGATCCTGATGCTCGGCCTGCTGCTGGCCACGGTGCTCTACTTCCCGCTGTTCAAGGCCCTGACCCACTACGCCAATCCGCAGATCTACCAGGCCAGCCAGCAGGCGCCCATCGTGGTGACCGCCGACCCGGCCACCTGCACCTTCCAGTTCGATCCGGTGGGCAAGGCGCGTTTCGACAGTCCCTGCGATCGGGTCAAGACACTGCTGGCCAAGAGCGGTCTGCCCTACCGCAGCGTGGCCGCGGCGCCCGGCGATGCGGTGCAGGTCAGCGTCGGCGACAAGCTCATCGTCGGCTTCGACGAACCGGCCCTGCGCGCCGCGGTGCAGGCCGCCGGCTATCCGGCCAAGGCCGACTCGGCCCAGGTCAACAAGCCGATGGTGGTGGCGGTGATCTTCGCCCTGATCCTGATCGCCACCCTCTGCTACGGACCGCTGGCGGCGCTGATGGTGGAGCTGTTCCCCACGCGCATCCGCTACACCTCCATGTCGCTGCCGTACCACATCGGCAACGGCTGGTTCGGCGGCTTCCTGCCCACGGTGTCCTTTGCCCTGGTGGTCTATACCGGCGACATCTTCTACGGCCTCTGGTACCCGGTGCTGATCACCGGCGTCAGCCTGGTGGTGGGGCTGCTGTGCCTGCCGGAAACCCGCCATCGCGATCTCGACGCCGATTGAGGCGCGTGCGGGCGGCGCTGCCCGCCGCCCGCTGAGTTTCGCCGCCGATTGGGTTATACTCGCGAGCTTTTCCACAGCTTTTCTCGCGAGTGTTTCCCCCATGGAAATCAACCCGATCGTCACCAGCATCAAGGACCTCACCAGCCGTACCCAGACCATTCGGGGGTATCTTTGACTACGATCTGAAAAAGGATCGTCTGGTCGAAGTCGAGCGCGAGCTCGAGGATCCCGCTGTCTGGAACAAGCCCGAATACGCCCAGAATCTCGGCCGCGAGCGCGCCCAGCTGGCCCAGGTGGTCGGGACCCTGGACGAGCTGACCGGTGGCCTGGCCGATGCCAGCGACCTGCTGGAGATGGCCGCCGAAGAGGAAGACCAGGGCGCGGTCGATGACGTGGCGACCGAGGTGGAGCGCCTGCGCGGCATCCTCGAGAAGCTTGAATTCCGCCGCATGTTCAGCGGCGAGATGGACCCCAACAACTGCTACCTGGACATCCAGGCCGGCTCCGGCGGCACCGAGGCCCAGGACTGGGCCAACATGCTGCTGCGCATGTACCTGCGCTGGGCCGACCAGCACGGCTTCAGCGCCGAGATCGTCGAGTTGTCGGAAGGCGAGGTCGCCGGCATCAAGGGCGCCACGGTGCACATCAAGGGCGAATACGCCTTCGGCTGGCTGCGCACCGAGATCGGCGTGCACCGCCTGGTGCGCAAGAGTCCCTTCGACTCGGGCAACCGGCGCCACACCTCCTTTACCGCGGTGTTCGTCTCGCCCGAGATCGACGACAACATCGACATCGAGATCAACCCGTCCGATCTGCGCATCGACACCTACCGCTCCTCGGGTGCGGGTGGTCAGCACGTGAACACCACCGACTCCGCGGTGCGGATCACCCACGTGCCCACCAACACCGTGGTGGCCTGCCAGAACGAGCGTTCCCAGCACGCCAACAAGGACACCGCCATGAAGATGCTGCGGGCCAAGTTGTACGAGCTGGAGATGCAGAAGCGCACCGCCGCCTCCCAGGCGCTGGAGGACTCCAAGTCCGATATCGGCTGGGGCCACCAGATTCGCTCCTACGTCCTCGACGCCTCGCGGATCAAGGATCTGCGCACCGGCGTGGAACGCAGCGACTGCGACAAGGTGCTCGACGGCGATCTGGACGAATACCTCGAAGCCAGCCTCAAGCAGGGCATCTAACCCCACTCTCCCGTAGGAGCGGCCCATGGCCGCGATGGCCGCGACTCCCCCAGGCTGCGATGCCTGGATCGCGGTCATGGACCGCTCCTACAACCAGCACTCCCCAGGTAAACAGCAGACATGAGCGAACAACCCCTAGACCCCCAAGCCCAGGAACAGGAAGACAACAAGCTGATCGCCCAGCGCAAGGAAAAGCTCTCCGCGCTGCGTGCCCAGCAGGCCATTCCCTTCCCCAACGACTTCCGCCGCGACAGCCTGGCCGGTGATCTGCAGCAGCAGTACGCCGACAAGACCAAGGAAGAGCTGGAAGCCGCGGGCATCAAGGTCAAGGTGGCCGGCCGCATCATGCTCAACCGCGGCGCCTTCATGGTGCTGCAGGACACCAGCGGGCGCATCCAGGTCTACGTCGACCGCAAGACCCTGCCGGCCGAGACCCTGGAAGCGGTCAAGACCTGGGACCTGGGCGACATCATCGCCACCGAAGGCACCCTGGCCCGCTCCGGCAAAGGCGATCTCTACGTCAACATGAGCGACGTGCGACTGCTGACCAAGTCGCTGCGACCGCTGCCCGACAAGCACCACGGCCTGACCGACACCGAGCTGCGCTATCGCCAGCGCTATGTTGACCTGATCGTCAACGAAGAGGTGCGCCAGACCTTCCGCGTACGCTCCCAGGTCATCGCCCACATCCGCCGCTTCCTCATGGAGCGGGGCTTCCTCGAAGTGGAAACCCCCATGCTGCAGACCATTCCCGGCGGTGCGGCGGCCAAGCCCTTCGAGACCCACCACAACGCTCTGGACATGGCCATGTTCCTGCGCATCGCGCCGGAGCTGTACCTCAAGCGCCTGGTGGTCGGTGGCTTCGAGAAGGTCTTCGAGATCAACCGCAACTTCCGTAACGAAGGCGTCTCGACCCGGCACAACCCCGAGTTCACCATGCTCGAGTTCTACCAGGCCTACGCCGACTACCGCGACAACATGGACCTCACCGAGGAACTGTTCCGCGAACTGGCCATGGCCGTGCTCGGCACCACCGACGTGCCCTATGGCGACAAGGTCTTCCACTTCGGCGAGCCCTTCGTGCGCCTGTCGGTGTACGACTCCATCCTCAAGTACAACCCGGACATCACCGCGGAAGACCTGCAGGACGTCGAGAAGGCCCGCGCCATCGCCAAGAAGGCTGGCGCCAAGGTGCTCGGCCACGAAGGCCTGGGCAAGCTACAGGTGATGATTTTCGAGGAGCTGGTGGAGAGCAAGCTGGAGCAGCCGCACTTCATCACCGAGTACCCCTTCGAGGTCTCGCCACTGGCGCGCCGCAACGACGAGAATCCCAGCGTCACCGACCGCTTCGAGCTGTTCATCGGCGGCCGCGAGATCGCCAACGCCTACTCCGAGCTCAACGACGCCGAAGACCAGGCCGAGCGTTTCATGCTGCAGGTCCAGGAAAAGGACGCCGGTGACGACGAGGCCATGCACTACGACGCCGACTTCATCAACGCCCTGGAATACGGCATGCCGCCCACTGCCGGCGAAGGCATCGGTATCGACCGCCTGGTGATGCTGCTGACCAACTCGCCGTCGATCCGCGACGTCATCCTCTTCCCGCACATGCGTCCGCAATAAAAGTGGCGCCCCGTCCGGGGCGTCGCTTCGGTGCCTGCCGACCGGGGCTCTGTCATCAAAGGTTCATTCGGACCTGCTAACAGAGCCCTGATGTCGCGTTCCCTCCGCAGGTAGCCATGACCAATACGCTGATCCCCCTGCATCCGGCCGCCGAACGGCTGGGGCTGCTATACGCCTATCATTTCACCTCCGGCCAGCCGGGCCGGGCCCTGACCATGGCGCCGGAAGATCCCTGGGAAGCGGATGAGGGCGGGTTTCGCTGGCTGCACTTCAACCTGGCCCACGCCGCCGCCGAGCGCTGGATGCGCGAGCACCTGGGGCTGCCCGAGGAGTTCTTCGAATCCCTGCATGCCGGTTCCCACTCGACCCGCCTGGAACCGGCCGACGACACCCTGCTCGGGGTGGTGAACGACGTGACCCTCGCCTACGGCCAGGTGTCGGTGGACGTCGCCACCCTCTGGGCCTGCGCCCGCCCGAGGCTGCTGGTGACCGCCCGGGCCCAGCCACTGCGTTCGGTGGATCGCCTGCGCCACGCGGTACGCCGCGGCGAGGGCTTCGGCTCGACCCTGGAACTGCTGGTGCATCTCCTGCGCGACCAGGCCGACGTACTGACCGGCATCATCCGCGACACCACGGTCAAGGTGGATGCCATCGAGGATCGCCTGCTGTCCCAGCGGCTGTCCGCCAGTCGCGCCGAACTGGGCAGCCTGAGACGCGCCCTGGTCCGGCTGCAACGGCTGCTGGCCCTGGAGCCGGGTTCCCTGCTGCGGCTGCTCAACCGGCCGCCGGCCTGGCTGCGCCGCGACGACATCCAGACCCTGCGGGAGGCCACCGAGGAATTCGACCGGGTGCTGGACGACCTCGCCGCCCTGGTGGAGCGGCTCAAGCTGTTGCAGGAAGAGATCGCCGCCGCCTCCGCTGAGCAGACCAACCGCACCCTGTTCACCCTGACCCTGGTCACGGTGCTGGCCCTGCCGATCAACATCATCGCCGGCTTCTTCGGCATGAACGTCGGCGGTATCCCGCTGGCCGACTCGCCCCATGGTTTCTGGATCCTGGTGGCGCTGGTGGCGACCTTCACGGTGCTGGCCGGCAGCCTGGCCTTTCGCAAGCGAGGCGACTGACCGGCTGCGTGCAACCCCTGGGGGCGCTCCGCGGTCTCTAGGAGAACCGTTACTGGAGACCGCAATGGACTTCAAGGACTACTACGAGGTGCTCGGCGTCGCTCCCGACGTCGATGACAAGACCCTCAAGACCGCCTATCGCAAGCTGGCGCGCAAGTACCACCCCGATGTGAGCAAGGAGGCCGATGCCGAGGCCCGCTTCAAGGAGGTGGCCGAGGCCTATGACGTCCTGCGCGATCCGCACAAGCGCGCCGAGTACGACCAGGTACGCCTCTACCAGCAGCAGGGCGAGCGCTTCCAGGTGCCGCCGGACTGGCAGCCGGGTTCAGGCGATGACTACAGCGATCCCCATGCCGGCTTCGGCGCGGACTACTCCGACTTCTTCGAATCCCTGTTCGGTGCTGCCGGGCGCTCGCAGCAGGGCGGTTTCGCCCGCCGGGGTCGTGACATCGAGCTGGAGCTGCCGCTGTTTCTCGAAGAGAGCCAGGCGGGCAGCACCAAGCCGCTGAGCTTTACGCTGCCGCAGCGCGACGAGCTGGGCCGCCGCGTCGGCGAGACCACCAAGACCCTCAACGTCAAGATTCCCGCCGGCAGCACCGACGGCGAACGTATCCGCCTGAAAGGCCAGGGCGAGCCGGGCGTCGGCGGCGCGGAGGCGGGGGATCTCTATCTGGTCATCCGCCTGGTGCCCCATCCGCTGTTCGACGTGGACGGCCAGGATCTGGTGGTCAGCGTACCGCTCGCCCCCTGGGAAGCTGCGTTGGGCGCCAAGGTGCAGGTGCCGACGCTTTATGGACAGATCATGCTCAGTATCCCGCCCGGCAGCCAGAACGGTGCGCGGCTGCGGGTGCGCGGCAAGGGCCTGGTCGGCAAGGCGGGGCAGGGCGATCTGCATGCCCTGCTCAAGGTGGTGATGCCGCCCAGGGGCGATGAAGAAACCCAGGCGCTGTGGCGCCAACTGGCCGAGCGGGCGGCCTTCGATCCCCGCCGCGACTGGAGGAAAGTCTGATGAGCAGTCTGATCGTCCTGCAGGAATTCTGCGTGCTCTGCGAGGTGAGCGAGCCGGTGGTGGTAGAGATCGTCGAGCATGGCATCCTGGCACCCCAGCGGGGCAAGCGTCCGGCCGAGTGGCACTTCGACACCGGCGCCCTGCACCGCGCCCGCCGCGCCGTGCGCCTGAGGCGTGAGCTGGAACTGGACTGGTCCGCCACCGCCCTGGCCCTGCACCTGCTGGATGAGGTGGAAGAACTACGCCGCGAAAACCAGCGTCTGCGCCAGCGCCTGGCGCGCTTCGCCGGTGAAATGCGAGACGTGGGAGCCGATTCGTAGGGTGGAAAACCGCGCAGCGTTTTCCACGCGCGTCGCCTATTCGCAGGGCACTGGAAAAGGCTGCGCCGTTTTCCACGCTACGGGCTGCAATATGTTGGGCTTCGCTGTGCTCAACCCAATCCACGGGACTTGCATCCGCACCGGATATCCCCCCTCTCCCTCCGGGAGAGGGCTGGGGTGAGGGAATCCAGGTGGCGCTGGTAACGGCAGGGATTCCATCGTGGCCATGGCGGTGCGCCGATGCGACCGCTCCTGCAGCCGCGGATGAGCCCTGTAGGAGCGGCCCATGGCCGCGATGTTGTAGGGTGGAAAACCGCGCAGCGTTTTCCACGCGCCTTGCCCAAACGCAGGATAGTGAAAAAGGCTGCGCCGTTTTCCACGCTACGGGCTGCAATAGGTTGGGCTTCGCTGCGCTCAACCCAACCTACGGAATGTCCATCTGCATCGGATATCCCCCTCTCCCTCCGGGAGAGGGCTGGGGTGAGGGAAGCCAGGTAGCGCCGGTAATGGCCGCGATGTTGTAGGGTGGAAAACCGCGCAGCGTTTTCCACGCGCCTTGCCCAAATACAGGACAGTGGAAAAGGCTGCGCCGTTTTCCACGCTACAACAGGAGTCCCACAGCCATGCCCAGCCATATCCTCGATCATCGCATTCTCGGTGAATCCCTGCAGGCGGTGGAGATCGGCCTCGATCCGGGCGAGACGGTGATCGCCGAGGCCGGCGCCATGACCTACATGGAGGCAGACATCGATTTCACCGCACGCATGGGTGACGGCTCCGCCGGCCTGCTCGGCAAGCTCTGGGGCGCCGGCAAGCGGATGCTTGGCGGCGAGTCGCTATTCATGACCCATTTCACCAATGAAGGTCGCGAGAAGCGCCACGTCGCCTTTGCCGCGCCCTATCCGGGGCAGGTGTTACCCCTGGACCTCGCCGCCCTGGGCGGCACCCTGTTCTGCCAGCGCGATTCCTTTCTCTGCGCGGCCAAGGGCACCCGCATCGGCGTGGCTTTCACCCGCCGTCTGGGCGCCGGTTTCTTCGGCGGCGAAGGCTTCATCCTGCAGCGGCTGGAGGGCGATGGCATGGCCTTCGTGCATGCCGGCGGCACGGTGATCCGCAAGGAACTCAAGGGCGAGACCCTGCGCCTGGACACCGGTTGTCTGGTGGGTTTCACCAGCGGCATCGACTACAACATCAAGCTGGCAGGTGGCCTGCGCAGCATGCTGTTCGGCGGTGAAGGCCTGGTGCTGGCAACCCTGAGCGGCCACGGCACGGTGTGGATTCAGACCTTGCCCTTTTCCCGGCTAGCGGGCCGGGTCCAGGCCGCGGCCGGCGGCGGCGTCGGTGAACGCCGCGCCGGTGGCGACTGATCTTTCGCCTACCCTAGGCCCGCTGCAAGGCGCTCTGGGGCGCCATGCGCTCCAGCCAGTCACGCCAGCGCACCCGGCTGTCGTGGACCAGCCAGCCGTCCTGGCGGGCGAAGCTTTCCGACAGCCAGAGGCCGCGGGTCGATACCGGCAGGCGCTGGCCGGCGGACAGGGTGTAGAGCTCGCCGGTGGGTTTGCCGTCGTCCAGGGCGACCAGATAGAGATCCGGGCGTTGCCGGGCCAGGCGCGCCAGCAATTGGCCGTTCTCGATCTTCTCGTCGACGTGGAACAGACTCGGCGCCTTGCACTCCTTGGGCAGCTCCAGCAGCAGGTCATAGACCAGTTGCAGCGAGGCGGTGGGGGTATGCACATAGGCGCGAGGGCGTTCCAGCAGCGCCAGACTGCCGCAGCGCACTGGCCGCGCCGCGCCCGAACGTGGGGTCAGGCGAAAGGCCACGTCCTCGCGATAGGGCAGGGCCGGGGCATAGGGCGTCGGCAGCCAGGTGTCGGCGAAGCGTCCCGCCAGCCAGCCGCGCGGCGTCTCGATCAGGCACTCCTCGGCCACCTCCTGGACGGCGGTGAGCAGCGGCAGCGCCAGTTCGTGGGTCGGGATGTAACCGGAGATCAGCTTGAGCACCACGTCGCCCCGATCGGGCCGGCGCTGGCGCACCAGCAGCCAGTGATCCTGGCCCTGCCAGTTCAGCGTCAGGCGTACCGAGACCCCCAGATTGGCGAGCCTGGCGCTGAAGTGCTGGGCATCGTCGATCTCGATGGGCTTGCGCCGCTCCAGCATCTCGCTGAAATTCAGGGGTTGGCCGAGGGCCTGGTAGGTGAGGCCGTCATGGTTGGCCTCGACCGAAAGGGGCAGGGTCTTGAACGCCTTGGGATTGTGGCGGGCGATGAGCTGGGGCATGGCCGACTCCTGTTTGTTGTATGCCGCGGACGCGCCGTCCCGGGCAAGCCGGGCAGGGCGTCCAGCGGACGAAGGCAAGGGTTCAGCGAAACGCTCTGGATCAGGGCCGAGCGGTGATCACTTCGGCCAGGGTACGGACATTATGTGACAGGTGCAGGGGATCGATAGTGCCGACTATCGCACTGCTCACACCCGGCTCGCCGAACACCCGGGCGAAGCTGGCCCGCACTGGATCCTGGCCGGCGCCGAGTACGGCGTGACCGCTGGCCAGGGCCTTCTTGATCAGGATGCCCTTGCCCTGGGCGGCGGCGGCCTGGATCACCGGGATCTCGGCGTCTTCGTTGAGGTTGAAGGTGACCATGGCGCAATCGCCGGCTTCCAGGGCTTTCAGGCCGCCGGCGACGGTCTTGCCGGAAAAGCCGAAGGCGCGGATCAGCCCCTCGCGCTTGAGCTCGGCCAGGGTCTCGTAGCAGCCGCTGTCCTGGAGGATGGCCAGGTCGTTGCCATCGGAGTGCACCAGCACCAGGTCCAGCCAGTCGGTTTCCAGGCGTTGCAGGCTGCGTTCCACCGAGCGGCGGGTATGGGCCGGGCTGAAGTCGAAGCTGGACAGGCCATCGGTGAATTCCTCCCCGACCTTGCTGGCGATCACCCAGTGCTGGCGCTGGCCACGCAAGAGCGGACCCAGGCGTTCCTCGCTGCGGCCATAGGCCGGGGCGGTGTCCAGCAGATTGATCCCCAGTTCGCGGGCAAGACTCAGCAGGTCCGCGGCGCTGCGGTCGTCGGGGATGGTGAAGCCATTGGGATACTTCACGCCCTGGTCCCGCCCGAACTTGACCGTGCCCAGGCCCAGCGGGGAGATCTCGAGACCGGTGCTGCCCAGCGGACGCTGCAGACCGTGTAGGGTGTGCAGACTCATGGCAACAGCTCCTCCCAGAAGGGCGCGGCCACCGGCGGTTGCGGATGGGCGGGCAGGGCGGGGTGCTGTCCCGGCGCGATGCCATCGCGGTCGAGATTGGCCAGGACGCGGTCGGCCAGGTCGGGCGACAGGGCCAGCTTGGTCGGCCAGCCCACCAGCAGACGACCTTCCTCGGCGAGAAAGGCATTGTCCGGACGCACCAGTCCGGATTGCGCCGGCTCGGCGCGATCCACGCGCAGGGTCGCCCAGCGCGCGCCGGCGAAGTCGATCCAGGGCAGCAGGCGCTGCAACTCCTCGCGCGCCGCGGCGATCTGCGCCTGGGGTTCGCGCGCCACGCCCTCGGCTTCGGCCAGGTCGCCACCCAGGTACCACAGCCACTGGCCGTCGGCGGTGGGGTGGCTGGTGATGGTCACCCGCGGCTTGGGGCCGCCGCCCAGGCAGTGGGCATAGAGGGGTTTGAGCATGGGGCCCTTGACCACCACCATGTGCAGCGGGCGGCGCTGCATGGCCGGTTGTTCGAGACCGAGGGCCTGGAGCAGATCGGCCATGCCGGCGCCGGCGGTGAGCACGATGCGGCGGGCGCGAATGGGCTGGCCGTCCACCACCAGGCCGGTCAGTTCGCCGGCTTCGCGCAGCGGTTGCAGCTCATGCCCGGCCAGCAGGCTGTCGCCGGCCAGCTCGGCCAGGCGCGCGACCAGGCTGGGCACGTCCAGCACCAGTTCGGCCAGGCGATAGACCTTGCCCTTGAAGGCGCGGTCGCGCAGGGCGGGTGGCAGTTCGTCGCCCTTGACGGCATCCACCCGGCCGCGCACCGCCTTGCTGGCAAAAAAGCTGGTGAGGTTGCCGGCCAGGCTGCCCGGCGACCAGAGGTAATGGGCTTCGGAGAGCAGGCGCACGCTGGAAAGGTCCAGCTCGCCGCTGCCGGCCAGGCTCTCGCGCCAGCGCCGCGGCATGTCGGCGATGGCCTCGGAGGCACCGGTGAGCATCCCGGTCAGGGCGTACTTGGTGCCGCCATGGATGATGCCCTGGGACTTGCCGCTCTGGCCGCCGCCCAGGGCACCGGTCTCCACCAGCACGGTGGCGTAGCCGGCGCGTCGGAGGCGGGCGTTGAGCCAGAGGCCGGCGACGCCGCCGCCGACGATGAGGATATCGGTGGACCAGGGTTGGGACATGAACGGCCTGCTCGGGTGATCGGCAAAGAGGCGATTTTACACGCTCCTCGCCGCCGCTGGTCTCAATGCCCGGTGCTGCCGGAAAACAGCTGGATCACCACCACCCCGGCGACGATCAGCCCCATGCCCAGCAGGGCCGGCAGGTCCAGCTTCTGATCGTAGAGAAAGGCCGCGGCGATGCTCACCAGCACGATGCCAAGGCCGGCCCAGATGGCGTAGGCGATGCCCACCGGGATGCTGCGCACCACTAGGGTCAGCATCCAGAAGGCCAGCCCGTAGCCACAAACGACCAGGATCAGCGGCAGCGGCTTGCTGAAGCCGCTGATGGCCTTCATGGAGGTGGTGGCGACGACTTCGGCGGCGATGGCGATGGCCAGGTAGATGTATCCGCTCATGGGGCTTCCTCCTGTAGAAGGCCCCATTGTGCCTTTCCGGGCGATGGGTGAAAGTTGATACCTATCTATCGGGGAGATGGGTCGTGCAGTGGAATCTTGAGCAGCTGGAGATCTTCGTCGGCATCGCCGAGGGCGCGAGTTTCTCGGCGATGGCGCGGCGTCTGGGCCGGGCGCAATCGGCGATCAGCTCGGCCATCGCCCTGCTGGAGACCGATCTGGGCGTGGCGCTGTTCACGCGCAGCAACGGGCGCACGCCGGTCATCACCGCGGCCGGTCTGGCCCTGCTGGAGGAGGCGCGCGAGGTGCTGCGCCAGTGCCAGCGGCTGGACAGCCGGGCCCAGGCCCTCTGCGCTGGACAGGAACCGCTGTTGCGCCTGGCCCTGGACGAGGCCATGCCCTACCAGCCGGTGCTCGATGCCCTGGACGCCCTGGCCGTGGCCTTTCCGCACCTGGAGGTCCAGCTCACCAGCGGCGCCCAGGGCGATGTGGCGCGCAAGCTGCTGACCGACCAGGCCGACCTCGGCCTGCTGTTTCGCCATGAGCACATGCCCGCGGCCCTGGAGCGCCAGGCCCTGGGCGATGTCGCCCAGGTCACCGCTTGCGGCGCCCAGCATCCCCTGGCGCGCCAGCAGGGCGTGGGCCGGCGCGAACTGGCCCGTCATCGTCAGCTGCTGATCGCGCCGCTGGAGAATCCCTATCCCGGCGGCGAGCAGATCGCCCCCCAGGTCTGGCGCGCCGACAGCTTCTACCTGCTCGCCGAATTGCTGATGCGTGGCCTGGGCTGGGGCTGGCTGCCACGGCACGTGGCGCGCTATCCCACCTACCAGGGCTTGCTGGCCGAACTGGCCTGCGACTGGGTACCGCCGGCCCTGGTGGTGGAACTGGCCTGGCGCCGCAACGCCGCACCGGGACCGGCGGCGCGCTGGCTGGCGCAGCGCCTGGCGGAAGAGTTGCGGGCGATCGGTTGAATCGACGTGTTGGGCTTCCAGCACTCGCCCACAACCCTTTCCAACGAACACCCATTCTGGCCAGATCCGTGGGCCAGCTTGGCCAGCGCCAGGTCGCTCGGGCTGCAATACTCGACTCATCCCTTTCCCGCCGGTGAAGATCGCCATGACCACACCTCCCGTCCTCGGCCAGCGCTTTGTCTTCGTCGTCCTGGCGCTGATCTTTCTCGCCCTGCTGGTTTCGGCGGGCGTCAGGTCTACCCCCGGCGTCTTGCTCTTGCCGCTGCAGGACACCTTTGGCTGGAGTCGCGAGACGGTCTCGCTTGCCGCCGCCATCGGCATCTTTCTCTATGGCCTGGTAGGCCCCTTCGCCGCGGCCCTGATGCAGACCCTCGGCATCCGCCGCACCCTGCTCGGCGGCCTCACCCTGATCAGCCTGGCCACCGCCCTGAGCACCCTGATGCGCGAACCCTGGCATCTGGTCGCCACCTGGGGCGTGCTCAGCGGCCTGGGCACGGGTTGCGTGGCCATGGTGCTGGGCGCGGCCATCGTCAATCGCTGGTTCGTCGCCCGGCGGGGGCTGATGATGGGGCTGCTGGCGGCCAGCACCGCCACCGGCAATCTGGTCTTTCTGCCGCTGCTGGCCCATCTCGCCAGTCACGAAGGCTGGCAGACCGTGGTGCTGACCGTGGCCGTGGCCAGCGCCGCGCTGATCCCGCTGGTGGCCTGGCTGCTGCCGGAGCGGCCGGCGGATATCGGCCTGCGGCCCCATGGCGCCCCGGCGGACTACCAGGCGCCGGCTGCTACCGCACCGGGCAACCTGTTTCGCGTGACCCTCGGCACCCTGGCCATGGCCAGTCGGCGGCGCGATTTCTGGTTGCTGTTCCTGACCTTCTTCGTCTGCGGCTTCACCACCAATGGGCTGATCGGCACCCACTTCATCGCCATGGGCCATGACCACGGGCTGTCCCAGGTGCAGGCCGCCGGGATCCTCGCGCTGATGGGCATCTTCGATCTGGTAGGCACCACCGCGTCCGGCTGGCTGACCGACAGGTACGATCCGCGCCGCCTGCTGTTCGTCTACTACAGCCTGCGCGGCCTCTCGCTGATCTACCTGCCATTCTCCGGTTTCGCCCCCGAGCAGCTGCTGCTGTTCGGCATCTTCTACGGCCTGGACTGGATCGCCACCGTGCCGCCCACGGTCAAGCTGACCAACCAGAGCTTTGGCGAAAAGACGGCGCCGGTGGTGTTCGGCTGGGTGTTCTGCGGCCACATGCTCGGCGCCGCCTGCGCAGCCTTTCTCGCCGGCGCCCTGCGCGAGCACTTCGGCTCCTACCAGGAGGCCCTGGTGCTGGCCGGCCTGACCGGCATCCTGGCGGCGCTGATGGCCCTCTGGATCGGCCGGCCGAGCGCCGCGGGTGCCGGGCGCTCGGCCGTGCCCGAGGCGGGCTAGGCGGGCTTCAGGTCCAGCGGCACGGCCGTCGGCGCGCGGTGCAGCATCGAGGCCGGGATCGCCAGGATCAGCAGGCCGCTGACGAACAGGCAGGCGCCGAGCACATAGGTGCCGTTGTTGATGTCGCCGGTGAGGGTTTCCATGGTCGCGGTGATCATGGAGCCGGTGAAGCCGGAGAGGTTGCCGATGGCGTTGATCATGCCGATGCCCGCCGCGGCGGCGACGCCGGAAAGCAAGGTGCCGGGCAGCGACCAGAAGATCGGCATCAGCGCCAGCAGGCCCGAGGCGGCCACGGTGAGGAAGAAGATCGACAGCACGATGTTGTGGATGAACCAGGCGCTCAGCACCAAGCCCAGGGCGCCGACGAAGGCCGGCACCGCCGCGTGCAGCCGCTGCTCGCCGGTGCGGGCCGAGTGGCGGGCGTTGAGCAGCATGACCACCAGGGCGACGCTGTAGGGGATAGCGGTGAGCAGGCCGATCTGCAGGCTGCCGCTGACCCCGGCGTTCTTGATAATCGAGGGCATCCAGAAGGCCAGGCCATAGAAGCCGGTGTTGAAGGTCAGCAGGATGAACACCAGCAGCCAGACCCGCGGATTGAAGAACACCTCACCGAGTCGCGAGGCCTTGCCGGCGTTCTGCTGCTCCAGGTTGCGCTTGAGCAGGGCCTTTTCCCGGGCGTCCAGCCAGGGCGCCTTGTCGATGTTGTCGCTCAGGCAGCAGAACACCACCACCGCCATGATGATCGAGGGCACCCCTTCCACCAGCAGCATCCACTGCCAGCCGGCCAGACCGTGCCAGTTGTGCAGGCTGCTCATCAGCCAGCCGGAGAGCACGCCGCCAAAGCTCAGGCTGAAGGGCAGGGCGATGAGGAAGCCCGACATCACCCGACTCTGTCGGCGGGTCGGAAACCAGTAGTTGAGATAGAGGATCACCCCGGGAAAGAAGCCCGCCTCGCAGACGCCCAGCAGGAAGCGCAGCACATAGAAGAGGGTGCTCGACTGCATGCCGAAGAACTGCGCCAGCGGCTGGGTGAAGGCCACCGCCATGGAGATGATCGCCCAGGTCAGCATGATGCGGGCGATCCAGAAGCGCGCGCCGTAGCGATGCAGCAGGAGGTTGCTGGGGATTTCGAAGAGGAAATAGCCCCAGAAGAACATGCTGGCGCCAAGGGCATAGACGGTGTTGCTGAAGCCGAGGTCGTCGAGCATGTCCAGCTTGGCGAAGCCGACGTTGACCCGATCCAGGTAGGCGGCGATGTAGCACAGCAGCAGGATCGGCAGGATGCGCAGCACCACCTTGCGATAGGTGCGTTCTTCGAAGGCGTCGCCAGCGGCGCCCTGGGGAGCGGTGGTCTCGAACATGGGAATGACCTTCGGGGCCTTGGGGCCCGTTGTTGTTATTGAAGAGGTCGAAGGCGGCCGGGGATGCAGGGTGGCCGTCTGAATCGCCAGGCCACTCTAGGAGCGGGAGCGATTCTTTCCCAATGGCATTTGCGGATCATTCGATAACGGCGCGTTATCGAAGCCTCTAGGCCGAGGCCTCTCCGCGACCGGCATGGCTCAGCAGGATGGCGGCGAATTCCCGGGCCGCCTCGCCCAGGGGTTCGCCCTTGCGGGTGAGGATGCCGTAGTCCTGCGCCGGCAGGTGCAAGGGCAGCTCCAGGGCACTGAGCGCGCCGCTGCCGAGATAGGGCTCGACCATCGCCTCGGGCAGCATGCCGATCATGGGGCCGGCGCGTAGCACCTGGAGAAAGGTCTGCATGGAGATGGTGTCGATGGTGTTGCTCGGCACCGGCAGGCCGGCAGCGGCGAAGGCCCGCTCCATGCGCCCGCGGATGGGCGTGCCCTTGGGATAGAGGATCCAGGGCCAGGCCAGCACCTGGTCGAGGCCCACGGGGCCGCTGCCCACCAGCGGGTGATCGGCGTTGACCACGAAGCGGAAGGGCTCCGGAGCCAGCGGCTGGAAGTCGAAGCGCTGGGCCTGGGCTTCGTCGGTGAAACGCGCCACCGCCAGATGCAGCAGCTTGTCGTCGAGCATCTCCATCAGGTGATCGCTGGTCTGCTCCATCACCTCGATGGCCAGCAGCGGCCAGCGCTGCTTGATCGCGACGATGGCCTGCGGCAGGGCCACCGCCGTGGCGGCGAAGATGCCGCCGACCTTGAGCTGGCCATGACCACCGCGCCTCAGGCTGTCGATCTGCTCGGCGAAGTCGCGGGCATCGTTGAGCGCCACCCGCGCATAGCGCAGCACGTGCTCACCCAGGGCGGTGGGTGGCATGCTGCGCGGCTGGCGCTCGAACAGGGCGAAGCCCAGCAGGTGCTCGATCTCCTTGAGCATCTTGCTGATGGCCGGCTGGCTGAGATTCATTTGCTGCGCGGCCAGGTGCATGTTGCGGGTGCGCCCCAGGGTGTCGATCAGCAGCAGGTGGCGAAATTTGAGCCAGTGGCAGATCTGGCTGAACGACGGCTCGGACACGGGTGCCTCCCAGGCGATAAGCGCAGGTTATCGAATGATGAAATAAGCCCATTTGAGTTTATCAGTCCGGCTGCCTAGCGTGGACCCATCAGCCCTGGAGTCCTGCCCATGTCCCTTCGTCTCTCGCCTGCCAACACCCTTCCCACCGATGGCCTGGCCGGCACCCTGGTGGGCCGCGCCTGGGTGCCCGGCCCGCTGGCCGGTCCCTCGCCCGTGGTGCTGCGCGAAGACGGCGTCTTCGATGTCTCCCAGCGGTTCGCCACCCTCAGCGCCCTGTTCGAGGAAGACGCGCCGCTGCAGGTCCTGCGCGACACCCCCGGACGTTACATCGGTAGTGTGGAAGAACTGCTGGCCAACAGCGGCGAGCAGGCCGCTGCGGACCGCCTGCACCTGCTGCCGCCAGCCGATCTGCAGGTGATCAAGGCCGCCGGGGTGACCTTTGCCGCCAGCATGCTGGAGCGGGTGATCGAGGAACAGGCCGGTGGCGATGCCGGGCGCGCCGTAGCCATCCGCGAGCAGGTGCAGGCGGTGATCGGCGCGGACCTGCAGGGCCTGGAGCCGGGCAGTCCGCGGGCCCAGGCGCTCAAGGCGCTGCTGATCGAGAAGGGCATGTGGTCGCAGTACCTGGAGGTGGGCATCGGGCCGGACGCCGAGATCTTCACCAAGGCGCCGGTGCTGGCCGCGGTCGGCTCTGGCAGCGCCATCGGCATCCACCCCGTGTCCCAGTGGAACAATCCCGAACCCGAGGTGGTGCTGGTGGCCGATAGCCGCGGCCGCCTGCATGGCGCCACCCTGGGCAATGACGTCAACCTGCGCGACATCGAGGGCCGCAGCGCCCTTTTGCTGAGCAAGGCCAAGGATAACAACGCCTCCTGCGCCCTGGGGCCCTTCATCCGCCTGTTCGACGAGACCTTCGATCTCGACCAGGTGCGCCAGTGCGTGGTGACCCTGGAGGTCCAGGGCGAAGACGGCTTCCGACTCCAGGGCAGCAGCTCCATGGCGCAGATCAGTCGCGATCCCACCGATCTCGCCGCCCAGACCCTCAATGCCAACCACCAGTATCCCGACGGCTTCGTGCTGTTTCTCGGCACCCTGTTCGCCCCGACCCAGGACCGCGACGCCCCGGGCGGTGGCTTCACCCACAAGGTGGGTGACCGGGTGAGCATCGCCAGCCCGCTGCTGGGGACCCTGCACAACCGGGTGACCACCAGCGACCAGGCCCCGGCCTGGCGCTTCGGCCTCGGCGCTCTGATGCACAACCTGGCCGCCCGTGGCCTGCTGGGCCGCTGATCCTTTCTTTCCTAATAACAACTAGAGACCATCATGACTTCCGCCAAACGCCCGCTGCGCAGCCAGCTCTGGTTCGATGACCCTGCCCACGCCGACATGACCGCGCTCTATGTCGAGCGCTATATGAACTACGGCCTGACCCGCGACGAACTCCAGTCCGGTCGCCCCATCATCGGCATCGCCCAGACCGGCAGCGACCTTACCCCCTGCAATCGCCACCACCTGGAACTGGCCCAGCGGGTCAAGGCCGGCATCCGCGATGCGGGCGGCATCCCCATGGAATTCCCGGTGCACCCCATTGCCGAGCAGAGTCGCCGGCCCACCGCGGCCCTGGATCGCAACCTGGCCTACCTCGGCCTGGTGGAGATCCTGCATGGCTTCCCGCTGGATGGCGTGGTGCTCACCACCGGCTGCGACAAGACCACCCCGGCCTGCCTGATGGCCGCGGCCACCACCGACCTGCCAGCCATCGTGCTGTCCGGCGGACCGATGCTCGACGGGCATTTCAAGGGCGAGCTGATCGGCTCCGGCACCGTGCTCTGGCACGCACGCAACCTGCTGGCGACCGGCGAGATCGACTACGAGGGCTTCATGGCCCTGACCACTGCCGCCTCGCCCTCGGTGGGCCACTGCAACACCATGGGCACGGCCCTGTCGATGAATGCCCTGGCCGAGACCCTGGGCATGTCGCTGCCCGGCTGCGCCAGCATCCCCGCGCCTTACCGTGAGCGCGGCCAGATGGCCTATGCCACCGGCAAGCGCATCTGCCAGCTGGTGCTGGACGACGTCCGCCCCTCGCAGATCATGACCCGCAAGGCCTTCGAGAACGCCATCGTGGTGGCCTCGGCCCTGGGCGCCTCCAGCAACTGCCCGCCGCACCTGATCGCCATCGCCCGGCACATGGGCATCGAATTGTCGCTGGACGACTGGCAGCGCCTGGGCGAGGACATCCCACTGCTGGCCAACTGCATGCCGGCCGGCAAGTATTTGGGCGAAGGCTTCCACCGCGCCGGCGGGGTGCCGGCGGTGCTCCACGAACTGCTCAAGGCCGGCCGCCTGCACGGCGAGTGCCTGACCGTCTCCGGCAAGACCATCGGCACCATCGCCGAGGGCGCCGCCAGCTCGGATCCTGCGGTGATCCAGCCCTATGAGGCGCCGCTCAAGCACCGCGCCGGCTTCATCGTGCTCAGCGGCAACTTCTTCGATAGCGCCATCATGAAGATGTCGGTGGTGGGCGAGGCCTTCCGTCAGACCTACCTGGCCGAGCCGGGCAAGGAAAACAGCTTCGAGGCGCGGGCCATCGTCTTCGAAGGCCCGGAGGACTACCACGCGCGCATCGACGATCCGGCGCTGGACATCGACGAGCGCTGCATCCTGGTGATCCGCGGCGCCGGTCCGGTGGGTTATCCGGGCAGCGCCGAGGTGGTCAACATGGCGCCCCCGGCGGCGCTGATCAAGAAGGGCATCGATTCCCTGCCGTGCCTGGGCGACGGTCGCCAGAGTGGCACCTCGGCCAGCCCTTCGATCCTCAACATGTCGCCGGAAGCGGCGGTGGGCGGCGGCCTGGCCCTGCTCAAGACCAACGACCGGCTGCGCGTGGACCTCAATGCCCGCAGCGTCGACGTGCTGCTCGACGATGGCGAACTGGAGCGCCGCCGCGCCGAATGGACGCCCAACCTGCCGCCGGCCCAGACCCCCTGGCAGGAACTCTACCGGCAGCTGGTGGGCCAGCTCTCCACCGGTGGCTGCCTGGAGCCGGCCACCCTGCACCTCAAGGTGATCGCGCGCGAGGGTGGGGTGCCGCGGCATTCGCACTGAGAGTCTGTTCAAAAGCTCGCGAGCTAGAGCCAAACAAGGCGAAAATGTTTGAGGACGCGGAGTTTACGAATAGTAAATGAGCATTCCGAAAGCATTTTCAACGCCGTTTGGCCGACGCGCAGCAGCCTTCTGGACAGGCTCGGAGGTATCGGGCTCGCACTAGCGGCCCTGCTTCATTAAGCTCTGCCGCCATGAATCGTACCCTCTATAGCCTGATCTTCACCCTGGCCTTGCCCTTCATCCTGCTGCGCCTGCTCTGGCGCGGCCGCAAGGCCCCCGCCTATCGGCAGCGCATCGGCGAACGCCTGGCGCTGGGCTTGCCTGAGGTGCCGCCCGGCGGCATCTGGGTGCACGCGGTGTCGGTGGGGGAGAGCATCGCCGCCGCGCCGGTGATCCGCGCCCTGCGCCAGCGGCATCCCGACCTGCCGATCACCGTGACCTGCATGACGCCCACCGGCTCTGAGCGCATCCGCGCCCTGTTCGGTGGTGACATCCAGCATTGCTATCTGCCCTACGACCTGCCCTGGCTGGCCGGGCGTTTCCTCGACCGGCTCAGGCCCAGCCTGGGGGTGGTGATGGAGACTGAGCTCTGGCCCAACCTCATCCACCAGGCGGCGCGCCGCGATATTCCCATCGCCCTGGCCAATGGCCGGCTGTCCGAACGCTCCGCCAGGGGCTACGGAAAACTGGGTGGGGTGACCGGGCCGATGCTGGCGGAGCTGGCCTGGCTGGCGGTGCAGACGCCGGTGGAAGCCGAGCGCTTCCGGGCCCTCGGCGCTCGCGCCGAGCGGGTCACGGTGACCGGTTCCATCAAGTTCGACCTGCGCATCGATCCCGAACTGCCGGTCCGCGCCGCTGCGCTGCGCCAGGGCTGGGGCCAGCGCCGGGTATGGATCGCCGCCAGCACCCATGCCGGCGAAGACGGGATCCTGCTCCAGGCCCATCGCCAGCTGCTGGCCGCACACCCCGATGCGCTACTGATCCTGGTGCCGCGCCATCCCGAGCGCTTCCCCGAGGTATTGGCCGAGGTGCGTCGTGAAGGTTTCGGCGTGGTGCAGCGCTCGACGGGAGAGGCGGTGCAGCCGCAGACCCAGGTGCTGCTGGGCGACACTATGGGCGAATTGCTGTTTCTCTACGCCCTGGCCGATGTCGCCTTCGTCGGCGGCAGCCTGATCGAGCGCGGTGGTCACAATCCGCTGGAGCCGGCCGCCCTCGGCCTGCCGGTGCTCAGCGGTCCCCACGTGTTCAACTTCCTCGACATCGTCGCCCAGCTGCGCGACGCCGGCGCTCTGGAAACCGTGGCGGAAGCACCCGCGATCGCCGCCGCCGTGGCCCGGCTCTGGGCCGAGCCGGCGGAAGCCGCGCGACGCCAGCAGGCGGGCCTGGCGGTACTGGCCGCCAATCAGGGCGCGCTGGAGCGGCTGCTCTCCGGACTGGACAGGTTGCTCACCCCCTGAACCGAGCGCGCCGGCAGGACGTCGGCGCGGGTCTTGGCCAGATCCGGCGGCAGGAAGTCGCGATCCGGGTCGTAGTGGGGATCGAGATAGCCGGACAGCGCCAGCAGGTCGTTGGGCGCCAGGGTGCCGGCCGCCTGCTTGAGCCTCAGAGTGTCCAGGATGTAGTTGTAGCGGGCGTCGTTGTACTGGCGCACGGCGTTGTACAGCAACCGCTGGGCGTCGAGCACGTCGACGATGGTGCGGCTGCCCACCTGGTAGGCGATCTCGGTGGCTCTCAGGGCGCGCTGGCTGGAGGCGATGGACAGCCGGCGGGCGCGCACCTGCTCGATGTCGGTGTTGATCGCCCGGTGGGCGTTACGGGTGTTCTGCACCACCTGGCGGCGCAGACTCTCCTGGCGCTGTTCGCTCTGGTCGAGCTGCTGGTAGGCCTGGCGCGCCTGGGAGCTGGTGGCCCCACCGCTGTACAGCGGCAGCTCCACCTGGATGCCGATGCTGCGGCTGTTGACCGGGCTGCCGAACAGGGACAGCTGCTCGGCGTTGGGCAGATTCACCGCGTCGTTGTCGCTGTGGCTGTAGCGCGCCACCGCATCCACCGTCGGCAGGTGCCCGGCGCGGCGCTGGCGCAAGGTCTCCTGGGCGGCGTTGACGCCCTGGCCGGCGGCCAGCAGCTGCAGATTCTGGCGCATGGCGGTGTCCACCCACAGCCGCGCATCGTTGGGTTGCGGCGGCAGGATCGGCAGGTCGTGGCGGATGCCGGCGATGCTGCCGTAGTCGCGATCGGTCAGCCGGGTCAGGGCCTGGAAGGCGTCGGCCACCTGCTGCTCGCTCTGGGAGCGGTTGGCCTGGGCGTTGTCGAAGCTGGCCTGGGCCTGGAGCACGTCGGTGTCGTCGGTCAGGCCGACCTTGTAGCGCTCGCGGGACTGGTCCAGCTGGCGGTACAGCGCCTTTTCCTCGGCTCGGGCGGTGGCCAGGGCGTCCTGGGCGCGCAGGGCGCTGAAATAGCCCTCGGCGGTCTGCAGGATGAGTTGCTGCTGGGCGGCGGAGAATTGCAGCTCGGCCTGCTCGGTGGCGGCCTGGGCAGCCTTGAGCTGGAACCAGCGATCGGCGCGGAACAGCGGCTGGCTGAGGGTGGCCTGGATCAACTGGCTGCTGCGATCGCTGCTGTAGCGGCCACCCTGGACGCCCAACGCCGGATTGTCCTTGAGTTGCAGACTGGTATGGGTGTCGTTGAACTGGGCGCCAAGGCCGATCTGCGGCAGCAGGCCGGCGCGCGCCTGGGGCACCGCCTCGCGCTGGGCGCCGAGGCCGGCGCGCTCGGCGGCGAGGTCGGCGTTGTTGTCCAGCGCCTCGCGGTAGACGTCGAGCAGGCCATTGCCGGTGACCTGGGCCTGGGCCAGGCCGGCCGAGCTGCAGAGCGCCGCGAGCAGCAGGAATCTTCGCATTCTGGGAGCCTTCCTTGAGGGACCGCGCCAGTGTAGTGGCTTCGTCCGAATCCGGCATAGGAGAGGAAATAGCGGTCGAAGTTTCTGCCGCTCTGGGTTTACACTGGCCGCGTTCTTGTCGGGGTGCGCTACGAGGCGCTGAGATCGGGTAGTCCCGGATCCCGTTGAACCTGATCAGGCTAGGCGCGCCGCATGGCGGTGCGTCAACCTGCGTAGGGAACAAGAGGGCGTCCGCAGCCTTATTCCGTGGTCGCCATCCGTCCGGGCTTGCCGCTTCTAGCGTGCCCACCCTTCGTCCAGGTTCTTCCCTCGGCAACGCGCCCACCAGGAGAGCCTCGATGAACAAGCAGAACAACGTCACCGACTTCACCCGCGTCGACCGCCAGTCCACTCAGCCGCTGCCCAATTCGCGCAAGGTCTATCTGACCGGCTCGCGCCCCGACATCCGCGTGCCGGTGCGGGAAATTTCCCTCGCCGACACCCCCACCGCCTTTGGCGGTGAGCGCAACGCCCCGGTATTCGTCTACGACACCTCCGGTCCCTACACCGACCCGGCGGCGCGCATCGACCTGCGCAAGGGCCTGCCGGACGTGCGTTCGCGCTGGATCGAAGAGCGCGGCGACACCGAACTGCTGGCCGGGCTCTCTTCCGAATTCGGCCAGGCGCGCCTGGCCGATCCGAGTCTCGCCGCCCTGAGATTCGACCTGGCGCGCCAGCCGCGGCGGGCCAAGGCCGGGCGCAACGTCTCCCAGATGCACTATGCCCGCCAGGGCATCGTCACCCCGGAGATGGAATACATCGCCATCCGCGAGAACATGAAGCTGCAGGAGGCCCGCGCCGCCGGCCTGCTCGGCAACCAGCACCGTGGCCAGAGTTTCGGCGCCAGCATTCCCCAGGAGATCACCCCCGAATTCGTCCGCGACGAGGTGGCCCGCGGCCGCGCCATCATCCCGGCCAACATCAATCACCTGGAGCTGGAGCCGATGATCATTGGCCGCAACTTCCTGGTGAAGATCAATGGCAACATCGGCAACAGCGCCCTGGGTTCCTCCATCGAGGAAGAGGTGGAAAAGCTGACCTGGGGCATCCGCTGGGGCGCCGACACCGTGATGGACCTGTCCACCGGCAAGCACATCCACGAGACCCGCGAGTGGATCATCCGCAACTCGCCGGTCCCCATTGGCACCGTGCCCATCTACCAGGCCCTGGAAAAGGTCGGCGGCGTCGCCGAGGAACTGACCTGGGAGCTGTTCCGCGACACCCTCATCGAGCAGGCGGAGCAGGGCGTGGACTACTTCACCATCCACGCCGGGGTGCGCCTGCACTACGTGCCCCTGACCGCCAAGCGTGTCACCGGCATCGTCTCCCGCGGCGGTTCCATCATGGCCAAGTGGTGCCTGGCGCACCACAAGGAGAACTTCCTCTACACCCACTTCGAAGACATCTGCGAAATCATGCAGGCCTACGACGTGAGCTTCTCCCTGGGTGACGGCCTGCGCCCGGGCTCCATCGCCGACGCCAACGACGCCGCCCAGTTCGGCGAACTGGAAACCCTCGGCGAGCTGACCAAGATCGCCTGGAAGCACGACGTCCAGACCATGATCGAAGGCCCCGGCCACGTGCCCATGCAGCTGATCAAGGAAAACATGGACAAGCAGCTGGAGTGCTGCGACGAGGCGCCGTTCTATACCCTCGGCCCGCTGACCACCGACATCGCCCCCGGCTACGACCACATCACCAGCGGCATCGGCGCCGCCATGATCGGCTGGTTCGGTTGCGCCATGCTCTGCTACGTGACGCCCAAGGAGCACCTCGGCCTGCCCAACAAGGACGACGTCAAGACCGGCATCATCACCTACAAGATCGCCGCCCATGCCGCCGACCTCGCCAAGGGGCACCCCGGCGCCCAGATCCGCGACAACGCCCTGTCCAAGGCGCGTTTCGAATTCCGCTGGGAAGACCAGTTCAACCTGGGCCTGGACCCGGACACGGCGCGCGCCTTCCACGACGAGACCCTGCCCAAGGACTCGGCCAAGGTGGCGCACTTCTGCTCCATGTGTGGACCCAAGTTCTGCTCCATGAAGATCACCCAGGAGGTCCGCGACTACGCCAAGGAAAACGGCCTGACCGACGAGCAGAAGGCCATCGAGGCCGGCTTCCAGGAACAGGCGGCGCGCTTCAAGGACGAAGGCGGCGTGATCTACAAGCAGGTCTGAAAATCGTAGGTTGGGCTGAGCCCAGCGAAGCCCAACAATGCCCAACGCCAACCAACGACGTTGGGCGTCCTCAACCCCTTATCCACGAGACCCATCATGGCCCAGGCCCCCGGCCTCTATAGCCCCACCGTCCCCGTTCCGGCGGACCGCCGCATCCTTGGCGGGCGCGACCTCTTCACCCTCTGGTTCTCCCTCGGCATCGGCCTGATGGTCGCCCAGGCCGGCGCGCTGCTGGCGCCCGGACTGGGCCTGGCCGATGGCCTGCTGGTGCTGGTGCTCGGCACCGCGGTCGGGGTGCTGCTGCTGGCCGCCGCTGGCCTGGTGGGCAGCGACACGGGCCTCGCCGGCATGACCGCCCTGGGCCAGAGTCTCGGTCAGCGCGGCGCGCTGTTGCCGGCGGTGCTCAACATCACCCAGCTGATCGGCTGGGGCGCCTTCGAACTGGTGGTGATGCGCGAGGCGGCCAGCGTGCTGCTGGGCAGCTGGGGTCTGCAGGGTTGGGCCTCGCCGGTGCTCTGGACCCTGGTCTTCGGCGCCCTGGCCACGGCCCTGGCGGTGGCCGGTCCGCTGACCTTCGTCCGCCGCTTTCTCAGTCGCTGGGGCATCTGGCTGCTGCTGGGCGTCTGCACCTGGCTGACCCTGGATCTGTTCCTGCGCGCCGACCTGGCCGCGCTCTGGCAGCGCCCGGGCGACGGCTCCCTGAGCCAGGCCCTGGGCTTCGACCTGGTGGTGGCCATGCCGCTGTCCTGGTTGCCGGTGATCGCCGACTACACCCGCTTCGCCCGCACCGGCCGCAGCGCCGGGCGCGGCGTCATGCTGGGCTATTTCTGCGGCAACCTCTGGCTCATGGGCTTGGGCTTCGCCTATACCCTGGCCTTTGCCAGCGGCGGTGAAGCCGACGCCCTGCTGCGCGCCCTGACCGTGGCCGGCCTCGGCCTGCCGCTGTTGCTGATCCTGCTGGACGAGTCGGAAAACGCCTTCGCCGCCTATCACTCGGCGGCGGTGGCCACGGGTTTCCTGGCCCAGGTGAAGATCTGGCAGCTGACCCTGGCCATCGGCATCCTCTGCACCCTGCTGGCGCTGCTGGTACCCCTGGCCCAGTACGAACACTTCCTGCTGCTGATCGGTTCGGTGTTCGCTCCGCTATTCGGCGTGGTGCTGGTGGATCACTTCCTGCTGCGCCGCCGCAAGGCCCCGCAGCGGACACAGGCGCTGCGCCTGGAGTCCCTGATCGCCTGGGCCCTGGGCGTGGCCGTCTACCATCTGTTGCCGACCCTGCTCCCGGCCTGGGGCGCGACCCTGCCGGCCATCGTGGTGGCGGGGACTGCGCAGGCGCTGTTGGGATTGAAACGAGTTTAGGGTTCGGCCGTTGGGCTTCGCTGCGCTCAACCCAACCTACGCCTAACTGCCCCCTCTCCCGCTTGCGGGGGAGGGTCGGGGTGGGGGCAAGCCGGCACGCGTGGATGAGGCTGCGCCGTCATCCACCCTACGACTGAGCTGGATCTGTCGGGCTTCGCTGCGCTCAACCCAACCTACGCCTAACTGTCCCCTCTCCCGCTTGCGGGGGAAGGTTGGGGTAGGGGCAAGCCGGCACGCATGGATGAGGCTGCGCCGTCATCCACCCTACGACTGAGCTTGATCTGTCGGGCTTCGCTGCGCTCAACCCAGCCTACGCCTAACTGCCCCCTCTCCCGCCTGCGGGGGAGGGTTGGGGTGGGGGTATCGCGGCCATGGGCCGCTCCTACAGAAGATCGAGTCCGCTGTAGGAGCGGCCCATGGCCGCGATCAAACCCAATTACGGCAGATGATTTCTGTTGACCAAGTACTACGGCTGCCGCGCCTTGCCCCGGCCCGGGAAGTACTCGCCCTTGAGGATGCCATTGAGCTTGGGATAGGGGATCTTCAGTTCCGGATGGCCCATGGCGTAGGGGGCGATGCTGCCGATGTCGTACTTGAGCGTCAGAGCGCCGAAGTCCAGGGCCACGTTGTTGGTCTTGAGGAAGGGCCACTGCTGGCGGAATTCGGCATCGCCGACGTTGTTGCTGAGCATCCAGGCCTCACGCGACAGCTGCGCCAAGCGCCAGAATTCGGCTTCCTGCCCCGGCACCAGCATGTCGCCCAGGGTGATCTGCCGGTCGAGATGGCGATCCCAGGTGACGAAGTCGCGGCCGGCCAGGCCATGGGCACCGCCGTTGGCCAGGTAGCTGGAGAATTCGATGATCACCAGGCCGTCATGCTGTTCACGCACCTTGGCCTGCAGATAGCTGCTCCAGCGTGGCTGGGCCTTGGCGAGGAAATCCCGCTCGTAGCTCTCCAGCGAAGCGGGGATGGGCGCGCCCGGCTCGGCGCGGGCCAGGCCCAGCAGGTGCCGCTGCACCAGGGCGTCCAGCGCCGGGTCGCCGAATTCCACGTAGTCGATGTTGATCAGCGGGCAGTCTTCGCCCTGGCAACCGGCCGGGCGGTGCTCCCAGGCCTGGTGGCGAGGCGTGAGGGATTTGTCGAGGTTGGGGCCGAAGACGCTTTGGCAACCACCGAGCAACAGGCCGGCGAGCAGGAGGAGCGAGCGGATACGCATGGGATTCCTTGTCATGGAAACGGAGAACGACGGCTTTCGAACCCGTCTGGCCCCATAAGTTTGCCAGGGGCGGGCGGAGGTTTCCCGGCTTGTTGTCCTTTTCGCGACTTGGCGCGTCAGGGGCTGCACGCACGCAGGCGGCACGCTAGGATGATCTGATTACCTGCAATCAGCGCTGGAGCGCCCATGACCGAAGCCAACGAATCCCAGGCGCCCGCCGTTGAAATCCTGAGCCGCGAGATCTGCTTCCAGGGCTTCTACCGCATGGCCCGCTTCCGGCTGCGCCATCGCCAGTTCTCCGGTGCCCTGGGCCCGGAACTGGAACGCGAGGTCTTCGTGCGTCCCGATGCCGTCTGCGTGCTGCCCTACGACGCCGTGCGCGACGAGGTGGTGCTGATCGAGCAGTTTCGCGTCGGCGTCATGGAAAAGACCGCTCATCCCTGGCTGCTTGAGCCGGTGGCGGGCTTGGTGGACAAGCAGGGCGAGGCCGTCGAGGCGGTCGCTCATCGGGAAGCCGAGGAAGAAGCCGGGCTGACCTTGCAATCGCTCTGGCCCATCTCCACCTACTTCCCCTCGCCCGGCGGCAGTGACGAACAGGTCTATCTCTACCTGGGTCGCTGCAGCACCGCGGACGCCGGTGGCGTCCATGGCCTGGAAGAGGAGGGCGAGGACATTCGCGTCCATGTCTGGTCGCTGGACGAGGCACTGGCAGGGGTTCGCGACGGTCGAATCAATAACGCAGCGGCAATCATCGCCCTGCAATGGTTGGCGCTCAATCGCGCCGAGGTACGGGGGTTATGGGGCTGAAACTGCGAGATCGCTATCGGGTTGACCTGCCGGGCCTGCAGGCCACGTGCGAGGCCAACTACGTGCGGCTGATGCGGCTTCTGCCCAAGATGCGCGAAGCCGTGGTATCGCGCCGCGTCATGTTGTCGCAAGGCGAGCGCCCGCTGGGGGTGCTCGCGTTGGAAGTCACCGAGGCCTGTCCCTATACGACGGCCTTGCGGGTGCGCCAGGAACTGGGACTGCCTTGGTTGCCGGTGCCCGAACTGGAAGTGCGCGTCTATCACGATGCGCGGATGGCGGAAGTGGTGTCGGCCGGGGCCTCTCGGCACCTGCTCGGGCGCTATCCCTATCCCAATCAGGCGATGCATCAGCCTGACGAAAAGAGCCAGCTCAATCTGTTCCTCGGTGAGTGGCTGAGTCACTGCCTGGCCTGTGGCCACGAAGCTGAACCTGTCCTGCAGCGATGAGCACTAGGGCGCAACGCTGACAGCCGCGGCTTCCCTCCCGCGGTGCAAGCTGCGAAAATGTGAAGCATGCACGCAAGTTCCCGGGAACTTTTCTGCACCCTGCCTGCGCTCGTTGTCCCCTTATGCCTAGGAGGCTTTGGTGAGTTTGCCGGATAGTGTCAACGCTCCCCTCGTCGTCCAATTGACCGATAGTCATCTGTTTGCGCGTGCCAACGGTCGGTTGTTGGGTATCGATACGGCCGCCAGCCTGCAACAGGTGGTCGCCCAGGTGGTGCGGGAGCAGCCACGCATTGATCTGCTGCTGGCCAGCGGTGACCTCTCCCAGGACGGCTCCGTGGCTTCCTACCAGCGCTTTTGCGAGCTGACCGAGCCCCTGGCCGCGCCGATGCGCTGGCTGGCCGGCAACCACGACGAGAACGCGCCCATGGCCAAGGCCTGTGGTGACCGCGATTTCCTCGAGACGGTCACCGACCTGGGCGCCTGGCGCCTCATCCTGCTCGACAGCACCGTGCGGGGTTGCGTGTTCGGCGAACTGGAGCAGGCGCAGCTGGTCGCCCTGGACGAGGCCCTGAGCGCCGCGCCCGAGCGTCCGGCGCTGATCTGCCTGCACCATCATCCGGTCCCGGTTGGCTGTGGCTGGATGGAGCCCCTGGGCCTGCACCGGGCGGACGAGCTGTTTGCCGTGCTGGATCGCCATCCCCAGGTCAAGGTGGTGCTCTGGGGGCATATCCACCAGGAGTTCGACCAGCTGCGCAACGGCGTGCGCCTGCTGGCCTCGCCTTCCACCGGTCTGCAATTCGAGCCGGGCAGCGAGGACTTCAAGGCCGGCGATCAGGCCCCGGGCTATCGCTGGTTACGCCTGCTGCCCGACGGCAACCTGGAAACCGGTGTCTCGCGCCTGCAACAGCATGCCTTCACTGTGGATCACAGCGCCGCGGGCTACTAGGGCTGTCGGGGCTGACGCCGGTCGGCAGCCTTGGTCGCGAGGGTCGAAACGGGTTATTCTTTACCTGTTTATTTATCCAGTAGGAGCGGCCCGATGCCGTCGATCCTCTATATCCATGGCTTCAACAGCTCACCCGCGTCCCTGAAGGCGCGGCAGCTGACCGCCTGCATGACCCGGCTGGGCCTCGCGGACCGTCTGCGCGCCCCGGCGCTGCCCAACGATGCCGACGCCGCCTTCGCCCTCCTGGAGCGCGAACTGGCCGAGCTGGACGCCCCCTTGCTGGTCGGCAGCTCCCTGGGCGGCTACTATGCCACCGTCCTGGCCGAGCGCCACGGGCTCAAGGCCGTGCTGATCAATCCGGCGGTCCGGCCCTGGCGCTTCATGGAGCATTACCTGGGCCCCCAGCGCAATCACCATACCGGCGAGAGCTGGATCCTCACCGAGGCCCACGTCGAGGCCATGCGGGCGCAGGAAGTCGCGGCGCCGGCGGATCCCGAACGCTTCCACGTCTGGCTGCAGACCGGCGACGAGACCCTCGACTACCGGGACGCCGAGCGCTACTACGGCGGCTGTACCCTGCGCATCGAGCAGGGCGGCGACCACGGCTTCCAGGGCTTCCATCGCCAGCTGCCCCTGTTGCTGGAGCTGGCCGGCTTCGACCCGGCGCTCTGGCGCGAGCTGGATTTCAACACCTTCGAATAGAGACCCCATGGCCACGCAGAACGCCTATAACGCCGACGCCATCGAAGTCCTCTCCGGACTCGATCCGGTGCGCAAGCGCCCTGGCATGTACACCGACACCTCCCGGCCCAACCACCTGGCCCAAGAAGTCATCGACAACAGCGTGGACGAGGCCCTGGCCGGTCATGCGCGCCAGGTGCAGGTGATCCTGCACGCCGACAACTCCCTCGAGGTGATCGACGACGGTCGCGGCATGCCGGTGGACATCCATCCGGAAGAGGGCGTCTCCGGCGTCGAGCTGATCCTGACCAAGCTGCACGCCGGCGGCAAGTTCTCCAACAAGAACTACCAGTTCTCCGGCGGCCTGCACGGCGTGGGCATCTCGGTGGTGAACGCCCTGTCGACCCGCGTCGAGGTGCGCGTCAAGCGCGAGGGCAACGAATACGCCATGGCCTTCGCCGACGGCTTCAAGGCCAGCGAACTGGCCGTGGTCGGCAGCGTCGGCAAGCGCAATACCGGCACCAGCGTGCACTTCTGGCCGGACCCCAAGTACTTCGATTCGCCCAAGTTCTCCGTCAGCCGCCTCAAGCACGTGCTCAAGGCCAAGGCGGTGCTCTGCCCGGGCCTGGCGGTGAGCTTCTTCGACGAAGCGAGCGGCGAGCGCAGCGAATGGCATTACGAAGACGGGCTGAGATCCTATCTGATCGACACCGTGGGCGACGCCCTGCGGCTGCCCGAGGCGCCCTTCCACGGCAGCCTGGCTTCGGCCCGGGAAGCGGTGGACTGGGCGCTGTTCTGGCTGCCCGAGGGCGGCGAGTCGGTGCAGGAAAGCTACGTCAACCTGATTCCCACCGCCCAGGGCGGCACCCATGTGAACGGCCTGCGCCAGGGCCTGCTGGACGCCATCCGGGAATTCTGCGAGTTCCGCAACCTCTTGCCGCGCGGCCTCAAGCTGGCCCCGGAAGACGTCTGGGAGCGCATCGCCTTCGTCCTCTCGATGAAGATGCAGGAGCCGCAATTCTCCGGCCAGACCAAGGAGCGCCTGTCCTCTCGCGAGGCCGCGGCCTTTGTCGCCGGGGTGGTCAAGGATGCCTTCAGCCTCTGGCTCAATGCCCATCCGGAACTGGGTCAGCAGATCGCCGAGCTGGCCATCAACAACGCCGGCCGCCGCCTCAAGGCGGGCAAGAAGGTCGAGCGCAAGAAGATCACCCAGGGCCCGGCGCTGCCCGGCAAGCTGGCCGATTGCGCCGGCCAGGACCCCATGCGCTCCGAGCTGTTCCTGGTGGAGGGCGACTCCGCCGGCGGCAGCGCCAAGCAGGCGCGCAGCAAGGAATTCCAGGCCATCATGCCGCTGCGCGGCAAGATCCTGAACACCTGGGAAGTGGACGGCAGCGAGGTGCTGGGCAGCCAGGAGGTGCACGACATCGCCGTGGCCATCGGCATCGATCCGGGCAGCGCCGACCTGAGCGGCCTGAGATACGGCAAGATCTGCATCCTCGCCGATGCCGACTCCGACGGCCTGCACATCGCCACCCTGCTGTGCGCCCTGTTCGTGCAGCACTTCCGGCCCCTGGTGGATGCCGGCCACGTCTATGTGGCCATGCCGCCGCTGTACCGCATCGACCTCGGCAAGGAGGTGCACTACGCCCTCGACGAAGCCGAGCGCGACGGCATCCTCGATCGCCTGGCCGCGGAGAAGAAGCGCGGCAAGCCCCAGGTCACCCGCTTCAAGGGCCTTGGCGAGATGAATCCGCTGCAGTTGCGCGAGACCACCATGGATCCCAACACCCGCCGCCTGGTACAGCTGACCCTCGAAGACGTGGCCGGCACCCTCGAGATGATGGACATGCTGCTGGCCAAGAAGCGATCCGGCGATCGCAAGAGCTGGCTGGAATCCAAGGGCGACCGCGCCGAAGTGCTGATCTAAATATGTTGGCTGTGCTTATCGCGGCCATGGCGGTTAGCCGCAGCGACCGCTCCTACGGTCTCCATCGCCCCTGTAGGAGCGGCCGCTTCGGCGGACCGCCACGGCCGCGATGGACACGACACCCCGATCAAAGACGTAACACCAAAGGATTCCCATGAGTGCACCCCTCGACCTGAGCCTGGATGGCGTCGAACGCCGTTCGCTGGCCGACTTCACCGAGCAGGCGTACCTGAACTACTCCATGTACGTCATCATGGACCGCGCCCTGCCGCACATCGGCGACGGCCTCAAGCCGGTCCAGCGCCGCATCGTCTATGCCATGAGCGAACTGGGCCTGGACGCCGACGCCAAGCACAAGAAGTCCGCCCGTACCGTGGGCGACGTCCTCGGTAAATACCACCCCCACGGCGACTCGGCCTGCTACGAAGCCATGGTGCTCATGGCCCAGCCGTTTTCCTATCGCTATCCGCTGGTGGATGGCCAGGGCAACTGGGGCGCGCCGGACGATCCCAAGTCCTTTGCCGCCATGCGCTATACCGAGGCGCGGCTGTCGCGCTATTCCGAGGTGCTGCTCAGCGAACTGGGGCAGGGCACCGTGGACTGGGTACCCAACTTCGACGGCACCCTGAACGAGCCGGCGGTGCTGCCGGCACGCCTGCCCAATCTGCTGCTCAACGGCACCACCGGCATCGCCGTGGGCATGGCCACCGACATCCCGCCGCACAACCTGCGCGAGGTGGCCGCCGCCTGCGTGCGCCTGCTGGACGACCCCATCGCCGGGATTCCCGAGCTGCTCGAACACGTGCCCGGTCCGGACTTCCCCACCGAGGCCGAGATCGTCACGCCGCGGGCCGACCTGCGCAAGATCTACGAGACCGGTCGCGGCTCGGTGCGCATGCGCGCCGTCTACCGCCGCGAGGACGGCGACGTGGTCATCACCGCGCTGCCGCACCAGGTCTCCGGTTCCAAGGTGCTGGAGCAGATCGCCGCCCAGATGCAGGCCAAGAAGCTGCCCATGGTGGCCGACCTGCGCGACGAGTCGGACCACGAGAATCCGACCCGCATCGTCATCGTGCCGCGCTCCAATCGCATCGATGCCGACGAGCTGATGCAGCACCTGTTCGCCACCACCGATCTGGAGTCCAGCTACCGGGTCAACCTCAACGTCATCGGTCTGGACGGCAAGCCCCAGGTCAAGGACCTCCGGCAGATCCTCCAGGAGTGGCTGATCTATCGCATCGGCACCGTGCGCCGTCGCCTGCAGTTCCGCCTGGACAAGGTCAATCGCCGCCTGCACCTGCTGGATGGCCTGCTGGTCGCCTTCCTCAACCTGGACGAGGTGATCCACATCATCCGTACCGAGGAGCATCCCAAGCAGGCGCTGATGGCCCGCTTCGAGCTCTCCGAGGAACAGGCCGACTACATCCTGGAAACCCGGCTGCGCCAGCTGGCGCGGCTGGAAGAGATGAAGATCCGTGGCGAACAGGCCGAGCTGCTCAAGGAGCAGAAGCGCCTGCAGACCCTGCTGGGCAGCGACAAGAAGCTGCGCAACCTGGTCCGCGACGAACTGATCAAGGACGCCGAGACCTATGGCGACGCGCGTCGCTCGCCCATCGTCGAGCGTGCCGAAGCCAAGGCCCTGTCCGAAACCGAGCTCATGCCCACCGAGCCGGTGACCGTTGTGCTGTCCGAGAAGGGCTGGGTGCGCCAGGCCAAGGGCCACGACGTCGATCCGACCGGGCTGTCCTACAAGGCCGGCGACGGCTTCAAGGCGGCGGCCCTGGGTCGCTCCAACCAGTTCGCCGTGTTCATCGATTCCACCGGGCGCAGCTATTCGGTGGCCGCCCATTCGCTGCCGTCGGCGCGTGGCCAGGGCGAGCCCCTGACCGGCCGCCTGACGCCGCCGCCGGGCGCCAGCTTCGAATGCCTGCTGCTGCCGGACGACAGTGGTCTCTATGTCATGGCCTCGGACGCCGGCTACGGCTTCGTGGTCAAGGGTGAGGACCTGCAGGCCAAGAACAAGGCCGGCAAGGCGCTGATCAGCCTGCCCAACGGTGCCAAGGTGCTGCCGCCCAAGCCGGTGGCGTCCCTGGAGGACACCTCTATCGCGGTGGTCACCAACGAGGGACGGTTGCTGGTGTTCGCCATCAGCGAACTGCCGCAACTGGCCAAGGGCAAGGGCAACAAGCTGATTTCCATCCCTGGCGAGCGGGTCGCCAAGCGCGAGGAATACGTGGTCGATCTGGCCGTGGTGCCGGCCGGCGCCTCCCTCACGCTGCAGGCCGGCAAGCGGCCCTATACCCTCAAGGGCAGCGACCTGGAGCACTACCGGGCCGAGCGCGGTCGGCGCGGCAACAAGTTGCCGCGGGGCTTCCAGCGGGTGGACTCGCTGCAGGTGGAAACTTGAGCCGCCCGCGGTCAGCCGCTAGCATAGCCCGGATTTTTTCGACCAGGACTCGCCGGGCCGTGGCGCCCGTCGAGAGAGAGCCTCGATGAAACGGATGTGTCTCGCCAGGCTGGCGCTCGTTGGCCTGCTGGCCGGCCTGGGTGGCTGTGCCAGCCTCGGCCCCAGCCACTACTATCAGCTCGATGGCGGCAATGCGCGTACGCCCGCGAGCAGCGAGCGTGGTCTTGCCGTGTGGATCGAAAACCTGCAGCTGGCCGACTACCTGCAGCGCGACGTGCTGCTGGAACGCCAGCCTGACGGCAGTCTCAAGACCACCCGCGATCACTGGGCCGGGCCGCTCGACGCCAACGTGCGCCAGTTGCTGCAGCGCCAGCTCGCCGGTCGCCTCAACAGCGGTCGGGTGGTGGTGGGTGAACAACCCGCCGGCTTCGATCCGCAGTACCGGGTGGAACTGGTGGTGACCCGCCTCGATGCGGGTGACCAGGCGCCTGCCGCCCTCGACGCCAGCTGGCAACTGCGCGACGGCCAGGGTCGTCTGCTGGACACCGAGGTGGTCCACCTGCAGGCTCGTCATGCAGGTGATCGCGCGGCCCAGGTGCGCGCCCAGAGCGAATTGCTGCAACAGCTGTCGGCGCGGCTGGCCACCGATCTCACCAAGGTTGCCCAGCGCGGCCGGCGTGACAGCGAGGTGGCGCGCAAGGAGCCGAAGAAACTCGTGGAAGAGGCCCAGGCCCGGCCGACGCTGCCGGCCGTGGTGCCCATCCGCACCGGCGCCGAGGTCTATCGCTTCTGATCCGCAAGGCTCCCGCGCGTCGCCGCGCGGGAGCCTTCGGCGGCGCGCGACGCTCTATCCAGCAGGACCCTCAAGCCCTGGAGGTTTCATGACGCTGCCCCTGTTTCCGCTCAACACCACCCTGTTTCCCGGCTGCCGCCTCGACCTGCAGCTGTTCGAAGCCCGCTACCTGGACATGCTCGGCCGCTGCCTCAAGCAGGGCAGCAGCTTTGGCGTGGTGACCATCCTCGAAGGCCGCGAGACCGGTGCCGCGCCGAATCGCCTGGGCGCCTACGGCTGCGAGGCGCTGATCCGCGACTGGCAGCAGCAGAGCAATGGCCTGCTGGGTATCCGCATCGAAGGCGGACGGCGCTTTCGCCTGCTGAGCCAGGAAGAGCAACCCGACCATCTGGTGGTGGGGGAGGTGGAGTGGCTTCCGGAGACCGAGCCCCAGCCGCTGCGCGATGGCGACGCCGATCTGATGGCGCTGCTGGTGGCCCTGGCCCAGCACCCCATGGTCGCCAGCCTGGACATGGGGGGCGAAGTCGCCGACCGCCAGGCCCTGGGTTGCCAGCTGGCCTATCTGCTGCCGTTCGAGGCGCACCTCAAGCTCGAATGGCTGGGCCTGAGCGACCAGGGTCAGCGCCTGGCCGACATCGAGCGCCATCTGGTGGATTTGCAGGGTGATTTCCAGGCCTAAGAGCCTGTTCATAATCTGCTGCGTGTCGGCCAAACCGCGTTGAGAACACCCTGGATCGCCAGCCCCGCCTGGGCGGCCCCGTCGCAATGCTCATTTACCCTATGTAAACCCGGGCGCGGGTCCGATCCGCTTCCTCAGGCGTTTTTGCGGGGCCGCCTAGGCCTTGTTTGGCTCTAGCTCGCAAGATTCTGAACAGGCTCCGGGCCAAACGCCGGGCAAAAGAAAGCCCGCCGGGCAGGGCGGGCTAAAAGTGCTTTGGGGGCACTGGATAAGACCCTGGCACTTTGCCATAAGTTCAGTCTTATGAGATCAAAGTGCCAGTCTCGATGGCTCAGCCTGCCAGCAGCTTGATGAACTCGCGATTGAAGGCCGGGATGTCGTCCGGCTTGCGGCTGCTCACCAGTTGGCCATCGACGATGACCTCCTGGTCCTGCCAGGTGGCGCCGGCATTCTTGAGGTCGTCGGTCAGCGACGGCCAACTGGTCATGGTCTTGCCCTGCACCAGGCCGGCGGAGATCAGCAGCCAGGCACCGTGGCAGATGACGGCGACCGGCTTGCCGGCGTCGGCGATCTGCTTGGTCAGCTGCTGGGCCTGTTCGTCGATGCGGATGGTGTCGGCGTTGACCACGCCGCCGGGCAGCAGCACGGCGTCATAGTCACCGGCATTGGCCGCGGCGAAGGTGAGGTCCACCGGAAAGCTGTCGGCCGGCTCGGTGCCGTCCCAGCCGCGCACTTCGCCGCTCTCGGCGGAGATGATGTGGGTCTGGGCGCCGGCCTGCTCCAGCGCCTGCTTGGGGCCGGTGAGTTCGGCCTGCTCGAAGCCGTCGGTGACCAGGATGGCGATTTTCTTGCCGTTCAGGGATGTAGCCATGGTTGCGCATACCTCTATGGACATTCGGTCGGGCTAGCCTTTTGCCAGCGCTCTCTAGTCCGTCCCGCTTTGCCTCCCCGAAGTTCCTTCGTCGCGCCCGATGGCATCGCCGGGCGGTGCGGAGTAAATTTGCGACATCCATCGCAGAGTAGTCCCCATGTCCCAAGCGTCCCCTCAGCTGACCGAGGAGCAGATCCGTCAGGCCCTGCAAGGCATCAGCATTCCCCCGCAGCCGCAGATCATGGTGGATCTGCAACTCGAACAGCTCATGCCCAGCCCCGATCTCAAGGTCATCTCGCGCCTGATCGGCCAGGACCCGGGGCTCTCGGGTGCCCTGCTCAAGCTGGTGAACTCGCCGTATTTCGGCCTCAGCAATCGCATCACCTCGATCCAGCGGGCGGTCAATCTGCTGGGCAGCCAGTCGGTCATCAACCTGATCAACGCCCAGTCGATCAAGGGCGAGCTCACCGACGAGACCATCGTCATCCTCAACCGCTTCTGGGACACCGCCCAGGACGTGGCGGAGACCTGCCTGAGCCTGGCCAAGAAGACCGGCTATCCGACCCCGGACGAGGCCTACGCCCTGGGTCTGTTCCACAACTGCGGCATCCCGCTGATGCTCAAGCGCTTCCCCAACTACATGGCGGTGCTGGAAGAGGCCTATGCCAGCGTCAACGAGCAGGTACGGGTGGTGGACGTGGAGAATCGCATCTTCAGCACCAACCACGCCGTGGTGGGCTATTTCATCTCGCGCTCCTGGCGCCTGCCGGAGCACGTCGGCCAGGCCATCGCCAACCACCACAACGCCCAGTCGGTCTTTGACGAGGAGTCGACCACCGACATCCAGATCAAGAATCTGCTGGCCCTGCTGAAGATGGCCGAACACATCTGCGGCTGCTATCGCGCCCTCGGTGGCCAGGACGAGGATCACGAGTGGCAGGCCATCGCCCCGCGGGTGCTGGATCACGTCGGCCTGTCCGAGTACGACTTCGAGTCGCTCAAGGAGACCATCCTTGAAATGGGCAGCGGTCGGATCAATTACTAAGGCACCCGCAAGCCTCCTGGATCCTCATGCCCGAATTACCTGAAGTCGAAACCACCCGCCGGGGCATCGCGCCTCATGTCGTCGGTCAGCGCGTGCGCCGGGTCATCGTCCGCGATGGCCGGCTGCGCTGGCCGGTGCCCGAGGACCTGGACGTACGCCTTTCCGGGCAGCGCATCGAGGCCGTCGAGCGGCGGGCCAAGTACCTGCTGATCCGCGCCGAGAGCGGCACCCTGATCGGCCACCTGGGCATGTCCGGCAGCCTGCGCCTGGTGCCGGCCGACCAGCCGCCGGCCAAGCACGAGCACGTCGACATCGAGCTGGAATCCGGGTTGTCGCTGCGCTACACCGATCCCCGGCGTTTCGGCGCGCTGCTCTGGACCCAGGATCCCCATGCCCATGTGCTGCTCAGCAAGCTGGGCCCCGAGCCCCTGACCGAGGCCTTCGACGGCGGTCGGCTGTACGAGCTGTCGCGCGGACGCAGCATGGCGGTCAAGCCCTTCATCATGGACAACGCCGTGGTGGTGGGGGTGGGCAACATCTACGCCGCCGAGGCACTGTTCGCCGCCGGTATCGATCCCCGCCGCGCCGCCGGCAGCGTTTCCCGGGCGCGCTACGACCGCCTCGCCGAAGAGATCAAGAAGGTGCTGGCGCGCTCCATCGAGAGTGGCGGCACCACCCTGCGCGATTTCATCGGCGGAGACGGGGCGCCGGGCTATTTCAAGCAGGAATTGTTCGTCTACGGCCGCAAGGGCGAATTCTGCAAGGTCTGCGGGACGGGATTGCAGGAGATCCGCCTCGGCCAGCGCGCCAGCGTCTATTGCCGCAAGTGCCAGCGATGAAGACCCTGGTTGCGGTGGTCCTGCTGACGCTGCTGGGCGGGGAGGCGGCCTGGGCGGATGCCGACAACGGCCGCAACCTCTTCCTGCGCCGCTGCCACAACTGCCATTCGGTGGGGCCGGGCGCCCAGTCCGGCTTTGGCCCCCAGCTCAATGACCTCTTTGGTCGTCAGGCCGGGAGCCTGGCTGGCTACAACTACTCCGACGCCATGCGCAATGCCGGCTTCGCCTGGGATCGCGAGGCCCTGGCGGCCTTTCTGCGCGATCCCGAACAGAAGGTGCCGGGGACCAAGATGAGATTCTGGGGCATCGGCGATGCCGAGGATCTGGGCGACATCGCCGACTACCTGCAGACCCAGCACAGCATTCCTTAAAACCTGTTCACGATCTCGCGAGCTAGAGATAAACAAGGCCTGGGCGGCCCCACGAAAACGGCTGAGGAAGCGGACCGGGCTCGCGCTCGAGTTTACGAGTGGTAAATGAGCATTCCGAAGCCGTTTTCAACGCCGTTTAGCCGACGCGCAGCAGATCGTGAACAGGTTCTTAGTGGTCGCCGCCTCCGGCGCCCGGCTTGGCCGCAAAGGGCGGCTTGGCCAGCCAGATGATCAGGAACAGCCCCATGAAGATCCAGCCGAGCAGGGTGAAGTAGTCCACCGTGGAGAGCATGTACGCCTGGCCTTCCACCACCTTGTCCAGCTGGGCATAGGCCTGCTGCGACGGTCCGCCGAGGGCGTCCAGGTAGTGCTGGGTGGCCGGGCTGTAGGCGGTCACGTCCTCGGTCAACTGGGCATGGTGGTGGATGGCGCGCCGCTGCCACAGCCAGGTGGTCAGGGAGGAGGCGAAGCTGCCGCCCAGGACCCGCAGGAAGGTCGCCAGACCGCCGCCGTCCGCCAGTTCCGAGGGCTTGAGGCTGGACAGCAGGATGCTGGTGGTGGGCATGAAGAACAGCGCCACGCCCAGGCCCATGAAGGTCTGCACCTCGGCGATGTGGCGATAGTCCACCTCGTTGTTGAAGGTAGCACGCATGAAGCAGGAGGCGCCGATCACCAGGAAGGAGCCGCCGGCCAGCAGCCGCAGATCGGTCTTGTGCGCGAACTTGCCTACCAGCGGCGAGAGGATCACCGGCAGGATGCCGATGGGCGCCGCGGCGAGGCCCGCCCATACCGGGGTGTAGCCGAGCTGGGTCTGCAGCCACTGGGGCAGCAGCAGGTTGATGCCGAAGAAGCCCGAATAGCCCAGTACCAGCGCCAGGGTGCCGCAGCTGAAGTTGCGATAGCGGAACAGCCGCAGATTGACGATGGGGTGCTTGTCGGTCAGTTCCCAGATCACCAGGGCGGTCAGGGCCACGGCGGAAAAGGCGGCGCCCAGGCAGATCAGGTTGGATTCGAACCAGTCCAGGTCGTTGCCCTTGTCCAGCACCACCTGCAGCACGCCCACGCCCAGCACCAAAAGGATCAGCCCGACATAGTCGATGGGCTGGTGCACCAGCTTTTCCGGCTTCTTGCCCAGCTGGCTCCAGACCACCAGGGTGGCGAAGATGCCGATGGGGATGTTGATGAAGAAGATCCACGGCCAGCTGTAGTTGTCAGTGATCCAGCCGCCGGCGATGGGGCCGATGATGGGCGCCACCACCGTCACCATGGCCAATAGCGCCAGGGCCATGCCGCGCTTGGCCGCCGGAAAGATCGCCAGCAGCAGGGTCTGGGCCATGGGATAGAGCGGGCCGGCGACGAAGCCCTGCATGGCGCGGAAGATCACCAGCTCCGGCATGGAGGTGGCGATGCCGCAGAGAAAGGAGGTGATGACGAAGAGCACCACGGCGGCCATGAACAGCTTGACCTCGCCGAAGCGGCGCGCCATCCAGCCGGTCAGCGGCAGGGCGATGGCGTTGCTCACGGCAAAGGCGGTGATGACCCAGGTGCCCTGTTCCGAACTCACCCCGAGGTTGCCGGAAATGGTGGTCAGGGCGACGTTGGCGATGGTGGTGTCGAGCACCTGCATGAAGGTGGCCAGGGACAGGCCCACCGTGGCGAGCACCAGGCTCGCCGGGCGAAAGGCGTTATCGCTCATGACGGATTACCAGAAGGGTGGACGGGGAGGCTCGCCAGGGAGCCTCCTTGGCTGTCAGCGCTTGGCGACGCCCGCGGCACGCGCCGCTGGACCGTTGTTGTGGACGATCTGCTGGATCAGCTGATCGGCCTCGGCCAGCTGATGGTCGTAGACGTCGGTGCTGTAGCGCGGCTGCTGCGGCGTGGTGGTGGGCAGGCGGGCGCCGTCCTGGTCGTGCAGGTCGACGTCGACCACGGTCGACAGGCCGATGCGCAGCGGGTGCTTGTCCAGGTTGTCGCCTTCCAGGCGGATCCGCACGGGCAGGCGCTGGACGATCTTGATCCAGTTGCCGGTGGCGTTCTGCGCCGGCAGCAGCGAGAAGGCGCTGCCGGTACCCACGCCCAGGCTTTCCACCACGCCGCGATAGCGCACGTCGTCGCCATAGAGGTCGGAATGGATTTCCACCGGTTGGCCGATGCGCATCTCGGCCAGCTGGGTTTCCTTGAAGTTGGCGTCGATCCAGATCTGGTCCAGGGGCACCACGGCCATCAGCGCCGCGCCGGGCTGCACGCGGCTGCCGACCTGCACCGAACGCTTGGCGACATAGCCGCTGACCGGCGCCACCAGGGTGCTGCGGGCGTGGTTCAGGTAGGCCTGGCGCAGCTGGGCGGCGGCGGCCTTGACGTCCGGGTGCGAGGCGATCTCGGTGTCGTCCACCAGCGCCTGGTTGGTATCCAGCTGCTGCTGGGCGGAGGTCAGGGAGCTCTGCGCCGCCACCAGGGTGTCCCGGGCATGGGCCAGTTCTTCCTTGGAGATGGCGCCGCCCTTGGCCAGTTGCTGGCGGCGGGCGTAGTCGGCACGGGCGCGCTCGACCTCGACGCGCCGCGCGGCAACCTGGGCCTTGTAGCTGTCGACGTTGCTGAACAGGCCGCGCACCTGGCGTACGGTCTTGGCCAGGTTGGCCTCGGCGCTCTGCTGGGCCACGGCGGTGTCGCTGGGATCGAACTCCACCAGCGGCTGGCCCTGGCGGACGAAGTCGCCATCGTCCACGGCGATGCGGGTCACGGTGCCGGTGACCTGGGGCGTGATCTGCACCAGGTTGCCGTTGACGTAGGCGTCGTCGGTGCTGGCATGGAAGCGGCCATAGAACAGGTGGTAGCAGTAGACGCCCACGCCGGCCAGGATCACCACCAGCAGCAGGAGCAGCAGGAAGAGTTTGCGTTTGCCGGAGCGCTGCGGCTTCTGCTCCTGGGCATTGTCGTTGGGGGTTGCGGCGGAATCGGCCATGGTCGGGCTCTCGGTATCAGTGTGTGGCCGCGGCGGCGGGTGCCGGCGGCAGGTTGGACGGTTGGAAGCCGCCACCCAGGGCCTGCATCAGCAGCACGCCGCTGTCGATGCGATCGGCCCGGAGGCTGGCCAGCTGGCGCTCGGCCTGCAGCAGTTGCTGCTCGACGGTCAGGGCGTCGAGGTAGTTGCCGATGCCGGCGCCATAGCGCTGCATGGCGATGTCGAAGGAGCTCTTGGCGATGTCGCGGGCCCGTTGCTGCTCGACGATCTGCTGGTCCAGCGAGCGCTGGCGGGTGATGGCGTCGGCGATGTCGCCCAGCGCCTGCACCAGGGTCTGGTTGTACTGGGCCACGGCCAGGTCGTAGTCGGCGTCCCGGCTGGCCAGATCGGCGCGGCGGCGACCGCCGTCGAAGATCGGCAGCGACAGTGCCGGACCGACGTTGAAGAAGCGCGCCGGTGCGCCGAACAGGGCATCGCCGAGGATGGCCTTGCTGCCGGCCGCCACCGTCAGGTTGAGATTGGGATAGAAGTTGGTCTTGCTTGCGGTGATGTCCTTGCTCGCGGCCTCCACGCGCCAGCGGGCGGCGATCAGGTCCGGACGGCGCCCGGCCAGCTCGGCGGGCAGCTGGGCCGGCAGATTCACCGCGGCGGGGGCGATCAGCTTGGGTCGCGGGATCTCGGCGCCCCGGTCGGGCCCCTTGCCCAGCAGCACGGCGAGACGGATCTGCGCGCTGCGCACCTGCTGCTCGGCGGCGGTATGGGAGGCTGCCGCGCTGGCTTCCAGACTCTGGGTCTGCTGCAGCTGGTAGTCGCTGTCGAGACCGGCGTCGACCCGGCGCTGGGCCAGGTCGAGCATGCCGCGGGTACGCTCCAGGTCCTGCTGGGCCACGTCCAGGCTGGTGTAGGCCAGACCGAGCTGGTTATAGGCACGGCTGACGTTGGCTGCCAGGGTCAGGCGTGCGGCCTGGCGATCCACCTCGCCGGCGCGGGCACGACCGAGGGCGGCTTCCCAGGCGGCGCGCTGGCCACCCCAGAGGTCGAAGCTGTAGCTGCCGCTCACATCGAACTGGCGCAGGGTGCTGTAGCGGTCGCCCTGACCGAGAGGATCGTCCGGTCGCGCCAGGCGCGAACGGGTCACACCGCCATTGGCGTCGATCTGCGGATAGCGATCGGCGTCGGCGGCGAGCACCGCGGCATCGGCCTGGCGACTGCGCGCATCGGCTTCCTGCAGCGAGGGGCTGTCACGCAGGGCCTCGCGGATCAGGTTGTCGAGTTGCGGATCGCCCAGCCGGGTCCACCAGTCGGCGCTCGGCCACTGGGCGGGGGAGAGGCGGTCGCTGGCAAAGGTGGCTTCGCCCTTGAGCGTCGCCGGATCCACGGCGCGCCCCTGGGTGTGCAGCCCTTCGGACGACACGCAGCCGGCCAGCAGCAGGGCGGCGCAGAGGGCGGTCAATGGCAGGCGAAAGGTCATGGGTCAGAGGTCTCCAGAGGTCTCCGGCAGCAGGCCGGAGGGGCTGAGCAGGCGGCGCAGCAGGCGTTCGAGGTCATCCAGTTCCTGGCGATCCAGGCAGTGGGTCAGGTCGTTGAGCGCGTCCACGCCGATCTGCATGAGTTCACTGCTCAGGGCCTGACCCTGTTCGGTCAGTTCCAGGCGTACCTGGCGGCGGTCGCTGAGGCTGCGTACGCGGCGCAGCAAGCCCTTCGCTTCCAGGCGGTCGAGCATGCGGGTCATGGCGCCGCTGTCGAGGGACAGGCAGCGGCTGAGTTCGGCCGGGGTGTCGGTCTGGTCGCGGGCGAGCAGCAACAGCACCTTGAATTGGGCAGCGGTGATGTCGTAGGGCGCGAGGTGACTGTCCAGCACGCGATCCTTGTACTGGTTCGCGAGGTGGATCAAATGGCCTACGGAATTGCGCAGCGGAAAATTGCTACGGTCGAAATGTGACATTGCAGTATCTGCCCAGGCAATCAAGCGTATCCAGAATACTGCCTAGGCAGTGAAATATTCAGACACCTTTGCGCAGGGGAGAGTTGCGCATTTTGAAACAATTGGAAAAGTCTGCTGGCAGACGCTTGTCCCACGGCTGTCCGGACGCTGATCATGGTGGCTACTTCAGACTGAACCGAACCATGAACCCTCACTTCGATCTAGACCGACTGCGCCAGGCCTTGGTGCCCCTGCGCCACGACCTGCCGCCGGATCTCGACCACCAGGGCTATCGCGCCCATTACCGCCTCGCGGACAGCCACGCGCGGCCGCAGCTGACCGTGGCCTTGGGCGCGCTGGCCGCCGGTGCCTACCGGCTCGCCGTGCAGGGTTGGTGGCCGCGCGAGCCGCGGGGCAGCCTGCTGCTGCTGCACGGCTACTACGATCACATGGGCCTCTATGGCCACGTGGTGGACTGGGCGCTGTCGCGGCAGCTGGCGGTGCTGGCCTGCGACCTGCCCGGGCATGGCCTGTCGAGCGGGGCCCGCGCCAGCATCAACGACTTCGCCGAATACCAGGCCACCCTGACGGCCCTCATCGCCGAGGCGCGGCGCCTGGACCTGCCTCGGCCCTGGCACCTGCTCGGCCAGAGCACCGGCGGCGCCATCCTGCTGGACTATCTGCTGCGCGGTGAGCCCGCTCCCGAACTGGGCGAGACGATCCTGCTGGCGCCCCTGGTCAGGCCCCATGCCTGGCGCCAGGGGTTGTGGACCTATCGGCTGGTGAAGCCCTTCGTGCGCGCCCTGCCGCGGCGCTTCTCGGTGAATTCCGGGGATCCGGCCTTTCTCGAATTCCTGCAGCAGGACGGCCTGCAGCCACGCGAGCTACCCGCGCAATGGGTCGGCGCCCTGGCGCGCTGGATTCCGCAACTGGAGGGGGCACCGGCCAGCTCCCGCCGCCCGCTGGTGATCCAGGGCGAGCAGGATTTCACCGTCGACTGGCGGCACAACCTGGGGGTGCTGGAGGCCAAGTTCGCGCGGCCCGAGGTGCTGCGCCTGCCGGAAGCGCGGCACCATCTGGTCAACGAGACCGCAGCCCTGCGCCAGCGCTATTTCCGCTGGCTGGACGACCGTCTCGCCTGAGCCGTCCTACTGGCCGCCGCCGCCCAGACCGGCGCGCAGGGCCGCCACGGCGGCGCGGTAGTAGGCGCTGCCATTGGCCGAACTGGCGAAGTCGGCGAACTGGCCGAGTTCGCTGTCGTTCAGGGTGCGATAGACATAGAGCAGGGTGTTCTCCAGGTCGCCGGCATTCATCTGCTGGATGAATCTCTGACGCTGCTGCTCGATCATGCCGCCCGACTGCTGCTGACCCATCAGACCCGGCAGCATCGAACTCAGGCTGTCGGCGGCGAGGCCTGCCAGGGCCACGCTGACCTCGGCCCCGGCTTCGCGTACGGGCAGGGCGGTGGCCAGGCGCTTGGCCTGGGCGCGGCGGGCCGGGCTGGCCTGCATCTGCGGCACGCCATTGGCGTTCTTGGCCAGCTGGTCGCTGCGGGTGGCGGCGATCTCCGCGGCGACCACCTTGCGGCCCACTGGCGACTGGAAGAACTGCAGGGCCGGGCCGTCGGCCGGCAGACTCTGGCGCAGCGCGGCCAGGGCACGCTGGTCGATGGCCGCGGCGGTGTAGCGCTTGTTGCTGTTGTCCACCAGGCTCTGATAGAGCGCCGGCGGCAGGCTGTTCTGGTAGCGCTGCTGGGCGGCCTGCAGGGCGTCGCGGAAGTGTCCGCGCTGCTCGGGCCAACCTGCGGCCTGATAGAGGCTGACCGTGTCGTCGGCCAGAGCGGGCAGGCTGATGGCGAAAAGCAGGGAAGCGAACAGAACGCGCATGGACACCTCGGGCAGCGGCACGGAGCCGGAAAGTCCGCCATTGTCGGCAACCCCAGGCTGGCTGTCGAGGCGCTCATCCCGGGCATTCGTCGCCTGGTCAAGGCAGGCGCGCAGCCGTGGCCGACTTCTCTTACACTCGGCATCCCGCCGGCCTGGCCCGGTCCGCTACGGTTTTCCCGATGGCTCTGCATCCCGAGCATCCCCTGCTGCAACGTATCGTCGACGATCTCGCCGAGCACGGCTGGTCGCGGCAGAGCATCTTCCTGCCCCTGGACCTCACCGCCGAACTGGCCGCCGAATGCCGCTTGCGCCATGCCCGCGGCGAGCTGGAGCGCGCCGGTATCGGCCGTGGCGAAAGCCCGCTGATCCGCGAGGGCGTCCGCGGCGATCACATCGCCTGGCTGGAGCCGGACGACGAGCATCCCGGCGTGCAGCGCTACCTGCAGCTCATGGACACCCTGCGCGAGGCCTTCAACCGCACCCTGTTCCTGGGGCTGGAAGACTACGAAAGCCACTTCGCCCTCTATCCGCCGGGGGCCTTCTATGCCCGCCACCTGGATCGCTTCCGCGACGACGACCGCCGCATGGTCTCCCTGGTGCTCTATCTCAACGACGCCTGGTTGCCGGAGCAGGGCGGCGAGCTGCGGCTCTATCTGGACGAGCAGCGCCACCAGGATGTCCTGCCGCTGGGCGGCAGCCTGGTGTGCTTCCTGTCCGGCCAATTGCCCCACGAGGTGCTGCCGGCCACCCGCGAGCGGCTGTCGCTGACCGGCTGGTTCCGCCGCCGTGGCGACAATCCGCTGCAGGGCTAGGCGGTAGATTGGCGACGGACGCGGAGGGCGTATGGAAAAGATACTGGTGAGTCGCTGCCTGCTGGGGCATCGGGTGCGCTATGACGGCGGCGCCCATGGCCCCTTCGATCTGCTGGGCGTCTGGCAGTCGGAAGGGCGCATCGTGCCCCTCTGTCCGGAGGTGGCCGGGGGCCTGCCCACGCCACGTCCGCCCGCGGAGATTCCCGGTGGCCAGGGCGGCGCCGTGCTGGACGGCCGGGTAGCGGTGGTGACCGTGGGCGGCGAAGACGTGACCACTGCCTTTGTCGCCGGTGCCGAGGCCGCCCTCGAACTGATCGCGCGGCATGGCATCCGCCTGGCGGTGCTCAAGGCGCGCAGTCCGTCCTGCGGCAATCTGGAAAACTACGATGGCAGCTTCAGCGGCACCCGGGTGGCGGGCGAGGGGGTCACGGCGGCGGCGCTGAAACGCGCCGGCGTCGCCGTCTTCAACGAGACCGAACTGGTCGCGGCGCAGCACCTGCTCGCGGCGCTGGAAGGCAACGCCTAGAGGGTCTCCGGCTGGCGGCCCAGCAGGCTCTGGAAATGCGCCTTCTGCACGAAGCAGCCCTTGGGAAAGCGCCAGCCGACCAGCTCGCCCGGCTGCTTTTCGAGATTCTGGGCAAAGACGGTGGCGCCCATGGCACGCGCCAGGACGGCATATTCGCGCAGCGGGACCTTAACGACAGGAACATCCGGGCTGATCATGGGCGCTCTGCTGGGTGGGTCGCCCACGCTCGAAACGACGATCGCGGCAAGCCCACAGGTGACTTGCCAGGCTTATCGGCACCCCAGCGCGGAACTTCAGCCCGCGGATGAAAAAGCCTGGTCTAGCCAGCGGCTTTTGGCGTCTCCGGCAGGAACCAGTTCATCAGCAGGGCGCACAGGCCGCCGGTGGCGACGCCGGATTCCAGCACCGCCCTCAGGCCGGCCGGCATATGGGCGAGAAATTCCGGTACCTGGGAGATGCCCAGGCCCAGGGCCAGGGACACGGCGATGATCAGCAGCGCGCGTCGATCCAGCTCGACGCCGGCGAGGATGTTGATCCCCGAGGCGGCGACCGCGCCGAACATCACCATGGCCGCGCCGCCGAGTACCGGCTCGGGCACCGCCTGGATCACCCCGGCCACCGCCGGGAACAGCCCCAGCAGGACCAGGATGGCGGCGATCCACAGGCCGACATGGCGACTGGCGATGCCGGTCAGCTGGATCACCCCGTTGTTCTGGGCGAACACCGAGCTGGGAAAGGTGTTGAACAGCCCGGCCAGCAGCGAGTTGGCGCCGTTGACCAGCACCCCGCCCTTGATCCGCTGCATCCACAGCGGGCCTTCCACGGGTTCGCGGGAGACCTTGCTGGTGGCGGTGATGTCGCCGATGGCCTCCAGCGAGGTCACCAGGTAGATCACCAGCAGGGGCACGAACAGCGACCAGGAAAAGCCCAGGCCGAAGTGCAGCGGCAGGGGGATCTGCACCCAGGCGGCTTCGTGCATGCCGGTGAAGTTCAGCCGGCCGAGCCAGGCCGCCAGGGCATAGCCCAGCAGCAGGGCGACGACGATGGCGCTGCTGCGCAGGGCGCGCAGCGGAATGCGATTGAGCACCACGATGGTGGCCAGCACGGTGCCCGACAGCAGCAGGTTCTCGCCATTGGCAAAGGTGCCGTTGCCCAGGGCCGCGAAGCCGCCGCCCATGCTGATCAGGCCGACCTTGATCAGCGTCAGGCCGATCATCAGCACCACGATGCCGGTCACCAGCGGAGTGATGAGGCGCTTGACGAAGGGCAGCACCCGCGACACCCCCATCTCGACGAAGGAGCCGGCCATCACCACGCCGAAGATGGCCGCCATCACGGCTTCCACCGGGGTGCCGTTCTTGACCATCAGGGCGCCACCGGCGATCAGCGGGCCGACGAAGTTGAAGCTGGTGCCCTGGACGATCAGCAGCCCGGCGCCGAAGGGCCCGAAGCGACGACACTGGACGAAGGTGGCGATGCCGGAGATCACCAGCGACATGGAGACGATCAGGTTGGTGTCGCGCGGCGAGACGCCCAGGGCCTGACAGATCAGCAGACCGGGGGTGACGATGGGCACGATGATGGCCAACAGGTGCTGGATGGCGGCCAGCAGGGCGATCAGCGGGCGCGGTCGGTCCTGGGGACCATAGAGCAGTTCGGAGCGGGAAGGCTGGGACATGGGCGGAGTCGTCGCGGAAAAAGCGCCGATCTTACCGGATGCCCGCCCCGCGGCGCAGGGTCTTCGACCGGGACACAGCCGGCGGCCTGGCGGCCGGCGGCTGTGTCCCTTATGGTTTAGAGGATGAAGCGGGCCACGTCGCGATTGAGGTCGGCGGCGTGATGCTGCAGCGAGCGCGACTGGCGCTCCGAGTCCTCGGCGCCGCTGGCCAGGGTGTCGCCGAGGCCCTTGATGGTGATGACGTTGCGGGTGATCTCCTCGGTGACCGAGGTCTGCTCTTCGGCCGCGGTGGCGATCTGCAGGGACATCTCGGAGATGACGCCGGCACTCTGGGCGATCTCTTCCAGGGCGCTGGAGGCGCGTTCCACGTCGGCGACGCTGCGCTCGGCGATGGCCATGCTGCTGTCCATGCGCTGCACCGCCTGGCGGGTCATCTGCTGCAGGGTGCCGATGGTCTCGTTGATCTCCCGGGTCGAGGCCTGGGTCCGTTGCGACAGTGTCCGCACCTCGTCGGCGACCACCGCGAAGCCCCGGCCATGCTCGCCGGCGCGGGCCGCCTCGATGGCCGCGTTGAGCGCCAGCAGGTTGGTCTGCTCGGCGATGCTCTGGATGCTGTCCAGCACCTTGGCGATGGCCTGGGAGTGGTGGTCCAGCTCGCCGATCACCCGGGTGGCGTCATCCACTTCCCGCGCCAGGCTGTTGATGGATTCCTTGCTGGTCTGCACCAGGGTCAGCCCCTGGGCGGTGCTGTCGGAAGACTGGCGGATGGCCTCGGCGGTCTGCTCGGCATTGCGGGCGATCTCCTGGGTGGCGGAAGACATCTCCGTCACCGCCGTGGCCACCAGGGTGATCTCCTGCTGCAGGCGCCCCAGTTCCCGGGTGGCCGCGGCGCTGCGCTGCAGGACCTTCTGCGATTCGGCGTCCACGCTCTGGGCATGCTGGCGCACGCCGCCGATCAGGCCGTGCAGACTGGCCACGAACTGGTTGAAATGGCCGGCCAATCCGCCGACCTCATCGGTGCTCTGCACGGCGATACGGCGGGTCAGATCGCCCTGGCCGTCGGCGATCACCTGCAGACCGGTCGAGACCACGCCCAGCGGCCGGAGCAGATAGCTGCACAGCAGGTTGATGAGCAGCAGCGAGCCCCCCAGCACCACGGCCAGGATGGCGAGGCTGATCCACAGCTGGCGTTGCAGCGGCGCCATGAGCACGCCACTGTCGACGATCATCACCAGGGTTTCGCCATGGTGATTCATGGGCGCGGCATAGAGCCGCTGGCCGGCCGGGGTTTCCACATAGCGCTCGCCGGGTGCCTGGGCCAGGCGTTGGAGGGTGTCCGCGTCGAGCTGGGGAAAGAGCTCGGTGATCGGCTTGGCCAGCAGGGCGGCGTCTTCGTGGCCCAGGACGATGTTCTGGCCGTTGACCAGCACGGCACTGCCGGCGCCCGGCAGTTGCACGCGCTTGAGCTGGTCGAGGATGTCGCTGATGCTGACGTCCGCGCCAAGGATCGCGGTGGTCTTGCCCGCCGACTGCAGGGCCCAGCCCAGCGACAGCACGTTCTGCTTGGTCGCCGCCGCCACGGTGGGAATGGAAAAGAACACCTTGCCGGGATTCTGCTGCGCCTGCTGGTACCAGAGCCACTGGCGCGGATCGTTGTTGTCGGGAGGCAGCTGGACGCCATTGGCATTGACCTGGCTGCCATCGGCGCGGGCATAGAAGACGTTGTCGAAGGCGCCGGAGTTCTTGACCTGATTGAGGCTGGCCGGGAGCTGGGCGTCCGGGGTGTCGGCAGCCAGGGCGCCCAGCGCCGCGGCCTTGCCGTCCAGCCACTGGCGAACCCCGCCGTTGAAGACGAAACTGACGGTCTTCAGCTGCTCGACCGTAGAGGCTTCCAGCGCCGTGCGGGTATTGAAGAAGTTGATGGCGGTGAGACCCACCCCCACGACCAGGACGGCCGCGGTGGCAGACAACGAGAGTTTCTGTTTCAACGACAAGGCAGGCACGGCGGGATGACTCCGACAATTAATTGTCCGACTTTATCGGTGCCTGCCGGAGATAACTTGAGCGGCCAGTCAGGTTTTTCCTGTGGAGCCGGATCAGCGGAGCTCGGGCCGGCCGCGGGTCTCCCAGTCGGCCGTGGCCGGGGAGACCCGGGGTCAGGCCTGCCTAGGCGGCGACCGTCTGAGCGCCGGTCATCAGCGCCACGGCGTCGGCCATGGAGTGCTGGCGCGGATCGATCACCGTCAGGCGGCGACCCAGGCGATGGATGTGGATGCGATCGGCGATCTCGAACACATGGGGCATGTTGTGGGAGATCAGCACGATGGCGATGCCGCGGGCGCGCACGTCGAGGATCAGCTCCAGCACCTTGCGCGATTCCTTCACCCCCAGCGCCGCCGTGGGTTCGTCGAGGATGATCACCTTGGAACCGAAGGCCGCCGCCCGCGCCACGGCCACGCCCTGGCGCTGACCACCGGACAGGGTCTCCACCGCCTGGTTGATGTTCTGGATGGTCATCAATCCCAGTTCGGACAGCTTTTCCCGGGCGATGCGCTCCATTTCCTTGCGGTCCAGGGTGCGGCAGAGGGTGCCCAGCAGCCCCGGCTTGCGCAATTCGCGACCCAGGAAGAGGTTGTCGGCGATGGACAGCGCCGGCGACAGCGCCAGGTTCTGGTAGACCGTCTCGATGCCGGCCCGCCGCGCCGCGATGGGCGAGGCGAACTGCACCGGCTGGCCCTCGAAGCGGATCTCGCCTTCATCGGGCCGCAGGGCACCGGAGATGGCCTTGATCAGCGAGGACTTGCCGGCGCCGTTGTCGCCGATCACGGCGAGGATCTCGCCGGGCAGCAGGTCGAAGTCGGCGTGGTCGAGGGCGGTGACGCGGCCATAGCGCTTCACCAGGCCACGGGCCATGAGCAGGGGTTCGGTAGTCATCAGCTGGCCGCCTTTCTGATCCATTGGTCGATAGCCACGGCCGCGATGATGAGCGTGCCGATCAGCAGATAGGTCCACTGTACGTCGGTGCCCAGCAGCCGCAGGCCGAGGGCGAAGACGCCGACGATCAGAGCGCCGAACAGCATGCCGAGGATGGAGCCGCGGCCGCCGAACAGCGAGATGCCGCCGATCACCACGGCGGTGATGGACTCGATGTTGGCGAACTGCCCGGCGGTGGGCGAGACCGAGCCGATGCGGCCGATCAGCACCCAGCCGGCGAAGGCGCAGATGAGTCCGGACAGCCCGTACACGGTGATCAGCATGCGGCGGACGTTGACCCCGGCCAGCGCCGCGGCCTCGGGATCGTCGCCCACCGCATAGAGGTGGCGCCCCCAGGCAGTGTGGTTGAGCACGTACCAGAGCAGGGCGACCAGCACCACCAGGGCGATCACGCCATAGGTGAAGACCGCGCCACCCAGGCGGAAATTGTCGCCGAACACCTGTAGTAGCGGCGCGGTCGCGCCGATTTCCTGGGCGCGGATGGTCTCGTTGCGCGAATAGAGGAAGTTGGCCGCGAGCACGATCTGCCACATGCCCAGGGTGACGATGAAGGGTGGCAGCTTGATGCGGGCGATCAGCCAGCCGTTGGCCATGCCGCACAGGGTGCCCACCGCCAGGCCGCAGAGGATCGACAGCTCCACCGGCAGGCCGTAGCGGAAGGTGAACTGGCCCATGACCACCGAGGACAGCACCATGATGGCGCCCACCGAGAGATCGATGCCGGCGGTGACCACCACCAGGGTCTGGGCCGCGCCGACGATGCCGGTGATGGCGACCTGCTGCAGGATCAGGGTGAGGGCGAAGGCGGAAAAGAACTTGCCGCCCAGGAGGGCGCCAAAGATGCCCAGCGACAGCAGCAGCACCAGCAGCGAGACCGCCGAGGGGCGTGAATGCAGGAAGTGACGGAATTTGACCAGCGGGCTGCGCTCGTCACGGGCGAAGGAGGCGACCTCCGTGGCGCTGTGCTTGAGCACCTGTTCGAAGGGCTGGCCGGACGGAGAGGGTGAGGTCGGATCGCTCATGGCAATCTCCTGAAAGCGGGAAAGCGGCCGAGAGTCGATCGCCCGCACCCGGACCCGGAGGGCTCAGGCGGGGCGATCGGTCTCCTCTAGCGTAGACGAGGGGCCATCAGCCCCAGCATTTCTGCAGGGCGGTCTTGCTGTCGATGGACTGGATGCCGGGGACCGGCTTGTCCGTCACCAGCTTCACGCCGGTGTCGACGAAGCTCTTGCCCTCGGTCGGGGTCGGCTTCTTGCCGGTGTCGGCAAAGGTCTTGATCGCCTCGATGCCCAGGGCCGCCATCTGCAGCGGGTACTGCTGGGAGGTGGCGCCGATGACGCCGTCGGCGACGTTGTGCACGCCCGGGCAACCGCCGTCGATGGACACGATCAGCACGTCCTTCTCGCGACCCACGGCCTTGAGCGCCTCGTAGGCGCCGGCGGCGGCCGGCTCATTGATGGTGTGCACCACGTTGATGGTCGGATCCTTCTGCAGCAGATTCTCCATCGCGGCGCGGCCGCCTTCTTCGTTGCCGTTGGTCACGTCGTGGCCGACGATGCGCGGATCGGTCTCGTCGCCGATGCGGCTCTGATCCTTGGGGTCGATGCCGAAGCCGAGCATGAAGCCCTGGTCGCGCAGGACGTCCACCGACGGCTGCGAGGCGTTCAGGTCGAGAAAGGCCACCCGCGCATCCTTGGCCTTGTCGCCCAGGGTTTCCCGCGCCCATTGGCCGATCAGCTTGCCGGCCAGCAGGTTGTCGGTGGCGAAGGTCATGTCGGCGGCGCTCACCGGATCCAGCGGAGTATCCAGGGCGATCACCAGCAGGCCGGCTTCGCGGGCCTTCTGCAGATTGGGCACGATGCCCTTGGTGTCGGAGGCGGTGATGAGGATGCCCTTGGCGCCATCGGCGATGCAGGTCTCGATGGCGGCCACCTGGCTTTCGCTGTCGCCGTCGATCTTGCCGGCGTAGGCCTTGAGCGTCACCCCCAGCTCCTTGGCCTTGGCGGTGGCACCTTCCTTCATCTTCACGAAGAAGGGATTGGTATCGGTCTTGGTGATGAGGCAGGCGGAGACAGGGGCTGCCTGGGCGGTGCCACTGGCCAGGGCGGCGGCCAACAGGCAACCGGCGAAGGACGCGAGGGAGACGGTTCTTTTCATTGTTGTGCGCTCGGGTTCAGAGACGGGAAGGCGACCGACAGCGCGTCGGTCGCCGTGGAGCTGTTACCACCACTGCTCGATCTGGAAGCCGACGTTGGAGCCGTGCAGATCGTTGCCGAAGGTACCGGTGCTCGACAGCGCGGAGCCGGCGTCGAATTCATCGGCCGCCTGCTGGGCTGCCCGGTTCCAGGCGGCATAGGTGTAGAACAGGCGGAATTCGGGACGCGACTTGAATTCCGGACCCTTGGGCGACCAGGTGGGTGCCAGGGTCAGCTTGGTCAGCTTGCGGGTACCACCCGGGGCCTGCACCTGGTCATGGCCCAGTTCGGTGGAGAACTTGAACTGGTCGCTGATGCCGTAGACCAGACGGCCACCCAGCGAGGTCCAGCGCAGGTCGTTGCCATTGGGACGCTCGTCCTTCTGGTAGACCGCGGCGATCTGGCCACCCCAGTAACGGCTGATCTGCCAGTCGAAGTAGTCGACGACGCGATAGGAGACGTCGGCGCTGCTCAGGGTGGGATCGCCGGTGCTGCCCAGGGCGGTGCCCGGACCCTGGCCGCGCTGCACGGCAAAGGTGTTCACGCCACCCCAGCCCATGAAGTTGGCCTGCTTGTGCTGCAGCGTCACCGCGACACCACTGTTGGCATTGGGCTGGTTGCTGGGCTTGTCCAGGTAGCTGACGCCGATTTCCAGCGAGCCATTGGGGTTGGTGTTGAAGCCGGCGACGTTGAAGTCGATGCGGTTCTGGAAGTCCTTCTGGTTCTGGTTGTCCTTGCGCGAGAAGGCCAGGCTGTACTTGAGGCCGCCGATGTTGACGTCCTCGATACCACCGCCGGTGGCGCTCTGGTTCCAGTAAAAGAAGTCGGAGATGTGGATATCGTTACGCTTGTAGTAACGGCGACCGGCCCAGAGGTTGCCGCCGTTCAGCGCGGCGATGTTGTTCCAGTAGGCATAGGCCTGGACCGCGCGGATCTCGCCGTTGTCGCCATTGAAGGTCGGGGTGCGATCGTACCTGTTGAAGAAGCTGCCCATGCCATAGACGCCGATTGCCGAGCCGTCGTCCAGATTGAAGACATTCTGCTTCAGCGCCAGCTCGCCGTACTGCTCGCACTCGTTGCCCAGACGGTACTTGGACTGGGCACCCTGCAGCTTGAAGCAGCGCATGGAGTCGGAACCGGAGGAATCACCGAGGCCGGTACGGAAGTAACCGGTGGTTTCCAGGGCGTTAGCCGCAGGAATCAGCAGAAGAGTGCTCATCAAGGACGCGACCGAAACCCTGGCCAAGGGCATAGCCTTTTTCTTATTCATTTATGTTCCCTATTTATTGTTGTTGTGTAACTCAGTGCCTGGCCTGCACCTGACCCGCCGTGCTCCAGCGGAAGATCGACATAGGTGTGACCATTGGAACCCAACCTGACTACAAACTTATCGCTGAATCAATTCAGCGGCAGACGGAGGGTAGCCTTTGATCACTCAACGGCCTAGCGGCTCGATTACAGCGATGTGTGAGCTGAATCACAAGCTGTGCTTCTACAAAAATAGCAAGCCAAGCAACTGTGGAACCCCTCTGGAATGGGGTCATGGCGAGGACTTCTCCTGCTGAAGAAGCGACAGGCGAAGCGCAGAGAAAGGAGCGCAAGCGGAAGGGCGGAATAGAGCGGGAGAGCAGGAGGGAAGGTGGGGCGGAGCGTCCGGGCGACGACGGATGCCGTCGCCCGGAGGGCACGAATCAGCCCAGCAGGGCCTTGTCGCGCACGCCGCCCTTGTCGGCGCTGGTGGCCAGCAGGGCATAGGCCTTGAGTGCAGTGGTCACGCGGCGGGCACGGGGTTGTGCCGGCTTCCAGCCCAGCTTGTCCTGCTCGATGCGGCGGTGGGACAGCTCTTCGTCGCTCACCAGCAGGTTGATGCTGCGCTGGGGGATGTCGATGAGCACCTTGTCGCCGTCGCGCACCAGGCCGATGGCGCCACCCGCTGCAGCTTCCGGCGAGGCATGGCCGATCGACAGGCCCGAGGTGCCGCCGGAGAAGCGGCCGTCGGTGAGCAGGGCGCACTGCTTGCCCAGGCCCTTGGACTTCAGGTAGCTGGTGGGGTAGAGCATCTCCTGCATGCCCGGGCCGCCCTTGGGCCCTTCGTAGCGGATGATGACGATGTCGCCGGCCTTGACCTCGTCGGCGAGGATGCCACGCACGGCGGCGTCCTGGCTCTCGAACACCTTGGCATTGCCTTCGAACACATGGATGGATTCATCCACGCCGGCGGTCTTCACCACGCAGCCGTCCAGGGCGATGTTGCCGTAGAGCACCGCCAGGCCGCCTTCCTGGGAATAGGCATGGGCGACCGAGCGGATGCAGCCCTCGGCGCGATCGTCGTCCAGGCTGTCATAGCGGGTCGCCTGGCTGAAGGCTTCCTGGGTCGGGATGCCGGCCGGACCGGCGCGGAAGAAGGTCTTCACCGCCTCGTCCTGGGTCAGGGTGATGTCCCAGTGCTCGATGGCTTCGCCCAGGGTCCGGCTGTGCACGGTGGGCAGGTCGGTATGCAGCAGACCGCCACGGGCCAGTTCGCCCAGGATGCTGAAGATGCCCCCGGCGCGGTGCACGTCTTCCATGTGGTACTTCTGGATGTTCGGCGCCACCTTGCACAGCTGCGGCACCTTGCGCGACAGGGCATCGATGTTGCGCAGGTCGAAGTCCACCTCGGCTTCCTGGGCCGCGGCCAGCAGGTGCAGGATGGTGTTGGTCGAGCCCCCCATGGCGATGTCCAGGGTCATGGCGTTCTCGAAGGCCGCATAGGAGGCGATGTTGCGCGGCAGCGCCGACTCATCGTTCTCCTGGTAGTAGCGGCGGCACAGCTCGACGATGGTGCGGCCGGCCTGCAGGAACAGCTCCTTGCGGTCGGCGTGGGTGGCCAGGGTCGAGCCGTTGCCGGGCAGAGCCAGGCCGAGGGCCTCGACCAGGCAGTTCATGGAGTTGGCGGTGAACATGCCCGAGCAGCTGCCACAGGTGGGGCAGGCGCTGCGTTCGTATTCGGCGACCTTCTCGTCGCTGGCCGAACTGTCGGCGGCGATGACCATGGCGTCCACCAGGTCCAGGCCGTGGCTGGCCAGCTTGGTCTTGCCGGCTTCCATGGGACCGCCGGAAACGAAGACCACCGGGATGTTCAGGCGCAGGGCGGCCATCAGCATTCCGGGGGTGATCTTGTCGCAGTTGGAGATGCACACCAGGGCATCGGCGCAGTGGGCATTGACCATGTATTCCACGGCGTCGGCGATGATCTCGCGACTGGGCAGCGAATAGAGCATGCCGTCGTGGCCCATGGCGATGCCGTCGTCCACGGCGATGGTGTTGAATTCCTTGGCCACGCCGCCGGCCTTCTCGATCTCGCGGGCGACCAGCTGGCCGAGATCCTTGAGGTGGACGTGCCCCGGCACGAACTGGGTAAAGGAGTTGGCGATGGCGATGATGGGCTTCTTGAAGTCTTCGTCCTTCATCCCGGTGGCGCGCCAGAGCGCCCGGGCGCCAGCCATGTTGCGGCCCTGGGTGGAGGTTTTCGAGCGATAGTCAGGCATGAAGCGTCTCTCCGAGGCGGCTTTCTAGATCACGGTTCTGGTCATCGTGAGCGCAGACGAGGCACGGTGCAAACGCGGAGTGACGGTTGCCGGGCCGGAGGGCGGCAACGCCATGCGGGATCTCCACAGGGGGTGCCAGGGCTCACGAACCCGCCGGAGGATGCTGGCGGAGGGGAGTCTGGATCATACACCCGGGCGCCAGCACTGCACAGCAGGCCGGCGTCTAAGGGGAAGGACTTGACTGAAAGTCGCCGAGCGAAGGTCCTGCAAGGCAAAAATCTGTGAGGAAGCGGAGTTTACAAATGGTAAATGAGCATTCCGAACAGATTTTTAACGCCGCATGACCGAGCGCAGGCACTTTTCAGGCAAGGCCTAGGGCGCTTCCTGTTCGCCGTCGGGGGCGTCTTCCAGGTATTCGTCCATGGGCTCCTGGCCGGCCAGGGTCTTGAGACTCAGGTCCACGGCTTCGGGCAGGGTGATGTCGACGCGCTGCTGGTCGCTGCCTTCCAGCGAGGATTCGTAGCTCAGCGCATGGCGCAGGTGACCGTTCTCGAGGATGGCGCCGACGCTGGCGAGCTGGGCGGCGGCTGGCGCCAGGCGTTCGAGGGCGGCCTTGGGCCAGGTGGCCTCGACGGTCGCGTTGCAGGTATAGAAGCCCGCTTCGCCGCTGTCCGAGGGTTCTTCCTGGGTCTTGATGTCGACCAGCGAGACCTGGCCGGCTTCCAGCGCGGGCTGGCCGGCGGCGATGTCGTCCGCATAGATCTCGTTGATGGTCTGGGCGTATTGCTGACGGACCAGCTCGGCGGTCTTGGCCGCATCGCAACTGTAGTCATAGCCACCGCAGCCAGTCAGGGAAAGCACCGCAGCTGTGAGTATGAGGTGACGTCTGGACATGCCTGAATTCCTTGGAACGATGGGTAGAGCCTGGCGGCGCTGGCCGCGCCTGCGTCGATCCACAGTGCAGGAGGTTGGCGCAGCGGTCGGGGATGGCGAGGGCCCATGGTGCTGCCGCTCGCCCATCCTGTCCATCAGACGCCGCCAGCGTCCTTCAGGACACCCGGCCTGGCTGGCCGGTCAGTGCCCGGCTCAGGCGCGGTCGGCGCTTTCGCAGGTTTCGAAGTCCTTGCTGTCGACGCGGTTCATGCTGTCGAAGCCGATCGAATAGACCTGCTCCTTGCCGTCCTTGTTGAGCACATAGTTGTTGCAGGTGCCGGGGCGGTACTTGCGGGTATAGGTGCTCGACGGGGTACCGCCGATGCGCAGCACGTCAGCCTTGCTCATGCCCTTGTCCACCTGCTTCACCAGGGGTTGCTCGCGAAATTCGACGCGGCCCACGGTGTAGTCGGCGGTGTTCTTTACCGAGGCGCAGCCCGCCAGCACGGTGCCAGCCAGCAGGGCGGTCGCGACTGCAATCTTCTTGTTCATGGTGTGATCCCTTCAAAGGCGGAAGTGCCTGACACTTCGACGATGGCGGCGCCGATAAATTCGCTCTCCGTCGCACTTCTCGCCGTATGCCGCTTTGACGGATCGCCCACTGGCGACGGCAAGTGACTGTATCTAAAGCTGATTCTGCAAACGAACGCTATGCCCCCGTTTTTTAAGGATTATTTTGTCCGAACGGCAGTTGACAGGGGCCAGGCGGCAGGCGATCTTTAGCGTTATGTTGTAACTCCCCAGCCGTTTCTCGTTTCTCGCGAGGACCTCATGAATCGCCGTCGTCTGCTCAATCTGATCCTGGCTGGCATGACCTTGCCCGTCGGGTTGCCGGCGTTCGCCGCCCGGCAGCAACTCAAGGGTGCCCGGGCCTGGCAGGATGCCGACAAGCTCCGCCTGGTGTTCGATCTCACCGGGCCGGTCCGCTACAAGACCTTCACCCTGGTCGCGCCGGACCGCATCATTCTCGATCTCGCCGATACCCAGGCGCCAGCGGTACTCAATCATCTCGCCCTGCAGGGGTCGCCGGTGCGCGCCGTGCGCAGCGCCCACTACGGCGCTCAGGACACCCGGGTGGTGCTGGAGCTGGCCCATCCGGTGGAGGTGGAGAGCTTCATCCTCGGTCCGGGCGAAGGCGCGGCCAATCGCCTGGTGCTGGATCTCAAGCGGGCCGGGGCGCCGGCGGTGGCTGCGCGCAAGCCGGTCGACGCCGAGCCGCCGTTGGAGGTCAAGCGCGGCAAGGGCCTGGCCACGGGTCGCGACATCATGGTGGTGGTCGATGCCGGTCATGGCGGCAAGGACCCGGGTGCGCTGAGCGCGCGCGGTGATCGGGAAAAGGACATCGCTCTGATCGTGGCGCAGAATCTGGCGCGGCGGATCAATCTGCAGAAGGGCTTCAAGGCCAAGCTGGTGCGCAACGACGACTTCTTCGTGCCGCTGCGCAAGCGCGTCGAGGTCGCCCGCAGCTACAACGCCGACATGTTCGTCTCGGTGCATGCCGATGCCGCGCCACGCCGCACCGCCTACGGTGCCTCGGTCTATGCCCTGTCGGAGCGGGGCGCGACCTCCACCACGGCGCGCTTCCTGGCCGACAGCGAGAACAACGTCGACCTGATCGGCGCCAACGAGATTCTCAAGGGCCGCGACCCCATGCTCGCCGGCGTGCTGCTGGACATGTCGATGAACGCCACCATCTCGTCGAGTCTGGATCTGGGCCACAAGGTGCTGGGGCAATTGTCGAGCATCACCAACCTGCACCAGAAACGAGTGGAGCAGGCGGGCTTCGCTGTGCTCAAATCGCCCGACATCCCCTCGATCCTGGTCGAGACGGGCTTCATTTCCAATGATCGCGATTGCCGACGCCTGCTCGACAGTCGCCACCAGAAGCAGCTGGCCGATTCCATCTTTGCCGGACTGCATGGCTATTTCCAGGAGCGCCCCCCGCTGGGCACCTACCTGGCCAGCCTCAAGAACACCAAAGGAGTGACATGAGTTTGCAAGACAAGGCGCGTCGTTACTGGCGCGTGGTGGTGCTGGTGATAGGTGCGCTCTGTGTCGTCGCTGGGTTGATCGGCTACGGTCAGGGCGGTGGCGACAAGCAGGGCAGTGCCCAGGAAGGCTTCGTCAACAAGGTCTGGCAGATCAAGACCAGCAACAGCATCGAGCCGGGAATGCTCTACGTCTTTCTCAGCGATGGCACCCTGGTGATGGCCTCGCCGAGCAGCCAGCCCTCCCTGGGCCGCTGGACGCGCACCGAGAAGGGCCTGAACCTGATCGAGGAAGGCATCACCTATCCCACGGAAATCCTCAGCCTCTCGCGCGACGAATTCCGTATCCGCAGCCTCAATCCCGGCGATCCGGTGGAGCTGCAGCTGGCTCCGGCGGCGCGTTGAGACGCCCTCAGGCGTCGTCGGCGTAGCGCTGTTCCTGCCAGGGGTCGCCGCGGTCGTGATAGCCGCGCATTTCCCAGAAGCCCGGCGTGTCGCCGACCCGGAAGTCGATGCGCCTGAGCCATTTGGCGCTCTTCCACAGATAGAGGTGCGGGATCATTGCCCGTACCGGCCCGCCGTGCTCGGCGGTCAGCGGCTGACCCTCCCAGCTGTGGACCAGCATGGCACCCGGTACGGCGAAATCCGTAAGAGGCAGGTTGGTGATGTAGCCGTCGTAGCTGTGCAGGAGCACATGGGTCGCCTCGTCCCGCGGCTGCACCTCGTCGAGCAATTCGCTTACCGGCAGGCCGATCCAGTGATTGTCATAGCGTGACCAGGTGGTGACGCAGTGCATGTCGCTGACGGCCTGGCTGGTCGCCCGCGCCGCGAAGGTCTCCCAGTTCCAGCGCAGCGTCCTGCGCACTGCGCCGGTCACCGCCAGTTGCCAGCGCTCCCGGCTGACCTCCGGCCGCACCCCCAGATCCAGGACCGGCCAGTTGCTGACGCGATGCTGGCCGGGCGGCAGCCGCTCGCTTTCCGGACGGGCACTCTGGCCGGTGAGGAAACGGCCCTCCTGGGCCCAGCGTTCCTTGGAACGGGTCAGCTTGCTTGGCTCATCGCTCATCGAGGGATCCTCTTCACGGGTCGTGGGTTTTTGACCGCCATGATGGCCTTTCGTCGGCACAGGCCGAACCCAGACGGCTTCTTGCGCCTCCTATCCTGCAGGCACTCAGAGAGGCGCCTCCTTTTTCTTAACCTGCCGGAGAACGACCATGGTAGATGCAACCCAGATCAAAGAGCATGCGGAAGTCGTCGGTTCGGACGGCCAGCACGTAGGCACCGTCGACCATATGGAAGGCGCCGATCGCATCAAGCTGACCAAGCGCGATCAGGATGCCCAGGGCAAGCACCACTACATCCCGCTGAGCTGGGTCCAGTCCGTGGAAGGCAGCCAGGTGCGCCTGGTCAAGACCCGTGACGAAGCCGAGCGCGAGTGGCAGGCCGCCTGAGGCACCTGGCACAGCAACAAAAAGCCCCGCACTGGCGGGGCTTTTTGTTGGCCGGCGAATAGCGATCAGTTGATGTATTCGAACAGCTTGACGATGCGCTGCACGCCCGAGACGCTCTGGATCAGCTGCACGGCGTGGGCGGCTTCCTGCTGGGTCACCAGGCCCAGGAGGTAGACGATGCCGTTTTCGGTGACCACCTTGATGCGCGAACCGGGGATGTCCTCGTCGGCGAACATCTGGGTCTTGATGCGGGTGGTCAGCCAGGAATCGTTGCTGCGCGCCAGCAGCGAGGAGTTGCCGGTCACCTGCAGTTCGTTGTGCACGGTCTTGACCCGCTGCACGCTGCGCACGGCCTGTTCGGCCTGCGCCTTGAGATCGGCCCGCGGCGTCTGGCCAGCGATCAGCACCACGCCGTTGTAGCTCACCACCACGATGTGCGAGCTGGCGAGATCGGCATTGGCCTTGGAGATGTTGACCGACGCCTTGGTCTCGATCAGGGCATCGTCCACGGTGCTGCCCAGGGTACGGGTGCCGCGGTTGTCGTCGATGGGCTTGTCGCGGCTGGCGGTGACCACGTTGCTGCAGCCGGCGACCGCAAAGGACAGCGCCAGGATGGCGAGCAGAGGAGCCTTCTTCATTCTTCGCTTCCAAACAGTTGCTGATCGATCTGATCGCACAGGCAGTGGATCACCAGCAGGTGCACTTCCTGGATGCGGGCGGTGACCTTGGCCGGCACGCGGATCTCGACGTCTTCGGGCAGCAGCAGGGAGGCCATGCCACCGCCGTCGCGGCCGGTGAGGGCGACCACGGTCATCTCGCGGTCGTGGGCGGCCTGGATCGCCTGGATCACGTTGGCCGAGTTGCCGCTGGTGGAGATGGCCAGGAGGATGTCGCCCGGCTGACCCAGAGCCCGGATCTGCTTGGAGAACACCTCGTTGTAGCTGTAGTCGTTGGCGATGGAGGTCAGCGTCGAGGTGTCGGTGGTCAGGGCCAGGGCCGGCAGGCTGGGACGCTCGCGCTCGAAGCGATTCAGCAGCTCCGAGGAGAAGTGCTGGGCATCGCCGGCGGAACCGCCGTTGCCACAGGTGAGAATCTTGCCTTCGTTGAGCAGGGCCGCAACCATGACCTGGCTGGCCAGATCGATATGCGGAATCAGGACTTCCATGGCCTGACGCTTGGTTTCGATGCTGTCCCGGAAGAGTTTCTGGATGCGGGCGTGGGTGTCCATCGCGATATCTTTGACCTGTGCTGTAGAGGGCCTCAGGCGTCGAAGGCCTGTTTGATCCATTCGAGTGCCTGAGGGGATGCGTCGGCCCCGGGGCCGATCGCGATCACGTCGAAACGACAGGGCCGCTTGGCCCAGCGCGCTTCGGATTGCAGAAAGAGGGCGGCGCTGTTGACCAGTCGCTGCCGCTTGCGGGCATCTATGCTTTCCGCGGCGCCGCCCCAGGCGGTATGCCTGCGGGCGCGTACCTCGACGAATACTACTGTATCGCCGTCGAGCATGACCAGATCGAGCTCGCCACCCTGCCAGCGCCAGTTGCGGTCTAGCAGGCGCAGACCGCGCGTCTGCAGGAACTGCAGCGCGCGATCCTCGGCCTGCCGGCCGCGCTGGAGGTGCGGCGCCTGCTTCACGGGGTGCTGAGCGAGGCCGGCACGCTGGTGGTGGGCAGCGGCGCATTGCTGGCCGGCAGCGGCTGGGCCACGCCGTTGCGGAATTCCGCCCAGGGCAGGTGACGCACCACGCGCTGATCGGGCGCCACGCTCAGGTTGCCGGACAGGCCGGGCAGCTCGGAGTTGGGCAGGGCCTTGAGCTGCTGCAGATGCAGCGCCAGCAGGTAGGCGTCGGCGCCCATGGCGTAGAGGCGACCGATGCTGGTGCCGGCCTGCGGCCACTGGGCGGTGATCTTGGCGCGCAGCGGATTGCTCGGGTCGAGCAGCCAGGGGGTTTCGCAGAACAGGATGCCGTTGAGGTCCTGGTTCACGCCGGGTTCATTGACCCCGCTGTTGAGGTTGGAGGTGGCGTACACCGGCAGATCGCGGGCGTTCTGGTAGACCAGGATCGGCTTGATCTGGCGGGCCTGGGCCGGGGTCGAGGCGAGGAAGATGAAGTCCATGCCCTGGCGCATCTGCAGCAGGCTGCTGATGCGATTGGCGATCTCGACCGGCTGGCCGATGCGCTCGGCGGCGACCAGGCGACCGCCCAGTTGCTGCCACTCGTTCTGGAAGGCAGCCAGCACGCGGGCACCCCAGTCCCCCTGGGGCACCATGGCGCCGGCACTGCGCTTGCCGTCGGCCCAGGCGCGGCGCGCGGCTTCGCGGGCCTCGTCCTCGGCGGCCAGGCCGAACTGGAAGAGTTGCGGCGGCTGAGCGCCCTGGCTGTCGCCATAGTTCAGCGCCAGGGTGTTGATCGGCAGTTGCGGGCGATCGCCGAGCTGCTTGACGAAGTTCTTCTCCAGCGGACCCACCACCAGCTGGATACCGGCGGCCTGGGCCTGGCGGTAGAAGGCGTCCAGCGAGCCCATCTGGGTGCTGTCGTAGACGGTCACGGCCGGCGCACTCTGGCCGGCGGCCAGGGCTTCGTAGCGGGCGGCCATGAAGCCGTCCTGCAGCGCGCGGGAGACGCCGGCGAGCTGACCCTGCAGGGGCAGCAGCAGGGCGACGCGATTGAGCGGTTCCCGCGCCAGGGTCTTCAGGCGCTCCAGATCATCGGGCAGGTTGCGCGCGGCGGGATGGCCGGGGTGCTGCTTCTGCCAGTCCTCGATGGCGGCCAGCTGCTGATCCAGCGCCAGGTTGCCGCGGGTGATGGCGGCCAGCGCCAGCCAGCCATTGAGATCGGCGTCCTTCACGCTCTGGCGCAGTTGCGCATCCGGCAGGCTGGTGATCAGTTGCCAGATCTGCTCGCGATTGTCGTGGGCGGCATCGCCGTCCAGCAGCGGACCGAGAAAGATCCGCTCCTGGGCGGCGGCGAGCGGCTGGCCGTTGGCGGCCTGGGCATCGGCCTTGGTCAGGCCGCTGCGGATCTGCTGCTGGGCCGGCAATTCGCCCAGCTGGGCGAAACTCGGATGGTCGAAGCGCTTGACGGCTTGCGCCGGCTGCTTGTCGAGCAGGTCGAGCTGGGCCAGCAGGGTCTGGGCGAACATCTGCTGGGCCGGCTTGAGGCCTTCGAGATTGATGGAGCCCAGGATCTGCCGCGCTTCGCGGGCGTTCTGCTGGGCATAGGCCTTGTCGGCGGCGGTCAGGCGCAGCAGATTGGCCTGCTCGGACTGACTGGAGCCGGCCTGGTTCAGCAGTTGCTCGATGCTGGCCTGGCTGGGCTGGGGCAGGTCGCCGAGGGAGTTGTTGACGGGCGAGCTGCTGCAGGCGGCGAGCAGGGCGAAGGCGGTGGCGCAGAGCAGCGGACGCAGGCGGAACTTCATGCTGTGGTTCCTGAGCAAATGTCTGGAAAGGGGGCGATTGTCTCACAGCACCCAAGCGCTGCGAACGCCGAGGGCGAGAGCGGCGTACACTGTTGGGCTATTTCCAGTCCGTCAGGTTTCATCATGATTTCGCCGGGTACTCTTTATGTGGTTGCCACGCCCATCGGCAACCTGGACGACATCACCGCCCGCGCGCTCAAGGTGCTGCGCGACGTGGCCCTGATCGCCGCCGAAGACACCCGTCATTCGGCGCGCCTGCTGCGCCATTTCGGCATCGAGACGCCCCTCGCGGCCTGCCACGACCACAACGAGCGCGATGCCGGTGGCCGCTTCATCACCCGGCTGCTGGCGGGGGACGATGTCGCCCTGATCTCCGATGCGGGCACGCCGCTGATTTCCGATCCGGGTTTCCATCTGGTGCGGGCAGCGCGCGCCCAGGCCATCAAGGTCTCGCCGATACCGGGCGCCTGCGCGCTGATCGCGGCGCTGTCGGCAGCCGGGCTGCCCTCGGATCGCTTCAGCTTCGAAGGCTTCCTGCCCGCCAAGGCGGTGGGCCGGCAGGGGCGACTGGCGGCCCTGCGCGAAGACCCGCGCACCCTGATCTTCTACGAGGCGCCTCATCGGCTCGACGATTGCGTGGCCGACATGGTGAGCACCTTCGGGCCTGAACGGCACATCGTGCTGGGTCGCGAATTGACCAAGACCTTCGAGACCCTGCGCGGCCTGCCCGCCGGCGAGCTGCTGGCCTGGATCCGCGCGGATCTGGATCAGCAGCGCGGCGAGTGCGTGCTGCTGGTGGCCGGTTGGGCGGCGCCCGAGGACGCCGAGGTCGATGCCGAGACCCTGCGCATCCTCGATCTGCTGCTGGCCGAGCTGCCGATCAAGCGCGCCGCCGCCCTGGCCGCCCAGATCACCGGCGCGCGCAAGAATCTGCTCTATCAGCTGGCGCTGGAGCGCAAGGGCGAGTAGGGCGAATTAGTGGGCATCTTTCCTTGTTATCCGCCCCCAGTCTCTATACCCTTGCGCCGCGAGAGCCGACCGGGCAGTCGCTGTCGTGATCCGCAAGGGTTGCGAGGGAGGAAAGTCCGGGCTCCATAGGGCGAGGTGCCAGGTAACGCCTGGGAGGCGTGAGCCTACGGAAAGTGCCACAGAAAATAACCGCCTAAGCGCGCAAGCGCCGGTAAGGGTGAAAAGGTGCGGTAAGAGCGCACCGCACGGCTGGCAACAGTTCGTGGCTAGGTAAACCCCACCTGGAGCAAGACCAAATAGGAATCCATAGGCGTGGCCCGCGCTGGATTCGGGTAGGTCGCTAGAGGCAATCAGCGATGGTTGTCCCAGAGGAATGACTGTCCTCGACAGAACCCGGCTTACAGGTCGGCTCTCGCACCCCCTCCCTCCTGGGCCCCTGCGCCCGGGCTTGTGACCTCTTCTTGAGACATCACTTTAATCAATTGAGCCAATCAATTGACTTCATTTCCGTTTGTCGGAAATCGATGTCGTTCGTCCTGGTCGTGAACTCGTGCAATTTGCTCGAAATCCCCGTCCCACGCGGCCTGGGAACCCCCTCGCTTACCTTGACTGAAAGCGGCCCTCCTCAATATAGTGGCGGCCGGTGGTACGAAGTGGGGCGAAGTGGGATTTAATGGCAAGGACAGCCTATTAGAGGACGCGAAATTGTTCCGGGGAGCGAACGCCATCAGTCTCGACGCCAAGGGGCGCGCCGCGATGCCGAGCCGGTATCGTGACGAGCTGCTGGAGCGTTGTGCCGGCCAGCTCATCGTGACGATCGATGCCGTCGACCCCTGCCTTTGCGTCTATCCACTCCCGGAATGGGAAATCATCGAAAGCAAGCTGCGGCAGTTGCCCTCGCTACGCGAGGAGACTCGCCGCTTGCAGCGCTTGCTGATCGGCAATGCGGTGGATCTGGAGCTCGACGGCAGTGGCCGCTTCCTGGTTCCGCCGCGCCTGCGTGAATACGCCAAGCTGGACCGGCGCGTGATGCTGGTCGGGCAGCTCAACAAGTTCCAGTTATGGGATGAGGATGCCTGGAGTGCCGTGTGCGACGCGGATCTCCTGGCGATTAAGGAACCCGGCGGTATGCCGGATGAAATGCGCGATTTGATCCTGTGACCATGAACCCAGTCTTCCACCACGTCTCCGTTCTCCTGGACGAGGCCGTACAGGCATTGGCGATCCAGCCTGCCGGCCGTTATCTGGACGGCACCTTCGGCCGCGGCGGACACAGCCGGGCAGTGCTGCGCCTGCTGGGTGGAGAAGGGCGGCTGCTGGGTTTCGACAAGGATCCCCAGGCGATCGCCGCCGGCCAGGCCCTGGCCACGGAAGACCCGCGATTCGAGATCGTCCAGCGCAGCTTCGCCGAGCTGGGCGATGAACTCGTCGGCCGGGGCTGGTCCGGTCAGGTCGATGGCGTGCTGCTGGATCTGGGCGTGTCCTCGCCCCAGCTCGACGATCCCGAGCGCGGTTTCAGCTTCATGCAGGACGGTCCCCTGGACATGCGCATGGATCCGAGTCGGGGGCAGAGCGCCGCCGCCTGGATCGCCACCGCGCCCGAGGCCGACATCGCCCAGGTATTCAAGGAATTCGGCGAAGAGCGTTTCGCCAAGCGCATGGCGCGTGCCGTGGTGCAGCGCCGTGAGGTCCAGCCCTTCGAGCGCACCGGCGACCTGGCCAAGGTGCTCACCGAGGCCAATCCGGCCTGGGAAAAGGGCAAGCATCCCGCGACGCGCGCCTTCCAGGGTCTGCGCATCTACATCAACCGCGAGCTGAGCGATCTGGAGCAGGGCCTGCAGGCCGCTTACGAGCAGCTGGCCGTGGGTGGCCGGCTGGTGGTGATCAGCTTCCACTCGCTGGAAGATCGCATCGTCAAACAGTTCATGCGCCGCCTGGCCAAGGGCGAGGCCGACCAGCTGCCGCGCGACCTGCCGATCCGCGCCACGGTCTTCGAGCCCTCGCTGCGCCTGTTGGGCAAGCCGGTTTATGCCAGCGACGCCGAACTGGCTGCCAATCCCCGCGCGCGCAGCGCCGTGATGCGCGTTGCCGAGAAGCTGAAATGAGCCGGCTCTTCGTCAAGAAACTGCCCCTGGGCAGCAGCGTCATGCTGGTGCTGTTCGCCGGTGTGCTGCTGTCGGCGGTGGCCGTGGCCTATAGCGCCCACTGGAATCGCCAGCTGCTCAACACCCTCTATGGCGAGATGGCCATCCGCGACAAGGCCCAGGCCGAATACGGCCGGCTGCTGCTGGAACAGAGCACCTGGACCGCCCACAGTCGCGTCGAGGCCCTGGCCAGCGGCCAGCTGCAGATGCGCATCCCCGATCCGGCCGAAATTCGGATGGTCAATCCGTGAAAGGCCTGATCGCGCGCCTGCCATGGCGCTTCAGCCTCATCATCGGGCTGTTGCTGGTCATGGTCGGCACCATCATCTGGCGCATCGTCGATCTGCACGTGATCGACCGGGCCTTTCTGAAGGGGCAGGGCGATGCGCGCAGCGTGCGCACCATCCCCATTCCCGCGCACCGCGGCCTGATCACCGACCGCAACGGCGAACCCCTGGCCGTGAGTACGCCGGTCACCACCCTGTGGATCAATCCCAAGGAACTGCTGGGTGCCGAGGATCGCTGGGCGACCCTGGCCGATGCCGTCGGCCAGCCACGGGCGGAACTGGCCAAGCGCATCGAGCAGAACGCCAGCAAGGAATTTCTTTACCTGGCCCGCGGCCTGACGCCCGAGCAGGGCGATGCGGTGATGACCCAGGTCAAGGCGCACAAGATTCCCGGTGTCTACGACATCGAGGAATTTCGACGTTTCTATCCGGCGGGTGAGGTGGCGGCCCATGTGGTCGGCTTCACCGACATCGACGACCACGGGCGCGAAGGCATCGAACTGGCGTTCAACGAGTGGCTGTCCGGCGTGCCGGGTCGTCGCCAGGTGGTCAAGGACCGCCGCGGCCGGTTGATCCGCGATGTCCAGGTCGCCAAGAACGCCAAGCCGGGCAATACCCTGGCGCTGTCCATCGACCTGCGTCTGCAGTATCTCGCCGCGCGCGAACTGCGCAACGCCCTGACCCAGTTCGAAGCCGAGGCCGGCAGCCTGACCATCGTCGACGTCAAGACCGGCGAGGTCCTGGCGATGGTCAACATGCCCACCTACAACCCCAACAATCGCCGCAGTCTGGAACCGGCCGCCATGCGCAACCGGGCGATGATCGACGTCATGGAGCCCGGTTCGGTGATGAAGCCGATCTCCATGACCGCCGCGCTCGCCAGCGGCCGCTGGAAGCCCACCGACAAGGTCAACGTCTATCCCGGTTCGCTGCAGATCGGTCGCTACACCATCAAGGACGTCTCCCACAGCGACGGCGCCCTGGACCTGACCGGCATCCTCATCAAGTCCAGCAACGTCGGCATGAGCAAGATCGCCTTCGACGTCGGTGGCGAGAACATCTACAACGCCATGCGCGCCGTCGGCCTCGGCCAGGACACCGGTCTGGGCTTTCCCGGCGAGCGGGTCGGCAATCTGCCCAACCATCGCAACTGGCGTCCGGCCGAGACCGCGACCCTGTCCTATGGCTATGGCCTGGCGGTGACCGCCGTGCAACTGGCCCACGCCTATTCGGTGCTGGCCAACGACGGTCGCTCGGTGCCGCTGTCCATGGTGCGCCTGGACAAGGCCCCGCCCAGCGATCAGGCAGTGGAAGAACGCGTTGCCAAGACTCTGCAGGGCATGTTGCAACAGGTCGTGGAAGCCCCCGGCGGCGCCTTCCGCGCCCAGGTGCCGGGCTACCACGTCGCCGGCAAGAGTGGTACCGCGCGCAAGACCAGCACCGGTACCCGTGGCTATGCCGAGAATTCCTATCGCTCGCTGTTCGCCGGCTTCGGCCCCACCAGCAATCCGCGCCTGGCCGCGGTGGTGGTGATCGATCGTCCCAGCAAGGGCGGCTACTACGGCGGCGTGGTCTCGGCGCCGGTGTTCAGCCGCGTGATGTCCGGTGCCCTGCGCCTGATGAACATCCAGCCGGACAACCTGCAGCCGCTGCCCGTGCAGCAGGCCCAGGCCCAGGCTGCCGCCAAACCGCTGCTGGTCGGGGAGCGTGATCGATGAGCCGTCTGCTGACCGACCTCCTACCTGAAGCCACCGCCGCCGTCGATATCGGCGGTCTGGCGCTGGACAGCCGCGAAGTTCAGCCGGGTTTCCTGTTCCTCGCCATTCCCGGTCTGCACAGCGACGGCCGCGCCCATATCGCCGCTGCCGCCGAGCGCGGAGCCGCGGCCATCGCCTACGAAGCGAAGGACGCCCCCGCGCTGCCGACCCTGGACATTCCCCTGATTGCCGTCGAGGGTCTGGCCACCCAGCTTTCCGCCATCGCCGGGCGTTTTCACAACGAGCCCAGCCGACGCCTGGCGTTGGTCGGCGTCACCGGTACCAATGGCAAGACCAGTGTCAGCCAGCTGATCGCCCAGGCCTGCGACCTGCTCGGTCAGCGTTGCGGCATCGTCGGCACCCTGGGTAGCGGCTTCTATGGCGCCCTGGCCGAAGGTCGCCATACCACGCCGGATGCCCTCAAGCTGCAGGCGACCCTGGCCGAACTGGCCGAGGGTGGCGCCGCCACCGTGGCCATGGAAGTCTCTTCCCATGGCCTGGCCCAGGGCCGGGTGGCGGCGCTGGCCTTCAAGGTCGCGGTCTTCACCAATCTCTCCCGCGACCACCTCGATTATCACGGGACCATGGCCGCCTATGGCGAAGCCAAGGCCCAGCTGTTCGCCTGGCCCGGGCTCGGCACCCGCGTCCTCAATCTGGATGACGCCTTTGGCCGCGAGCTGGCGGCTCGCCCCAGCCCGGCCGCGACCCTGACCTACAGCCTGAGCGATCCGGCCGCCAGCCTCCATTGCCAGGCCGTCCAGTTCGACGACCACGGCGTGCGCGCCCAGCTGGTCACCGCCCAGGGCACCGGCGAGCTGCGCAGCCAGCTGATCGGGCGCTTCAACCTGAGCAATCTGCTGGCCGCCATCGGGGCCCTGCTGGGTCTCGGTCATGCACTGGCCGACATCCTCGCCATCCTCCCGCAGCTGCAGGGCCCGGCCGGGCGCATGCAGCGCCTGGGTGGCGCTGGGCGACCGCTGGTGGTGGTGGACTACGCCCACACCCCCGATGCCCTGGACAAGGTGCTCACCGCCCTGCGGCCCCATGTGGGTGTCGAGGGGCGTCTGGTCTGCGTATTCGGCTGTGGCGGCGATCGCGATCGCGGCAAGCGACCGGAGATGGCCGCGGTGGCCGAGCGCCTGGCCGATCAGGTGGTGGTGACCGACGACAACCCCCGTACCGAGGATCCGGCCGCCATCGTCGCCGACATCCGCGCCGGCTTCGCACAGCCCGAGCAGGTGAGCTTCGCCGGCCGGCGTGAGGTGGCCATTGCCCAGGCCGTGGCCGCGGCGACCGCCCAGGACATCGTGGTGCTGGCTGGCAAGGGCCATGAGCCCTACCAGGAGATCGCCGGTGTCCGCCATCCCTTTTCCGATCTCGACCAGGCCGAGCGGGCCCTGACCGCCTGGGAGCGACAGCATGCTTAGATCCTTCACCCTCACCGAAGTGGCCGAGGCCCTGACCGGCAACCTGCTGGGCGCCGATGCCCTGTTCGACGGCGTCGGCACCGACAGCCGCAAGGCCGTGGCCGGACAGCTCTTCGTCGCCCTGACCGGGCCGCGCTTCGATGGTCATGCCTATCTGGCCGACGTGGCTGCCCAGGGCGCCGCAGCGGCCCTGGTCGAGCGTGCCGTCCCCGAGGTGCACCTGCCCCAGCTGGTGGTGGCCGATACCCGCCTGGCGCTGGGTCGCCTGGGCGCCTTCAATCGTGACCTGTTCCAGGGCCGGCTCGCCGCCGTGACCGGCTCCAGTGGCAAGACCACGGTCAAGGAGCTGCTCGCCGCCATCCTGCGTCAGCAGGGCGCCACTCTGGCTACCCAGGGCAATCTGAACAACGACCTGGGCGCGCCCCTGACCCTGCTGCAACTGGCCGCCGAGCATGCCTATGGTGTCATCGAGCTGGGTGCTTCCCATGTCGGTGACATTGCCTACACCGTGAGCCTGACACGCCCGGATGTCGTTATCATTACCAACGCCGGCCAGGCCCATGTGGGCGAATTCGGCGGCGTCGATCGTATCGTCGAGGCCAAGGGCGAGATCATCGAAGGCGTGGGCGAGGGTGGCACCGTGGTCCTCAATCGCGACGACGTGGCCTTCGAGACCTGGCAGCGCCGCGCGGCCGGTCGCAAGGTCGTCGCCTTCGGCCTGGATGCCCGCGCCGACGTCCGCGCCAGCGCGGTCACCCTGGACGCCCAGGGCCGCCCGAGCTTCCTCTTGCACACCGCCCAGGGCGAGGCGCCGGTCACCCTGCAACTGCTGGGTGCCCACAACGTCGGCAACGCCCTGGCCGCGGCCGCCGCCGCCCTCAGCCTGGGCCTGGAGCTGGCCACCGTCGCCCGTGGCCTCGCCACCGCGGCACCGGTCCAGGGCCGCACCCTGACCCGCACCAGCCAGCGCGGTGCCCAGGTCATCGACGACAGCTACAACGCCAACCCTGCGTCGGTGAAAGCCGGGATCGACCTGCTGGCGGCCCTGCCGGGCCGTCGGGTGGTGGTACTGGGCGACATCGCCGAGCTGGGCGAGTGGACCGAAGAGGGCCATCGCGACGTGGGCGAGCATGCCCGCGGCAAGGTGGACGCCTTCTACAGCGTCGGTCCCGCCATGGCCCATGCGGCCCGCGCCTACGGCGCCGAGGCGCGGCATTTCACCGATCGCGAACAGCTGATCGAGGCCCTGGCGGACGAGGACCGGGCCGGAACCACCCTGCTGATCAAGGGATCCCGCAGCGCCGCGATGGACAAGGTCGTCGCCGCGCTCTGCGCCATTAATACCGAGGAGAAACACTGATGCTGCTGCTGTTGGCGGAGTTCCTGCAACAGTTCTACAAGGGCTTCGCCGTCTTCCAATACCTCAGCCTGCGCGGCATTCTGGGCGTCCTGACCGCCCTGTTGCTGTCGTTGTGGCTCGGCCCCTGGATGATCCGCACCCTGCAGATCCGCCAGATCGGCCAGGCCGTGCGCAACGATGGCCCCCAGTCGCACCTGTCCAAGTCCGGCACCCCCACCATGGGCGGCGCCCTGATCCTGACCACCATCGGCATCAGCACCCTGCTGTGGGCCGATCTGCACAATCGTTACGTCTGGACCGTGCTGGCGGTGACCTTCCTGTTCGGCGCCATCGGCTGGGTCGACGACTATCGCAAGGTGATCGAGAAGAACTCCCGGGGCCTGCCCAGTCGCTGGAAGTACTTCTGGCAATCGGTATTCGGCCTGGGGGCGGCGATCTTCCTCTATGTCACGGCCAAGGCGCCCATCGAAACCACGCTGATCCTGCCGCTGCTGAAGAACATCGAAATCCCGCTGGGGATTTTCTTCGTTGTGCTGACCTACTTCGTCATCGTCGGCTCCAGCAACGCGGTCAACCTCACCGACGGCCTCGACGGCCTGGCGATCATGCCCACCGTGATGGTCGGTGGCGCCCTAGGCATCTTCTGCTACCTGTCGGGCAATGTGAAATTCGCCGACTACCTGCTGATTCCCTATGTGGAGGGTTCCGGCGAGCTGATCGTCTTCTGCGGCGCCCTGATCGGCGCGGGCCTGGGTTTCCTCTGGTTCAATACCTATCCAGCCATGGTCTTCATGGGTGATGTCGGCGCCCTGGCGCTGGGCGCCGCCCTGGGCACCATCGCCGTGATCGTCCGTCAGGAAGTGGTGCTGTTCATCATGGGTGGCGTCTTCGTCATGGAGACCCTCTCGGTGGTCATCCAGGTCGCCTCCTTCAAGCTGACCGGCAAGCGCGTCTTCCGCATGGCGCCGATCCACCACCATTTCGAATTGAAGGGCTGGCCCGAACCGCGGGTCATCGTGCGCTTCTGGATCATCACCGTGATCCTGGTGCTGTTCGGTCTCGCCACCCTGAAGCTGAGGTAATCGCAGTGCTCATCGCTTCCGACCAGTTCCGTATCGTCGTCGGCCTCGGCAAGAGTGGCATGTCGCTGGTGCGCTTTCTCGCGCGCCGGGGCGTGCCCTTTGCCGTGGCCGACACGCGGGAACAGCCGCCGGAACTCGCGACCCTGAGAACCCAGTATCCCCAGGTCGAGGTGCGCTGCGGCGAGCTGGATGCCGACTTCCTGGCCCGCGCCGCCGAACTCTACGTGAGTCCCGGCCTGGCCCTGGAAACACCGGCGCTGCAGGAGGCCGCCGCCCGCGGCGTGCGGCTGTCCGGCGACATCGACCTGTTCGCGCGCCATGCCCAGGCACCCATCGTCGCCATCACCGGTTCCAACGCCAAGAGCACCGTCACCACCCTGGTGGGCGACATGGCGCGGCGCGCCGGCAAGCGCGTGGCCGTGGGGGGCAACCTGGGCACTCCGGCGCTGGATCTGCTGGCCGATGACGTCGAGCTCTATGTGCTGGAGCTGTCGAGCTTCCAGCTGGAAACCTGCGAGCGGCTCAACGCCGAGGTCGCCACGGTGCTCAACCTCAGCGAAGACCACATGGATCGCTACACCGGCATGCCGGCCTATCACCAGGCCAAGCACCGTATCTTCCGCGGCGCCCGCCAGGTGGTGGTCAATCGCGACGATGCGTTGTCGCGGCCGCTGATCGGCGAGGGCGTGCCCTGCCTGACCTTTGGCCTGGGACGTCCGGATTTCCGTGCCTTTGGCATTCGCGAGGAGGAGGGCCGCCGCTATCTGGCGCTGGCCTTCGACAACCTGCTGGATGTCGAGGAACTCAAGATCCGCGGTACCCACAACCACAGCAATGCCCTGGCTGCGCTGGCACTCGGCCAGGCCGCCGGTCTGCCCATGGCGCCCATGCTGGAGGCCCTGCGCGCCTTCCCGGGGCTGGAGCACCGCTGCCAGTGGGTGGGCGAGGTAGTGGGCGTCAACTACTACAACGATTCCAAGGCGACCAATGTCGGTGCGGCGCTGGCCGCCGTGGAAGGCCTGGGCGACGACATCGCCGGCCAACTGGTGCTGATCGCCGGCGGCGACGGCAAGGGTGCCGATTTCAGCGCCCTGCGCGAACCCGTCGCCCGTCACTGCCGCGCCGTGGTGCTGCTGGGGCGTGATGCCGCGCGGATCGCCGAGATCCTGCCGGCCACCGTGCAGCAGCTGCGCGTCGCCACCCTGGAAGAGGCCGTGGCCGAGAGCCGTCGGCTGGCCCAGCCGGGCGACGCCGTGCTGCTGTCTCCGGCTTGCGCCAGTCTCGACATGTTCCGCAATTTCGAAGAACGCGGACGGCTGTTCGCCCAGGCCGTGGAGGCATTGGCATGATCCTCAGCCTGCTGCGTCCCTATCCCTCGCCGCTGGCGAGCCGCCATGGCATCGACCTGGACTTCCCGCTGCTGGCCGGCTGCCTGTTGCTGCTCGGCCTCGGTCTGGTGATGGTGACCTCGGCGTCTTCCGAGGTGGCCGCCGCCCAGTCCGGCAATCCGCTGTACTTCATGTACCGCCACCTGATCTATCTGGCGATCGGCTTCGTCTCCTGCGGCGTGGTGATGCTGATCCCCATGGCCACCTGGCAGCGCTTCGGCTTTCCGCTGCTGATCATCGCCTTCCTGCTGCTGGTAGCGGTGCTGGTGCCCGGCATCGGTCGCGAGGTGAACGGCTCTCTGCGCTGGATCGGCTTCGGCATCTTCAACGTGCAGCCCTCGGAGATCGCCAAGGTCTTCGTGGTGCTCTATCTGGCCGGCTACCTGGTCCGTCGCCAGCATGAGGTGCGCCACACCTGGGCCGGCTTCTTCAAGCCCTTCATCGTGCTCCTGCCGATGGCCATGCTGCTGCTGCGCGAACCCGACTTCGGCGCCACCGTGGTGATGATGGGCGCTGCCGGCGCCATGCTGTTCCTCGGCGGCGTCGGTCTGTTCCGCTTCCTGCTGATGGTCGCCCTGGCGGTGCTGGCGGTGTTCGTGCTGGTGCAGACCCAGTCCTACCGGATGCAGCGTCTGATCACCTTCACCGATCCCTGGGCCGACCAGTTCGGTTCCGGCTACCAGCTGACCCAGGCGCTGATCGCCTTCGGTCGCGGCGGCTGGACCGGCCTCGGACTGGGCAACAGCATCCAGAAGCAGTTCTATCTGCCCGAAGCCCATACCGACTTCCTCTTTGCCGTACTGGCCGAAGAGCTGGGGCTGATCGGCGCCATGGCCACCGTCGGCCTGTTCCTCTTCGTCTGCGTGCGCGGCCTGTTCATCGGTCACTGGGCCGAGCAGTCCAAGCAGTTCTTCTCGGCCTACGTGGCCTATGGCCTGTCGATGCTGTGGATCGGCCAGTTCCTGATCAACATCGGCGTGAACGTCGGCCTGCTGCCGACCAAGGGCCTGACCCTGCCGTTCCTCAGCTATGGCGGCAGCTCCCTGGTGATCTGCTGCGTGAGCATGGGCCTGCTGCTGCGCATCGAATGGGAGAGACGCACCCTGGTGGATACCGAGGATGTGGAATTCACCGAAGAGGATTTCGCCGATGTCCGCTAACGTCCTCATCATGGCCGGCGGTACCGGCGGGCACGTCTTCCCGGCCCTGGCCTGCGCCCGTGAATTCGAAGCCCGCGGCTATACCGTGCACTGGCTGGGTACCCCTCGCGGCATCGAGAACGACGTGGTGCCCAAGGCCGGCATCACCCTGCACCACATTCCGGTCACCGGGTTGCGGGGCAAGGGTGTGCGCTCCCTGGTGAAGGCGCCGTTGCAGCTCAGTGGCGCGCTCATGCAGGCCATCGGCCTCATGCGCCGGCTCAAGCCGGTCTGCGTGCTGGGTCTGGGTGGCTTCGTCACCGGTCCGGGTGGCCTGGCCGCCAAGCTGTGCAACATCCCGCTGGTGATCCACGAACAGAACGCCCACGCCGGCACCGCCAATCGCCTGCTGGTGCCCATGGCCGCGCGCGTCTGCGAAGGCTTCGCCGATACCTTCCCGGCGTCCGCAAAGCGCCTGTCCACCGGCAATCCGGTACGCGCCGAACTCTTCGCCCCGGTGACCCGGGCACCGCTGGAAGAGCGCGCCGCCAACCTGCTGGTGCTGGGCGGCAGCCTGGGCGCCGAGCCGCTCAACAAGCTCTTGCCCGAGGCCCTGGCGCAACTGCCGGCCGGACTTCGCCCGCTGGTCCGCCACCAGGCCGGTCGCCAGCACGCCGAGGTCACCGCCGAGCGCTATGCCAACGTCGCCGTGGAGGCCGATGTCCAGCCCTTCATCGCCGACATGGCCGCCGCCTATGCCTGGGCCGACCTGGTGATCTGCCGGGCCGGTGCCCTGACCGTCGCCGAGCTGACCGCCACCGGTCTGCCGGCGCTGCTGATTCCCCTGCCGCACGCCATCGACGACCACCAGACCAGCAATGCGCGCTTCCTGGAGCGCGCCGGTGCCGGTGTGGTGCTGCCGCAACATTCCACCCGCCCGGCGGATCTCGCCGCGCAGCTTACCGAGGTCCTGATGCATCCCGAACGTCTTGCCGGCATGGCCGCTCGCAGCCGAGCCCTGGCCAAACCCGATGCCACCCGTGCAGTCGTCGACGCCTGTCTGGAGGTTGCCCGTGGTTAAGTCGCAAAGTGCCATTCAGGCCGAAGTTCGGCGCATGCGCAGCATTCGACGCATCCACTTCGTCGGGATCGGCGGCGTCGGCATGTGCGGCATCGCCGAGGTGCTGCTGAACCTGGGTTACGAAGTCTCGGGTTCGGACCTCAAGGAGTCCGCGGTGACCGCGCGCCTGCAGCAATTCGGCGCGCGCATCTACATCGGCCATCGCGCCGAGAACCTGGATCAGGTCGATGTGCTGGTGGTGTCCAGCGCCATCAACAGATCCAACCCGGAGGTCTCCGCCGCCCTCGAGCAGCGCATTCCCGTGGTGCCCCGCGCCGAGATGCTCTCCGAGCTGATGCGCTATCGCCACGGCATCGCCGTCGCCGGTACCCATGGCAAGACCACCACCACCAGCCTGATCGCCTCGGTGTTCGCGGCCGAAGGCCTGGACCCGACCTTCGTCATCGGTGGCCGCCTCAATGCCGCCGGCACCAATGCCCAGCTCGGCACCAGCCGCTACCTGATCGCCGAGGCCGACGAGAGCGACGCCAGCTTCCTGCACCTGCAGCCCATGGTCGCCGTGGTCACCAACATCGACGCCGACCACATGAGCACCTACGAGGGTGACTTCAACCGGCTCAAGCGCACCTTCGTCGACTTCCTGCACAACCTGCCGTTCTATGGCCTGGCCGTGCTCTGCGTCGACGATCCGGTGGTGCGCGAGATCATTCCCCAGGTCGCCCGGCCCACCGTCACCTACGGCACCGCCGAAGACGCCGACGTGCGCGCCGTGGACATCCGCCAGGAAGGCATGCGTACCCATTTCACCGTGCTGCGCGAGGGCCGCGCGCCCCTGGCGGTCTCGGTCAACATGCCGGGCGTGCACAACGTGCTCAACGCCCTGGCCACCATCGCCATCGCTACCGACGAAGGCGTCAGCGACGAGGCCATCCTCAATGGCCTGTCCGGCTTCCAGGGGGTAGGGCGGCGCTTCCAGGTGTACGGCGAACTGCCGGTCGCCGGTGGCAGCGTCATGCTGGTGGACGACTACGGCCATCATCCGCGCGAGGTCGCCGCGGTGATCAAGGCCGTGCGCGGCGGCTGGCCCGAGCGCCGACTGGTGATGGTCTATCAGCCGCACCGTTTCAGCCGTACCCGCGATCTCTACGAAGACTTCGTCCAGGTGCTGGCCGATGCCAACGTCCTGCTGCTGATGGAAGTCTATCCGGCCGGCGAAGAGCCCATTCCCGGAGCCGACAGCCGTCAGCTCTGCCACAGCATCCGCCAGCGCGGCCAGCTCGATCCCATCTACGTGGAGCGCGGCAGCAACATCGCCCCGCTGGTCAAGCCGCTGCTGCGCCCGGGCGACATCCTGCTCTGCCAGGGCGCGGGCGACATCGGCGCCCTGGCGCCGCAACTGCTCAAGCACCCGCTGTTCGCCGCTGCCGCGACCGCCGAGAGTTCGGCATGAGCCTTCATCCGTACAACCCCTTGCCGGCAACCGCTGTTGCCAGCGCGCACGTGGAGGGCTGAACCTTGGTCGCCACCCTACGTCACAACCAGCCCGGCTTCGGCCGGTCGCGCAACGCCGAGCAGCGGGGCGCCAGTCGCCTGGTCGCCGAAGAGCCGCTGTCGACACGCCTGCCACGCCCGAGCCTGGGGCTGCTCAAGCGCATCCTCTGGCCGTTCCTGCTGCTGGGGCTGGGCTTCGGTACCTACGAAGGTGCCCAGCGCCTGCTGCCCTATGCCGACCGGCCGATCGCCAAGGTCAGCGTCAAGGGCGACCTGTCCTACATCAGCCAGGGGGCGGTGCAGCAGCGCATCGCGCCCTTCGTCGGCACCACCTTCTTCCAGGTCGACCTGGCCGACATGCGCCACGAACTGGAAACCATGCCGTGGATCGCCCACGCCGAAGTGCGCCGCGTCTGGCCGGACGAGATCAGCATCCGCCTGGAAGAGCAGATGCCCATCGCCCGCTGGGGCGACGAGGCGCTGCTGAATAACCAGGGTGAGGCTTTTGCCCCGCAGGATCTGGCCAACTATGACAATCTACCGCGGCTGTACGGCCCCAAGCGGGCCCAGCAGCAGGTAATGCAGCAGTACCAGATGTTCAGCCAGATGCTTCGGCCGCTCGGTTACACCGTGTCGCGCCTGGAAATGCACGAGCGCGGCAGCTGGTACCTCACCACCGGTCAGGGGCTGGAACTGGTGTTCGGCCGCGACCAGCTGGTGGAAAAGATGCGGCGCTTCATGCGCCTGTACGATCAGGTGCTCAAGGCACAGATGGACAATATCGCGCGGATCGATCTGCGTTATCCGAACGGTCTGGCCGTGGCCTGGCGTGATCCCGCTGTCGCCGCCACCCCCGTGACCGAACCGGCCAAGCATTGAGGAGAAGTTTTTTACTATGGCAAGCGTGCAAAGCGGCAAGATGATCGTCGGCCTCGACATCGGCACTTCCAAGGTCGTGGCTCTGGTCGGCGAGGTGTCTTCCGATGGTCAGATCGAGATCGTCGGGATCGGCACCCATCCGTCGCGCGGGCTCAAGAAGGGCGTGGTGGTCAACATCGAATCCACCGTCGCCTCCATCCAGCGGGCCATCGAAGAAGCCCAGCTGATGGCCGGTTGCCGGATCCATTCGGCCTTCGTCGGCATTGCCGGCAATCACATTCGCAGCCTGAATTCCCACGGCATCGTGGCGATCCGCGATCGTGAAGTGAGCCCTGCGGACATCGAGCGGGTGCTCGATGCCGCCCAGGCGGTGGCCATCCCCGCCGACCAGCGCGTGCTGCACACCCTGGCCCAGGACTATGTGATCGATAACCAGGAAGGGGTGCGCGAACCCCTGGGCATGTCCGGCGTCCGCCTGGAAGCCAAGGTTCACGTCGTGACCTGCGCCGTCAACGCCGCGCAGAACATCGAGAAATGTGTTCGTCGTTGCGGCCTGGAAGTCGACGACATCATCCTTGAACAACTGGCGTCGGCCTATTCGGTGCTGACCGACGATGAAAAGGAACTGGGCGTCTGCCTGGTCGACATCGGCGGCGGCACCACCGATATAGCCATCTTTACCGAAGGCGCCATCCGCCATACGGCGGTGATACCTATTGCTGGCGACCAAGTCACAAATGACATTGCCATGGCCTTGAGAACCCCAACGCAATATGCCGAAGAAATCAAGATTCGGTATGCTTGTGCCTTGGCGAAACTGGCTGGACCGGGCGAAACCATCAAGGTGCCCAGCGTGGGTGACCGTCCGCCGCGAGAATTGTCGCGTCAGGCCCTCGCGGAAGTGGTCGAGCCCCGTTACGATGAGCTATTCACACTGGTGCAAGCGGAACTGCGCCGCAGTGGTTACGAGGATCTGATCCCCGCTGGGATCGTACTCACCGGTGGTACCGCGAAGATGGAAGGCGCGGTCGAGCTGGCGGAAGAGATTTTCCATATGCCGGTACGCCTGGGGGTGCCCCAGACGGTCAAGGGTCTGACTGACGTGATCAGCAACCCGATCTATTCCACAGGCGTCGGCCTGTTGCTCTATGGCCTGCAAAAGCAGACCGATCCCTTGCCGGTTGTTTCTGGCGGATATAGCAGCGAAACCAAATCCACAGTCCTGGAACGCATGAAGCGTTGGGTCCAGGGCAACTTGTAATTCACAATTAAACCGCGGCAGTAGGCGAAGATCCGAAAGGAAGAGAGGGGACCATGTTCGAACTCGTAGACAACATTCCACAAAGCGCCGTGATCAAAGTCATCGGCGTGGGCGGTGGCGGTGGCAACGCCGTCAACCACATGGTCAAAAGCGGTGTTGAAGGCGTCGAATTCATCTGTGCAAATACCGACGCCCAGGCCCTGAAGAACGTCACATCCCGTACCGTGCTGCAACTCGGCCCGGGCGTCACCAAGGGTCTTGGTGCCGGCACCAACCCGGAAATCGGCCGCCAGGCGGCCATGGAAGATCGTGAGCGCATCGCCGAAGTCCTCGAAGGCGCCGACATGGTCTTCATCACCACCGGCATGGGCGGTGGCACCGGTACCGGTGCGGCGCCGATCATCGCTGAAGTGGCCAAGGAAATGGGTATCCTGACCGTTGCCGTGGTCACCCGTCCGTTCCCCTTCGAAGGCCGCAAGCGCATGCAGGTCGCCGACGAAGGCATTCGCTCCCTGTCCGAATGCGTCGACTCGCTGATCACCATCCCCAACGAGAAGCTGCTGACCATTCTGGGCAAGGACGCCAGCCTGCTGGCCGCCTTCGCCAAGGCTGACGACGTCCTCGCCGGCGCCGTCCGTGGTATCTCCGACATCATGCAGCGTCCCGGCCTGATGAACGTCGACTTCGCCGACGTCAAGACCGTGATGGGCGAGATGGGCATGGCCATGATGGGTACCGGCCACGCCAGCGGTCCGAACCGTGCGCGCGAAGCCACCGAAGCCGCCATCCGCAACCCGCTGCTGGAAGACGTCAACCTGCACGGCGCCCGCGGCATCCTGGTCAACATCACCGCCGGCCTGGATCTGTCCCTGGGCGAATACGCCGCCGTCGGCGAGATCATCGAGGACTTCGCGTCCGAGCACGCCACCGTCAAGGTCGGCGCCGTGATCGATCCGGAAATGCGCGACGAGCTGCACGTCACCGTGGTCGCCACCGGCCTGGGTGCGCGCATCGAGAAGCCGGTCAAGGTGGTGGACAACACTGCCCAGACCCTGGCCGCAGCCCGTCAGGAAACCGCTCCGGTCAACTACGACGACCTCAAGTACCCGACCTCGATGCGCTCCGGTCGTGGCAGCCAGAATCATGGCGGCTCGGCAGCGGCGACCAAGGTCAATCCCAACGACGACCTGGATTACCTGGACATCCCGGCCTTCCTGCGTCGTCAGGCTGATTGATCGGGTATATCACAAGCCAGGGTGTGATTAGTGGGCATCGATTTTCGCTTCTGCTATCATCGCGACTTCGTTGAACACCATTCGCACCCTGCGACCGAGCGGCCCTGGCATGATTAGACAACGCACCCTCAAGAACACCATTCGCGCCACTGGCGTTGGCCTGCATTCCGGGGAAAAGGTTTACCTGACCCTGAAGCCGGCGCCGGTCGACACGGGGATCGTGTTCCGTCGCACCGATCTCGATCCGGTCGTGGAAATCCCGGCCTGGGCCGAGAACGTGGGTGAAACCACCATGTCGACCAACCTGTTCAGCGACACCGGCGTCAAGGTCGGTACCGTTGAGCATCTGCTGTCTGCCATGGCCGGTCTGGGTATCGACAATGCCTACGTCGAGCTGTCCGCGGTCGAAGTGCCGATCATGGACGGCAGTGCCGGTCCCTTCGTGTTCCTGATCCAGTCCGCCGGTCTGCAGGAACAGGAAGCGGCCAAGCAGTTCATCCGTATCAAGCGTGAAGTGACTGTCGTCGACGGTGACAAGCGCGCCACCTTCGTGCCCTTCGACGGCTTCAAGGTGACCTTCGAAATAGATTTCGATCACCCGGTGGTCAACAACCGTACCCAGAAGGCCTCGGTGGACTTCTCGAGCACCTCCTTCCTCAAGGAAGTCAGCCGTGCCCGTACCTTCGGCTTCATGCGCGACCTGGAATTCCTGCGTTCGCACAACCTGGCCCTGGGCGGCAGCGTCGACAACGCCATCGTGGTGGACGAGAAGGGTGTGATCAACGAAGACGGTCTTCGTTACGAAGACGAATTCGTCAAGCACAAGATCCTCGACGCCATCGGCGACCTGTACCTGCTCGGCAAGAGCCTCATCGGCGAATTCCGTGGCTACAAGTCCGGTCATGCCATGAACAATCGCCTGCTGCGTGCGCTGCTGGCCGATCGTGATGCCTGGGAAGTGGTGACCTTCGAAGATTCCGGTCTGGCGCCGATTTCCTACATGAGACCTGCGGCTGCCGTCTGAGTCCGGTCCAAGAAAAAGCCCTGCATCCGCAGGGCTTTTTTTATGGCCGCTGAAAAGGCCTAGCGACGCGCCAGGGGCTCACCCTGGAAGCTCACTCCGGCCAGGCCGTGGGCGATAAGGGCGCGGATGTTGGCGTGGTCGCTGCCCTCGGGGGTCTGCAGCACGCTGCGATAGTGCTCGCCAAAGGCCAGCAGGGCTTCCTGATCGCTCAAACCTTCGAGCTTGGCCAGGCCCAGGGTCTTGCAGGAGCCTTCGTTCTGGCCCGCCGCATTGTCCACCGCGCCATTGCGAAAGGCTGTGGGCTGGTAGTGGTAGTGCTCGGCGACAAAGGCCAGGGTGTCGGCGAAGGCATGGTCGCCCTGGGCCAGGCGGGCGCGGAAGCTGGCGAGATCGCTCATTTGTTCTGCTGCTCCTGGAAGGCCGCGGCCTGGGCCGGCGAGGCCTCGGTCTGGTACTGGGCTTTCCAGTCGGCATAGGGCATGCCGTAGACGGCCTCGCGGGCATCGTCCAGGCTCAGCGCCAGGCCCTTGTCGTCGGCCGCGGCCTTGTACCACTTGGACAGGCAGTTGCGGCAGAAGCCGGACAGGTTCATCAGGTCGATGTTCTGCACGTCGGTGCGCTTGCGCAGGTGCTCGACCAGGGTGCGGAAGGCGGCGGCCTCCAGTTCCAGGCGGTCTTGTTCGGTCATGGCTGATTCCTCTTGCTAGCGGCGGCCGTGGCGCAGGTGGCGCCCGCCGTTGACGGTAAAGGTGCTGCCAGTGGCGTACTGGGTCGACAGCAGATAGAGCACGGTATCGACGATGGGATCGGCGCCGGGTTCGAAATCCAGCAGCGCCTTGTCCAGGGTCGCCTGGCGATAGGCCTCGTCGGCGCCTTCCTTGAAGATCAGCAGGCCCGGCGCGATGGTGTTGACCCGGACGGTGGGCGCCAGGGCCTCGGCAAAGGACAGGGTCAGGTTGTGCAGGGCGGCCTTGGTGGCGGCGTAGCCGATGTGGTTGCGGCTGCCGCGGGTGGCGCTGTCGTCGCCGATATGGATGATGTCGGCCCGGTGCGCGGCCAGCAGCAGGTCCTGCAGGCCCAGGTTGAGGTGGTAGGGCGCTTCCAGGTGCAGGCGATAGAGCAGCCGCAGATTGTCCAGGCCGTCTTCGGCCCAGACCGAGGCGTTGTGCACGATGCCGCGTAGCGCCGGATGGCGTTCATGCAGCTGCCGCAGCAGGATGTCGCGCTGCGCCTCTTCCGCCAGATCGACCTGATAGGCCTCGATTTCCAGCTCACGCAAGGGACCGGGATCGTCGCGATAGACGGCGATGACGGGTTGGCCCTCCGCCAGCAGCCGGCGGGTCAAGGCGAGACCGACACGGCGATTGGCGCCGGTGACCAGAAGGGGAAGGGTTGCGGACATGAGGGTACCCGATCCTGATGAACGAGGCGGCCAGAGGGCTGGCCGCCGCTATTGTACGCATTCGACGCGTCAGGATGCAGGCCGATCCGTGCGGGCCTAGCGGGCGCTGCCTCGCCAGTCGTTGGCCCGCGAGGCGTTGTGCAGCCAGCCCTTCAGCACCCGGGTGATCAGTGGGATGAAGACGCAGACCATCACCGGGGTAAGGATCAGGGTGCTCAGCAGGATGCGCGGCAGCAACGGCAGATGGGCCAGGTAATCGCCGAAGGCGGCATTGAACAGCAGCGAGATGGGAAAGAACGCCAGCCAGACCGCGATGCTCTGCTTCCAGCGCGGTGGCGGCTGCAGGCCGGCGCCGAACCAGTCGTCCATGCCTTGGGCGCGCCGTGCCAGGGGCGCTTCGAACAGGCCCTGGCCACGCTCCAGCCAGAGGCGCCGGGTGTCCGAGTGTTCCCAGGCGTCGAGGGTCTGGGGGCAGGCGAAGCGAAAGACGATCTGCACCAGGTTGTCGCCTGGAGGCGGGGTCAGAACCCCCGAACCGAGATAGCCGGGATGCCCGGTGGCCAGGGCTTCGCCTTCGCGCAGCCAGACCAGAAAGGCGTCGTATTGGCCGGCCGCGACGCGCCGCGCGACCATGAGGGTAACAGGCTGATTCATGCTCTAACTCCGGGCGATCGGGCCGGATAGGCCGGATGCCGTCACGCCGCCGGGTAGGCGGACAGGTGGCGAAGACGCCTGGGGTAGCAGGCGGCGCTAGCATAACAAGCCTTGAGACCCTTGGCTGCAGCCGGGGTTGCCAGCGGAGTCGTCTTGCTGACGGAGCGCCAAGCCGGGCCGCGCCAGGCATACTGGGCGGGATTCCACGCAAGAGGTCCGTATGAAAGTCGCACTGTTGAATGGCTCGGTCTATGGCACTGCCGAAGATATCGCCCGTCAGGTGAAGGCGCGCCTGAGCGCGGCAGGCCATGAGGTCTGGCACCAGCCCAATGCCGATCTCGCCAGCCTGGAGGCCTTCGCGCCCGAGGCCCTGCTGGCTATCACCTCCACCACCGGCATGGGCGAATTGCCGGCCAGCCTGGAATCCCTGTATTTCCAGCTGCGCGATCGGCTGCCGCCCTGGTCCGGACGACCCGGCGCCGTGCTGGCCCTGGGTGATTCCAGCTATGGCGACACCTATTGCGGCGGCGGCGAGCTGATGCAGGAATTGTTCGCCGAACTGGGGCTGCGCGAAGTGCTGCCCATGCTGCGCATCGATGCCAGTGAAACGGTCACGCCGGACGAAGACGCCGAGCGCTGGGTCGCCGAGGTCATCGCCGCCCTGGGCTGATCTTGCCCCGGCAGCAAAGCTGCTTTACCCGCGCGGAGCGCGCCGCCGGGCCCGGTTCGCTGTCCTCGCCCCCTCGGCCTCGGTATCCTTGGCGCCTGTCGAGGATTTGAGAAGGAGCCCTGGGTGAATAGATATCTGCGCCTGGCTCTGGAGCTGTGCGGATTGGGCGCGCTGTGGGGTGTGGGTACCTGGCTGGCCACCTATTTCGCCTTGCCGGTACCAGGCGGGGTGGTGGGGCTGGCCATGCTGCTGGTGCTGCTGGCCGCGCGCATCGTCGAGCCCGAGTGGTTGCAGGGCGGCGTGCGCCTGCTGCTGGGGGAAATGCTGCTGTTCTTCATTCCCGCGCTGCTGAGTCTGCTCGACTACGGTCCGTTGCTGCGGCAAGAGGGTGTGCGCATCCTGCTGGCCATCCTGCTCAGCACCGTGCTGACCATGGTCGCGACCGCCCTTACCGTGGACTGGATGTTTCGCCGGCGAGGGCGTCGCGATGCTTGATCTGCCCGGACTCTTCTGGCTGCTGCTGACGGTGGCGGGCTATGGGGTGAGTCGGCTGCTCTATGCCCGGCTGCGCTGGTATGTGGTCAGTCCGATCATCTTCGTCACGGTGCTGCTCTATGCCGCCACCCTCTGGCAGCAGGTGAGCTATGCCGAGTACGCCCACTACAGCCACTGGCTGATCACCCTGCTGGGGCCGGCGACGGTGGCCTTCGCCGTGCCGATCTGGCAGCAGAGACGCCTGCTGGCGCGCTACTGGCAGGCGTTGCTGGCCGGCCTCTGCGTCGGCAGTGGCGTGGCCATTGGCAGTTCCTGGTTGCTGGCCCGGCTGCTGCTGCTCGATGACCGGGTGCTGCTGTCCATGCTGCCGCGCTCCATCAGTACTCCCTTTGCCATGCCGATGTCCGCCACCGTGGGGGGCGTCCCCGAGCTGACCGCGGCTTTCGTGATGATCACCGGCCTGGGGGGCGCCATCCTCGGCAGTCTGCTGATCAAGCTGCTGCCGCTCAAGTCTGCCCTGGCCCGCGGTGCCCTGTTCGGCATGGGCGCCCACGGCGTAGGGACCAGCAAGGCCTACGAGGTCGGCCTGGAGGAGGGCACCGTGGCCGGCCTGGTCATGGTGCTGGCCGGCCTGAGCAATCTGCTCGGCGCCCAGCTGGTGCTCTGGCTGCTGCACCGCTAGTGCAGGGTGGCGGACGGCGCGCCCAGTTGCGCCAGCCGCCGCCGCACCTGCTCGCGTTCGGCATCGTCTTCGCTGATCAGCAGGGCGTGCTGCAGGTCGTAGCGCTCGGCCTGGGGGCAGTCGAGCTGGCGGTACAGATCGGCGCGCGCCAGGTGATCGATGACCCCGACCGTGCCCAGCTCGATGACCCGCTGGGCATCCTTGAGCGCGGCCAGCGGCTGGTCGCCCTGGCGATGCAGTTCCCGCAGATTGCGCGAGAGTCGCTGCATCATCTGCCGCGGACCGAGGGGCGCCAGATAGCTGGCCTGCAGTTGCGCGTTGGGCCCGAACTGATCCACCAGCAGTTGGCGGCAGTCGTTCATGTACAGGCGACGACCGCCGAAGGGTTCGAGCAGATGATCCGCGCCTGGCACGCGCAAGAGGAAATGTCCGGGAAAGCCGATACCCTGCAGGTCGATCTCCAGGCGCCGGGCCAGTTCCAGAGCCACCAGGGCGATCGACAGCGGCTGGCCGCGTCGCCGCGCCAGGACCTCGTCGAGCAGGGCAGCCGTAGGGTTCAGGGGCCACTCGGCCGCGCGAAAACCGGCATCGCACAGCTGCCGCAACAAGGCCTGGGCCCGCTCGGCGTGACTGGCATCGCCATCCAGGCTGGCGACCAGGCGCAGTGCCAGGTCGTCCAGCGAGTGCAACAGGGCCGGGGGATCGATCTGTTCGTGGTGTTCGGCCGCGATCCACAGGGCGGCTTCCAGCAGCCGGGGATCGGGCCGGTCCAGGCAGGCGAGGCAGGAAAGACGCGCGTCCACGGTAGACTCCAGAGCCCTCGCGGGCTTTTCCTCAGGTTTTAGCCTGCCAGCGCCGGGCCGTCCAGTCTGCGACAGTTGCGCACTGGCCGACGGTCCGGCTTCTCGCTATAAGAGCGACTGACGCCAGGGCAACCTCGAGAACGGGATTCCGGCATGGATCTATCTTCGAGTGGAGGTCTTCACTCTTGCGGAGGGAGCAGCACGCCATGAAATGGGCAGACAACGGTCGCAAACGCATGCACGACGGGGCGAACTCCCTCGGCAACCTGCTGGTGGAAGGCTTCCACTATTTCGGCCTGTTCGCCATAGGCGCGGCCACGGCCTGGGCCTCGGTGATGGCTTTCATCGGCATGCTCGACAAGGGCCAGGCGAGCATCGATGACATCCTGCTGCTCTTCATCTACCTGGAGCTGGGTGCCATGGTCGGCATCTACTTCAAGACCAACCACCTGCCGATCCGCTTCCTGCTCTATATCGCCATCACCGCCCTGACCCGCTACCTGATCGGTGACGTCTCTCATCATCGGCCGCCGGATGTCGGGCTGCTGTATCTCTGCGGCGGGATCTTCCTGCTGTCGCTTGCGGTGCTGGCGGTCCGCGTCGCCTCGAACAGGTTTCCTTCCAGCAGGGCGCTGGATGCGGCGGGTGATGTGGTGGGCGAGGGCGCGGGCGACAAGTAGCCCGCGGCACCGCTATCCGCTGCGTTCCCGGCAGTGCAACTGGCCAGGCCAGGCGCTGCCGGGATGACCCGCTGGCGGGTGCCTAGCGGTCCAGCGGCGCCAGCAACTGGGCCAGGTCGCTTTCGGTCAGGCGCCAGTCGCCGCTGTTCTCGCTGAGAATGCCGGCGCTCAGGCGCGCCTTTTCCTGCTGCAGCTGCTGGATGCGTTCTTCCAGGGTGCCGCGGGCGATCAGCTTGTAGACGAACACCGGACGATCCTGGCCGATGCGGTAGGCGCGGTCGCTGGCCTGCTGCTCGGCGGCCGGATTCCACCAGGGATCGAAGTGGATCACGGTGTCGGCCGCCGTCAGGTTGAGACCGCTGCCGCCGGCCTTGAGGCTGAGCAGGAATACCGGCACTTCGCCGTTCTGGAAGCGCTGCACCGGGGTGCGCCGATCCCGGGTTTCGCCGGTCAGGGTGACGTACGGGATGCCGCGCTGGTCGAGGTCGGCGGCGATGAGGTCGAGCATGCTGGTGAACTGGGAGAACACCAGGACCCGGCTGCCACCGGGGAGCAGGGCGTCGAGGCGCTCGTTCAGCGCCGCCAGTTTCGCCGAGGGCTTGGCCACGCTGGCGTCTTCGTTGGGCACCAGGCGCAGGTCGCAGCAGACCTGGCGCAGGCGCAGCAGGGCATCGAGGATCAGCAGCTGGCTGCGACCGATGCCCTGACGGGCGATCTCGGCGCGGACGCGCTCGTCCAGCAATAGGCGCAGGTCTTCGTAGCGTTCGCGTTGCGCCGCGCTGAGTTCGACCAGCTGGACGATCTCGGTCTTGGGCGGCAATTCGCTGGCGACCCGCTGCTTGGTGCGGCGCAGCATGAAGGGGCGGACCCTTGCCTTGAGCGCCGCCAGGCGCTGCACATCGCCTTCGCGCTCCACGGGGATGCGATAGGCCTGCTTGAAGCCTTTCTCGTCGCCCAGCCAGCCGGGCATCAGGAAGTGGAATTGCGACCAGAGTTCGCCCAGGTGATTTTCCAGCGGCGTGCCGGTCAGGCAGAGGCGATGGCGGGCGCGCAGGTGGCGCGCCGCCTGGGCGGCCTTGGTGGCGGCATTCTTGATCGACTGGGCTTCGTCGAGCACCTGCAGGTGGAAGTCGTAGCCGGCCAGGCGCTCGGCGTCACGAGGTAGCAGGGCATAGGTGGTGAGCACCACGTCGTGCTCCGGAATCCGCTCGAAGCGACTGCTGCGGGCGCTGCCCTGCAGGGTCAGCACGCGCAGGCCGGGGGCGAAGCGGGCGATCTCGTCCTGCCAGTTGGGGATCAGGCTGGTGGGCATGACGATCAGCGCCGGCGCGGTCAGGCGACCGGCCGCCTGCTCGACGAGGATGTGCGCCAGGGTCTGCAGCGTCTTGCCCAGGCCCATGTCGTCGGCCAGGATGCCGCCCACGTCCAGTTCCCGCAGCGCCTGCAGCCAGGCCACGCCGTCGCGCTGATAGGGCCGCAATTCGGCGTGCAGGGTGTCCGGCAGGACCACCGGCTCGGCGGCATAGCTGCGCAGGCGTTCGGCAAAGTTGCGTAGGCGCTCGCCGCCTTCCCACTCTAGCGGCAGGCGTTCGTCCAGCTCGGCCAGGCGCGCGGCGTCCAAGCGCGGCAGGCGCAGGGCACGGTCCTGGGTGAGGCGATCGGTGGCATAGAGTTCACCGAGGATCTGCAGGATCGGCTTGAGCCGCCCCAGGGGCACGGCGACCCGTTGCACCCGGCCCTGCTGGCCGGCCAGGCGCGGCGGCTCGATACGCAAGAGCACGGGTTCGTCGTCGGCGCGCTTGGCCAGCATCGCCGGTTCGTACTGGGAGGGCTCGCGCCGTATGGCATCGATCAGCAGCGGGATCAGGCTGACGCGGCGCTGGCCCAGGCGGATGCCCAGTTCGACGTCGAACTGGCCGCTCGCGGCGGTCGCGTCCTGCACCTCTTCGAGGTGACCGTACCAGCCTTCCACCGGTGTCAGGTCGAAGGTGAATTCGGGATGGGCCTCGATCTGCCAGCCGGCTTCGCGCAGACCTGGGATGACCTGCTGCACGAATCTGAGCCAGGCGGGGTCGTCCGGCAGTTCGAACATCTCGCCACTGTCGTCGGGCAGCGCGGCGCTGCGCCGGGTCGCCAGGCGCAGGCCGTGGTCGAGCAGCGTCTGCCGCCAGCGTTGTTCGGCCGGCAGCTGGCGCGCGGGATAGTCGGCTTCCGGGGTGCGCGGCGGCGCCCCGAACAGGCGCCGCGAGCCATAGGCGAAGGCCAGGGCGGCGCGATGGCGTACCGTGGGTCTCATCTTGCCGATGTGGCGGTCGTAATCGATCTGGGTATGGCTGCCAAGGGTCAGGACCGGGCGAGGCAGCTCCGGATGGGCGACCGGCGTGGCCGGCAGGGCGGCCTCGCTGCGTTGTAGCCGCTCGAGTTCGATGAGGGCGGCGGCGGCATGCTTGCAGTTGCGGCCGACCGGGCAGGTGCAGCGGGCGTCGACCCGCCAGGCGGTCTCGCCCGCGCGCAGGCTGATCGCCTGCCGATAGGCCGGTCCGGCCGGGCTGTGGCACTCGGCATAGAGCTGACCCTTGGCGGCCGAGCGCAGCTGCACCAGGCCGTCGAGCGCCAGCCGCCGGCCGCGCTCGTAGTTGCGCTCCGTGAAGGCGCCTTTCCAGTCCTGCCACTTGAGCCGTTCGAAACGTAACGCCATCGTTCACCCAGGCTGTTCGTACCAAACCGGCTATTCTGCCACAGTCCGCCAGGCGCCCGCCGGACTCCCTTGACCTATGTGAGAATGAGAATATAGTGCATTTAAATGGGTGGGGAGCGAGACGATGCGTGAACAGCCGTTGACCAGCGTAGCCCTGATCGATGCCAGTCGCCTGGAAGCACGGCGAGAAGGGCGCTTGCGCGCGCTGCAGCGCGGCATCCTCATCAGTTGCAGCCTGGGTGTCCTGGGCGCTGCGGCCCTGCACCTGGCCTACTTGGCCGCCGGCGGTCGCTAGGGCTGCCTGGCCCCGATCCGTCCAGAAAAAAGCCCCGCACAGGGACCTGTGCGGGGCTTTGTCTTCAGCACCGGTCGGAGACCGGCGGCGGGGTCAGACCAGCAGGTCGCCCACGCGGTACATCTTCATGGTGTTGGTGCCGTCACGCTTGGTGTAGCTGTCGCCCTTGGTCAGGATGACCCAGTCGCCGTGCTCGACGATACCGCGCTTGAGCAGTTCGTCCACCGCGGCCTGGCTCACCTTGTTCGCCGGCATGGTGGTCGGGTCGAAGGGGATGGTGTGCACGTTGCGGAACAGCGCGGTGCGGGCCTGGGTGGCGCGGCTGGACGCGAAGGAGAAGATCGGCACCGAGGAACGCAGGCGCGACATGATCAGCGGGGTGTAGCCGGTGTCGGTCAGGCTGATGATGGCCTTCACGCCGGGGAAGTGGTTGGCCACGTAGATGGAGGCCAGGGCGATGCTCTCGTCCCAACGGGTGAAGGTATGACCCAGGCGGTGGCTGGACAGCTTGCTGGTGGGCTGCTTCTCGGCACCGACGCAGACGCGCGCCATGGCCTTGACCGCTTCCACTGGATACTGGCCGGCGGCGCTCTCGGCGGAGAGCATCACGGCGTCGGTGTTGTCCAGCACGGCGTTGGCCACGTCGGAGACTTCCGCGCGGGTCGGCATGGGGCTGCTGATCATCGACTCCATCATCTGGGTCGCGGTGATCACCGCCTTGTTGAGGCGCCGGGCGTGGGAAATGATGCGCTTCTGGATGCCCACCAGCTCGGCGTCGCCGATTTCCACGCCCAGGTCGCCCCGGGCCACCATCACGGCGTCACTGGCATGGATCAGGCCGTCCAGGGCTTCGTCGTCCGCCACGGCTTCGGCGCGCTCGATCTTGGCCACCAGCCAGGACTTGCCACCGGCGGCTTCCATCAGGCGACGGGCTTCGTGCATGTCTTCGGCATCACGCGGGAAGGACACGGCCAGATAGTCGACCTCCATGGAGGCGGCCAGCTTGATGTCTTCGCGGTCCTTGTCGGTCAGCGCCGGAGCGGTGAGGCCACCGCCGCGACGGTTGATGCCCTTGTGGTCCGACAGCGGGCCGCCGATCAGGGTGGTGCAATGCAGTTCGGTGGCGGTCATGCCTTCCACGCGCAGGACCACGCGGCCATCGTCCAGCAGCAGTTCGTCACCCACGCGGCAGTCGGTGACCAGGCCCGGGTAGTCGATGCCGACCACTTCTTCGGTGCCTTCGGTGCGCGGATGAGCGATGGACAGGCGGAAGGGATCGCCGACCTTGAGTTCGATGCGCTTGTTGACGAACTTGGCGATGCGGATCTTCGGACCCTGGAGATCGCCGAGCAGGGCGACATGGCGACCGTGCTTGGCGGCGAGATCCCGTACCAGCTGACCACGAGCCCGGTGCTCGTCGGGCGTTCCATGCGAGAAGTTCAGGCGTGCGACGTCGATGCCGGCGATGATGAGCTGCTCGAGGACTTCCGGAGAATTGCTGGCCGGGCCCAGGGTGGCGACGATCTTGGTACGGCGATAAATCATGCAGTCTTTCCTTTAGCGGATTGCAACCATGAGTCGGCGCCTTAGCGCCGAGTCGACGTAGAACACGGAGCGCAGCTCATTGTAGCGCTGTCGCGTGGCCAGCACATGACGGCTTTTCGCAGCTTGGTCACACCAATGGTCGTTTGCCCTCAAGAAGCGGGCTCCGGCGCCGATCTAGCGAGCAGGAGGACTTTCCATGCGCCCTTATCTCTGCCTGTTCCTGCTGCTCGGCCTCACCGGCTGTACCAGCGTCTCGATGAATTCCTATCTGGATGCCGCCTATAAATCCTATAGCGAAGGCGACTGCAACAATGCCTTGCTGCAGATCTCCCAGGCTGAACGCAAGGGTCGGGCACGGCCCTGGCTGCAACCGGAATTTTCCATGCTGCGCGGCCAGTGTCTGGAGCAGCAGCAACTGTACGCCGACGCGGTCCAGACCTATCGTTTCATCCAGGTCCGGTTTCCGGCCAGCGAATACGCCTATCGGGCCCAGGCCCGACTGGACACCCTGCGCCAATTGGGGCTAGATGGCGGAACGGCCGTTGCGACGCCCCAACCGGTGCGGAAACTACCGCAGCGCTGAGCTTTCCAGGACGTTGTCGGTAAAGTGGCTTTACCGTGTGCAGGATGAATCGCACCATGACTCAGAATCGTCGTATCGAGCGCCACCAGCTGCCCTACTATCTGAAGGTGTTCAACCGCTTTACCGACAAGCCCATGGGCTACATCGGCAACATTTCCCGCGAGGGGCTGCTGATGATCAGCCAGCTGCCCATGCTGGTGAACGCGCGCTTCGAACTTCGGCTGAAGATTCCGGGGCAGGACGGTCAGCTGCATTTCGTCGATTTCGACGCCCGCTGCCAGTGGAGTCATGAAGACGTGACCCCGGGCAACTACGATTCGGGCTTCAGCGTCGCCGAGCCGCCGGCCGAATTCGCCGAATTGATCGACGTGCTGCAGCACTACTTCACCTTCGGCCGCCTCTCTCAGTCGGCGGCCTGATCCGGGTCACCGGCATTCCATAGCTGCAGCAGGCGGGTCTGCAGATCCGCCGTGGCGCCGGCCGCCAGCCAGCGGACGTGCCTTCGCTCCAGCCGCGCGGCCAGCCGCTCGCCCGGGATCCGGGCCTGCCAGGCGTCGGCATAGCGGCGCGCATCGCGCCAGCTGCGGATGTCGTCGGGTTCCGCCACCTGCCGCCGTGCGGTGTCGACCAGCCAGAGCTGCAGGCCGCGTCGGACCAGGTCCAGACGGCCGAGCCAGACCGCCAGCTCTTCATCCAGCGGTGCCGCCACCACCAGCACACTGCCCGGGCGCGCCTGACGGCAGAGCCGTGCCAGCGCTGCCCTGAGATCACTCGTCGCACCTGGCAGCCGCACCGGCAGTTCGGCTGGCGTCAGGCGGCAAGCAGCCGTGCCTGCCGCCAGCAGGCGCAGCTCGGGATCGAGACCATAGAGCCACAGCTCATTGCCGCTGGCCGCCAGGGCCTGCCCGAAACCCAGCATCTGCTGGTGGTCGCCTGACCGCTCGGCCTGTCCTCGTCCCTGCTCGGTCGGGCTGGCGATCAGCAGGTGCAGGGGGGTATCCGCGCGCAGGCATGCCCTGGAGGCCGGCGCGGCGAGCGGCGGATGCTCACCACTCGCTCGCCGGCGCCGGCGGGCGTTCAGCCGCCCCATAACGCTCAGTCCCAGCAGCAGCAGGGCACCCGCCGCCGGCAGGCCCTGCCAGCGCAGGGGCGCCAGTCCGCCCAGGATCAGGCTGAGCAGCGCCAGGGCGACCAGCGCCAGGGGCAGGCAGCGCTGGATCATGGGCGCGGTGCCGGACACTGTCCCAGCAGCTTGAGGATCTGGCCGTCCAGGCTGTCACCCTCGAATTCGCGTTCTGGCGTCAGCCGCAGCCGCGGCCGCAGCACGGCGGGCAGCAGGGTGCGCACATCCTCGGGCGTCACGCTGTCGCCACCCCGCAGAAAGGCCTGTGCCTGGGCCAGGCGCAGCAGGGCCTGACCGGCGCGCGGTCCGGCGCCCTGTTCGAAGGCCGGCCATTCCCGGGTGAGACGGATCAGGCGCACGGCATGCTCCAGGACCGGCTCCGCAACCGGCAGGCCGGCCACCAGTCGCTGCAGCGCCGGCAGATCCCGCGCCTGCAGCAGGGGGCGCAGCGCCGCCGCTTCCAGGGGGTCGCCCTGACCCTGCTGCACGGCCAGGCGCAGGGCGGCCAGTTCCTGGCCTTCTGCCGGCCACTCCAGACGCAGTTGCACCAGGAAGCGATCCCGCAGCGCCAGTGGCAGCTCGCTGCCCGGGGTGCGGGTGGCGATCACCATGAAGGGCGCCGGCAGGGGCAGCTGGCGACCGCCCAGGCTCAGCTGGCGGCCCTGCAGGGCGTCGTCCAGCAGCTGGAGGACCACCGGCGGCGCCCGATGCAGGTCTTCGAGCAGGACCAGGGAATTGAACAGCGGACCCCGGCGCAGACGGGCACTGTCGCTGCCGACGTCCGTGACGATTTCGCCGGCCACCTCGGCGGGGGTCAGGGCCGGATGGCAGTGCAGCCGGGCGAAACCGGCATCCAGGCTGGCCGCCAGGGCGCGTGTCAGCAGCGTCTTGCCGGAGCCGGTGGGACCTTCCAGCAGCAGGTGACCGCCGGCCAGCAGGGTGGCGAGCAGTCCGTCCACGGCGGCGTCCTGCTGTGGCAGCACCTTGAGCAGGGCCTGTCGCAGGGCCTGCAGGCGGGTCAGGGCGCGGGCCTTGACGCCGGTATCGCCAGCGTCCAGCGGGGTGGCGTCAGGAGGGGAACTGTCGGTCATCGGAAGTCCTCGGGAGCGGGGGACGCACGGCCAGGTGCAACAGGCGCAGCTGGACGATGCGGCGGGTGAAGTCGCGAGCGGAGAGGCGCGCCGGGCTTGGGCGCATCGCCTCGCCCACCGCGCGGGTGCTCAAGCCGCTCAGACGCGCAAGATATTGCCAGCGCTCGGCCACGCCTTGGTCGGCGAGTTCGGGGCGGCGGCGGTGCACCTCGCGCTGGATATCGCGCTGCAGCGTGGCGATCAATTCGGGCCAGCGTTGGGCATCACGCCGTGGCGCCGGATTCTGCCGACGACGTCTCAGCCAGATCCCTGCCGCCAGCGTCAGCAGCCCAAGGGCCAGGCCATAGCGTTGCAAGGCGTCCAGCCACAGGGGGAGCGGTGGCGCCGGGGCGATCAGGGTCACCGGCGCGCCCTGGGTGAGGTACCACAGCAGCCAGGCATTGTCGTACTGGGCGAGATGGGCGTTGCTCCAGAGATCGCTGTCCGACAGCAGGGTCACGCTGCCATCGCCCCAGGGCAGCATCAGCATATGGGTGGCGCTGGCGCTGCTGGCCCAGGCCACCGCCTGATCGCCGACATCGAACAGATGGCGACTGTCGTCGAAGCCGAGATAGGCGGGAGCATCGTCCTCGGCGAGATAGAGTTGGGTCAGGTTGGGCCACAGGGGCAGCGCCATGATCGGCGGGGCGGCGCCGCCCAGTTCGCGGGTTGCCATGGGACGCACGCCCAAGGTCGCGCTGAGCGCCAGGGTGCTGTCATCGGCGACGGCCACCAGCCGGCCGCCCGCCTCGACCCAGTCCAGCAGCGCCTGGGCCTGAGCCTCCGCCAGGGGCGGGTTGCCGGCCAGCCAGAACCTGACGTCCTGGGGCGGTAATTCGGCGAGCTGCTCAGGCTGGCCGCGTTGCACCCGGCTGCCGAAGTGCTGCAGGTAAGCCGCTGCCAGCGCCTGGGGATCGGTGCTGCGGGTGGTCGCGGCGAGTTGGGTGGCGAGTTGGCGCGCGGTCCGGCTGTCGAGTCCCTGATGGGTCAGGCGCAGGCTGGCCGGGCCGCTGTCGGTCTGCGGCGGCAGGGGGCAGGACAGCGGCTCCTGCTGCGCGAGGCACGCCAGCGACAGGGTCAGCGCCCAGACGGCGGCGCCCAGGCGTACGCCGATACCTCGGCACCTGGAACGAACGGAGAGCCGATCGACTGAACGCATGGTAAGGGAGGGTACGCGGTAGACGGACGCCAGAGCCTAGCGGGTGCGGGCGCCCGGGAGCAAGGCGCGCGACGATGCTAGACTGCGCCGATTCTAGGGGAGGGCGGTGTGACGCAAAGTATCTTCTGGTACGACTTCGAGACCACGGGCATCGATCCACGGCGGGATCGTCCGCTACAGGTGGCCGGGGTGCGTACCGATCTGGACCTCAACGAAATCGAAGCACCGCTCAATCTGCATTGCCAGCTGAGCGAGGACGTCCTGCCCCATCCGGCAGCCTGCCTGGTCACCGGTATCCTGCCCGCCACCCTGCAGCGCCTGGGGCTGCGCGAGCGGGACTTCGTCCAGCGTCTGCATGAGGAGCTGCGGCGTCCTAACACCTGCAGCGTCGGCTACAACAACCTCAGATTCGACGACGAAATGGTACGGCACAGCCTGTACCGCAACTTTCACGACCCCTATGCCCGCGAGTGGCAGCAGGGCAACAGTCGCTGGGATGTGCTTGGCCTGGTCCGGGCGCTCTATGCCTTTCGCCCGGAAAGCCTGGACTGGCCGCAGGACGAGCAGCGCGTTTCCCTGCGCCTGGATCGCCTGACCGTCGCCAATGGCATCGAACACGCCCAGGCCCATGACGCCCTGGCCGATGTCCGCGCGACCCTGGCCCTGGCGCGCCTGGTCAGGCAGCGGCAGCCAAGGCTCTATGACTATCTCTGGACGCAGCGCCAGAAGAAGGCGGCGCTGGCGCGCATTCGTCTGCTCGAACCCCTGCTGCATGTCTCGGGACGCTTCAGCGCCGAGCGGCACTTTCTCGCCCCTGTCCTGCCGCTGGCCTGGCATCCGGTCAATCGCAATGCGTTGATCGTCTGCGACCTCGGCCTGGCGCCGGAGCCGCTGCTGGACCTGGACGTCGAGACCCTGCGCGAACGCCTCTATACCCGGCGGGATGCGCTGGCCGAGGGTGACCTGCCGGTGCCGCTCAAGCTGGTACAGGTCAACAAATGTCCGATTCTGGCGCCCTTCAGCGTCTTGCGTCCGGCGGATACGGAACGGCTTAACTTCGATCTGGCCGCCGTCTGGCGCTGCGTCCGCCAATTGCTCGACCAGCGTGCGACCTGGCAACCCAAGGTGCAGGCCCTCTATGCCGAGGCATCCGGATTGGCCGCCCAGGAACAGGAGGCCGAAGCAAGACTGTACGACGGCTTCATTGCCGCCGAAGAACGGCAACTCTGCGACCAAGTTCATCAATGTCCGGCAGAGCAACTTGGCAGCCGCGCCTGGCCCTTTCGGGATGAGCGACATCCAGAGCTGTTCTTTCGCTATCGAGCGCGCAACTTTCCCGAGTTGCTGACGGCGGAAGAAGAGGCTCGTTGGCGACAATTCTGTCGGCAGCGTCTGCTGGGTGAAGAGCAACAAGGTCATATGACCTGCACGCAGTTCCTCACCCTGACCGAACAATTGCGGCGAGAAGTCCCGGTTGATCAGGTGCCGATTCTCGAGGCGTGGTCCGCTCATGTTCGAGCGGTGATGCAGCGATTGGATCGGGCGGTTGCCTGAAGTCGCAAAAGCCGGATACCGATCCGAGGCGTTTGTTAACCAAAAAAGAGTGGCAAGCAGCAAATTCGGACGGACGCTATCCGACCGCGGTTGAAGCAAGGGAAAAGTGAAAGGGAAGTACCGCGTCGGAGATGAAAGCGCTTCGGGCGCTGTGGTGCGGGATATCGATAACGGCGAGCGGTCACCAGGCCTAACCTGGGTCCGCGCCCGGCAGGCTGCGGTAAACGCCTGCCAGGCGGGCAAAAAGAACGCCGGCTGGCCGGCGTTCTTCTGATCAATCCAGCAGCGTTGCCCAGGATTCGACGTCGTCCGAACCCCATTTGGCTTTCCACTCTTTCAGCGTCTTGTGATTGCCACCCTTGGTTTCGATCACTTCGCCATTGTGCGGATTCTTGTATTGCTTAACTTTGCGCGCGCGCTTGGGCGTACTGCCACTGCTGGCCTTGGGAGTGCGCGCCTGGCGGGCAGGCTTGGCTTCGGTATCGAGAATGCCGATGATGTCGCGCAGGGACTTCTGATACTCACCCATCAACGCGCGGAGTTTCTTTTCGAATTCCAGTTCGCGCTGCAGTTTGTCGTCCTCTTGCAGCGACTTCAGGCGCTCCTGCAATTCCTTGATGGCTTCTTCGGTCTGGCGGTATTCATTGATGAGCGACATAAACGGCCTTTGTTCTGAGTGATGCAGAGATGAAAGTCTGCATTGATCATAGATTGGCTATCGGGATAAGTAAACTGTCCGCATGACAGGCCGATAATTGCAGCCCGTTTCGTCGCAACAGCGAAGTTGTCGAATACGCGTAACTTTCGACAGGGCATTGGCGGAACTTATCGGTTCTTACTTGTCCTTTGCAAAGTCTTTACCCTGGCCCTACAGTCGCGCGCTATGGTGCCCTGCGCCGCTCGACGCTGCCGGCGACTGCGCCTAGAATGCAGCCCCTTTTCGTTCGAGGTTGTGCTATGCAAACGTTTCGTCTGGTGATCGCCTGTCCGGACGGGGTAGGTATCGTGGCCAAGGTCAGCAACTTCCTGGCGACCTATAACGGCTGGATTACCGAAGCGAGTCACCATTCGGATACGGAGAGTGGCTGGTTCTTCATGCGCCATGAGATCCGCGCCGATTCACTGCCCTTCGATCTGGCCGGCTTCAGTCAGGCCTTCGCACCCATCGCACGGGAATTCTCCATGCAATGGCGGATCACCGATTCGGCCCAGCGCAAGCGCGTGGTGCTCATGGCCAGTCGCGAATCCCACTGCCTGGCCGACCTGTTGCACCGCTGGCACAGCGGCGAGCTGGATTGCGAGATCCCCTGCGTCATCTCCAACCACGACACCCTGCGCAGCATGGTCGAATGGCACGGCATTCCCTTCTTCCATGTGCCGGTCGATCCCGCCAACAAGCAGCCGGCCTTCGACGAGGTGTCGCGGCTGATCGATCTGCACCAGGCCGATACCGTGGTCCTGGCGCGCTACATGCAAATCCTGCCGCCGGATCTCTGCGCGCGCTATGCCCACCAGGTGATCAACATCCACCACAGTTTCCTGCCGTCCTTTGTCGGGGCCAAGCCCTATCACCAGGCGGCGCAGCGCGGCGTCAAGCTGATCGGCGCCACCTGCCACTACGTGACCGAAGAGCTGGATGCCGGGCCGATCATCGAGCAGGACGTGGAACGCGTCAGCCACCGGGACAACGTCGAAGACATGGTGCGCCTGGGCAAGGACGTCGAGAAGATGGTGCTGTCGCGCGGCCTGAGATACCACCTGCAAGAGCGGGTCATGGTTCATGGCAACAAGACCGTCATCTTCGACTGACCACGAACGGCCAGCGGCGGCGCCCGGTACCGCGGCGCCGCCACCGCGCCTGGGCGAGGGCTGCCTGGCGCGCTATGACCTGCAGGCCATGACTGAAGAGGGCGGCGCCGACTTCAGTGCCGCCGCCGCGCTCTGGCAGCAACTGCAGGCACGGCAAGAGCACGAGGACGCCCCGGACAGCAGGGATACGGACTCGACTCAGGCGTCCTGAGCGGTGGCCTCGGCGCTGGTCTTGGCCTTGAGATCGGCGATCTTGCGTACTTCGGAGGCGAACACCTCGTCCTGCACGGTCGGCCGTTTTTTCCAGGGCTTGCGGTCGGGCTTGGGTTGAGCGGCGTAGGTGACGATTTCGCCACCGTAGACATCCTGATAGCGCTGGGCCTGGCGTTCCAGTTCAGCGCGAAGTTGATCTTTGGTCACGGGTTCGATCTTGTTCGAGTGTCGCGAGAGGCGAGCGGTCGTCAGGACCGCTCGAAGCCGTTGCGCAAAGGGCGCGGCTGCGGAGTCTAGCCGCCGCGAGGTCCTTTGCCTATCCCACTCGATCCAGGACGCGCATGGACAGGTCGATGGCCTTGACGTCCTTGGTCAGGGTGCCGATGGAGATGTAGTCGACACCGGTCTGGGCGATGCCGAGCAGGGTGTCCTGATTGACGCCACCCGAGGCTTCCAGCTTGGCCCGGCCGGCGGTCAGGGCCACCGCCGTACGCATGTCGGCCAGGCTCAGCTCGTCCAGCATGACGATGTCCGCGCCGGCGCTCAGGGCCTGTTCCAGCTCCTGCAGATTTTCCACCTCGACCTCCACCGGACGCCCCGGCGCCAGTTGCCGGGCGGTGGCCACGGCCTGGGCGATACCGCCACAGGCGGCAATGTGGTTTTCCTTGATCAGGAAGGCGTCGAACAGGCCGATGCGGTGGTTGTAGCAGCCGCCGCAGGTGACCGCGTATTTCTGGGCGCGGCGCAGGCCGGGCAGGGTCTTGCGGGTGTCCAGCAAGCGGACGGCGGTGTCCTGCACCAGATCGGCATAGTGGCGGCAGCGGGTGGCGGTGCCGGACAGCAACTGCAGGAAATTCAGGGCGCTGCGCTCGCCGGTGAGCAGGGCGCGCGCGGGACCCTGGAGTTCGAACAGCACCTGGTCGGGCGCGACCCGCTCGCCGTCGGCGACCTGCCAGCGGACCTCGACTGCGGGATCCAGCACCCGGAACACCTCGTCGACCCAGGCCGTGCCCGCCACTACCGCGGCCTCGCGGGTGATGATCCGCGCCCGGGCCTGCTGGTGAGCGGGGATCAGACCCGCCGTGAGATCACCACTGCCGACGTCTTCGCGCAGTGCGGCGGCGACGTTTTCGGTGATGACCTGGGCGAGATCGGCAGAGGTGGCGCTGGACATGAACGGACTCCGGTAGGGATAGCGGCGGACGCGCGGGCAACTTTAGGGGAGGTTGACGATCTGAGATAGACAACGTTGAGTTATTCTAAGGGCAGGCGCTGACAGACAGGTGCCTTGTGAACCCTGTCATGTACTGTGCAGATGCCGATTGGTCGATGCCTTAGCAGAGCAAATAATGGCACATCGACAACGTTTCACCTCGCGGCCAGGGCGGCCAACGTTGTTCAATGCTCCTGTAGTGGAACGCGATTCAGCCGAACGCAAGAACGGTTGTGGGAGGCGGTGGTGCAGAACGACGTAAACGTAGTTCATTTCAAGGCGCTCGGGGAGTCCTCTTCCCGATTGCCTGCAGTGCTTTTACCGGTCAGGGATCGCGCCGCTCAGCGACTCAACGCCTCCTTGCAGCAGCTGTTCGACAACGCCGACGATGCGCTGTTTGAAATGGCCGATCGCGCCGGCAGCAACCAGGAACAGAGCCTCTATTTCGAAGCGATGCGCGACCTGCGTCTGCGCCGCAAGAGTATCGAGCGCAGCTTTCTCCAGCAGTATTTCGAGCGTTTCGCCGCGCTGAACAACCTGGTCGGTAGCAAGCCGGAGATGCGCCTGGACAGCGTCTCCTACGAAGACCTCAGCCTGGTGCAGAACGATGCGCTGGAAGAGAGCGTCGCCGTGGACACCATGGTGGCCAAGGCGCTCAGCAACAACGCCATGGCCATCAGCCACCTGACCATCAGATTCAATACCCAGCTGTCGAGCAAGCTGGACGACTCGACCCATCCGCTGGGCCCGCGCCGTCTGTGCGAGGCCTTCGTCGAAGCCTGTCGCGATCTCGACACCGACATCAAGGTCAAGCTGATCATCTACAAGCTGTTCGAGCGTTTCGTGCTCAATGGTCTGGGTCAGCTGTACGCGGAATCCAATCGGCAACTGGTCGACGCCGGCGTACTGCCCCAACTCAAGGCCATCCCCCAGCAGGTGCCGAGCCGCTCGGCCAAGGGCTACAGCGGGCGCACCCCGGCCCACGTCAACAGCGAAGACGACGGTCAGGAGCTCTTTGGTACCCTGCAGGGCCTCCTGGCCCAGCTGCGCACGCCCGGCAGCGCCACCCTGGGTGGCGGCATGGCGGTCGATGAGGGTGCCGCGAACGGTGATGGCCAGGCCATCACCAGCTACGACCTCATGCGGCTGCTGTCGCACCTGCAGCAGCAGATTTCCGGCCAGTCCCTGGAGGGCTATGACCTCAAGGCGCAACTGGGGGTGGCCCTGGGCCGCATCAGCGAGCGCTCGGGTCGAAAGCGCGTGGTGGGGCAGGTCGACGAAGACGTCATCAACCTGGTGGCGATGCTGTTCGAATTCATCCTCGACGACCTTACCCTGCCGGATTCGCTCAAGGCGCTGATCGCTCGCCTGCAGATTCCCATGCTCAAGGTCGCGGTCCTCGACAAGACCTTTTTCAGCCGTGGCAGCCATCCGGCCCGGCGGCTGCTCAACGAGATCGCCGCCGCCTCCCTGGGCTGGGGCGAGCAGAGCGATCTGCAGCGCGACGGCCTGTACCAGAAGATCGAGCAGATCGTGCAGCGCCTGCTGTCCGACTTCGTCGACGATCCGGAGATCTTCGCCGAGCTGCTGGCCGACTTCATGGCCTATGTCAGCGACGAACAGCGGCGCAGCGAATTGCTCGAGCAGCGCACCCGCGATGCCGAGGAAGGCCGGGCGCGCGCCGAGATCGCCCGCTTGCAGGTCGAGCACGTCCTGAGTCAGCGCCTGCAGGAGCACCAGTTGCCAGCCGCCGTGCAGCGGGTTCTGCGCGAGGCCTGGAGCCAGGTGCTGCTGCTGACCTGCCTGAAGCAGGGCTACGACTCCAGCGAATGGCGCGCAGCCCTCAAGACCATGGACGATCTGATCTGGAGCATCCAGCCGCACCACGACGTGGCGTCGCGCCAGCGTCTGCTGGAGATGGTGCCCGGCTTGCTCAAGGCGTTGCGGGAAGGCCTGGCCAGCGCGGCCTTCGATCCCTTTTCCACCTCCGAATTCTTCACCGAACTGGAATCCCTGCACGTCCAGACCTTTCAGCAGACCCGTCCCGAGCTGGCGGATGCGGCAGCGGACAACGCGAGCGTGGCACCTGCCTCGCCTCCCGCCGAGGAACCCTTCGAGCTGCCACGCGCAGGCGAACGGATCACCGGGCTGACCAGCGACTCCCTGGAGTGGGTGGATGCCCTTTCGGTAGGCGCCTGGCTGGAGATCCAGGACGTCGAGCAAAAGCTGCGCTGCAAGCTGGCCGCGGTCATCCGGCCCATGGGCCGCCTGGTGTTCGTCAATCGGACCGGCATGAAGGTGCTGGATCGCACCCGTGAGGAGCTGGCGCTGGATTACCAGGAAGACCGGGTACGGCTGCTGGACGATGCCTTGCTGTTCGACCGGGCCATGACCTCGGTGATCGGCAACCTGCGGGGCCAGTCGCCTTCCTGAGATCGCTGCGACACAAAAAAGCCGTCCCTCGGGACGGCTTTTTTCATGCCTGGGCCAGGGGCCTAGTGCAGTTTGAGGCGCGGCTCGGTCTTGCGTCTCAGGTGATCGCCGGCAAACAGCGCCAGGGCGCGCAGCGGGCCATAGAGGGCCACCTGGTGCATCCGGTAGAGCGAGACATAGAAGGTCCGCGCCAGCCAGCCTTCCAGGGTCAGACTGCCCAGGGCGCCGCCCATGAGATTACCGACCGCGCTGAAGCGCGACAGCGAGATCAGCGAGCCGTAGTCCTTGTAGACGTAGTCGGGTAGCGGCTTGCCTTCCAGGCGTGCCTTGAAGGTCTTGACCAGCAGGGAGGCCTGCTGGTGGGCGGACTGGGCGCGCGGCGGCACGGTACGGGTATCGCCGGGGGTCAGCGGGCAGGCCGCGCAGTCGCCCAGGGCGAAGACATTCGGGTCGCGGGTGGTCTGCAGCGTCGAGTTGACCACCAGCTGGTTGATGCGGTTGGTCTCGAGACCCGCCAGGTCCTTGAGAAAGGCCGGGGCGCGGATGCCGGCGGCCCAGACCTTGAGGCTGGCCGGGACGAATTCACCCGCGGTCTGCAGGCCGTCGGCGCGGACTTCCTTGACCGCCGAACCGGTCAGCACCCGCACGCCGAGTTTTTCCAGGGTGCGATGCGCCTGGCCGGCGATCCGCTCGGGCAGGGCCGGGAGGATGCGCGGACCGGCTTCGACCAGGGTGATGCGCAGGTCTTCGGGGCGGATGCGATCCATGCCGTAGGCCTGCAGCTCTTCGGCGGCGTTGCGCAATTCGGCCGCCAATTCCACGCCGGTGGCGCCGGCACCGACGATGGCCACTTCGATGAATTCACCCGGCTGCTCGCTGACATGGGCACGCAGGTAGTGGGTCAGCAGCTTGCGGTGGAAGCGCTCGGCCTGGGCCCGGGTGTCGAGGAAGATGCAGTTTTCCGCGGCGCCCGGCGTGCCGAAATCGTTGGTGGTGCTGCCGATGGCCAGTACCAGGGAGTCATAGCCGATCTCCCGTTCCGGGACCAGGACGGCGCCGTCGTCCTCGATGGCGGCCAGTTGCACCTTGCGGCGCTCGCGATCCAGGCCGGTCATGCGTCCGAGCTGGAATTCGAAGTGATTCCACTTGGCCTGGGCGACATAGCTCAGTTCGTCTTCGGTGGAGTTGAGCGAGCCGGCGGCCACCTCGTGCAGCAGCGGTTTCCACAGGTGGGTGGCATTGGCGTCGATCAGCACGATCTGCGCCTGGTCGCGCTTGCCCAGGCTACGGCCCAGGCGGGTAGCCAGTTCCAGGCCGCCGGCGCCGCCGCCGACGATAACGATGCGATGGGTCATGGAGAGCACTCATAGAGAAGGAAAGCGTGAGCCGGACCGGGCGCGTCGCCGCGTGCGGGCGCAGTCCCGGGCTGGTGAAAATCTGGGGTCGTCGAAGCGCGCGAATCGAGACATCTAGCAAGGAAGATGGGCGAAAAGTCGTGAAATTCAAGGGAAGCGGCCTGCATCTGCTCTGGCAGGGACGTCTGCGGCGACGAGAGGTAGCGCTAGTTTAACCGGGCTGGCCCGGCCGTTCGACCCTAGGGAAACTGGGGTCAATCCAGGACCTCCAGCCGATCGCCCAGGCGGATGATGCCGCTTTCCAGGACCCGGGCCGTGAGGCCGCCGTGGCCGCGCATGGCCTGGAAGGTCCCTGGCCCGAGACGTTCTTCCAGGCGCGCGCAGGGCTGGCACCAGCCGGTGGTCTCCAGCACCGCCTGGCCGATGCGAAAGCGCCGATTCTTCAGGCTGAACAGATTGATCCCGGCGATGGCCAGATTGCGGCGCAGGTCGGCGGGTGCGACCGCCTTGCCGATCAGCGCGGCCACCACCGGCAGGTGTTCCCACTGGATCAGGGTGACCTGGCGCTGGTTGCGCGGGGTGGGCCGGGCGTGATCGCCGGTCAGGCCGGCGTCACGCCGGGCCTCCACCGCGTCGATTTCGACCATGGGTGCGCGCGCGCTGGGTCGCACGCCGATCCAGCGCACCTCGCCGGACTGGGGAACCTGGGCCAGCAGTTCTTTGAGAGGGATCATGGGGCTCCTCGACGCGATGGTGGTGCCAATCCGAGCGGTAGGGCAGGATAGCGGCCTCGATAGACCGTTCAAGAGAGGATGCCATGCGCGCTGGAGTTCTGGCGTTGTTGCTGTCGTGTCTGCTGCTGCCCCTGACCGCTCTGGCGCTCGAACCGGGTGAGCGAGTGGCGCCCTTCACCCTGCTCGATCAGCGTGACCAGCCCTATACCTTCGACGACCAGCTGCAGGTCCTGCTGCTGGCGCGCAGCATGAGCGGCTCGGGGCTGGTCAAGGAAGCCATGCGCGATCAGCCGGCAAGCTATATCGACGGCACCCGGGTGGCCTACATCGCCGACATCAGCAGCATGCCGGCGGCCATCACCCGGATGTTCGCCGTGCCGGCCATGCGCAAGTACGGCTACCGGGTCCTGCTCGACCGCGAATCGCGCATCGTGCCGCGCTTTCCCGGCGCGGCCGACAAGGTGCTCTGGGTGACCCTCGACCATGGCCGTTTCGTCGGTCAGCGGGAATTCAGCGACGCCAGCGCGCTGCGCGACGCGCTCAAGGCCAAGGCCCGCTGATGGACGGGGTGTTCGTCGATGGCTGGTATCGCGAGGCGCGGCTGTGTCCTTCGCCCAACCACAACGAACGCCCGGCAGGGACCGAGGTGTCCCTGCTGGTGATCCACAACATCAGCTTGCCGCCCGGGCAATTCGGCACCGGCTGCGTCCAGGCCTTCTTCCAGAATTGCCTGGATCATTCGGCCCATCCCTTCTTCGCGGAGATCGCCGAGCTGAAGGTGGCGGCGCACTTTCTCATCGAGCGCGACGGGACGGTGACCCAGTTCGTCTCCTGCGCCCAGCGCGCCTGGCATGCCGGCGTCTCGTCCTTCGACGGACGCGAGAACTGCAACGACTTCTCGCTGGGCATCGAACTGGAAGGCACGGACGACCTGGCCTACACCGACGCCCAGTACCGTGCCCTGGGGCGGCTGACGCGGGCGCTGCAGCGCGCCTATCCGGCGATCACCGCGGAACGTATCCAGGGCCACAGCGACATCGCCCCGGGGCGCAAGACCGATCCCGGTCCGGCCTTCGACTGGGCGCGGCTGCAAGGCGAATTGGCGGTCGAGGAGAACTAGGCGAGGCCGGCGGCGTCCCAGCCGAACACTGCGCAGGCATTGCGGGTGGTGACGGTGGCCAGGGTCTCGGGCGAGACCTGCCAGAGCGGCGCCAGGGCGGCGCAGATGGCCGGCAGATGGGTGGGGCTGTTGCGCACGTCCGGATGCATGGCGGGCGGCATGTCGGGCGCATCGGTCTCCAGCACGATGCCCTCCAGCGGCAACTGTGGCAGTACCCGCTGCAGTCTCTTCGCCTGCGGCCAGGTGGGTGCGCCGCCCAGGCCGATCTTGAAACCCAGGCGCAGGTATTCGCGGGCTTCCTCGAAGCTGCCGGAAAAGGCATGGGCGATGCCGGCCCGGGGTGGCTTGAGACGCTTCAGGATCCTGACCACATCGGCATGGGCGCGGCGCACGTGCAGCAGCACCGGCAACTCCAGCTCCATGGCCAGGCGCACCTGCTGTTCGAAGAACCAGGCCTGGCGCGCCTTGTCCGGCGCCTCGATGAAATAGTCCAGACCGATCTCGCCCAGGGCGCAGAGGGGGGGATCGCTCCGGCGCTCCAGGCAGAAGGCCCGGAGCGCTTCGATATCGGCTTCCTGATGACGCTGCAGGTACAGGGGATGCAGGCCGGGCGCCGCATGGAGGCCGGCATTGGCCGTGGCGACCCGCCAGAGTTGCGGCCATTGGCTGCGCTCGACGCCGATCAGCACCTGGCGGACCACTCCGAGGCGCGCGCACTCGGCCAGTAGCGCCGGTCGCGCGGCGTCGAAGTCCGGATAGTCCAGGTGATTGTGGGTGTCGATCAGCAGGCTCATGACAGGCGGCGTTTGAGGACCCTCGGGATGGCTTGGACACCGGGCAGATAGTGGTCGTTTTCCAGGGCGTCCAGCATCAGTTCCAGGGCGCGCTCGGTGATGACCTCGTGCTGCTGGGAGATGGCGTTGACCTTGAACGGCAGATAGTCCAGCAACTGGGTATCGCCAAAGGTGGCCAGGCGCAGGGTATCGCCCTCGGCCAGCGGATGATCGCGCAGCACGTCCAGCACGCCCTGCAACAGGACGTAGGAGGTGGTCAGCAGCGCCTCGGGCCAGTGGCCGAGTTCCTCGATCATGGCCAGTGCCTGGGCGCGACCGCCTTCCCGGCTGTAGTGGGGCGCATGCCGCTCCCAGTGGCGCGCCGGGTGATCGGCGAGGGCGGCGGCGAAGCCGGCGGCGCGGGCGCGGCTGATGGCGAGGTCGGGGCGGGCGCCGATCAGGGCGATGCTGTGGGTGTCCGGCGTCAGCAGCGTGGCGGCCAGTTGCCGGCCGGCGGTGTGGTCGTCGCTGACCACCGAGCAGAATTGGGCCGGATCGAGCTGGCGATCGATGGCGATGATCGGGATGTTGTGTTCCTGCAGCTGGCGGTAGGGGGCGTCGTCCTCGGCCAGGCTGCTGGCGGTGAACAGGCCGTCGCAGCGGCGGGCGCGAAACAGCGCGATGAGCTGGCGTTCGCTGTCGGGATTGTCGTCAGTGCAGGCGATCAGCAACTGATAGCCACGCGCCCGTGCCCGGCGTTCCAGCTGCTTGGCCAGACGTGCGTAGCTGGGGTTTTCCAGATCCGGCAGCAGGAAGCCCAGGGTGTGGGTGGCCCCGCGGCGCAGGCCGGCGGCGCGCTGGTCGGGCTGGTAGCCGTGGGCTTCGACCACGGCCATGACCCGCGCCACGGTGGCCGCGCTGATGCGCCTTTGCGCCGCCTTGCCGTTGATGACGTAGCTGGCGGTGGTGAGGGATACGCCGGCCAATTGGGCGATGTCGCTGAGTTTCACGCCTGTTCCTCGTGGGACCTGAATGGCCTGGCGCTGTACGGCGCTGGCGAGACGGTCTTTATTGTGTGTTGTGCTTCAAGGATCGGCGATTATCGAGTAACGTTCCAGTCCCATTGGGTGAAACGTTTCAGCTTTCTGTTGTCCGAGGGCTGGCACGAATCTGCCAAGGGCCCTGTCACGCCTCTCCCGACGCGGTTGCAGGGCTGAGCGAGCCGGCAAGCATCTATTACAAGAAAGGCACGGCGCCAGGATCAGGCGCGCGGCGCCGGAGGTATCCTTCCATGTTCGAACTCAATGCCCAGCATATCCGCATGGCCCAGCAGGCGCCGGACAAGGCGACCGCCCTGGCCATGCTCGCCGAGTCCCTGGTGACCGATGGCCTGGTCGCCCCGGGTTATCTCGACGGGCTCAAGGCCCGCGAGGCCCAGGGCTCCACCTACCTCGGCCAGGGTATCGCCATTCCCCATGGTACGCCGCAGACCCGCGACCAGGTGTTCGTCACCGGCGTGCGGATGATGCAATTCCCGCATGGCGTGGACTGGGGCGACGGTCAGCTGACCTACCTGGCCATCGCCATCGCCGCCAAATCCGACGAACACCTGCGCATCCTGCAGCTGCTGACCCGCGCCCTGGGCGAGAGCGATCTGCAACAGGCGCTGCGCGACGCCCGCGAACCCCAGCAGATCCTCGACCTGCTGCAGGGGGCGCCCCAGGCCCTGGCGCTGGACGAAGAACTGGTGCAGCTGGCCATCGATGCCGAGGACCTGGAAGACCTGGCCTGGCAGGGTGCGCGTATGCTCAAGCACATGGAATGCGTGGGGGCCGGTTTCGCCGGTGCCCTGCAGGCCAGCCAGCCGCTGCCCCTGGGCGACGGCCTCTGGTGGCTGAACAGCGAGACCGCGGTGAAACGTCCCGGCCTGGCCTTCGTCACCCCACTGCAGACCCTGCAGGTGCAGGAGCAGCCGGTACGTGGCCTGTTCTGCCTGGCCAGCCTGGGCGAGGGCCATCGCGCCCTGCTCGAACGCCTCTGCGATCTGCTCGTCGCCGGCCGTGGCCAGGAGCTGGCCCAGGCTACCTCCCGCCGCGCCGTGCTCGAGGCCCTGGGCGGCGAAGTCGCCCCGGACTGGCCCAGTGCCCAGGTGGTGCTGGCCAACGCCCATGGCTTGCACGCGCGTCCGGCCAAGGAGCTGGCGCGGCTGGCCAAGGCCTATGACGGCGAGATCCGCGTGCGCGTCGACCACGGCGCCCCGGTCTCGGCCAAGAGTCTGTCGCGGCTGCTGGCGCTGGGCGCCCGGCGCGGCCAGACCCTGGAATTCCTGGTCGAGCCCGGCACCCCGGCCGAGGCGGCCTTGAACGATCTGATCGGCGCCGTACAGGCCGGTCTCGGCGAAGAGGTGGAGCCGGTCACCGCCAGCGCCCCGGCTCCGGCCGGTGCCGCGCGGGTCACCGCCATCAGCCTGGTGGACCCGTCCGAGCAACTGCCGCTGGCGCCGGGCGATCGCGCCCAGGCCGTGGCCGCCGCCCCCGGCCTGGCCGTGGGCCCGGCCCATGTGGTGGCGCTCCAGCACTTCGACTATCCCGCCACCGGTGAAGGCGCCGCCGCCGAGCGCCAGCGCCTGGACGCGGCCCTGGCCGCGGTACGCGCCGATATCGAGGCGCTCATCGCGCGCAGCGAGGCCAGCGCCCTGCGCGAGATCTTCCTGACTCACCTGGAGATGCTGGAAGACCCGGATCTGCAGCAGGGCATCGCCGCCCGGCTCAAGGCCAACGCCAGTGCCGCCGCGGCCTGGGCCGCCCAGATCGAGGAGGCGGCCAGCCAGCAGGAGGCCCTGCACGACCGGCTGCTCGCCGAGCGCGCCGCCGACCTACGCGACGTCGGTCGTCGGGTACTGGCCCAGCTGTGCGGCGTCGAATCCGCCCGCGAACCCGAAGAACCCTATGTGCTGGTGATGGACGAGGTCGGCCCGGGCGATGTGGCGCGGCTGGACCGCGAGCGCGTCTGCGGCATCCTGACCGCCCGTGGTGGCGCCAGCTCCCACAGCGCCATCGTCGCCCGCGCCCTGGGCATCCCGGCCATCGTCGGCGCCGGCCGCCGGGTGCTGGACCTGGCGCCGCGCAGCGTGCTGCTGCTGGATGGCGACAAGGGCACCCTGGAAATAGCCCCGGACGCCAGCCGTATCGAGGCCGTGCAGCGCGAGCGCGAGGTCCAGGCCGAGCGCCGCCGCGCTGCCGAGGCCCGGCGTTTCGAAAGCGCCACCACCCGCGATGGCCACCATGTCGAGATCGCCGTGAACCTGGGTGATACCGCCCAGGCCGCCGCCGCGGTGGAGCAGGGCGCCGAAGCCGTCGGCCTGCTGCGCACCGAACTGGTGTTCATGAGCCATGACAGCGCGCCCGACGAGGCCGCCCAGGAGCAGGAATACCGCCGTGCCCTCGATGGCCTGGCCGGCAAGCCGCTGGTGGTGCGGACCCTGGACGTCGGCGGCGACAAGCCGCTGCCCTATCTGCCGCTGCCACCGGAAGAGAATCCCTTCCTCGGCATCCGTGGCATCCGCCTGACCCTGCGCCGTCCGGAGCTGCTGGAAACCCAGCTGCGCGCCCTGCTCAAGGCCGCCGATGGGCGGCCGCTGCGGATCATGTTCCCCATGATCGGCCGGGTCGAGGAGTGGCGTCAGGCCCGTGACATCCTCGCGCGCCTGCGCCAGGAGATCCCCACCACCGATCTGCAGGTCGGCATCATGATCGAGGTCCCCTCGGCCGCGCTGCTGGCCCCGGTGCTGGCGTCGGAAGTGGACTTCTTCAGCGTCGGTACCAATGACCTGACGCAATACACCCTGGCCATCGACCGCGGGCATCCGCTGCTGTCGGGCGAGGCCGACGGCCTGCACCCCAGCGTGCTGCGCCTGATCGACATGACGGTGCGCGCCGCCCATGCCCACGGCAAGTGGGTCGGCGTCTGCGGCGAGCTGGCCGCCGATCCCCTGGCGGTGCCGGTGCTGGTCGGCCTGGGCGTGGACGAGCTGTCGGTTTCGGCGCGCAGCGTGCCCCTGGTCAAGGCCCGGGTCCGCGAGCTGGAGTTGCGCCAGGTGCAGTCCTGCGCCGCGCGCGCCCTGGAGCTGGGTACCGCTGCCGAGGTGCGGCAGAGCGTGGAGGCCCTGCGATGAGCCGAATCCTCACCCTGACCCTCAACCCGGCGCTGGACCTCACCGTCCAGTTGCCGGAGCTCAAGCCCGGCGCGGTGAATCGCAGCGAGGCGGTGATCGTCCATGCCGCCGGCAAGGGCATCAACGTCGCCCAGGTGCTGGCCGATCTCGGCCATGAACTGACGGTGAGCGGCTTTCTCGGGGCCGACAACGCGGCCGCCTTCGAAGCCCTGTTCGCCCGCCGCGGCTTTACCGACGCCTTCGTCCGGGTCGCCGGCGAGACCCGCAGCAACCTCAAGCTGGCCGAGGCCGCGGGCCGCATCACCGACATCAACGGGCCTGGCCCGGAGGTGTCCGCCGCCGCCCAGCAGGAATTGCTCGAGACCCTGGATCGCCTCGCGCCCGGCCATGACGCCGTGGTGGTGGCCGGCAGCCTGCCGCGAGGGGTAAGCCCCGAGTGGCTGGCCGCGCTGGTCGGCCGCCTCAAGTCGCTGGGCCTGCCGGTGGCGCTGGACACCAGTGGCGCCGCCCTGCGCGCCGCCCTGGCCGCCGGTCCGTGGCTGATCAAGCCCAATACCGAAGAACTTGCCGAAGCCTGCGGCGCACCGGCCGAGACTGCGACCGAGCAGGCGCTGCTGGTCGAACAGCTGCGGGCCCTGGGCATCGAGCACCTGGTGATCTCCCAGGGCGCCGATGGGGTGCGCTGGTATGGCGCCCAGACCCTGGAGGCGCAGCCGCCCAAGGTCACCGTGGCCAGCACCGTCGGCGCGGGGGATTCCCTGCTGGCCGGCATGCTGCACGGCTTGCTCACCGGCCAGGCGCCGGAGCGCACCCTGACCACGGCCACCGCCATCGCGGCCCTGGCCGTGACCCAGATCGGCTTCGGCATCAATGATCCCGCGCAACTCGCCGTCTTCGAAGACCAGGTGCAGGTGCGTGTCCTTCCCGACTTTCCGCTAGAACAAGAATCAGGGGTAAACCCATGAACATCGCCATCGTCACGACCTGCCCGACCGGCATGGTCACCAGCGTGCTCAGTGCGCGCCTGCTGGACGCCGCCGCCCAGCGCCGCGGCTGGACCACCAGCGTCGAGATCCACGACGGCCCCGAGGCCACCCTGCTGACCGACGACCAGGTGGCGCGTGCCGAACTGGTCGTGGTGGTCCACACCGGCGCGGTCGACCTGTCGCGCTTCGTCGGCAAGCGCGTCTACCGCGCCGCCCCGGCCGAAGCCCTGCGTGATGTCGATGCCTTCCTGCAGCGCGCTTCCAGCGAAGCCAAGGTGCTGGAACAGGCCCCGGCGGCGGGTGGCGCTGCCCCCAGCGCTCCCGCCAGTGCCAGCGAAACCCCGCGGCTGGTGGCCATCACCGCCTGCCCGACCGGGGTCGCCCACACCTTCATGGCCGCCGAGGCGCTGCAGAACGCGGCCAAGAAGCTCGGCTATCGCCTGCACTTGGAGACCCAGGGCTCGGTAGGGGCACGCAATCCGCTGCCGGCCGAGGCCATCCGCGATGCCGACGTGGTGCTGCTGGCCACCGACATCGAGGTCAATGTCGAGCGCTTCGCCGGCAAGCGCGTCTATCGCTGCGGCACCGGGGTCGCCCTCAAGCAACCCGAGGCGACGATCAAGAAGGCCCTGGCCGAGGGCGAGACCCTGGCCGGCAGCGCCGCGCCAGCGGCGGGCGAGGGCGCCAAGCCAGCCAAGAAGGAAGGCGCGGGCGTCTACAAGCACCTGCTCACCGGGGTGTCATACATGCTGCCGATGGTGGTGGCGGGCGGTCTGCTGATCGCCCTGTCCTTCGTCTTCGGCATCGAGGCCTTCAAGGAGCAGGGCACCCTGGCCGCGGCGCTGATGCAGATCGGTGGTGAATCTGCCTTCAAGCTGATGGTCCCGGTGCTGGCCGGCTACATCGCCTACTCCATCGCCGACCGTCCGGGTCTCGCCCCCGGCATGATCGGCGGCTGGCTGGCGGCCAGTCTGGGCAGCGGCTTCATCGGCGGCATCATCGCCGGCTTCCTGGCCGGCTACTTGGCCAAGGCCATCGCCCAGCACGTCAAGCTGCCGGCCAGCGTCGAGGCGCTCAAGCCGATCCTGATCATTCCGCTGTTCGCCAGCCTCATCGTCGGCCTGGTGATGATCTATCTGGTCGGCACCCCGGTGGCCGGCGCCCTGAGTCGACTCACCGACTTCCTCAACAACCTGGGCACCAGCAACGCCGTGCTGCTCGGCCTGATCCTCGGCGCCATGATGTGCATCGACTTCGGCGGCCCGATCAACAAGGCCGCCTATGCCTTCACCGTCGGCCTGCTGGCGTCCAAGACCTACGGGCCGATGGCCGCCACCATGGCCGCCGGCATGGTGCCGCCCATCGGCATGGGCATCGCCACCCTGCTGGCCCGGCGCAAGTTCGCCCAGAGCGAGCGCGAGGCGGGCAAGGCGGCGTCGGTGCTGGGGCTGTGCTTCATCTCCGAAGGCGCGATTCCCTTCGCCGCCAAGGATCCGCTGCGGGTGATCCCGGCCAGCGTGATCGGCGGTGCCCTCACCGGCGCCCTGGTGATGCTGTTCAACTGCAAGCTGATGGCGCCCCACGGCGGCCTCTTCGTGCTGCTGATCCCCAACGCCATCAGCCACGCCTGGCTGTATCTGGCGGCCATCGCCGCCGGCAGTCTGGTGACCGGGGTCATCTACGCGGTGCTCAAGCGCAACGAAGCCGCCACCGAGCTGGTCCCCGCGGCCTGATCCGGGCCCTGGCGATACCGCTGTAACAAGAGGTTACACTGGGAGGCTCTCGCCTCCTGGTGGCCTCTTCTCCATGTCCGATCCCGTCTATCCCGATACCGATCCCGAAGTCGCCGCCCGGCGTCGGCTGCATCTGCTGCGCCATCGCCGGCGCCGTCGGCTGCGCGAGTGGCGCCAGCGCGTCGCCTTCTGGGTCGGCGCGGTGCTGGTGGGCCTGGCCGGTCTGGGCTTCGCCTGGCTGGCCGATGCCTCCTTCGGCCTCTTTCAGCAGCTGCTGCAGCACAGCGCCTTCTGGCCCTGGCTGGTGACGCCCCTGGGCTTCGCCGGACTGGTCTGGCTGACCCAGGGCGCGCTGCGCGATGCCCGTGGCAGCGGCATCCCCCAGGTCATCGTCACCCTCGAACGACCCGAGGCGGACCTGCGCGCCCGGCTGCTGGCGCCCCCCATCGCCCTGGCCAAGCTGCTGCTCACGGCCGGTGCCCTGCTGGTGGGTGGCTCGGTAGGGCGGGAAGGACCCACCGTGCATGTCGGCGCCGCCTTGCTCTACGGCTTCGGCAAGCGCCTCGGCCTGCATGGCCGCCGCACCCTGTCCGGACTCATCCTCGCCGGGGGCGCTGCCGGGATCGCCGCTGCCTTCAACACGCCCCTGGGCGGAGTGGTCTTCGCCATCGAGGAACTCACCCATACCTTCGAGCAGCGCTTCAGCGGCCTGGTGCTGACCGCCGTGCTGCTCGGCGGCATCGTCACCCTGGGCATCGTCGGCCCCTACAGCTATCTCGGCGCCCTGGACCTGCACCTGACCTGGGGCCTGGGCTGGATCGGCGTCGCTGTCATCGGCGTTATCGGCGGACTGCTCGGCGGGTGCTACGGCCGCCTGGTGCTGCCCACCGAGCGGGGCTGGCTGGGGCGCCTGAATGCCCTGCGCGGGCGCCGCCCGGTGGCTTTCGCCGCCGGCTGTGGCCTGGTGCTGGCGGCGTTGGGGCTGTTCTCCGGCCAGCACGTGTTCGGTACCGGTTACGCCGAGACCCATGCCATCCTGGCTGGCGAACCCGTGACCGGCGGCGACTTCCTGCTGTGGAAATTCCTCGCCAACGTCGTCTCCTACCTGGCCGGGGTGCCGGGCGGCCTGTTCTCGCCCTCGCTGGCGGTGGGGGCGGCCCTGGGCCCCTGGCTGGTCGACTGGCTGCCGGGTATCAGTCTGCCGCAATGCGCCTTGCTGGGGCTGGCTGCCTACCTCGCCGGGGTCACCCGCACCCCGCTGACCGCCACCGTCATCACCCTGGAGCTGGCCCACAGCCCGGACATGGCGCTGCCGGTGCTGGCGGCCTGTCTGCTGGCCGCCGCCGTCTCCGGCTGGCTGATGCCGGTGCCGCTCTACCATGCGCTGTCGCAGCAGGTGCTCAACGCCCTGACGCCCCGCCGCGACTAGGCCCTGTACGAAAATGCCTGCGCTCGGTGATGCTTCGTTGAAAAACGCTTCGGAATGCTCATTTACCACTCGTAAACTCCGCTTCCTCAGCGTTTTTCGCCTCGCCTGACCGTCGCTCGGCGACTTTTCGTACAGAGCCTAGGCCCTAGCGCCCGCCACCGATATCCAGCAGGGCGCCGGTGGTGTAGGAGGCTTCGTCCGACAGCAGCCAGAGGATGCCGGCGGCGATCTCCTCGGCCTCGCCCGCACGCCCCAGCGGGGTGGCCACGCCCAGGCGCTCGGCGCGGCCCGGCTGGCCGCCGCTGGCGTGGATGTCGGTAAGGGTCACGCCGGGTCGCACCGCATTGACCCGCACCCCGTGCGGGCCGAGTTCCTTGGCGAGGCCCAAGGTCAGGGTGTCCAGCGCCGCCTTGCTGGCGGAATAGTCGACGTATTCGTTGGGCGAGCCCAGACGCGCCGCGATGGAAGAGACATTGACGATGGCACCACCGCGGCCGCCGCGCTCCCGCGACAGATGGCGAGCCGCCTCGCGGGCACAGAGAAAGGCGCCATAGACGTTGACCTCGAACATCCGTCGCAATCGCTCGGCGCTCATGTCCACCAGTGGCTGCGACTGATCGACGATCCCGGCATTGTTGACGAAGGCGTCCAGGCCGCCGAAGCGCTCCACCGTGCGCTCGAACAGCGCCAGCACCTGGGCTTCGTCGGCCACGTCGCCGCGCAGCGCCAGGCCTTCCACGCCCAGCGCCTCGATCTCGGCCAGAGTGGCCCGGGCCGCGGCCTCGTCCTGGCGATAGTTGAAGGCGACGTTCCAGCCGCGGCGGGCGGCGCCAAGGGCCGTGGCGCGGCCGATGCCACGACTCGCGCCGGTGATGAGCAGGGTCTTGCGCATGGTGAAAACCTCGGGCTAGAGAGGGTAGGGGTAACGGCTAACCGTCTGATGTAGCGAAAAAAGCTTGGACGTCCCCGTCGTTTCGCCTAAAAGTAAGGCGAACGGCACGCGCCGCATTATCCGCGGCCACTTCGCGATCTGATTCCTAAGCGCTTGCAGAGGTCAATCCTGATGACGAGACCCCGCTTCATCTCGCCCAACGAAGTTTCCGCGCTCCGTACCAACATCCTCTCCAAGCTCACCTATGCCGTCGGCAAGGATCCCGACAACGCCCTCGACCACGACTGGTTCCAGGCCACCGCCCTGGCCGCCCGGGACTACATCGTCGATCGCTGGATGAGTCGCACCCGCGACGCCTATCGCACCGGCCAGAAACGGGTCTACTACCTTTCCCTGGAATTCCTCATCGGTCGCCTGCTGATCGACAGCCTGTCCAACCTCGGCATCCTCGAAGAGACCCGTCGCGCCCTGGCCGACCTCGGCGTCGACCTGGAACGCATCCGCGGCCTGGAGCCGGACGCCGCCCTGGGCAACGGTGGCCTCGGCCGGCTGGCCGCCTGTTTCATGGAAAGCATGGCCACCCTGGGCATCGCCAGCCACGGCTACGGCATCCGCTACGAGCACGGTCTGTTCCGCCAGGTGATCGCCGACGGCTTCCAGCTGGAGCAGCCGGAAAACTGGCTGGATTTCGGCAATCCCTGGGAATTCGAACGCGCCGAGGTGGTGTACGAGATCGGCTTCGGCGGCCATGTCGCCCCCTATGGCGAAGGCGATCCGCGGCGCCAGGTGTGGACGCCCGGCGAGCGCATCCGCGCGGTGGCCTATGACACCCCGGTGATCGGCTGGGGCGGGGAGGGCGCCAACACCCTGAGACTCTGGCGTGCGCGACCGCTGGAGATCCTCCACCTGGAAACCTTCAACGCCGGCGATCACGTCGGCGCCGTGGCCAACGAGGCCCGCGCCGAGAGCATCTCGCGGGTGCTCTATCCGGCCGACAGCAGCGAGGCCGGCCAGGAATTGCGCCTGCGCCAGGAATACTTCTTCGTCGCCGCCTCCCTGGCCGACCTGACCCGCCGCCACCTCAAGCAGCACAGCGACCTGCTCAGCCTGCCCGAGCACGTGTCCATCCAGCTCAACGACACCCACCCGGCCATCGCCGTGGCCGAGCTCATGCGGCTCCTGGTGGACGTCCACGGCATCCCCTGGGACGCCGCCTGGAGCACCACCGTCGGCACCCTCAGCTACACGAACCACACCCTCTTGCCCGAGGCCCTGGAAACCTGGCCGGTACAGCTGATGGAGCGCCTGCTGCCGCGGCACATGCAGATCATCTACCTGATCAACGCCCAGTTCCTCGACTCCCTGCGCGCCCGCGGCGAGACCGATGGCGGCATGATTTCCTACGTCTCCCTGATCGACGAAAGCCAGGGGCGCCGCGTGCGCATGGGCAACCTGGCCTTTCTCGGCTCGCACAGCATCAATGGCGTCTCGGGGTTGCACACCGACCTGATGCGCAAGACGGTCTTCCGCTCGCTGCACCGGCTCTATCCGGATCGCATCAACAACAAGACCAACGGCATCACCTTCCGCCGCTGGTTGCACCAGGCCAATCCGGCGCTCACCGACCTGCTGGTGGATACCCTCGGCCAGGGCGTGCTGCACGATCCGGAAAAGACCCTGCCGCTGCTCAAGCCCTATGCTAACGATAGCAATTTCCGCGAGCGCTTCGCCCTGCAGCGCCAGCGCAACAAGGACACCTTCACCAGCCTGGTGAAGCAGCGGCTGGAGATCGACCTCGATCCCAATGCGCTGTTCGATGTCCAGATCAAGCGCATCCACGAGTACAAGCGGCAGCTGATGAATCTGCTGCAGACCATCGCGCTGTACCAGGCCATCCGCGACAACCCCAACGGCGACTGGACGCCGCGGGTCAAGATCTTCGCCGGCAAGGCCGCCGCCAGCTATCACCAGGCCAAGCTGATCATCAAGCTGGCCAACGACGTGGCCAAGGTGGTCAACAACGACCCCCTGACCCGTGATCTGCTCAAGGTGGTCTTCCTGCCCAACTACAACGTCAGCCTGGCCGAGGTCATCATTCCGGCGGCGGATCTTTCCGAGCAGATCTCCACCGCCGGCATGGAAGCCTCGGGCACCAGCAACATGAAGTTCGGCCTCAACGGCGCCCTCACCATCGGCACCCTGGACGGCGCCAACGTGGAGATGTGCGAACTGATCGGGGAAGAGCACATGTTCATCTTTGGCCTCAAGGCGGCCGAGGTGGAAGAGCGCCAGCGCAGCGGCGGCATCTCCTCGGACATCATCGAGAATTCGCCACGCCTGGCCCAGGTGCTGGCGGGTCTACGCGCCGGTCAGTTCTCGCCCGAGGATCCGGCCCGCTACAACAGCCTGCTCGACGTCCTGACCTGGCACGACCGCTTCCTCGTCTGCGCCGACTTCGACGCCTACTGGGAGGCCCAGCGCCAGGTCGAGACCCGCTGGCAGCAGCCGGACAGGTGGTGGCAATCGGCGGTGATCAACACCTCCAGCATGGGCTGGTTCTCCTCCGACCGCACCATCCGCGAATACGCCACGGAAATCTGGAAGGCGCTGTAGTCGAGCACGCTTCGCGGCCATGGCGGTCCGCCGCTGCGGCCGCTCCTACGGGCAAGGCACCCTCCTGTAGGAGCGGCCCATGGCCGCGATAAGGACCACCATAGAGTAGGTGCCCAGGCAGGATTTGCTGGGCTTCGCTACGCTCAACCCAGCCTACGGCGGCCGGCCCTGGCCACGATCAGCTATCCCCCGATTGAGAACCCGCGGCTTCCACACCGTCTACATCCTTGCAGCATCCGCCCCGCAAGCCCGTCACCGGAGTCCCCATGCCCCGCACCTCTACCCGCCTCGAAGCGGGCAATCCTGCCCATTACGGTGCCACCCTCGTCGAGGGCGGCATCAACTTCGCCGTCTGGTCGCCGGCGGCTGAAGCCGTCGAACTCTGCCTCTACGATGCCAAGGGGGAAGCCGAGACCCAGCGTCTGGCCTTTCGCGAACACGAAGGCGGCGTCTGGCATGGTTTCCTGGCCGGTGCCAAAGCGGGTCTGAGATACGGTTTGCGCGCCCAGGGTGCCTACCGTCCCCAGGACGGCCTCAGATTCAACGCCAACAAACTGCTGGTGGACCCCTGGGCCCTGGCGGTGGACCGGCCCTTCCAGCTGCATCCCAGCACCTATGGTTTCCATCCCGAAGATCCCAATCGTCCGGACGCGCGCGACAGCGGTGCCCATGTCCCCAAGGCCATCGTCCTGCCGCCGGTCGATAGCCTGACGCCAGCGCCCAAGCGCCGCGACGCGGGACTGATCTACGAATTGCACGTACGCGGCCAGACCCAGCTGCATCCGCAGGTGCCCGCCCGCCAGCGCGGCACCCTGGCGGCGCTGCGCCATCCGGCGCTGATCGAGCACTGGCAGCGCCTCGGCGTCACTACCCTGGAGCTGCTGCCCATCGCCGCCTGGGCCGACGATCGCCATCTGCCCGCCCTGGGGCTGGCCAACTACTGGGGCTACAACCCGGTGGTCATGGCGGCGGTCGATCCGCGCCTGGCCGGGCGCGAGGCCCTCGCCGAATTGCGCGAGACGGTGGCCACCCTGCAGGCGGCCGGCTTCGAGGTGCTGCTCGACGTGGTCTTCAACCACACCGGCGAAGGCGACGAACTCGGCCCCACCTTCAATCTGCGCGGCCTGGACAACGCCGGCTACTACCGGCTGCAGCCGGACGATCCGGCGCGCTATATCAACGACATGGGCTGCGGCAACTGCCTGGCGCTCTACAGCCCGCCGGCGTTGCGCCTGACCCTGGACAGCCTGCGCCACTGGGTCACCGCCGCCGGTGTCGACGGCTTTCGCTTCGACCTGGCGCCTGCGCTGGGTCGCCTGGAAAGCGGCTTCGATCGCGACGCGCCACTGCTGCAGGCCCTGGCCCAGGATCCGCTGCTGCGTGAGGTGCGACTGGTGGCGGAACCCTGGGACATCGGCCCCGGCGGCCATCAGGTCGGCGCCTTCCGCGCGCCCTGGCAGGAATGGAACGACGCCTTCCGCGACGACGTGCGCCGCTTCTGGCGCGGCGACGACGGCCTGAGAGGCGCCCTGGCGACCCGCCTGGCCGGCAGCGCCGATCTCTTCGGTGCGGGTGATCGCTCCTTGCGCACCAGCGTCAACTTCGTCACCGCCCACGACGGCTTCACTCTGGCCGACCTGGTCAGCTACGCCGAAAAGCACAACGAGGCCAATGGCGAAGGCAATCGCGACGGCACCACCGACAACAAGAGCTGGAACAATGGCGTCGAAGGACCGAGCGACGACCCCGCCGTCCTGGAAGCCCGCGCCGCCGATCAGCGCGCTCTGCTGGCGACCCTGATCCTGGCCGGGGGCGAACCCATGCTCACCGCCGGTGACGAATTCGGTCGCACCCAGCAGGGCAACAACAATGCCTATGTGCAGGACAATGAACTGTCCTGGCTGGACTGGCAGCAAGCCGTCAGCCCGGCCGGGCAGCAGCAGAGCGCCTTCGTCGGTCGGCTCATGACGCTGCGCCAGGAGTTACCGGCCCTGCAGGCGCAGCGGCTGCTCGGACGACCCGATCCCCGTGGCTGGGTCAGGATCGAATGGCTCGATGCCGACGGTGCGCCGATGGACGACGGCCGCTGGCAGGCCGGGGGCAGCCTGCCGCTTGCCCTCACCCTGGAGCCCCTCGACGGAGCGGATCAGCCCCAGGCCGCACGGATCTGGCTGGCCTTCCAACCGCGGCGGGAGGAAATCGACCTGCGCCTGCCGCCGTCACGTGACGGACATCACTGGGTGATACAGCTGGACAGCCGTCAGCCTGAACTGGAACCCGACTCGGCAGTCTATCCCAGCGCCGAAAATCTCCGTGCTGGCCGAGGCGTACTGCTGGCCGTGGAGACCCCGAACGCGCCCTAGACGCGCGTTCCCTGCCGGCCGCCGGTGCCCGGCGCCTCGTTGCCCCCGGCGACAGCGTCCGGAATCGGCACTGGCTGGCAGACCTGGCCTGACGGTCCGCTCTGCTTGAGACGGAGCTTGAGCTTTGGCGCTACACTCGCGCCCATCATTACAAGGAGCACCGCGATGTCCCGGATATCCCTCAGTCGTTACCTCATCGAGCAGACCCGCAGCCACAAGACCCCGGCCGACCTGCGCTTCCTCATCGAAGTCGTGGCACGGGCGTGCAAGCGCATCAGCTACGAGGTGTCCAAGGGGGCGCTGGGTGGCGTGCTTGGCAGCATGGGCACCGAGAACGTCCAGGGTGAGGTGCAGAAGAAACTGGACGTCCTGTCCAACGAGATCCTGCTGGAAGCCAACGAATGGGGCGGCACCCTGGCCGGTATGGCCTCCGAGGAAATGGACCAGGTACACCAGATTCCGGGTCACTATCCCAAGGGCGCCTACCTGTTGATGTTCGACCCCCTGGACGGCTCGTCCAACATCGACGTCAACGTCTCCGTCGGCACCATCTTCTCCATCCTGCGCAAGGACTTCGTCAGCAGCACCACCGGTGACGTGACCGAAGAAGCCTTCATGCAGAAGGGCACCGAGCAGGTAGCTGCCGGTTACGCCATCTACGGTCCCCAGACCATGCTGGTGCTGACCCTTGGCGACGGCGTCAAGGGCTTCACCCTGGATCGCGAACTGGGCAGCTTCGTGCTGACCCACGAAGACATCACCATCCCCGAGACCACTGCCGAATTCGCCATCAACATGTCCAACCAGCGCCACTGGGAAGCCCCGGTCAAGCGTTACGTGGACGAGCTGCTGGCTGGCAAGGAAGGTCCCCTGGGCAAGAACTACAACATGCGCTGGATCGCCTCCATGGTGGCCGACGTCCATCGCATCCTTACCCGCGGCGGCATCTTCATGTACCCGCGCGACGCCCGCGAGCCGGAAAAGCCCGGCAAGCTGCGCCTGATGTACGAGGCCAATCCCATGTCCATGCTGGTCGAGCAGGCCGGTGGCGCCGCCACCAACGGTCACCAGCGCATCCTCGACGTCCAGCCGGACGGCCTGCACCAGCGGGTGGCGGTGTTCCTGGGCTCCAAGGAAGAAGTGCAGCGCGTGACCGAGTACCACCGTCAGCGTTGATCCCTCCCAGCCGGGCCGCCTGCAACGGGCGGTCCGCTGCTCCGCTCGTGTCCTGCCTCAGCGTTCAGCTCCGATTCAGTCCCCTTAATCCTGCGCTAATCCGCCGCCGCCGAAGATGGCCGCGCAGCCGGTCGGGCTGTATTCGCATCGCGTGAGGAGCCTTTCACCATGAACGCCCTGAAATCCCGTGTCGTCCTCTTCGGCCTGCTGGCCCTGGCCAGTCATCAGGTCTTTGCCGCCGATCCCCAGAATTTCGCCGGCCTCACCTATGGCAAGAGCTACGACAACTTCAGCAACAGCCACGCCCTCGACCGCAACCTGAACGGCCCCGATACCGATGGTGCCATCGATGGCAGCAACACCTGGGGGCTGCGCCTCGGTCAGCAGAACGACGCCGGTCGCTACTACGCCACCCTCGACCAGGCCAGCGGCAGCAGTGATGGCCTGAGACTCAAGCAGCAGGACCTGACCGGCAGCTACGATGCCTTCTATCCCCTGGGCGACAGCACCAAATTGTTTGGCGGCGGCACCCTGGGCGTCGCCCGGGTCACCCAGGATGGTTCCAGCTTCGGCCATGACAGCGACCTCGGTTATGTGGCCGGGGTCCAGGCCGGCATCCTGCAGCAGGTCAACGACCGCACCTCCCTGGAAGCCGGCTATCGCTACCTGCGCAGCAATGCCAAGCCGGACATCGATCAGGACGGCAGCAAGCTGGGTTCGAGCCAGCTCGACAGCAGCAAGGAAATCTACCTGGGCATGAACGTCTATTTCTGAGGCGTGGCCGGGGCGACAGCGTTCGCCCCGGCTGTCAGCTGAAGGGATCCAGACCCGAGAAGGCCGCCACCAGCGTGACGGCGACCACCCCGAGGGCGATCTCCACGGCCGTGGCCCGGCGCAGCAGGTGCCAGGCCTGGGGGCCCTGTCCCAATCGCGGCACCAGCAGATAACGATTGGCCAGGGCCAGGACGACCATGGTCGCCACCACCAGCACCTTGGCCAGCAGCAGGCCGGAGTAGGGCGTCAGCCGCAGCAGGCCGGCCGGACCGAGGATCAGCAGGCTGTTGAGTGCACCGCTGAGCAAGGCCAGCGCCACGCTGATCTGCCCCGGTAGCGAGTAACCGCGCAGCAGCCGCTGGACCTCCCCCCTGAGCCGGGCCGGAGGCCGCCCCAGGCACAGCAACACCCCGGGCAGACTGCCCAGCCAGAGTCCCGTGGTGAGCAGATGCAGGGCCTGGTTCAACCTGTGCACCCCGCCGAGCGCGCCCGCGGTCGCGGCGGCATGGCCATCCAGGGCCAGACTGGCCAGCAGCAGGCCACTCAAGCCCCACAGCCAGCGAACGCCACGCATCCCGGGTCCCGCCAGCAGCCACAGGGCCAGCAGCAGGCCCAGCGGCAATTGCCAGCGCCAGCCCTGGCCGGCCTCGGTGGCCAGATAGAGCTGCCACAGCGGCAGGTTGAAGGCATCCGTCCAGCCATCGCCGACCAGCGCGGCCTGCAGCGGCAACAGACTCAGCACCCCGAGCAGCAGCAGGGCCCCCAGCAGGCGGGCCGCAGGGCGCGCCCGTTCCAGCAGCCAGCCGCTCAAGGCTGGGCGACCCAGCCAGAGCGCCAGCGCCAGATAGCCCCAGGTCAGCAGCAGCGGCAGCAGAAAGAGGGCGCGGGCGAGGGGGCGCCAGGCATCGGGCGTCGCCAGTCCGCCGTCCATCCTTACTGGACGGTGAAGCGATAATCGCCCTGGGTCTTGTGTCCGTCCTTGGCCAGCACCCGCCATTTGACCTGGTAGCGACCCGCTTCCAGCGGTGCCTCCAGCGGCACCTCCAGGGTGCGTTCGTCACCACCGGAAATCACCTTGCCGGTGGTGATCGCCGTACTGGCCTGACCCTCCAGCCGCTGCAGCTGCACCTGGCTCAGAGACGCCTCGACCCCTTCGGAAAAGCTCAGACTCAGCTGCTTCGGTGCCGGGCTGGTGCTGTCGGGGGCAGGCTCGGCGCTCTTCAGGTGACCATGGGCCAGGGCCAGCCCCGGCAACAGCAGAGAGGTCAGGGCGAGACGGCGAGCGAGACGCAGGGCAGCGGTCATGGAGAACTCCAGCGGCAGAAGGAAACCGCCAGCTTAGCAGTCCGCCCGAGTGGCGTCCGCGCCCGGCGCCTGTTCCGCCGCGCGTGCCGCGCACTCGACGAAGGTCCGGGCGGTGCAGCTGCGGCAAACCTCCGGATCCAGGCGCGGATAGATGCTGCGCAGGGCTTGATCCTTGGACGAAAAGATATGGCCGTCGCCCAGCTCCTTGAGAAAGCCGGTCTTGGCGAACAACTGCAGCACCGGCGTGCGCGGGCGATGGAAATAGATATCGCCACCCTGGGCGCGTCGCTCGCGCCATTCGCGCCGCCAGAGGTCGTTACCCGCCAGGTCGATGAAATTCATGCTCTTGGTCATGAACAGGGCGTGCTTCTGCCCGGGCTGGGCGCTGCGAAAGCCGTCCAACTGATCGCCGACATGGGGCACGGCGCCAAAGAACACCGAGCCTTCCACCCGCACCAGCTTAAGTTGCGGACACTCCTGCGCCGGCTGGCCCAGTTCGTCCAGCGGGGTGAAACGGCGCTCGGGGGTACGGGGATCCGGCACCAGCGGGCGGATGGCCGGGTGCGAGGTGCGATAGAGGTAGGCCACCAGGGATACCAGGGTGCCCAGCAGCACGGCGCGGTCCAGGGGAATGGTCAGGGTCGCCAGCAAGGTCACCCCGGCCACCAGGGCCTCGGTGCGGCTGACCCTCAGCACCTCGCGCCAGCGCCCCAGGTCCAGCAGCCCGCGCGCCACCAGCAGCAGGGTAGCGGCGATGGCAGCCAGCGGAATGGCCGCGATCAGGGCGCCGCCAAAGGCCACCAGGGCCACCACCAGCAGGGCGGCGAACACCGCCGCCAGCGGGGTGCGGGCCCCGGCTTCGAAATTGGGCATGGAGCGATTCAGCGAGCCGCAGGAGACATAGGCCGAAAAGCAGCCGCCGACCAGATTGGCCAGGCCCTGGCCACGGAATTCGCGATTGACGTCCAGCCGCTGTCCGGAGCGCTGGGCCACCGCCTTGGCGATCGACAGCGACTGCCCCAGGGCCACCAGGGTCAGGGCCACGGCGATGCCGGAGAGATTGCCCAGGTCCTGCAGGGTGACGTTGGGCAGATGGAAGGGCGGCAGCGCCGACGGGATCCGTCCGACCGTGGCGATCCCCTGGGCCGCGCCCGCCACGCTGCGCTCCAGGATCCAGGCGCTCAGGCAACCGGCCAGCAGACCCAGCAGCATGGTTGGCCAGCGCGGGCGCAGCCGCCTCAGCAGCAGGGTGGCGACCAGGGTCACCACGCCGATCACCAGCGAGGGCCAGTGGATCGCCAGGGGATGGGCGACGACATAGCCGAGCACGCCAAAGGCCGAGGTGCCCAATGGCGGCGACAAGCCGAGCAAATCCTTGAGCGAATAGAGCCCGATCAGCACCGCGGCGCCACTCATGAAGCCGAGCAGCACCGAGGGCGAGATGAAGTTGGCCACCGCGCCCAGGCGCAGGGCGCCCACCGTCAGTTGCAGCAGGCCGACCAGCAGGGTCACCGCCAGCGCCAGATCGATATAGGGGCCGGAGCCCGCCAGCGCCAGCGGAGACAGCGCCGCCAGCAGGGCCAGGGAGTTGGCGTTGGTCGGCCCGGTCACCACATGGCGACTGGAGCCCGCCAGGGCGGCGACGATGCAGGGCACCACGGCGCCATAGACGCCGTATTGCGGAGGCAGTCCGGCCAAGGTGGCGAAGGCCACGCCCTGGGGCAGCGCCAGGACCGCGCCCAGCAGACCCGCGCCAAGATCCGCCTTCAGGGTGGTGCGGTCCACCTCGCGGAGCCAGGGCAGCAGGGTCGAAAGGGCGGGCATGGGGCGCTCCTGGAACAAGGGTCGCCCACTCTACCGATTCCGGTCGCCGGTGGGCTACCCGAGTCCCGCCGTCGCCGTTCGCCGCCACGACATCGAGGCCGTGTTCATTTCTTCACCAGTCGCCGCCAGCCCGGTCTCTGTGGCGTTCTCGTGACTTCATGCACGGGTTATCCACATCACTGTACACGGTCCCTGTGGGTAACCTCGGCCGCTAGCCGTCGTGGCTGTTGGCGGCGATGCGATGGATCGACAGGTCGGCGCCCTGGTATTCCTCTTCCTGACTCAGACGCAGCCCCAGCACGGCCTTGAGCAGCCCGTACACCGCCAGGCCGCCGAGCAGGGCGACGGCGATACCCAGTCCCGTGCCCGCCAGTTGCGCCAGCACGCTCACCCCACCCAGGCCGCCAAGTGCGGTCTGGCCGAACAGGCCACAGGCGATGCCGCCCCAGGCGCCGCAGAGGCCGTGCAACGGCCAGACGCCCAGCACATCGTCCAGCTTCCAGCGCGTCTGCACCGCGGTGAAGGCCCAGACGAACAGGGCGCCCGCCACCAGCCCGGTGGCCAGGGCGGCGATCGGATGCATCAGGTCGGAGCCGGCACAGACGGCGACCAGGCCGGCCAGGGGCCCGTTGTGCAGGAAGCCGGGGTCGTTGCGCCCGAGCAGCAGGGCAGCCGCCGTCCCGCCGACCATGGCCATCAGCGAATTCAGCGCGACCAGGCCACTGACGCCTGCCAGGCTCTGGGCGCTCATCACGTTGAAACCGAACCAGCCGACGATCAGGATCCAGGAGCCCAGCGCCAGAAAGGGGATGTTCGACGGCGGAAAGGCCACCAGCCGGCCTTCGCGATAGCGACCCTGACGCGGCCCCAACAGCAGCACGGCCGCCAGCGCCAGCCAGCCACCCACGGCGTGCACCACCACGGAGCCGGCGAAATCGTGGAAGCGCGCGCCGAACAGCGCTTCGAACCTGTCCTGCAGCCCCAGGTTGTTGTTCCACATCAGGCCTTCGAAGAACGGATAGACGAAGGCCACGATCAGCGCGGTGGCGCACAGCTGCGGGACGAAACGCGCCCGCTCGGCGATGCCGCCGGAGATGATCGCCGGGATGGCTGCGGCGAAGGTGGCGAGGAAAAAGAACTTCACCAGCCCATAGCCGCTGTCGGCGGTCAGCACCTGGGCAGGCGCGAAGAAGGTCACGCCATAGGCGATCCAGTAGCCGACGAAGAAATACACCAGGGTGGAAATGGCGAAGTCGGCGAGGATCTTGGACAGCGCATTCACCTGATTCTTGTGCCGCACGGTACCGGCTTCGAGAAAGGCGAAACCGGCGTGCATGGCCAGCACCATCACGGCACCCAGCAGCAGGAACAGGGTATTGGCACTGTGGACCAGGGTCGCCACAGCGGAAGGCAATTCGTTCATCAGGGCAGTCGTCGCTAAGGGTTGCACCAAAAACATGCCTGGCGGCTGCTTGATGCGCGCTTTTAGGGCGTGCTGCAGCTCTCGGCAGGTTCAGTCTTGCCGCCAAGCAGAGCGCAACGGGGAATTAGCGCGGGGATGCGCCAGGGCGGTGCGAATCGGAAGGGCGTGCACCAGGAGATAGCAAAGGTCGTGCCGCTAGAGCGCACGCATCACGATACGACCACTGCTCAGGTTGCTCAGCAGCGTCGCTACCTCGTCGCGTCGCTGGGGCTCGACCGCAATCCGCAAGTCGATCTCCAGCGCCTGATAGTCCTCGGCGAGCACGAGCACCGCCAGGGCTGCCAGGCGCGCCTTGATCAGCGGCCACTCCGCATAGGTACAGGCGAAGCCATAGTCCTGCCGCACCACCAGCGGCTGCTTGTCCGCCTGTTGCAGGCAACGGGCGGCGCAACCGCCATAGGCGCGCACCAGGCCGCCGGTACCCAGCTTGATGCCGCCGTACCAGCGGATGACCACCACCACCACCTGATCGCAATCCTGCCCCTCGATGGCGGCCAGAATGGGCCGGCCCGCCGTCCCACCGGGTTCGCCGTCGTCATTGAAGCGGTATTGATTACCCAGCTTCCAGGCCCAGCAGTTGTGGGTCGCGGTCGGCACGCTCACGCGGTCGATGAAGGCCATGGCCGCTTCCACCGTGGTGACGGGCGCGGCGAGGGCGAGAAAACGACTCTTGCGCACCTCTTCCTCGCAGGCGGCATCCTGGATCAGGGTAAAGGTCATGGTGCCTGAAGACCCAGTCCCTTGAGGATGACATGGGTCAGGGTCCGCGCTGCCTCGTCGAAATCCTGCCGGGTCAGGCGGGTGCGCCCGGTTACCTGGCAGATCTGGCTGGCGAAGTCGGCATAGTGCTGGGTACTGCTCCACAACAGGAAGATCAGGTGGACCGGATCCACCGGATCCATCTTGCCAGCCGCGATCCAGGCATCGAACACCGCTGCCCGGCTGCGAAACCAGGTCTGGTAGTCCTGATCGAAATACTCGTACAGGCAATGACCGCCGCCGATGATCTCCATGGCGAAGATCCGGGAGGCCAGCGGTTGCCGACGCGAGAATTCCAGCTTGGCGCGGATGTAGCGGCTCAAGGCTGCCGCCGGATCGTCTTCCACGGTCAGGTGATTGAAGGTGCTGTCCCAGAGTTCGAGGATGTTGCCCAGCACGGCCATATAGAGGCCGAGCTTGTTGTTGAAGTAGTAATGAAGATTGGCCTTGGGCAAGCCAACGCGTTGCGCGATGGTGTTCATGCTGGTGCCCTTGAAGCCATGGCGGGCGAATTCTTCCTCCGCCGCGCTCAGGATCAACTCCTCATTCTTCTGCCGGATGCGTCCGGCCGGCTTGTCCTGGCCGGCGTGATGGGCGGGTACGAGAAGGGTCATGACAACTGGAGGATCCTGAGGCGCGGCAGGCATCAATAGCGTACCCCCGGCCCTGGACACAAGGGCTGTTTTACCGGTGTGGCGCTGGCGAGCTGCATTCCGTCACCGCTGCGCGGCGCTCCTCGGGCAGCAACAGGTTGAGCAGGATGGCGGTGATGCCGCCGCTGGTGATCGCGGTGTCGAAGAGATTCTTCACCAGTGGCGGCAGCTGATCCAGCAGCGTCGGCTGGCTGGCGATACCGAGACCCACGCCAAGGGAGGTGGCGATGATCAGCAGGCTGCGGCGATCCAGGGTGCAGTGCGCCAGCAGCCGTATCCCGGCCGCGGCGACACTGCCGAACAGCACCAGGGTCGCACCGCCCAGCACCGGCTTGGGAATCTGCTGCAGGACGGCGCCCAGCACGGGGAACAGACCCAGCACCAGGAGGATGGCGCCTATCCAGTAGCCGACATGGCGGCTGGCCACGCCGGTCAGCTGGATCACCCCGTTGTTCTGCGCAAAGGTGGTGCTGGGAAAGGTATTGAAGGTGGCGGCGAGCAGGCAGGCGACGCCATCACCCAGGACCCCGCCCCGCAACCGCCGCAGATAGCCGGGTCCTTCGACGGGTTGCCGCGAAATCAGGCAGTTGGCGGTCAGGTCGCCGGTGGTTTCCAGGGTGCTGATCAGATAGATGAGCGCGACCGGTAGGAAGGCCGACCAGTCGAAGGCGAAGCCGAAATGGAAGGGGAGGGGGACGCTGACCAGGGGCAGGTCCGGCAGCGGCTGAGGTTTCAACAGGCCGCAGGTCCAGGCGGCGAGGGAGCCCACCAGCAGGCCGATCATCACCGCCGACAGCCGCAACCAGGGACGCCGCGACAGATTCAGGCCGATGATGACCACCAGCACCAGACCACCGAGAGCCAGGTTGATCGGTGCGCCGAAATTGGCGGCCTTGGCGCCCCCGCCGAGATCGGTGACGCCCACCCTGATCAGGCTGATGCCGATCAGGGTGATGACGATGCCGGTCACCAGTGGCGTGATCACCCGGCGCAACAGACCCAGGCAGCGACTCAGGCCGATCTGGACGAAGGCGCCAAAGAAGCAGACGCCAAAGATCATCGCCAGGATGTCCTCCGGCGTCCCGCCGCGCTGCTTGACCAGCATCCCGGCTGCCAGGACCGCGGATAGAAAGGAGAAGCTGGTGCCCTGCAGGCAGATCATGCCCGCGCCCAGTCCACCGGCACCCCGCGCCTGCAGAAAGGTACCGACGCCCGACACCATCAGCCCCATGCTGATCAGATAGGGCAGGTGCTCGTGCAGCCCCAGGGCGCCGGCAATGATCAGCGGTGGGGTGACGATCCCCACGAAGCTCGCCAGGACGTGCTGCAGGGCGGCGCAAAAGGCCGCGACCGGGGCCGGGCGATCGTCCAGGCCATAGAGCAGATCATCGCGGACGGGAGTGGGCATGGTGATTACCTCGCAGTGGCGCTGCGGGCCGGTAAGGCGGCTGCAGCGCCAGAAGTGGGCCTGGCCAGGCTAGAACTGATACTTCACCAGGAAGCTGAAAACGCTCTGGTCGGTACGAAAGCCCTCGCTGTCCTTGATGCCGTACTTGTCCGACCAGTAGTCGTACTCGGTCCCTACATAGAGGTGCTTGGCCTCGTAGCCCATGGCCTTGCCCAGGTCGTACTTGACCTGGGGATTGAAGTGCAGATTGGCGTGATAGCTGCCCTTGTTGTTCATCACCCAGTCCATGTAGCCATCGATGAGCAGATCCGAATTGCCCAGGGGCAGGGTGTAGGCCCAGACCGGCGTGAGCTGCCAGGCACCCGAGGGGGCACTGCCGCCATCCGGCTTGCGGTAATAGAGATTCAGCTGGAAGTAGTCGAAGCCCGGCACCTTGAGGTCGAAACCCGGACCGACCAGATAGTTGCGCTGGTCACGGCCGGCGCCCTCGCCATCGTTCTGGTCGTATTCCAGGGTGGTGGCGAGCAGGACATCGGTGACCGGACCAAAAGAAAGGTCCCGCCCGGACAGCTTGCCGAAGGACAGTCGCGGACTGATCTCGCCATAGAAGCCCTGATGACCGTCGCTGGCGTTGGTCGCACCGTTGAACCAGATGCTGTCGACGAAGAGGAAGAGATCGCCCCAGGTCCAGCTGCTGGCATGCTCGAAGGTGACGGTCTGCTGGATGCGGGGATCGACCCGGAAATCCTTGCCATATAGATAGGTGAGGCTTTCACCGTGCCACAGCAGTGGGCTGTCAGCGGCGTGGGCGGCACCGGCTGTGAACAGGCTGGCGGTCAGCAGCGCGGTGGTTAGGGTCTTGCGCATGTAGGCTCCTGGAAGTGCTTTCTCGTTATGTGCAGCGTCCGCCGTGCTCAGCAAAATCGACGCCAAGCTCCGGCGGGCGGGAGAAAATAGTTATTTTTCAACGCCTTGTATAAGGATTCCGGGAAATTTCAGCTGTTTGGCAGGGCACCAAACCTGACCACTTGCTCAGTTTTCGTGCCCTGAAGGGGCGCCCGCAGCGGCGCTGCTGCGAAACAGCGCACAGGGGGCCGCGCAGTGCTAAGGTGCTGGGCGACCCCGCAGGAGATAGTCATGAAGTTGCTTATCGGTATGCTGACGGCCTTGCTCTGCTGCTCTTTCGCCTCGGCTCAGGTCCCCCAGGGTGGGACGGGACAGCCAGGCATCCTCATGATCACCCGGGGCGATGCCTACTCAGGTTCGGGATGCGACATAGGTCTGGTGATTCAGGGGCGCCTCGCCGGCACCCTGATGGCCGGTCAGAGTGCTTCCTTCAATCTGCCGCCTGGCGAGATCGCCGTCAGCCTTACCTCTTCCGGCCCGGGGGGTTGCGCGGCGCCCATGGCCAGCAGCGTCGCCCAATCCATCCTGCTGACTCCTGGGGAGATCAAGCAGTACCGGATCATCGCGACCGAGGCGGGGTATCGGCTGGCCCCCATCCCCCTTTATTGAAGTTTTTTGAAATAACCTGTTGACCTGCTCTGAAACTCCCCTATAATGCGCCCCACTTCCGGCGCAGACGCTGAAGCGGCTTGAAAATCAAGCACTTAGGTCTGAGCCGGGCGAGGGGTCCACGGATTCTTCGCCATTTGGCTCTCACCTTCGGGTGATGACGAAATGAAGCGGAGGGGGTTGACAGCGTCTTGGGATGCTGTAGGATTCGCCTCCCGCTGCCGAGATTGGTTAGACCGGTCAGGCAG
>NZ_JALNUX010000011.1:0-172767 GCF_026544185.1 Pseudomonas sp. GM_Psu_1
GTTTGAGCTGTTGTACTGGCTTATTATCGTGGTTTGCTGATGGTTGCTGTTTCGCCCACCCGGGCGAGTCACTTTTTTCAAACGCCAAAAAAGTAACCAAAAACGCTTGTCCCCACGTTTCGGCCCTTCGCTGCGCTCCGGGTCCCCGCGCTCCGGCGCCGCTCCGGGGGCACGGCACGAAGGGGCCTCCTGCCCCTCGCGCCTTGCTCGGCGTCCTGCCTCGCATTCCCCTGCGCAACGCCTGCACTCGGCCTCACTGACGGGGACGGGACGCAAGCCTGATACTTGGGTGTTCATAGGTTGTAGCGTGGAAAACCGCGCAGCGTTTTCCACTGAGGGAGTAACGCTTAACGCGTGGACAAGGCTGCGCCGTTGTCCACCCTACCGGTTTGCACCCAAAGCATCAGGCACGTGAATCGCCCCGTTCAGGAGGGCGAACGCCAGTGTCGTGGAGTGGGTCGAGCCGCATGGATGCGGCGAGAGGCCTAACGGGCCATGGACGGCCCGTGTAGGCCGACCCCGGAGCGGCGCTGGCGTGAGCGGACCCGGAGCGCAGCGGAGGGCCGGATGTCCGGGGCAAGCGTTTTTGGTTACTTTTGTCCGGGGCGCGCAGCCGCGATTGGCAAAAGTGACTCGCCCGGGTGGGCGAAATCAAAACCGTCAACGCACTCGATAAGCAGCCAAGGCACCGACAAAGCCAAGCCTGTAGCACCGTAGCGTTGGGCTTCGCTTGCGCTCAACCCAACCTACCGCCAACCCCTTGTCCAATGAAAAAGGCGCCCTGAGGCGCCTTCTTCAAACCAAACCAACCGCGAGTCAGACCTTGACGATCCAACCCTCCGGCGCCGGCTTGTCGCCGGTCTGGATGCCAGTCAGTTCTTCGTACAGCTTGCGCGTCACCGGGCCGACTTCGGTCAGGCTGTGGAAGACGTGCAGCTTCTCGCCGTACTGGATGCCGCCGATGGGGGTGATGACCGCCGCGGTGCCGCAGGCGCCGGCTTCGACGAACTGGTCGAGCTGGTCGATATGGACGTCGCCCTCGACCACTTCCAGGTTCAGCCGCTCGCGCGCCAGGTCCATCAGCGACATGCGGGTCACGCCCGGCAGCACCGACTCGGAGCGCGGGGTGACGAACTTGCCGTCGCCGGTGATGGCGAAGAAGTTGGCCGAGCCGACTTCCTCGATCTTGCGATGGGTCAGGGGGTCCAGGTAGATGCAGTCGGCGAAGCCTTCGGCCTTGGCCTGGGCGCCGGGCATCAGGCTGGCGGCGTAGTTGCCGCCGACCTTGGCGGCGCCGGTGCCCTGGGGTGCGGCGCGGTCGTAGCTGGAGATGACGAAGTTGTGCGGGGTCATGCCGCCCTTGAAGTAGGCGCCGACCGGGATGCCGAACACCACGAAGTGGAATTCGGGAGCGGTGCGTACGCCGATGTTGTCACCCACGCCGATGACGAAGGGGCGCAGGTAGAAGGCGCCACCGGTGCCATACGGCGGGATCCAGGCCTCGTTGGCCTTGACCACCTGCTGGCAGGCGTCGACGAACATCTCGGTGGGGACCGGCGGCATCAGCAGGCGGGCGCAGCTCTTGTGCATGCGCGCGGCGTTGCGGTCGGGGCGGAACAGGTTGATGGAGCCGTCCTGGCAGCGATAGGCCTTGAGGCCTTCGAAGCACTGCTGGCCGTAGTGGATGGCCGTGGAGCCTTCGCTGATGTGCAGCTGGTTGTCGCGAGTCAGCTCGCCGGGTCCCCAGCTGCCGTTGCGATAGGTGGCGATATAGCGGAAGTCGGTCTTGATGTAGTCGAAACCGAGGGTCTTCCAATCGATGTCCGCAGCGCTCATAGATCCTCGCAGTGCTCTCCGGCGGCTTGGCCGGTCGTTTCGTGGTCGGGCCGTACGCCTCGCCGGCGACGGTTCAAGGGGTTGGACGAGACGGGCTCGTCGCTAGACTGTGAAAGATACCGCTTATCCGGACCGGCGGGGGCACCTTTCAGCCAATCGGGTCTCCAAAGTCTGAAGCTGGCCCTTTGCCGCCTCGGCCTGCTGCCTCAGGCTAGACGCCGGGGTCATCACCAGGAGCTCGTTTTGAAAACAATGATGGCGTTGCTGGGTGCCTTGACCCTGCCAACGCTCACGGCGCAGGCCGCCGGTATCTTCACCGATGGATTCGACACGGCGCTCAATCGCCGGGTCATCGAATGGCGGGGCGCGCCTTCGCCGGAAGGTATCGTCTTCAGCGTCATCGCCAGCCAGTTCAAGACCAGTGCGGGCAATGCCACCACCGATTTTCGCACCCAGCTGTCCACCTTTGGCGACAAGGTGCGCTTCCATGGCTGCAGCGCCAGTCGCTGGGAGATGAACAACCAGATCTATCTGCCGCTCAAGGGCCAGTACCGCATGGCCGGGCTGGACGAGCGCTATGGCGAATACTTCGTCGCCCAGCCCACCCGCCAGGACCTGGAGTGGGTGGCCATGAACACTCGCGTTCACTATCGCCTCTGCCGCCTGCGCGAGACCCTGTCCGCCGAGGACCTGCAGGGCCTGCGCTGGGTGTTGCAGGCGGCGGAGGCCGACTAGCCCGGCTAGTCGAAGCGGGTGATGACGGTCACCCCGGTGCCTTCGAACCTGTCCATGTGCATCAGCGCCGCGCCGGATTCGGCCAGGCTGATCTCGCGGCCGATCAGTTTCTCCGGCGCCAGGGTGCCCTGGCGCAGCATGGCCATCAGCACGTCGTAGCGATGGGCCTGCATGCCGTGGCTGCCGAGGATCTCCAGTTCCCGGGCGATCACCAGATTCATCGGCAGCGCCGGGGTCGCCTGGTCACCCAGCAGCAGTCCGACCTGGACGTGCCTGCCGCGCTTGCGCAGGCAGGCGATGGAATTGCAGCAGGTGGTGGGATGGCCGAGGGCGTCGAGGGAGAGGTGCGCACCACCCCCGGTCAGTTCCTGCACCGCTTCGGGCACGCTGGCCACCTGGGTGGCATCGATCGTCGCCACCGCGCCAAGCCGACGCGCCAGGGCCAGCTTGTCGGCGGTGATGTCGATGGCCACCACCTGGGCGCCCAGGGCGCGGGCGATCATGATCGCCGAGAGGCCGACGCCACCGCAGCCGTGCACCGCCACCCACTGGCCGGCGCTGACCCGGCCCTGATCGACCACCGCGCGAAAGGCCGTCACGAAACGGCAGCCCAGGCTGGCCGCGGTGGCGAAGTCCAGTTGCTCGGGCAGGGCGACCAGATTGAGATCGGCCTGGTGGATGCCGACGTACTGGGCAAAGGATCCCCAGTGAGTGAAGCCGGGCTGGAACTGGTGATCGCAGACCTGCTGGTGGCCGGCATGGCACTGCGGACAGGCGCCGCAGCCACCGACGAAGGGCACCGTCACCCGGTCGCCGACGCGCCAGAGGGTCACGTCCCTGCCCACCGCCTCGACCACCCCGGCCAGTTCGTGGCCCGGCACATGGGGCAATTCGATGTCGCTGTCATGGCCGACCCAGCCGTGCCAGTCACTGCGGCAGACGCCAGTGGCCATGACCCTGAGCACCACACCATGGGCTTCGGGAGTGGGGTCCGGCACCGTGCACAGGTGGGGTGGCGCGGAAAAGGCTTCGTAGACGACGGCTTTCATGGCGGGGCCTCGGGCGGGATGACGACTCCAGTATGGCAAGTCGCGCAGCGTTAGCCTGTCTGCCAGCCGGTACCTTGCCGCTCGGCTAGCCCGCCAGCGCCTGCAGACCCTGCCAGGTGGCCGGTGCCTCCCCGGCCAGCGCCTGCACCAGGGCGGCCTTGAGTCGGCAATCGGGCAGGGCGCGATGGGTTTCCTGCACCACGACGCCCTGCTGGCGGGCGGCCATGGCCAGGGACTTGCGGCGCCAGCCGTCCTGGCTGCGGCTGTCCAGACTCGGCTCCTGCCAGAAGTGCGCATAGAGCTGCATCAGGCAGTGCAGGCGGGTGCCATCCACCAGTTGCACCGGCGGCGTCTCGCGCTCCAGTTCCGGCGGCAGGGCCTGGCCGTGGAGGCGGGCATTGTGCGCCAGCAGGCGATAGTCGAAGGCCATGCCATAGGCCAGCACGGTGCGGCCCCGCAGCAGCGGCCAGAGGGTGGCGAACACCTCGGGAAAGCGCGGCGCCTGGGCCAGGTGGGCGTCGGTCAGACCATGGATCAGGGTCGCCTCGCGCGGTACGGCGATGCCTGGGCGGACCAGGGTATCGAGCAGCACCCGGCCACTGAGGGTCATGACCGCCACCTCGATCAGCTGGGCATCCTCGCCCAGGCCGGTCGCCTCGGTATCCAGCACCAGGACGTCCTGTTCCAGCCAGCGAAACGCCTGCTCGCGCACGCGCGCTTGCTGGGCGTTGTAGCGGGGTGCGGCAGCGGTGGGAAACGACGACGACAACGGATTCATGACACGGCCTGACAACTGAAAGCTAGGGTGCGCCCAGGCGCCGAACAGTCGGCTCTACGACGGGTGTGGGCATTCGATGCAAGATCATCGCCACAGGACACAGGCCATTCGGCGGGGGCGACGAGCGGACCACCGGGCGCGCCGAGGTCGCCTGTATCGGCTGGCCTTGCGAGAATGGGTCTTTCATCCATGTCGAGGAGCGCCACCGCTTTGGCCGCCGTCCAGGGTTTCTTGCTGACACGCCTCTGGCGCGAGACTTCCACCGGGATGGAGCTGGTGTTCTGGTTCGCCACCGACAGCGGTCCGCACCAGCTGCGGGTGCCGGGGCAACAGGCGGTGGCATTTGCCCCGGCCGCACGACGGGCGGACATCGAGCGCCTGCTGCCGGCCGGGGTGGAGATCCGCGAGCTGGCGCTGCAGGACTTCCAGCGGCGCCCCGTCCTGGGGCTCTATGCGCCGCGCTATCGCACCCTGCGCGAACTGGAGCAGCGCCTCCCCGCCGCCGGCATCGACGTCTACGAGACGGATATCGCCCCGGCGGATCGCTTTCTCATGGAGCGCTTCATCACCGCGCCGGTGACGCTGCCCACCGCCGACGGCGCGCCCCTGCGGCCGGATCCCGACTACCGCCCCACGCTGCGCACCCTGTCGCTGGACATCGAGACCAGCGAGCGCGGCGAGCTCTACAGCATCGGCCTGCACGGCTGCGGCCAGCGCCAGGTGTACATGCTCGGCCCGCCGACCGGGGAAGACGCCGCGGTGGACTTCGACCTGGAATACGTTGCCGACCGCGCCACCCTGCTCGAACGCCTCAACGCCTGGATGGCGCGTCATGATCCCGACGTCATCATCGGCTGGAGCGTGCTGCAATTCGACATCCGCGTGCTCCACGAGCACGCGCGCAAACTGGGCGTGACCCTGCACCTGGGCCGCGGCGCCGTCGAGGACGATCGCTACGAACCCGGCGGCCAGGGCCGGCCCTTCCACGCCCTGCTGGCCGGGCGGCCGATCATCGATGGGGTGGAGGCGCTCAAGTCGGCGACCTGGGTGTTTCCCTCCTACAGCCTGGAGAACGTCAGCCGCACCCTGCTGGGCGAGGGCAAGGCCATCGACAATCCCCACGACCGCATGGCCTCGATCAATCGCATGTTCGCCGGCGAGAAGAGCGCCCTGGCGCGCTACAACCTGGTGGATTGCGAACTGGTCACGCGCATCTTCGAGAAGACCGGCCTGCTGCGCTTCCTGCTGGAGCGGGCCAGCGTCACCGGCTTGCCGCTGGAGCGGCATGGCGCCTCCATCGCCGCCTTCTACCACCTCTATCTGCCGCTGATGCACCGCCAGGGTTTCGTCGCGCCCAATCTCGGCGCCCAGCCGCCCGAGGCCAGCCCTGGCGGCTTCGTCATGGATTCCCGGCCCGGGCTCTACGACTCGGTGCTGGTGCTGGATTACAAGAGTCTCTATCCCTCGCTGATCCGCACCTTTCTCATCGATCCGGTGGGCCTGGTGGAGGGCCTGGCGCTGCCCGAGGCGGAGACGGTACCGGGCTTTCGCGGCGCGCGCTTCCATCGCACCCGGCACTGCCTGCCGGAGATGGTGGCGCGGGTCTGGGAGGGGCGCGATGCGGCCAAGCGCGCCGGCAATGCGCCCCTCGCCCAGGCGCTGAAGATCATCATGAACAGCTTCTATGGCGTGCTGGGCACCCCGCACTGCCGCTTCTTCGATCACCGCCTGGCCTCATCCATCACCCTGCGCGGTCATGCGGTGATGCACCAGACCCGCGAGCTGATCGAGGCGCATGGCCATCGGGTGATCTATGGCGACACCGATTCCACCTTCGTCTGGCTCGGCCGCGCTCACGAAGAGGCCGAGGCCGAGCGCATCGGTCGCGACCTGGTGGCAGCGGTCAACGCCTACTGGCGCGCGCAGCTGCAGACCGAGCTGGGGCTGGAAAGCCACCTGGAGCTGCAATACGAGACCCATTTTTCCCGCTTTCTCATGCCCACCATCCGCGGCGCGGAGGAGGGCAGCAAGAAGAGATACGCCGGGTTGCGACCCGGGACGGACGGTCAGCCGGAACTGGTGTTCAAGGGCCTGGAGACGGTGCGCAGCGACTGGTCGCCGCTGGCCCAGCGCTTCCAGCGCGAGCTCTACCTGCGCATCTTCACCGGCGAGCCCCATGAGGACTATGTGCGCGACTTCGTCGCCCGCACCCGCGCCGGCGACCTTGACGACCTGCTGGTCTATCGCAAGCGCCTGCGCCGGCCGCTAGAGGAATACCAGAGCAACCTCTCGCCGCAGGTCCGCGCGGCGCGCCTGCTGGAGGCGGAAGGCGCCCGCCTGGGCCGCCGCAGCCGCTTTCGCCGCGGCGGCTGGATCAGCTACCTGATCACCACCGCCGGCGCCGAACCGGTCGAGTTTCCCCATGCGCCGCCGGACTACGACCACTATGTGCAGCGCCAGCTGGCCCCGGTGGCCGACGCCATCCTGCCCTTCGCCGGGGACCGCTTCGACCGGCTGTTGGATCAGCAGATGGGGTTGTTCTAGGGGGCTGGAGTGATGTTGCCGCGTAGGGCGGATAACGGCGCAACTCATCCACGCGTAGTTTCCGGTGTGGCCACTCGCGTAGCCTGGAACACCCTCCCTCACCCCAGCCCTCTTTCGCAGGCGGGAGAGGGGGCGGATCGGCGTGGGTGGTGGGTCCTGCGTAGGGTGGATGACGGCGCAGCCTCATCCACGCGTAGTTTCCGGCGGGGCCAATCGCGTAGCTTGGAGCACTCTCACCCCAGCCCTCTCCCGCAGGCGGGAGAGGGGGCGAATCAGCGTGGATGGTGAGTTCGGCGTAGGGCGGATAACGGCGCAGCCTTATCCACGCGGGCATCCAGGCGGGACCACTCGCGCTGCCTGGAGCACCCTCACCCCAGCCCTCTCCCGCAGGCGGGAGAGGGGGCGGATCGGCATGGGTGGTGGGTCCTGCGTAGGGTGGATGACGGCGCAGCCTCATCCACGCGTAGTTTCCGGTGTGGCCACTCACGTAGCCAGGAACACCCTCACCCCAGCCCTCTCCCGCAGGCGGGAGAGGGGGCGGATCGGCGTGGGGGGTGAGTTCGGCGTAGGGCGGATAACGGCGCAGCCTTATCCACGCGTGCTTCCTGACGTGGCCACTCGCGCCGCCTGAAGCACCCTCACCCCCGCCCTCTCCCGCAGGCGGGAGAGGGGGCGAATCGGCGTGGGGGGTGGGTCCTGTGTAGGGTGGATGACGGCGCAGCCTCATCCACGCGTAGTTTCCGGTGTAGCCATTGGCCGACCGTGGGACACCCTCACCCCAGCCCTTTCCCGCGTTTCGCTCGCACTTGCCCGACGCTCGTCAGTCCCATTCAGGCGGTACACCCCGATCCACGCCTTCTTGCGGCAGGATGAGGGCCGCCCCTTTGGCGTGCGCTCGTTATACTCGGCCGGCGGCAGGCCTTTTCCGGGCGAAAGGGAGGAGGGCCTGGCTGGATCGGTGCAGGTGCGGCGATCACGATTTCTTGCGGATTTTCTGACGGCGGATAGATGAGCAAACAGGCAGATGTGGCCAAACCCAACAGTTCCAAGCACCTGACCCCCAGTGATCTGCCGTTTCCGGTGGTGGGAATCGGGGCTTCCGCCGGGGGGATCCAGGCCCTGCTGCGCTTCTTCGAAGCCCTGCCGGCCGACTGCGGCATGGCCTTCGTGGTGGTGATGCACCTGTCGCGGGAACACCAGAGCAACCTTGACCAGATCCTGCAGCGCGCTACCCGCCTGCCGGTGCATCAGGTCACCCAGCCGGTGCCCATCCAGGCCGAGCAGGTCTATGTGATTCCGCCAGGCCATGACCTGACCATGAACGATGGCTATCTGCGCCTGAGTCCAGCGGAACGCCCCCAGGGCGATCATGTGGCGGTGGATCTGTTCTTTCGCACCCTGGCCGATGTGCACCGGACCCATGCCGTGGCCATCGTCCTCTCGGGCAACGGCGCCGATGGTGCCGTGGGCCTGGGGCGGATCAAGGAGCAGGGCGGGGTGACCCTGGCCCAGGCGCCGGAAGATGCCGAATTCGATTCCATGCCCAGCAGCGCCATCGCCGCGGGCGCCGTGGATTTCATCCTGCCCGTGGTGGAGATGCCGCAGAAGCTGCTGGAACTGGCCACCACCATCAGCAGCCTGAGCCAGAGCGAATTGCGCCAGCTGGACTATGAGTCCCGGGTGCCCGGTCCGTCCAGCAAGGCCATGCAGCTGGCGCTACGCGACATCCTCACCCTGCTGCGCACCCGCACCGGACACAATTTCAAGCAGTACAAGACCGCCACGGTGCTGCGCCGGGTGGAGCGGCGCATGCAGGTCAACGCCATCGCCGACATGCCGGCCTATGCCGGCTTTCTCCATGAGCATCCGGAAGAGACGCCGGCGCTGCTCAAGGACATGCTCATCGGCGTAACCAACTTCTTTCGCGATCGCGAGGCCTTCGAGGCCCTGGAACGCGATGTCATTCCGGAGTTGTTCGAGCACCTGCCGGTCAACGAAGACGACCAGGAATTGCGCGTCTGGAGCGCCGCCTGTTCCAGTGGCGAGGAAGCCTATTCGCTGGCCATGCTGCTGACCGAACAGGCCGAGTTGCGCCAGTCCGGCGCCCGGCTGCAGGTGTTCGCCACCGATCTCGACGAGCATGCCCTGGCGGTGGCCCGGCATGGCGTCTATCCGGGCTCCATCGTCACCGACGTCGCCCCCGCGCGCCTGCGCCAGCACCTGCTCAAGGAGCAGAATCAGTACCGGGTGAAAAAGGAGCTGCGCGAGAAGGTGCTGTTCGCCCAGCACAACCTGCTCAGCGATCCGCCGTTTTCCCGCCTGGATCTCATCAGCTGCCGCAACCTGCTGATCTATCTGGATCGCGAGGTGCAGGCCGAGATCCTGCACACCTTCCATTTCGCCCTCAAGCCGGGTGGCTATCTGTTCCTCGGCAGCTCCGAGTCGGCCGACGTGCAGAGCAGTCTGTTCGCCACGGTGGACAAGAAGAACCGCATCTACCGCGCCAAGCACACCACCAGCGTGGTGCGGCCCACGCCGCTGCTCAATCTCAATCCGGGCATGCACAGCGTGCGCCTGCCGCCGCACCAGGTCGGCCGGCGCAAGAAGGTCTCCTTCGCCGAGGTGCATCAGCGGGTACTGGAGCAGTACGCGCCGCCGAGCATCATCGTCGACCGCGAATCCAATATCGTGCACATGTCCGAGCGGGCCGGGCGCTTCCTGCGCTACGTCGGCGGCGAGCCCAGCTACAGCCTGCCAGCGCTGGTGCTGGAGGAACTGCGCCTGGAGCTGCGTACGGCGCTGTTCCAGGCGTTGCAGAGCAACAAGAGCGTCGAGGCGCGTCGCGTGCATATCCAGCGCGACGACCGCAGCTACTACATCAACATGGTGGTGCGCCCCTTCCGCGACAGCGACACCAGTACCGACTACATGCTGGTGCTCTTCGACGAAGTCGAAGACGTCATGAGCACCGACGCCGGCGGCGATCACACCGAGGCCAAGGACAGCGTGCTCACCCAGCTGGAGGCCGAGCTGCAGCGCACCAAGGAACAGCTGCAGCTGACCATCGAGCAGTCCGAGACCTCTACCGAGGAGCTCAAGGCGTCCAACGAGGAGCTGCAGGCGATCAACGAGGAGTTGCGGTCGGCCACCGAGGAACTGGAGACCAGCAAGGAAGAACTGCAATCGATCAACGAGGAACTGATCACCGTCAACTACGAGCTCAAGTCCAAGATCGAGGAAACCGGCAAGATCAACGACGATCTGCAGAACCTCATCACCTCCACCGACATCGCCACGGTGTTCGTCGATCGCGGCATGCGCATCAAGAGATTCACTCCGCGCGCGGTGAGCATCTTCAACATGATCGTCAGCGATACCGGGCGTTCGCTGCTCGACATCACCCATCGGCTGGACTACCCCGAGCTGGCCGCCGACGCCAACCAGGTCTTCGAATCGCTCCGGCTGATCGAGCGCGAGGTGCGCAGCCAGGACGAGCGCTGGTATTTGGCGCGACTGCTGCCCTATCGCACCGCCGAGGATCGCATCGAGGGCGCGGTGCTGACCTTCATCGACATCACCGACCGGCGCCTGGCGCAGGATCGCGCCCGCGCCGGCGAAGAAAACATGCGCCTGGTGGCGCAGAACATCCAGGACTACGCCATCGTCACCCTGGATGCCGCCGGCATCATCAACAGCTGGAACGGCGGGGCCACCCGGCTGTTCGGCTACAGCGAGCGCGAGGCCCTGGGCCAGCCAATGGGCCTGATCTTCACCCCGGAAGACGTCGCCGCCCAGGTACCGGACGCCGAGATGCGCCAGGCCCGGGAAGCGGGCGTCGCCCACGACGAACGCTGGCTGAGACGCAAGGACGGCAGCCGGCTGTACTGCACCGGGGTGCTCAGCCGTATGAGCAACGCCTCTGGCGGTGAGGGCTACGCCAAGATCGCCCGGGATGCCACCGCCGATCACGTACGCGCCAGTGAAACGGCCAACCACCTGGCCCAGAGTCAGGCGCTGGGCAAGCTCAAGGACGAGTTCTTCGCGGTGATGTCCCATGAACTCAAGCACCCGCTCAATCTCATCCAGCTCAACAGCGAGCTGCTGACCCGTTCGCCGGTGCTGCGCGAGGTACCCCTGGCGCGCCGTGCTACCGAAGCCATCCAGCGCGCGGTGCGCAGCCAGGCACAGATCATCGATGACCTGCTCGACCTGTCGCGCATCCGTACCGGCAAGCTCAAGCTGGAGCGCCGGAGTCTGGACCTGGCCCAGCAGCTGCGCGAGATCGCCGACGTGATTCGTCCGCTGGCAGGCGAGGTGCAGGTGAGTTGCACCCGGCTGCCGGAGACGCCGCTGCATGTCCAGGCGGATGCCACCCGCATTGGCCAGATCGTCTGGAATCTGCTCAACAACGCCATCAAGTTCACCCCGGCCGGCGGCCATGTGGAGATCAGCCTGGGGGTGGACGGCGACGAGGCGCGGCTGGACGTCACCGATACCGGGCAGGGCATAGCAGCGGATTTCCTGCCGCGGGTGTTCGACATGTTCGGCCAGGCGGAAATGAAATACACCGCTCGCGCCCAGCATGGCCTGGGCATCGGCCTGGCGCTGGTCAAGCAGCTGGTGGAGGCCCATGGCGGGCGCATCGAAGCCCATTCCGAGGGCCTTGGCCTGGGCGCGCGCTTCAGCGTCTGGCTGCCGCTGTGCCAGGACGACGAACGCCAGCTGGACGAGGCGCAGGCGGAAGGCCAGTCCGTTGTCGGGCTGCGGGTGCTGCTGGTGGACGATTCCCCCGATATCGTCGAGACCCTGCAACTGCTGCTCGAAGAGGAGGGCATCCTGGTCACCGCCGCGACCGACTCCCAGAGCGGCCTGGCGCTGGCCCAGGCGCAGGATTTCGACGTCATCCTCTCCGACATCGGCATGCCGGAGATGGACGGCCACGAATTCCTGCGCCAGATACGGGCGGGCGATCGCAATGTCGGCACGCCGGCGGTGGCGCTGTCCGGCTACGGCACCCGGCTGGACATCGACAAGGCGCGGGCGGCGGGTTTCGCCCGGCATCTGAACAAGCCGGTCAGTTTCGAGGCGCTGATCGCCATCCTGCAGGAGCTGCAGGCGTCCGGTTGAGGGCGCGCGGACGGTAGCTTAGTCAGACGATTCGCGGCACACTCGGGAGCCATCGGGGCGCCCGCCCAACCGGGCCGGCGGCCCCGTTTCCCGCCAGAGGAGCGCCGCGATGACCCGTCTCACCGCCAAGGATTTCTCGCCCGAACTGCTCGAGCTCTACGACTTCTATGTGCACGGTCGCATCAGCCGCCGCGACTTCCTCGACCGCGCCGGCGCCTGCGCCGCGGTGCTGGGGCTGTCGGCCACCGGCGTGCTGGCGGCCCTGACGCCCAACTATGCCCTGGCCACCCAAGTCGAGTTCACCGATCCGGACATCGTCGCCGAATACGTCTACTACCCCTCGCCCAAGGGCCATGGCCGCGTCCGTGGCTATCTGGTGCGCCCGGCCAAGGCCAGCGGCAAGGTGCCGGCGGTGGTGGTGGTCCACGAGAATCGCGGCCTCAATCCCTATATCGAAGACGTCGCCCGGCGCCTGGCCAAGGCCGGCTACCTGACCCTGGCGCCGGATGGCCTGACCGCCATGGGCGGCTATCCCGGCAACGACGACAAGGGTCGCGAACTGCAGCAGCAGGTCGATCCGGAAAAGCTGATGAACGATTTCTTCGCCGCCGTGGAAACCCTGATGGGTCACGAATTCAGCACCGGCAAGGTCGGCATCACCGGCTTCTGCTATGGCGGCGGGGTGGCCAACGCGGCCGCCGTGGCCTACCCGGAACTGGCTGCCGCCGTGCCCTTCTATGGACGTCAGCCGCGCCCCGAGGAGGTGGCCGCGATCAAGGCGCCGCTGCTGATCCACTACGCCGAGAACGATCCGCGCATCAACGAGGGCGCCGCCGCCTACGAAGCGGCGCTCCAGGCGGCCGGCAAGACCTACGAGGTGCATCGCTATGCCGGCACCAACCATGGCTTCCACAACGATTCCACCCCGCGCTACGACGAAGCCGCTGCGCGCCTGGCCTGGGACCGCACCCTGGGCTGGTTCGGCCGCTATCTCGCCTAGGCACCTGACGGAGACCTCTGATGCCGCAACTGCGTATCCCCGCCGTCTACATGCGTGGCGGTTCCAGCAAGGGCGTGTTCTTTCATGCCCGCGACCTGCCGCCGGCCGGTCCGGCGCGCGATGCGCTGCTGCTGCGGGTGATCGGCAGCCCCGATCCCTACGGCAAGCAGATCGACGGCCTGGGCGGAGCCACCTCCAGCACCAGCAAGGTGGTGGTGATCGCGCCGTCCTGCCGCCCGGACTGTGACGTCGACTATCTGTTCGGCGCCCCGGCCATCGAGGTACCGGTGATCGACTGGTCGGGTAACTGCGGCAATCTCAGCGCTGCCGTCGGCCCCTTCGCCATCAGCGAGGGCCTGGTCCAGGCGCCGCGCGACGGCCTGGCCAGGGTGCGCATCTGGCAGGCCAACCTGGGCAAGCGCATCCTCGCCCACGTTCCCATGGCCAATGGCGAGGTGCAGGAGGAGGGCGATTTTCGCTTCGACGGCGTGGCCTTTCCGGCCGCCGAGGTGGTGCTCGACTTTCTCGATCCGGCGGGCAGCGACGGCAGTGTGCTGCCCACCGGGCGGGCGGTCGACGAACTGGACGTCCCGGGACTGGGCCGGCTGCCGGTGACCCTGCTCAATGCCGGTAATCCTACCGTCTTCGTGCGCGCCGAGACCCTGGGCCTGAGCGGCACCGAAACCCAGGCGCAGGTCAACGGCGATGGGCCGCTGCTGGCGCGCCTGGAGGCCCTGCGCGCGGCGGGCGCGGTGGCCATGGGGCTGGCCGCGACCGCCGCCCAGGCCACGGCGGAGCGGCCGCATACGCCCAAGCTGTGCCTGATCGCCCCACCCCAGACCTACCGGGTGGCGGGTGGCAAGCAGGTCCAGGCCGAGGAACTCGACGTCATCGCGCGGATGATCTCCATGGGCAAGCTGCACCACGCCATCCCCGGCACCGGCGCGGTCGCCGTGGCGGTGGCCGCGGCGCTGCCGGGGACCCTGGTCCACACCCTGACCGGCGACCTGGACGGCCGCCAGGTCCGCATAGGCCATACCGCCGGCACCGTGGCGGTCGGCGCCCGGGCGCGCGAGGTCGGCGGCGTCTGGCAGGTGGAAAAGGCCAGCATGAGCCGCAGCGCCCGGCGCCTGATGGAAGGCTGGGTACGGGTACCGGCAGAGTAGGTTGGGTTGAGCGCAGCGAAGCCCAACGGAGGGATACCTCCGCGCTGGAGCGCCCTCACCCCAGCCCTCTCCCAGAGGGAGAGGGGGCGGTCAAGCCTGGCGCGACCGCTTCCCGTAGGAGCGGCCCATGGCCGCGATCCAGCCGATGTCCTGGCGTAGCGTGGAAAACCACGCAGCGTTTTCCACTGGGCAAGCCCCGGCTCCATCCGTGGATAAGGCTGCGCCGTTATCCACACTACGGCCACGTAGGTTGGGTTGAGCGCAGCGAAGCCCAACGGAGGGGATACCTCTGCGCTGGAGCGCCTTCACCCCAGCCCTCTCCCAGGGGAGAGGGGCGGTCGAGCCTGGCGCGACCGCTTCCCGTAGGAGCGGCCCATGGCCGCGATCCAGCCGATGTCCTGGCGTAGCGTGGAAAACCGCGCAGCGTTTTCCGCTGGGCAAGCCCCGGCTCCATTCGTGGATAAGGCTGCGCCGTTATCCACCCTACGGCCGAGATCGACCGCGTAGGTTGGGTTGAGCGCAGCGAAGCCCAAGAGCGGGGATACCTCTGCGCTGGAGCGCCCTCACCCCAGCCCTCTCCCAGAGGGAGAGGGGGCGGTCGAGCCTGGCGCGACCGCTTCCCGTAGGAGCGGCCCATGGCCGCGATCCAGCCGATGTCCTGGCGTAGCGTGGAAAACCACGCAGCGTTTTCCACTGGGCAAGCCCCGGCTCCATTCGTGGATAAGGCTGCGCCGTTATCCACCCTACGGCCGAGATCGACCGCGTAGGTTGGGTTGAGCGCAGCGAAGGCCAACAGCGGGGATACCTCCGCGCTGGAGCGCCCTCACCCCAACCCTCTCCCAGGGGGAGAGGGGGCGGTCAAGCCTGGCGCGACCGCTTCCCGTAGGAGCGGCCCATGGCCGCGATCCAGCCGATGTCCTGGCGTAGCGTGGAAAACCGCGCAGCGTTTTCCACTGGGCGAACCTTCCCGCCATTCGTGGATAAGGCTGCGCCGCTATCCACCCTACGCCCCCAACCGCCCCCTCTCCCTCCGGGAGAGGGCTGGGGTGAGGGATGATCCACTCGGACGCTGACCTCAGGTCCCTTCGATCAGATCGCGGATGCGCACCGCCAGGGCGTCCATGGCGAAGGGCTTGGTCATCACGTGCATGCCGGGCTCCAGGTGGCCGTTGCCGACTACGGCGTTCTCGGCGTAGCCGGTGATGAATAGCACCTTGAGGCCCGGGCGGCGCTGGCGGGCGGCGTCGGCCATCTGGCGGCCGTTCATGCCGCCGGGCAGGCCGACGTCGCTGATCAGCAGGTCGATGCGCACGTCGGATTCCAGCAGGCGCAAGCCGGAGCTGGCATCCGCCGCTTCCAGGGCGGCGTAGCCCAGTTCCTCCAGCACCTCCACCACCAGCATCCGTACCGTGGGTTCGTCATCCACCACCAGCACCGTCTCGCCGTGGCCCTGGCGCGGCAGGGTCGGCTGGCTGGCGGCGAGGTCGACGCCGGTGGCCGCTTCGCGATGACGCGGCAGGAAGAGGGTGACGCTGGTGCCCTGATCGACCTGGGAATGGATGCGCGCCTGGCCGCCGGACTGGCGCACGAAGCCGTAGATCATCGACAGGCCCAGCCCCGTGCCCACCCCGATCGGCTTGGTGGTGAAGAAGGGATCGAAGGCCTTGGCGATCACCTCGGGCGGCATGCCGCAGCCGTTGTCGGTCACCGAGAGGGCGATGTATTCGCCCGCTTCCAGGTCGCGGACCCGGGCCATGCGCGCATCCAGCGCCCGGTTGGCGGTCTCGATGAAGATGCGACCGCCCTCGGGCATGGCGTCGCGGGCATTGATGCAGAGGTTGAGCAGGGCGTTTTCCAGTTGCGGCGGATCGACCAGGGTCGACCACAGCTCGCTGCTGGCCACCACCTCGATCTGGATGGCCGGACCCACCGTGCGGCGGATCAGGTCTTCCATGCCGGCCACCAGGCGATTGACGTCGGTGGGCTTGGGATCCAGCGTCTGCCGGCGGGAAAAGGCCAGCAGCCGGTGGGTCAGGGCGGCGGCGCGGATGGCGGCGCCCTGGGCGGCGGTGGTGTAGCGCTCGAGATTGTTCAGCCGGCCCTGGCCGATCCGTACCGTGAGCAGATCCAGACTGCCGACGATGCCGGCGAGCAGGTTGTTGAAATCATGGGCCAGGCCGCCGGTGAGCTGGCCGACCGCTTCCATCTTCTGCGACTGGCGCAACTGCTCTTCCAGCAGCGCCTGGGTCTCCGCGGCGTCCCTTTCCCGGGTGATGTCGCGCCCGGCGCCGGTGAGGCGATCCTGTTCGGTGTCCATCGACAGCGTCCAGGACAGCCAGCGCCAGCTGCCGTCCGCCGCCAGCACGCGGTTTTCCACCCGCGCCGGCAGGCCGCTGCGGCGCAGTTCGTCCAGTGCCACCAGCACCCCTGGCAGATCGTCGGGATGGATGAGTTCCCGGTAGGGGCGGCTGAGCAACTCGGCTTCGGAATAGCCCAGGCCGCGCGACCAGGAGGGACTCACCCGTAGCAGCTGCCCATTGAAATCGGCGGTCAGCAGCAGGTCTTCGCTGAGCGCCCAGAGCCGGTCGCGCTCGGCGGTGCGCGCCTGGACCTCCTGGCTGAGGCTGAGATTCTGCGCCTGGATCAGCGTCTGGGCGTCGCGCTGGGCGGTGACGTCCTGGGCGAAGACATAGAAGCCGTCCACCGCCCCGCGCGCATCGCGCCGCGGACGATAGTGGATGTCGGCGATGCGTCGCCGGCCGTCCGGCCAGGCCCAGGGCAGGTCCAGCCGCGCCGGGGTGCCGTCCAGGGCGGCCTGGATGGCCGGACGCCGAGCCGCGAACAGCTCCGGGGCGAAGACCTCGGCCATGCTGCGACCCAGGATGCTTTCCGGGGCGTCCTTGAACCACTTGGGCGCCTCGATGTTGGCGAAGCGATAGACAAGCTCGCGATCAACGAAGGCGATCAGGCAGGGCAGGGTGTCGGCCACCAGCCGCAGATTGAGTTCGCTGTCGCGCAGGGCCCGCTCCGCGGTCAGCCGCGCCGTCGCCGAGCGGGTGCGATTGGCGACCTCGCGGATGAATTGCACTTCGGCCGGCGTCCAGCACCGCGCTTGGCTGGCGCTGACATAGAGCAGGGCGACGAAATGGCCGTGCTCGAACAGCGGGGTGCTGACGAAGGCGCGGGTGTCCAGCCGTTGCATGGCGGCCAGGTTGTGGCAGGTGCAGGCATCCTCGCGCACATCCTCGATGGCCACGGTCTCGCCGCGCTTGAAGTCCTCGATACAGCTGCCATAGTCGCGGAAATTCAGGGTGCCCATCAGGCTGCACCCGCCCGAGATCGTCCAGTCGTGCTCCACGCTGATGGTCTCGGCGTCGGCGTCCACCAGGCCGTAGCCCACCCGCTGGGCGTCCAGCAGGGTGCCCAGCACTGTGCAGGCCAGCTCGGTGACCGCCTCGATGTCGTTGAGGTGGCTGAAGCCTTCGCCCAGCTCTGCCAGGGCGCGGCGATAGCGCTCTTCGTCGCGGGTCGCCTGGGCGGCCTGCTCGCGTTCGGTGACATCCAGGAACAGCACCAGGAAGCTCTCCGCGCCGGCCTTGTGCGCATGACCTTCGTACCAGCGCCCGTTGGCCTGGAATTGCCGCACGTAGCTGAACGACTGGCCGGTATCCACCACCCGGGTGAAATCCTCCACCCAGAGGTCTTCGAGTTCGGGAAACAGGGTCCGGGCGGTCTGGCCGATCGCCTGCTCCGCGCTCAGGCCGAAGTGCATGCACCAGGCTCGGTTGACCTGGTCATAGCGCCAGTCGCAGCCGCGACCGTGCTCATCGCGCAGAATGGTGCCGAGGATGAAGCCCTCGTCCAGTTGCTCGAACAGACCGCGCCAATAGCGCTCGCTTTCCGCCAGTTTCTGCTGCACCTCGCCCACGTGGCGCTGGCTGTCACGCAGGGCCTGGCCGGCCAGATGCTGGGGCGTACGGTCGCGTAGGATCTTGACGAAGCCGGTATGGCGGCCGGCGTCGTCGTGCAGCGGATGCATCTCGCCGCTGGCCCAGAAGCGGGTGCCGTCGCGTCGCAGGTGCCAGCGTTCGTCTTCGGCGCGACCGTCCTGCAGCGCCAGCCGCATTTCCAGCGCGGCCCGGCCGATCTGGTTGTCTTCGGGGGTGAAGAAGCGCTCGACCGGCGCGCCGCGAATCTCTGCGGCGGTCCAGCCCAGCAGGCGTTCGGCGCCGCTGTTCCAGTCGGTGATCACCCCGGCCGGATCGAGCACGATCATGGCGAAATCGATGGCCCCATCAAAGATCGCCAGACGCCGCTGGGCGTCCTGGGGCGGCAGCGCGGTGCACTGGTCGAGCGCGGCGCGGAGGCGACGGACTTCGGCCTGGAGTTCAGCGTGGGAGAGAGCGGATTCAGCCATGGGGTCGTTCGAGCGCGTGAGCAGCGGAAGCGGACGGCGGTGACGTCCGGCGAGAGCCTTAGAGTAAGAGAGTCGGGCGATGGCTAGCGATCTGCCAGCACCTTTTTCCGACAGACAGGGAATTAAGTAGCCGTTACGGCATCAGACAAGTGCCGGCACCCGGCTGCCAGCCGCCCATCCGAGCCTTGTGATCCAATTCGAGAAATTTCGGTCTATTTAGTCGTACTAATGAAGTAGCGTTGCCATGACCGATGTAGTTTCTTCCGCTGCTGTTACCACCGTGCTGGTCGTCGAAGACGATCCGGTGCTGAGATCGCTGGCGACGGAGGTATTCGAGATGGAAGGTTATGCCGTCCAGTCCTTCGATACCGCCGACGCCGCCTGGGGTTGGCTCGAGTCCGATCCCTTACCGCCCGATCTCCTGTTCACCGACGTGCGCATGCCGGGTCGGCTGGACGGACTCGCCCTGGCCAAGCAGGTGCGTCAGCGCTTTCCACAATTGCCGATCCTGGTGTCCTCCGGCTATACCGGCCAGCAGTACGCCGAGCGCGAGGAGCGGGCGCTGTTCCTGCCCAAGCCCTGGACCATCGACCAGTTGCTCAAGGCCTGCGGCCAGCTGGGTGTCTAGCCCGCCGCCTGGCGCGCCCGTGCCAGGCGTACCGCCGAATCCACCTCGTCCAGCGTCCAGGGCTTCTGCAGGAAGATCACCTGCTCGGGCAGCGCCGTGGTGATCTCGTAGCCGTAGCCCGAGGTGATCACCATAGGCAGCGCGGGCCAGCGCTGCAACAGCATCTCCGCCAGTTCGCCGCCACGCAGCTGACCGGGCATCAGGTGGTCGGTGATCACCAGCCCGGGGCTTTGCTGCTGCTGGAGCAGATGCACCAGGGCGTCGTCGGCGTTGTCGAAGCGAACACAGGTCCAGCCCAGTCGCTCTTCGAGGTGATTGCTCAGCAGTTCGGCGAGCAGCCCGTTGTCTTCGATGACGACGAGATAGGGGAGGGGATCAGGCGAGGTCATCGGGACTTCCGGAACGCGATGAGACGATTCCGGAAGTCTAGCAGAGGCCTGCTGGGCTCAGTCTGGCTTTCGTCTGACCATTATCAGAACTCCAGGACGATCTTGCCGAAATGGCTGCCGTCCTTCTGGAAGGCGAAGGCCGCGGCGATCTCGTTCAGCGGGTAGCTGCGATCGATGACCGGCTTAATCCCGGTGCTTTCCAGGGCGCGGATCATCTCCTGCTGATGGCGACGACTGCCGACGATCAAACCCTGCAGTCGCTGGTGGCGGCGCATCAGGTTGGCGGTGGGGACCTGGCCCTCGACGCCGGTGAGCACCCCGATCAGCGCCAGGTGCCCATGGATGCGCGCGGCCTGGATGGACTGCGCCAGGGTCGCCGGACCGCCCACCTCCACCACGATGTCGACGCCACGGCCGCCGGTGATGGCCTGTACCTTGGCGCCCCATTCCGGCTCTTCACGGTAATTGATCAGGTGATCGGCGCCCAGGGCATAGGCGCGCTGCAGCTTTTCGTCCGAGGACGAGGTGGCGATCACCGTGGCGCCCATGGCCTTGGCCATCTGCAGGGCGAAGATGGAGACGCCGCCGGTCCCCATGACCAGCACGCTGTCACCGGCCTTGAGGCCACCGTCCACCACCAGGGCGCGCCAGGCCGTCAGCCCGGCGGTGGTCAGGGTCGCCGCCTCGGCATGGCTGTAGCCCTTGGGCGCGCGGGTGAAGGCGGTGGCTGGACGTACCACCACCTCGCAGGCGAAACCGTCGACGCCATCGCCGGGCGTGGTGGAAAAGTCATCGATGGGCGGCTCGCCGTCCAGCCAGTGGGGAAAGAAGGTCGAGACCACGTGATCGCCCACGGCGAATTCGCTGACCCCGGCGCCCACCGCCTCGACCACCCCGGCGCCATCGGACATGGGAATGCGCCCATCGGCGGTCGGCATCTTGCCCAGCACCACGCCCAGGTCATGGAAATTCAGCGAGCTGGCCTTGATCCGCACCCGGATCTCGCCAGCCCCCGGCTGCCCGGGATCGGGCAGCTCGCAGGGCTCCAGCTGGTCCAGACCACCGGGTTTGCGTAGGCGTATGGCGTGCATGAGAAATCCTCCGGACTGTGGCGAGCAGGACGCTCGCGGGTCAGTAGAGGACCACGGCAGGGGGCGCAGGATTCCCGCCAGGGGACCTGCGCCCTGGACCTTACTTGATCGCCTTCTGCAGTTGCTGCAGCTGCTGGGTGCGGGTGTTGAGGCGGGCTTCGCCGCGTTCGGCGTCGACCTTCTTCAGCTCGGCTTCGGCCATGCGCAGCTTGATGGTCTGCATGGCGGTCTGGATGCGTTGCTGGGTCAGGTAGGCCAGCTGGTCGACGGTGCGCTCGTTCTCACCGTCCTTGTAGGCCTTGTCGGCCTTGGCCAGCCAGGTGCCGGCGTCCTTGGTTTCCAGCGCTGCCAGCTGGGTGGCCTGGGGCTGGGATTCGAGAGCGGCGTAGTCGTTGCGCGCCTTTTCCAGATTGGGGTTGGGCGGGGTGGCGCAGGCGGCCAGGGTGAGGGTCAGCGCCGACATCAGCGGGAGCAGAAAACGTTTACGCATGGTTTCGTCCTTCAAGAGAGCGGGCAGCCTTACTGCTGCACCTTTTTCTGTAGATTCTGTTGCAGCTGGAGGTTGATCTGACCTTCCTCACGGATCTGCTGGATGCTGTTCTGGGCATCCTGCAGCGCCGCCTGGGCCTTGGCGGCCTGGGTCTTGCGGGTCGCCAGACGGGCATCCCACTCGGCCTGCTCGGCCAGGCGCTTGGCCTCGTCGTATTTCTCGTTGGACAGGGCTGCCTGGGCCTGGGTCCACTTGTCCTGGGCCGACTTGGTCTCGATGGGGGCGAACTGGTTGCCGCCGCCGCTCACGGCTTCGTTGACGGCGGACTGGGTCACGGCCATCTGCGCGGTCGGCGGGTTGCCGGCGCAGCCCGCGAGCAGCAGACCGCCGCCCAGGACCAGGCTGGCGAGCAGCGCACGAGGCGCGGAGAACGAAGAGGCACGAGCGGGACCGGTTTTCATCCGAACATTCCTGGCAGGTCGCCCGGAATGGGCGACAGTGCCTTTGAGACGACGAAAACGCGGCGAGGTTCGCTGCAGAACCCCAGCCGAGGGCGGCTCGCTGCGGTCAGGCCCGTACCGCCTGGTACAGCGCGCGGATCAGATCCGACTGGGTGATGATGCCCACCAGGCGGCGCGAGCCGTCGATGATGGGGATGTGGCGGTGGCCGTTCTCGGAAAACACCGGCACCAGATCGATCAGCAGGCGGTCGGCGCTGGCCACCCGCACGGTACGGGTCATGATGTGACCGACGCTGTTTTCCTCCTGGCGCGTGCGCGGGCGGACCAGCGATCTCAGGCGCCAGCCGAGGCCTTCGTGGACGTCCAGATCGATCTGCCGCATGAAGTCGGCGACGGTGACGATGCCCAGCAGATGACCCTGGCGATCCACCACCGGCAGCGCCTTGATGCGCCGGGCGCGCATCAGCGCCCAGGCTTGCTGCAGCGGCATCTCGGCGCGGGCCGTCACCGGTTCGTGGCTCATGACGTCGGCGCAGCGCAACTCGCCCATCTTACGCTGGTAGGCGCGCGCCTCCACCTGTTCGAGCAATTCGGCGAGGTCGTCGCGGCTGATGTCCAGCACCTGGTTGTAGCGTGCCAGCACGGCGTCCAGGTCGGCGCGCTGCAGGCGCGTCTCGCCACTCGGCTCGGCCGGGCGCGGCACATGGGGCCAGGGGCGGCGGGTCAGGTTGTTGTAGAGCAGGCCGGCACTCACCAGCAGCAGCGAATCCAGCGCCACCGGACTCCAGGCATAGCTGAAGTCCTGGGCGCCGATCAGCACCATCAGCAGCGCCGAGGCGCCACCCGGCGGGTGCAGGCAGCGCAGGGTGAACATGGCGGCGATGGCCAGGGCGACCGCCACGGCGGCGGCCAGGTTGGCTTCGGGAATCCACAGCGCGCAGGCGATGCCGATCAGCGCCGACAGGGTGTTGCCGCCCACCACCGACCAGGGCTGCGCCAGCGGACTGGAGGGCAGGGCGAACACCAGTACGGCGCTGGCGCCCAGCGGCGCTACGAGCGCCAATGCCAGGGCGCCATGCTGGTGCACCGGCTGGCCTTCCAGCCACCAGGCGGCGAGCAGGGCCGCGAGCAGGATGCCGAGGCCGGCGCCGAGGCTGGCGCGCAGCCGCTCGCGTCCGTCGATGGGCAGCGGCGCCGGCCAGAAGGCGCGCAGGCCCTGGGCCAGGCGGGCGAAGAGAGACGGCGAAGGCGACGGCGTAAGGGGTTCCTGGGACATGGGAAAGGCAGCTGCTGGGCAGAACGAGGGCGCTGATGGTCCCTCCTGGACGCAGCCCTGGCAAGACCGGCGCGGCGCGCTCGGCGCCCGGGTCTACGGCCAGGCGGCGACCCAGAGCGGCTGCCGTCTCCAGGCGATTTTCTGCTGCGACCGCTGCGGCTGCCGTAGTAGGATCATCGGCTGGGTGTCGCCGCAGCCACGCGGTAGGACAGGTTGAATCGAGCGCAGGTCGGGCCGCCGCGCGGAGTACGGCTGCCCATGAACTCTCCCTTTTCTCCGGCCAAGGCCCTGGCCTATCTCAATCGCTTCGTCGCGGCCGAAGCGGCCGGTGGTGTCGTGCTGATGGTGGCCGCCGCCATCGCCCTGATCGTCGCCAACTCGCCGCTGGCCGAGGGCTATTTCGCCAGTCTGCACTGGTATGTGGGTGGTCTGTCCCTCGGTCACTGGATCAACGACGGCCTGATGGCCATCTTCTTCCTGCTGGTGGGGCTGGAGATCAAGCGCGAGATGGCGGTCGGCCAACTCGCCAGCTGGGGCGATCGCGCCCTGCCGGGGCTCGCCGCCCTGGGCGGCATGCTGGTGCCGGCGCTGCTCTATGCCCTGGTCAATCGCCACGATCCCCAGACCCTCTCGGGTTGGGCGATTCCCGCCGCCACCGACATCGCCTTCGCCCTGGGCGTGCTGTCGCTGCTGGGTTCGCGGGTGCCGGTGTCGCTCAAGGTGTTTCTCTCCGCCCTGGCGATCCTCGATGACCTCGGCGCCGTGCTGATCATCGCGCTGTTCTACACCAGCGACCTCTCCAGCAGCATGCTGCTGGCCGCGGCCGGTCTGGTGGCGGTGCTGTTCGTGCTCAATCGCCTCAAGGTCACCGCCCTGTTGCCCTATCTGCTGGTGGGGGCGCTGCTATGGTTCTGCATGCTGCGTTCGGGCATCCATGCGACCCTGGCCGGGGTGATCCTGGCGCTGTTCATTCCCCTGGGCGACACCGAGGCCGACGACGCCTCGCCGCTGCTCAAGCTGGAGTCCGCGCTGCATCCCTGGGTGGCCTTCCTGATCGTGCCGCTGTTCGGCTTCGCCAATGCCGGGGTCTCCCTGGCCGGGATGTCGCCGGCCAATCTGCTGGATCCGGTGCCCCTGGGCGTGACCCTGGGGCTGTTCCTTGGCAAGCAGATCGGGATTTCCCTGATGGCGGTGCTGGCCATCCGCAGCGGTCTGGCGCGGCTGCCCGAGGGTGCCAGCTGGCTGCAGCTCTATGGCGTGGCGCTGCTCTGCGGCATTGGCTTTACCATGAGCCTGTTCATCGGCGCCCTGGCCTTTCCGGGGGCGCCCTTCCTGGTCGACGAGGTCAAGATCGGCGTGCTGCTGGGGTCGCTGCTGTCGGCCCTGGCGGGCGTTGCCGTCCTGCTCCTCGCCGCCCCTCGCTGTTGAGAGGAGTCTGAGATGCCCTATGCGCTGTTCGCGGTGATGTTTGGCGGTGCCCTCGGCAGCGCCTGTCGCTGGTGGGTCGGTCTGCGGCTGAATGCGCTGTTTCCGCTGCTGCCCCTGGGCACGCTGCTGGTCAATCTGGTCGGCGGCTTCGTGATCGGCCTGGCGCTGGGGCTGTTCTCCCGTTATCCGGGGCTGGAAGCCCAGTGGCGCCTGCTGCTGGTGACCGGCTTCTGCGGTGGCTTCACCACCTTCTCGACCTTTTCCGCCGAGGTGGTGGGATTGCTGCAGAGCGGCCGCTTGGGCTGGGCGGCGCTCACCGTGACCATCCATGTGCTGGGGTCGCTGCTGCTGACCCTGGCCGGTTTTGCCCTGGCCGGTCGCCTCGGCTGAGACGCCCGGCCAGCTGGCCTCAGGCCGGCGCCACCGGGGCCTGGCGCCGCGGCTTGAATCTCAGCGCCGGCGCCTCGATCAGGTGCCAGGAGAGCACCGCGAACCCCAGGGTCAGGACATAGCTCACCAGCAGGAAACCAGGCAGCGAGAAGCTGTCGGGAAACCAGTGCATGAGCAGTTGCTGGACCGGGAAGTTGAACAGGTAGAGGCCGTAGGAATAGTCGCCGAAGCGGCCGAAGCCATGCAGCACCGGTACCTGCACCTGGGCCAGGTAGATGATCACATAGGCCAGCGACACCAGGTGGATCACCGGCAGGACATGCCAGACGATGGCCGCCAGCGACAGCAGGCAGAGCGCCAGGGCGATCTCCAGGCGCCAGGGGATGCGCGGTCCCGCGAGTTGCAGCAGGGCGCCGGCGAAAAAGAACATGCCCAGGCTGAACACCTTGTGCAGCACGAAGCTGGCGATGCCCATCTGCGGCAGCAGCAGGAAGTTGCCCAGCACCAGCACCACCAGGGTGGCCATGACCACCGAGCGGGTCAGCAGCCCCAGCACCCCGATGATCAGCAGCGACAGGTACATGAACACCTCGTAGGGCAGGGTCCAGTAGCTGCCGTTCACCGTGTCCGGAAAGGGATTGCCGGTGAAGACGCCAGGCAGTTCGAAGCGCGTCATCAAGAGGATGTTCTTGAAGAAGCCCAGGGTCTGGCGATCGCTGAAGTAGGCGCTCGTTTCCCGGCTGGTGGCCAGCCAGCCCACCACCAGCACCGAGAACAGCACCGAGACGATCAGCGCCGGAAAGATCCGCAGGGCGCGCTTGAGCAGAAAGTCCAGGGGATTGCGACTGCGCTGGAAGGACGCCGTGATCAGGAAGCCGCTGATCACGAAGAACACATAGACGGCGATGTTGGCCGCGTCGGTGAAGCCGGTGAAGTTGAGGATCGGCTCGGCGCCGATATGCCCCGAGAGCCAGAAGCCGTGGCCGATCACCACGGTGGAGGCCGCGGCGAATCTCAGGAAATCGAAGTTGTTGCGTCCCTGGGGGACGTGGGCGGTAGTCATGTCTGCTCCTCGCAGCCGTGGCCCATGCCGCGGCCACCCTCCGGGAGCGGACTCCGGCTGGACGGCGACGCGAACGGCATCGGCAGAGACGCTCGTCATGAGACGCGCGCAGGCAAAGGCCGCTGCCGGCTGGGCCGGCAACGAAAGGACGACAGCCGACGCGATCAGCGAGATCGGCCGGCCGGCGAGGGCAGGGGTGCTATGGGGGGCTGAGCGGCGCGAAAGCGGGCGTCATGCGCCAGGACTCCGGAAAAGCGGTACCGCACGCGGGAACGGGGGCGGCGAGACGCGCGCAGGCGAACGGGGTCTGGGGCCTCCCGGCCGCCCCGGTCATTGCGTGCGCCTCGCTCATCAGGCGCTGGCCTGCAGCGGCTGGTCGTGCACGTCTTGCGACGGTTCCAGGGCGAAGGGTTCCTGGGCGAAGTAGAGGGCAGCGCTCTGGCGGGCGTGATCGCCGAATTCATGGGGATGGCGCATGACGATCCGCTCGAAGGCGCCCGGCTCCAGGCCGTCTTCATAGAAGCCGTTGTGGCACTGCAGGATGCCCGAGGCGCAGACGCTACGCTCGACCGCGGCGATCAGGCCGCCGGCCCTGAGGCTCTTGACGATGTTGTGCGGCAGCCGCTGGCGGCGACGTAGGCTGGCGGCGGTGTCGCTGAGGGTATCGAGGATCTCGCTCTCGGCGGGCGTCAGCTTGCGTACGTCCAGCTTGGACTTCTGCACCAGGTAGCGACGGGAGAGCAGGCGGGCCTGGTCATTGAGGGCCTTGAGCACCGCGCCGCTGAGTTCGCCCCGGGTGAACAGGCCAGTTTCCAGGGCGATCAGATAGGACCAATCGTTGATGAGCGGAATCTTGCTGATGTCACGTTCCATGTGAGTGCCTGCGTCCATTTAAGTTGGCTAATTGAGGATAGGACACCCTCAATGGTTCCAGATGGCCAGTATAAGGTGACGAGTGGCATGGAATTTGACGCTCCTGACAAGAATTGTCGGTTTTTTGTCGAAGTGGGTCACGCCTTGGGGATGCAACCTCAACGTTGCGCTTGGGGTCCCTTGCTGGAGACCTGGCGCGAGTCGGGTAACCCTTCACAACGTCAGGTGATGAGATGAGTGACCCTGCAGCCGCTACGACCCCCGCCGATCTCGAATGTGATGTCGCCGTGATCGGGGCCGGAACCGCCGGCCTCGCCGCCGAACGCGCCGCCCGCCGCCAGGGCGCGCGCACCCTGCTGATCGACGACCGCTGGGCCGGCACCACCTGTGCCTCCGTGGGCTGCATGCCCTCCAAGCTGCTGATCGTCGCCGGGGAGGCTCATCATGCCGTCCGCCGCGCCGGCACCTTTGGCATCGAGGTGGGCAGCGTCAGCGTCGATGGCGCGGCGGTCATGGCGCGGGTGCGGCGCGAGCGCGATCATTTCGTCGCCGCCACCAAGGAGGGTTTCGCCAAGTTGCCCGAGGGCGTGGCCCAGCGCGCGACGGCGCGCTTCGTGGCGCCGGATCGCCTGCAGCTCAGCGATGGTAAGACGATAAGCGCCCGTAGCGTGATCATCGCCACCGGCTCCTACCCCCTGGTGCCGGAACCCTTCGGCGCCCTCGGCGAGCGGGCGCTGACCAACGAGACGATCTTCGAACTCCCCGATCTGCCGCGTTCGCTGGCGGTGATCGGCACCGGTCCGGTGGGCCTGGAATTGGCCCAGGCCATGGCCCGCCTCGGCGTGGCCGTCACCCTGTTCGGCCAGGACGATGGCCTGGGCGCGCTGGAGGACCTGGAGGTCAAGGCCGAGTTGCGCAAGATCCTGGAACAGGACCTGACCCTGTACCTCAATGTCGAGGTGGATGCCCGGCGCGAAGGCGAGGGCGTGCGGCTGTCCTGGTCCGGCGCGGCGAGCGGCGACGGCGACTTCGACTACGTGCTGGTGGCCGCCGGGCGACCGCCGCGGCTGAAGGGGCTGGGGCTGGAGACCACCGGCATCGAGCTGGACGACCATGGCACCCCGGTCTACGACCCCGAGACGATGCAGTGTGGCTCCTCGTCGATCTTTATCGCCGGCGATGCCGACCATGACCGGCCGATCCTCCACGAGGCCTCCGACGAGGGGGCCATCGCCGGGCACAATGCCGCCTGCTATCCCGAGGTCCGACCGACCCCGAGATCGCCGCTGTTTTCGCTGATCTTCACCGATCCGCCGGTGGCCGTGCTGGGCAGTCCGCCCGACCAGGGCAGTCTGATCGGCACCTCGTCCTACCACGACCAGGGCCGCGCCCGGGTCGAGGCGCGCAACCAGGGCATCGCCCGCTTCTATGCCGAACCGGGTACCGGCAAGCTGACCGGCGCGGCCATGGTCGGGCCGGGCATGGACCATATCGGCCATCTGCTGGTGCTGGCGCTGATCCACGGCGAGACCGCCAGCTCGCTGCTGGACATGCCCTTCTACCACCCTACCCTCGAAGAAGGCCTCAAGAGCGGCCTGCGCGAGATCTGCAAGGCTGCCCACAGCAACCTGCGCGGCGATCGCGACCAGGGTCTGCCGTCCGGGGCTTGAGGGGGTGTTCGATCCGCCAGTGGAAAAGGCTGCGCCGTTTTCCACGCTACGGTTTGGCTGAAGGCACCCTCACCCCAACCCTCTCCCAGGAGGAGAGGGGGCTGTCCGGCGTAGCAGGGAGGTTCAACGTCCGTAGGGTGGATAACGGCGCAGCCTTATCCACGCGTCCCCGAATGCCCGGTCTACAAAGAGTCCCGCTGGAGTAACCCGAGGGGCGTCTGCTACCACCAGCCCCGTAGGTTGGGTTGAGCGCAGCTAAGCCCAACGAGATGCCCGACCAGCCAGCGGAAAAGGCTGCGCCGTTTTCCACGCTACGGTTTGGCTCAAGGCATCCTCACCCCAACCCTCGCCCAGGGGGAGAGGGGGCTGTCCGGCGCAGCGGGGAGGTTCAACGTCCGTAGGGTGGATAACGGCGCAGCCTTATCCACGCGTCCCGGAATCCCGGCCAACAAAAAGCCCCGGGGGATCACCCGCGGGGCTTCTGCTACCGCCAAACAGTCATCAGGCCTTGAAGCGCCGCACCAGGCCGTCCAGTTCGCCCGACAGTTGCGACAGGCGCGAGGAGTCGCGGGTGGTGGACTGGGCCAGGCCTTCCACCTGCTGGGCGTCGTCGTGGATCTGGGCGATGTGGCGGTTGATGTCCTCGGCCACCTGGTGCTGTTCCTCGGCCGCCGCGGCGATCTGCAGGGCCTGGTCGCGGATCTCGTCCACCGACTGGCGGATGCCTTCGAAGCTGCCACGCGCCTCGCTGATGGAGGCCACGCTGGTCTGCGACAGCTCCAGGCTGGTCTCGATCTGGCGGGTGACCTCCTGGGTGCGCCGCGCCAGGCTGCCGAGCAGGCCGTCGATCTCGCCGGTGGAGTCGGCGGTGCGCTTGGCCAGGGCCCGCACCTCGTCGGCCACCACGGCGAAGCCACGCCCCTGCTCACCGGCCCGCGCCGCTTCGATGGCGGCGTTGAGCGCCAGCAGGTTGGTCTGTTCGGCGATGCCGCGGATGGTGTCGAGGATGGTGTTGATGTTGTGGCTGTCCTGTTCCAGCACCGCCATGGCCTGGGCCGACTGGGCCAGGCTGCCGCTGAGCTGGTTGACGTTGCCGGTGGCCTTCTCGATCTGGCCGTAGCCTTCCTGCACCTTGTGATGACCGGCGTCGGCGGAGGCCGCGGCCTGGCTGCAGGAACGCGCGACCTCGTTGGAGGTGGCGACCATCTCGTTGAAGGCGGTGGACACCAGCTCCACGGCTTCGCGCTGGCGACCGGCGACCTCGTTCATGCTGGCCGCCGCCTGGGTGGTGGTCTGCGAGGCCTGCTGCAGGTCGTTGGAGGCCTGGCCGATGCGCTGCACCAGCTGGCGGATGCTGGCGAGGAACTGGTTGAACCAGCCGGCCAGGGTGGCGGTTTCGTCTTTGCCCTGCACGGTCAGGCTCTTGGTCAGGTCGCCTTCGCCCTGGGCGATGGATTCGAGGCCGGCAGAGACGCCACGGATCGGCCGCACGATCATGCCGGCGAAGGCGGCGCCGAGCACGGCGAACAGCAGTGCCAGCACCGCGGTGATGCCGGCGATCTGCCAGGTCAGGGCGGTGGCCTTGCCCATGACTTCGCTGCGCTCGATCAGACCGATGAATTTCCAGCCCAGATCCTTGGCCGGATAGACGTTGACCATGTAGTCGGTGCCGTTGAGATTGACCTCACCCAGGCCGCTCTGGATGCCGCTGAGGGTCTGGTAGGCGTCACCCAGCTCCTTGAGCTGCTTGAAGTTGTGCTTGGGGTCGCGCGGGTCGACCAGCACGTTGCCGCTGTCTTCCACCAGCAGCAGGTAGCCGCTCTGACCCAGGGTGATGCTCTTGACCAGATCGGTGAGCTGCTTGAGCGAGATGTCCAGGCCCACCACGCCGCGGACCTTGCCGCTGGCGTCTTCCATGGTCCGCACCACACCCATCAGCGAGACGTCGTCGGTGGCCCAGTAGTAGGCCGGGGTGCGCACCACCCTGCCGGGATTGTTCATGGCCGCCTGGTACCAGGGGCGCACGCGCGGATCGTAGTTGGCCAGCTTGGCGTCGTCCGGCCAGCTGACATAGCCGCCATCGGCCAGGCCGACCGACAGGTAGGCGGTGGTGGGGTGGGTCTTGGCGAAACGGGTGAAATAGGCCAGCGCCTGCTGGCCGGCTTCCGGCTGCGGCAACTGGGCGGCGTCGGCGCCGCTGTAGTTCTTCAGGCCTTGCAGCGCGACGATGTTCGGCTCCTTGGCGAGGAAGTCGACGTTCTGCTGGATGCCGGAGAAAAACTGCTGGATGTTGCGATCGATCTGGCGGATTTCGCGCCCGCTGCCGTCGAGGAAATCGCCGGTGGCCTGGCTGCGCACGTTCATGATGACCACGCCCGCCACCAGGATCACCGGGAGGCAGGCGGTTACCGCGAAAAGCGAGGTGAGTTTCTGCTTGATGTTCATCGAAAGCCCCGGTCGCGCCCTGGCGCGAAGAATGACGGCGACATGCCTTCACTCTGCATCGGCCCGGATAAGTCCGACTTGATACGGGATGAGAAATTATTCCATTTGGTCCGTAACAAGCCGGAAAATCGCCGATCGGTCGGCTAACGACCCGCTATAACTCTTTCTTCAGATGACGTTCGATTTCTTCCAGGGACTTGCCGCGGGTCTCCGGCAGGCAGAAATAGACGAACAGCAGCGAACCCAGGTTGATGGCGGCGAAGACATAGAAGGTGTAGTTGCCGATGGCTTCCAGGGCCACCGGAAAGCTGAAGGCCACGGTGGCGTTGCACAGCCACTGCACGGCCACCGCCACCCCGGTCAGCAGGCCGCGGACCTGGTTGGGAAACAGCTCGGACATCAGCAGCCAGTAGACCGGCGCGATGCACATCTGCATGAACAGCAGGAACACCAGGATGCAGGCCAGCGCCAGGTAGCTCTGGGTGAGGTCTGGCGGCAGCCACAGCAGCACGCTGCCCAGCGCCAGTTGCGCCACGACCACGATCACCAGGCCGATCAGCAGCAGGGTACGGCGTCCGGCGCGGCCGATGGCCCAGATGCCGAGCAGGGTGGCGATCACCGAGACCACGCCGTTGCCGATGGTGGCGGTCAGGGCCGCGCTGGTGCCCATGCCGGTGCTCTTGAGGATGATCGGCGTGTAGTACATGAAGGCGTTGACCCCGGTGAACTGGGCGACGAAGCCCAGGCCGATGCCCAGCAGAAGCAACTTGACCACCCAGCCCTGGCTCAGCAATTCGCGCAATGGCGGGCGATGCCTGGCCTGTTCCTCGCTCTCGCGCATCTCCTCGACCTCGCGCTGCACCTCCTCGGGGGTGTCGCGTAGGCGTTCCAGCACGGCTTCGGCTTCTTCGATCCGACCCTTGGCCGCCAGCCAGCGCGGCGAGGTGGGCAAGAGAAAGGTACCGGCGAACAGCAGGATGCCCGGCACCATGGCGATGGCCAGCATGTAGCGCCAGATGCCGTTGTCGTGCACCAGCCAGGCGAGCAGGGCGCTGAGCACATAGGCCAGCAGCTGACCGCTGACGATCATCAGTTCGTTGCGACTCACCAGGCGACCGCGGCGCTTGGGGCCGGCGATCTCGGCGATGAACACCGGCACCGTGGCCGACCCGCCGCCCACCGCCAGGCCGAGCACGAAGCGTGCGACCACCATCAGTTCCACCGAGGGCGCCACCGCGGTGCCCAGGGCGCCGACGACGAAGAGGATCGACAGCAGGCGCAGGGTGGTGCGGCGGCCATAGCGATCGGCGAGATAACCCGCCGCCAGCGAACCGAAGGCCGCGCCGACGATCAGGGCGGCGGTAACCAGCCCCTCGGTATAGGCATTGAGGCCCAGGCCGCCCTGGTCGGGTGGCAGGGTCATGAAGGGCAGGGCGCCGGCGATGATGCCGGTGTCGTAGCCGAAGGCCAGGGCGCCCATGGTGGCGACCAGCACGGTAATGAAGATCAGCCGGCGGGCCGAAGCCTTCTGGTCGGGGTCGACGGCGGGGGAAGCGGAAGCGGACATGGCAGAGCGGGATCCTGGCAAGACACGAAGGGGGCCGGCAGCGGGCGCCCCCAGGCCAGCGAAGCGAACGAATGCAACGTTTCGAGTCAGCGAAGGGGCGCCACGAGTGCAGGCGTGGGGGATTAGGGCGGGGATGCCGGCTGGAGTTCCCCAGGGCGCGTGGCAGTCCCGTTCCGACCAACGGGCCGCGCCGCAGGCGCGGCGCGAGGGGTTTTCGCGAAGGGCCCGCCTTGAGCCCCGCAAGCCCACCGGCGCTGGGCGTGCAGCCCGGCGCGGGTGCGGCGGGCAGTCGTTTTGCGGCGCCGCTTCGACTGGAACTCGGGCGGCCGGCGCTGGCTCAGCTACCTCGAAGCCCACCTGAGAAACGACCATGGATGCACCCTGCGCCGTCACCTACCAGCCCTTTCCGGAAATCGAGCAGCCCAACCGCAGCGGTCGGCTGCGGGTGAGCGCGTTGCACGAACTCTACTGGGAGGAATGCGGCAATCCCCAGGGCGTGCCGGTGGTCTACCTGCACGGCGGACCGGGCGAGGGGGCCGAGCCCAGCAAGAGGCGCTTCTGGGATCCGGATCACTACCGCATCGTGCTGTTCGATCAGCGCGGCGCCCTGAGATCCACCCCCCTGGCCGAAACCCGCGACAACACCACCCAGCACCTCATCGATGACCTCGAACGGTTGCGTGAGCACCTGGGTATCGAGCGCTGGCTGCTCACCGCCGGCTCCTGGGGCACCACCCTGGCGCTGGCCTATGGCGAGGCCCACCCCGAGCGCTGCCTGGGTTTCCTGCTGCGCGGCATCTTTCTCGGCACCTCCGACGAGGTGCACTGGTACCTGCACGGCATGCGGCGCTTCTTCCCCCGTGCCTACGAGGATTTCGTCAGCTGGATTCCGGAAGACCGGCGCGATGCGGCTCTGGACGCCTACCTCGAACGTCTGCTCGGCGAAGATCCGCAGGCGCGCCTGGACGCCGCCCGGGCCTGGGTGCGGTACTCGGCCAGCTGCTCCCTGCTGCGCCACGATCCGGAAGGCGTGGAAGCCCAGGCCGCCGACGAGCAGACCACGCTGGGCATGGCCGTGCTCGACGCCTGGTACTTCAAGCATCAGCTGTTTCTCGAAGAGACCAGTTGATCCAGGGCCTGGCGCGCATCCGCCAACTGCCCTGCTACCTGGTCCAGGGCGGCCACGACATGATCGCCACGCCGAATTCCGCCTACCAGCTGCACAAGGCCTGGCCCGGCTCGGTGCTCAAGATCGTCAACGACGCCGGGCACGCGCCCACGGAGCCCGGCACTACCAGTGCCCTGATCGAAGCCACGGAGCGTTTCAAGCGGGACGGGCGCTTTGCCTGATGGCGTCAGCTGCCCAGCCGCTCCACCAGGAAATCCACGAACACCCGTACCCGCGCCGGCATGGTCGAGCCGCCGACGAAGACCGCGTGGATGGGTTCCAGATCGCCCGGATTCCAGGCCTCCAGCAAAGGCACCAGGGCGCCGCTGCGCAGGTCGTCGGCCACGCTGAATTCCCCGATGCGGGCGATACCGGCGCCTTCGCGGGCCAGCAGCGCCAAGGCCTCGCCGCTGTTGCACTCGATGTTGCCGCTGATCTTCAGGGCGAAGGCCTGGCCGTCACGGACGAAGGGCCAGTCGGGCAGGGCGCGGCGAAAGTTGAATCTCAGGCAATTGTGCTCTAGCAGGTCTTCCGGCACCTGGGGTGTGCCGTGGCGGGCGAGATAGGCCGGCGAGGCCACCACCACCTGCCCGGTGACGCCGATGGGTCGGGCGCTCAGGGGGCTGTCGGCCAGCTGGCCGAAGCGGATCGCCACGTCGGCCTGACCAGCGAGGATGTCCACCACCTCGTCGCCCAGCGCAAGGTCCACGACGATGTCCGGATAGCGGGCGCTGAAGGCCGCCACCAGCGGCACCAGGGTCATGCGGCCATGACCAAGGGCGGCGCTGACGCGCAGGCGCCCGCGCGGTACGCCCTGGTCGGCGATGGCGTCTTCCACCTCGGCCAGGTCCGCCAGGATGCGTCGCGCCGCGCGTAGATAGGCCTCACCCTCGGCCGTGAGGGTGATGGCCCGGGTGGTGCGCAACAGCAGTCGCGTGCCGAGGCGCTGCTCGGTACGGGCGATGGAGCGACTCACCGCCGAAGGCGTCAGGCGCAGGGCTCTGGCGGCGGCGGATAGGCTGCCGGCCTCCACCACCTGGGCGAACACCGCCATCTCTCCCGAGCGACCATTCAGATCCACTTGTGACTCCAGGGCAAAGGTGCATGCCAAAACCGCCGTATACCGGCACTTGAGCGGGGAGCTTAGCATTCGCGGCATAGATAAGGAGTCTTTCCCATGCGTATCAATCCACCCCTGCTGGCCCTGGCCACCGGTGCCTTCGGCATCGGCGTCACCGAATTCGCGCCCATGGGCATGCTGCCAGGCATCGCCGCCGATCTTGGCGTGTCCATTCCGGCGGCGGGCCTGCTGATCAGCGCCTATGCCCTGGGCGTACTGATCGGCGCGCCCCTGATGACCCTGACCACCGGCCGCATTCCGCGCCGTCATCTGCTGATCGGCCTGATGGCCATCTTCACCCTCGGTAACCTGATGTCGGCGCTGGCGACCGACTACACCAGCCTGCTGATCGCCCGGGTGGTGACCTCGCTCAACCATGGCGCCTTCTTTGGCGTCGGCGCCCTGGTGGCGGCCAGCGTGGTCGCCCCGGACAAGCGCGCCGGGGCGGTCGCCGCCATGTTCATGGGTCTGACCCTGGCGACCATCGGCGGGGTGCCCCTGGCCACCTGGTTCGGCGAGTTGCTCGGCTGGCGCCAGGCCTTCTGGGGCATCGCCGGACTCGGCCTGCTGACCATGGCCGCGCTCTGGTTCGCCCTGCCCAACGTGGCCCTGCCGCCGAGCGACGGGGTACTGGCCGAGATCCGCGTGCTGGGTCGTCCGCCGGTGCTGGCCGCCCTGGGGCTGACCGTAATTGGCTCCGGTGCCATGTTCACCGTCTTCACCTATATCGCGCCGATCCTCGCCCGCGAGACCCATGGCTCCACCGCCTTCATTACCGCCATGCTGGTGCTGTTCGGCGTCGGCCTGACCCTGGGCAATCTCTGGGGCGGCAAGGCGGCGGACAAATCCATCGACCGCACCCTGATCGCCTCCCTGGGCGTGCTCATCGTGGTGCTGCTGGCCTTCAGCGTACTGATGCGCTGGCCGCTGGCGGCTGCCGTGGCCATCCTCGTCTGGGGCATCGCCAGCTTCGCCCTGGTGCCGCCGCTGCAGATGCGCGTGATGGAAGCCGCCAAGGACGCCCCCAACCTGGCCTCGGCGGTCAACATCGGCGCCTTCAACCTGGGCAATGCCCTCGGCGCGGCCCTGGGCGGCGCGGTGATCGACGCCGGTCTCGGCTATCCGGCGATCTCCCTGGCCGGCGCCGGCATGGCCGCCCTGGGCCTGCTGATGACCCTGGCGCTGGCCTGGTGTGGTCGGGCAGCCGGGGCCGCGGTAGCCGGGTAGCCGGGTAGCCACGTCACCTGCGGCGATCCGCTTTCCGCGGGCGTCGCAATCAGACTGGCACCACCCCCGTTGCTCTGGTCACAATCGGGTCTGACCTTTCCCAGGGAGTCTTGGCGATGGACCGGACCTGCACCACCTTCTACCTCGAAATGACGGCCTCGACCGAGTTGCGCGAGAAGCCGCCACGGCCCGACCTGCAGATCGTCGAGTGCGAGGTGCCGCAACCCGAATTCAATCGCTTTCTCTATGCCCTGGTCGGCCAGGCCTGGGACTGGAGCGATCTGAACGGCTGGAGCGACGCCCAGTGGCGCGCGCTGGTGGAGCAGGACGGGCACCGCACCTGGGTCGCCTATCACCGTGGCGCCATCGCCGGGTACTACGAGCTGTACCGCCCGGACGGCCGCAATGTCGAGATCCGCTACTTCGGCCTGGCCGGCGCCTTCATGGGCCTCGGCTTCGGCGGTCCGCTGCTCAGTCACGCCCTCCGTTCCGCCTGGGACTGGCCCGGCACCGAGCGCGTCTGGGTGCACACCTGCACCCTGGATCACCCGGCGGCCCTGGCCAACTACCAGGCGCGTGGAATGCGGATCTATCGCGAGGAAGACGCGCCCCTCTGAGGCGCTGCGCCAGCCGTTCGGTGCGTCACCCTCGACGCACTGAACGCCCGATCGTTGTTTCCAGTCCGACTATTCAGAAACGACCTTCTGTGGATAGACGGCATGCAAGCACTGAAAAGCCAGTTGGCGGCGCTGGACCCGCCCATCAAGCACGAGATCCAGTCCCAGGGTGACAACCTGCTGATCACCCTCATCGATCCCGCCCGGCCGGCGCGGGTGTCGCGCGTGCTCAACCAGACCCTGGTGCGCAACACCGCGCTGCTCTACGAGGTGATCCGCGACGCCATCAACGAATTGCGCGCCATCGGCAGCCTGCCGGCCATCACGGCGGACGAGATCTATCCGGACGATTAGCGACGGCAGGCAGCCCGGGTCAGCGCTCGCTGACGCCGTTATCCCGGTGCCTTGCCCATGCCAGAAGGAAAGCCTTCGATGAACGATGAACAGCGGGTCCAGGCCCTGACCCAGCGGCAGAAGTTGCTGGCGGACTTTGGCGACTTCGCGCTGCGCTGCGAGGATCTGGACGAGATCCTCATGCGCGCCTGCCACCTGGTGGGCGATGCCCTCGGCACCGAACTGTCCAAGGTGCTGGAGATCGAGCGCGGCGAGCACCAGGCGCTGGTCCGCGCCGGCGTTGGCTGGAATCCGGGCGTGGTGGGCCAGGCCAAGGTGTCTCTCGGCGAGCGCTCCTCCGAAGCCTATTCGATCAAGGTCAGCCGCCCGGTGATCACCCCGGACATCTCCAAGGAAGACCGCTTCGACCTGCCCGATTTCCTGCGTGACCACGGCGTCCAGGCGCTGGTGAACGTGCCGATCTTCCTGCCCGGCGGCCGACCCTATGGCCTGTTGCAGGTCGACGCCCGCGAGCCGCGGGACTTCGGCGAGGAAGACGTGGAATTCCTGCGCACCTACGCCACCATCCTCGGCCCGGTGATCGACCGCCTGCTCAAGAGCAGCGACCTCAACGACGCCCTGCAGGCCAACACCCGGTTGATGCAAGAGATGCAGCACCGCATCAAGAACCACATCGCCATCATCGCCGGGCTGGTCTGGCTGAGATCCCGCGCGGCCCAGTCCGACGAGGCCCGCCAGGAGCTGCAGGGCATCGGTGCGCGCATCGACGCCCTGCGCCTGGTCCACGAGCAGCTCTATGCGGCCAACACCGCCCAGCAACTGCGGCTGCGGCCCTTCGTCATGCAGCTGCTGGAGAATCTCTGCCACCTGCACCAGGAGCACTCCGGCCAGGTGCGGCTGCAGATCAACATCGCCGACGTCGACCTGGACCCGGACACCGCCGTGCCCCTGGGCATGATCCTCACCGAATTCGCCTCCAACAGCCTCAAGTATGCCTTCGAGGGCGAGGGCGGCCTGCTGGCGGTGGACATCGACCTCGCCGAGGACGACACCTGGCGCGTGCGCATCCAGGACGACGGCAAGGGCCTGCCATTGCAGACCTCCGCCCGCAAGCCCGGCTCGGGCACCGGCATGAAGCTGATCGAGGGCCTCGCCGGCCAGATCGGCGCCCACGCCCAATGGTCCCGCGCCGGCGAGCGCGGAACCGAGTTGCGGCTGAGCTTCAGGGTGAAGGGGTAGAGGCTTCAGCTGCTGCCGTCTTTGCTGCCGTAGTGCGAGCAGGTGCGCCTAGCCAGCATCAGGCCTTGGCGCTCACTCCGCCAGTACTTTCGCCGGCCTTTTTCAGGGCTTCGGTATAGGCGGCATAGGCCGTCGTCAGGGCTTCGCTGGCGGCGGCGACATTGGCCTGGGCGGCTTCGCGCGCAGCCTGGCTGGCCTCTTGCTCGGCCTTGGTCTCGCCCTTGCTCCGGGCTTCCACCGCGCGCAACTGCTTCTGCGCCAGCTCCAGTTGCCGCTTGGCCATGTCGATGGCCTTCTGCAGGGTATCCAGGGTCTTGTTGCCGGTGCTGCCCTTCTCGCTGGCAGGGGCAGCGTCGGCTTCGGCCTGGTCCTTGATCTGGTTCAGCGGATTGGGCTTGCCGATCCCCTTGGGCTTCTTGGATTGCTCGACCTTGGCCGCCTCTTCCTCGGCGGTGGGCTTGGCCGTCGCGCCACCCAGCCTGAGCGTGGGCGCGCGCAAGATGCCGTGGCCGATGCCATTTACCGACAGCGTGCTGGACATCGCGGACTCCTTGAAAGGTACATCTCAAGGATAACGGCCGCGAAGGGCAAAGATTGAGCGAGAGTGGCGGCGGGGCCCTCGGCGGCTGCCGGAGGGGCCCCGCTGATGCCTGGCTACTGGCTGATGACGGCGTGGTTGGAAAAGCCGCTCTGGGTCAGGTTGATGGCATTGCCCGCGGTGTTCTGGGTAAGGTCGGCGGTGTGCTGGCTGCCGCTCTGGGCGACGGTGATGCTGGAGGCATTGCCGGTCACGTAGGCCGTCACCCCAAGATTGTCGCCCTGCTGATCGACCTTCAGCTGGCCGTCGTTGCCCAGGTAATAGGCAGTGATGCCATTGGCGTCGCCATTGGACGCCAGATCCAGCTGATTACCCTCGCCGGAGACGGTGGCAGAGGCGCCATTGCTGTTTCCGGTCTGCGCCAGGGTCAGTGTGCTACCCACGCCATAGACATTCACGTCCGCGCGATTGAGATCGCCGCGCTGGGCGATGTCGACGGTACTGGGCCGCGCGTAGCTGCTGGAGTGCCGAACGCGGGCATCGTTGCTGTTGCCCTCCTGCACCACCTTGGAATCCACCCGCTCGCCGCCTTGCTTGAGGCCGACATAGTTGTCATTGCCGCGCTGCTCGACGATCGTGGTCGAGTCCTCGCCGTTCTGGCTCACCCAGGCCTCGTTGCGCAGGCCGAAGCTGGTCACCTGCAGGTCCTGGCGGTCACCGTGCTGAGCCAGGTCCAGCTTGCCGTCGAGGCCATCCTGGCGGACCGTCAGGGTGTTCTGGCCCGCGGCGTAGCTGCTCTGCTCGATGTCGATGCGGTGATAGCCGCCATCCTGGTGGACAGAGATGTCCTGCCGCAGGCCGCTCTGGCGCACCACCGTCGCGTTGCCGCTGCCCGGCCCCTGATCGACCTGCACCCGGTCATAGCCGCCATCGCGCTGCTCGATATCCACCAGGCGCTGCGATCCCCAAACCTGATTGACCTCGACCGCGCTCCTGGCATTGGTCTGCACCACCCGCACGTGGTCGTCGGCATCGTTCTGCTGGGTGACCTGGGCATTGAGAAAGCTGCCGCTCTGCTGGATATCCGCCTGGTTGCGCGCCGACAAATCGCTGCCCTGGTTCAGGTTCACTACATTGAAGCCGCCGTTCTGCTGGACGTTGGCCGTATTGGACGCGGCCCAGGCGGCACCGGTGTTGGCTAGCAGTAACGCGACCATGAGGGAGCGGGAGGTTTGCATGGGGACGGTCCTTGTGAGGGGCGGGAGAGCCCGGAGCGTGAGCGTTCGATTGGGGGATAGGGGATAGGTGAGGCGCTGAGAAATAATCTGACTGATAAGGCTGAAGGCGCAATCGGTCGAAGGAGCGATGCTGATCCTTGCGTGAACAACCTTGCGTTGAGTGCGTAAGCCTGGAGGCTTCGAAAGAGAAACGTATGTCTTATGGAGCGCCAAGGAAAATCCCTCGCGACCACTCAAGCGGTCGCGAGGGGCTCCGACTTAATCCACCGCCTTGACCGTCTCCTCGATGACCTTCTTGGCGTCGCCAAAGACCATCAGGGTATTGTCCAGGTAGAAGAGTTCGTTGCCGAGACCCACATAGCCGCTGGCCACGGATCTCTTATTGACGATGTTCGTCTTGGCCTTGAAGGCTATCGAAGATAGGCATGCCGGCGATGGGCGACTTGGGGTCGTTGTTGGCAGCCGGGTTGACCACATCCTTGGCGCGGAGCACCAGCACCCCGTCGGCCTGGCCAAACTCGGAGGTGATGTCGTCCATCTCGAACACCTGGCCGTAGGGCATCTCGGCTTCGGCCAGCAACACGTTTATATGGCCGGGCATGCGGCCGACCACCGGGTGTTCGAAACGATGGCAAGCTTTTGGCAAAGTGACAGGTGATCGAGCCGGCGGCTCGCTTGGAATCTAGTTCGGCGCGGGCATCCGAGGCAGGGCAGCGAACCAATCCAACGCCCTATCCCACAGCGGCTGGGCGCTGGCGCGGAAATAACCCATGTGGCCGATGGCGCCGCCGTGCTGGCGGGGGTCGAGGTCTTCGCGCTGGAGGTCGACGTTGCGATAGGCCTGCATGAAGGCATCGCGCGATTGCGGGGTGGCCCAGAGATCGTCCAGGGCGTTGACCGCGACGATGGGGGTGCGCACCGCGGCGTAGCCGGCTTCGATGCCCTGCATGGCCGGGTCGTCGAAGAAGTAGTGGGGATAGCTGCACCAGTGGCGCCACTGGCGATAGACGTCGCGCGGCAGGTCTTCGCCCAGGCCGAGGGCGCTCCAGGGGCAGTAGCCCTTCCACCAGGTCAGCACCGGCAGGACCAGTTTCCACATGGTCAGCACCTTGAGGCGCTCCAGTGGCGGCATGTAGCCGTACCAGCCGGCGCTGGTGCCGAAGACATAGAAGCCGGCCACCTTGGCGTGGTTGGGCAGGAGGCCGAAGGCATGGCCGCCATAGGAGTGGCCGACCAGGTAGAGGGGGATGTCGCCCTCGGCCATGCTGTCCACCGCGGCGGCGAGGTCCTGGCGCGCCCAGTCCAGCAGGTCCATGCGAAAGCCCTTGAGCGAGGCCGGCGCCGAACGGCCGATGCCACGGTAATCGAAGGTCAGGGTCTCGAAACCGCGGGCCGCGGCGTGCTGGGCGAAACGTCGATAGAAGCCCTGGGGCACGGCGGTGGCGCCGGCGACGATCAGCCGTCCCTGCAACGGCCCCTGGGCGAGATAGCGACTGGTACTGAGGCGATAACCGTCCGCGGTGATCAGGTCCTCGACGAGGGCGTCGCTGGGCATGGGGTGGTCCCTATGACAGTTGTTATAATGCCTGGACGGTAGATTATGACGACTGTCATAGCAAGGAGAATGGATGACCGAGCAGTCGACGGTACGGGAACGGGTGGTGGTGGCGGCTTCGGCCATGCTGGCACAGCACGGCCTCAATGCCACCAGTATCCGCGAGACCATCAAGCGCGCCGAGGCGCCGCTGGGGTCCACCTATCATCACTTCCCCGGTGGCAAGCACCAACTGGTGGTGGAGGCGGTGGAGCTGGCCGGCGCCCAGGTCAGTCGCGATCTGGAGCGCCAGCTGCAGGCCGGAGCGCTGGCGGGGATCCAGGGCTTTTTGCGACTCTGGCGCGACATCCTGCTGGACTCGGACTTTCGCGTCGGCTGCCCGGTGATGGCGGTGGCGGTGGAAGAACCGGTGGACGAGATCGCCCAGCGCGAGCTGGACGCGGCGGCGGGCATCTATCGCCGCTGGGAGGCTCGGCTGCAGGTGGCGCTGGTCGAGCATGGCCATGCGGAAGAGGCGGCGGCGGGATTGGCCACGCTGCTGGTGGCGGCGGTGCAGGGGGTGATCCCGCTGTGCCGCGCCCAGCGCAGCATCGAACCCTTCGACCGGGTCGCCGAACGTCTGGTGGCGCTAGTCTAGCGGGAACGCCGCCGGGGCCGGCGGACTCCACCAAGGGTGCCTCTACGAGCGGAGTACCCCATGAATCCCGAACCCGCGGATGATAAGCAGACCCCCCACGACTACGACGAATACGGCGATGTGCCGGATTCGGCGAATACCACCACCACCGAAGAGCGCGAGGACCTGGACGACAGCCCGTTGAGTCCGAAGCGCTAGCGGTGCCTGCCGCGTGGACAAGGCTGCGCCGTTGTCCACCCTACGGGAGCTCGCTCTCGCCAACCTACGTCGGATGGGTAGGGTGGAAAACCGAGTAGCGTTTTCCACGTATGGATGATCCAACCGCTGACTCCGATACCGCTCCCTCTCCCCAGGGGAGAGGGCTGGGGTGAGGGCGCCTTCCTGCTCCTCCGCCTCATTCCCTCACGTCAACGCCCGATCCAGATGCAGATAGCCGCCATCGACGCTCAGCCACTGCCCGGTGGTATGGCTGGAGCGTGGCGAGAGCAGGAAGGCCACGGTGTCGGCGATCTCCTCCGGGGTGGTCATGCGGCGGCCGAGGGGGATGCGCGCGGTGATGGCGGCGAGCTTGGCAGCCGGGTCGGGAAAGCCCTGCAGCCAGCGTTCGTAGAGCGGGGTCATGACCTCGGCGGGGATCACCGCGTTGACGCGGATGCCGTCGTCCAGCAGCGAGGCGGCCCACTCGCGGGTCAGGGCCAGCACGCCGCCCTTGGCCGCGGTGTAGCCGCTGGTGTCGCCCTGGCCGGAAAGGGCGGTCTTGGAGGCGATGTTGACGATGGCGCCGGTGCTGGCGCGCAATGCCGGCAGGCAGAGGTGCGCCAGGTGATAGTAATGCACCAGGTTGCGTTCCAGGGAGGCGACGAAGGCGGCGCGACCGGCGCTGAGACTGACGCCATCGTTGACCCCGGCGTTGTTGACCAGTCCATCGATGCGCCCATAGGCGTCCTGTACGGCGACCACGGTCCGCTCGCAGGCGGCTTCGTCGCACAGCTCCACGGTGAAGGCCCGAGCCCTGGGCTGACGTTCGGCCAGTTGCGCGGCGAAGTCGGCTGCCAGCGGCTCGCGGGCGAGGATCACCGGGACGGCGCCCTCGGCCGCCAGGGCCAGGGAGATGGCGGCGCCGATGCCGGAGCCGCCGCCGCTGACCAGGAACACCTTGTCGGTCAGGTGCAGATTCATGCCACGGCCTCCCGCGGCTGGGTGCCCAGGCCATAGAGCCGGGCCGCGTTGCCGCCAAAGACCGCGGCGCGTTCACCCGTCGTGAGCTCCAGCAGCGCCTGCTCGGCCAGGTCGACCACCTCGGCGTAGCTGGCGGCCAGGGTGCAGACCGGCCAGTCCGAGCCGAACAGCAGGCGCTCCGGCCCGAAGGCCTCCAGGGCGATACGGGCATAGGGCAGCAATTGCTCCGCCTGCCAGCCCTGCCAGTCGGCCTCGGTGACCAGCCCAGACAGCTTGCAATGCACATGGGGCAGCCGCGCCAGGGGCGCCAGCAGCCGAGCGTAGTCGGCGGGCGCGACCCGGCCCGGTGGCTTGCCCAGGTGGTCCAGCACCAGCACGCCGTGGTCATGGCGGGCGGCGAAGGCGGTGGCGGCGGGCAGGGTCTCGGCGTGGATCAGCAGTTCATAGAGATAGCCATGCCGCTGCAGGGTGGCGACGCCCCGGTTGGCGGCGGCATCGGCCAGCCAGGCGCCTGGATCGGCCTCGTCCTGCACCGGATGGCGAAAGCCGCGCAGGTGACGACTGCCCTGGCGCCGTTCCAGGCGCGCCACCAGGTCGGCGGCGCGCAGATCGGTCCAGCCGACCACCGCCTGCACCCAGGGCGTCTGGGCGGCGAGGTCGAGCAGAAAGTCCGTCTCCTCTTCCTGGGTGCGCGCCTGCACGGCGATGCAGCCGTCGAAACCGGCCCGCTGCAGGTGCGGTTGCAGATCGGCCGGCAGATGGTCGCGCTGCAGCCCGGCCATGCGCCCGTCGATCCAGGCGAATTCGGCCGGCCGATAGCGCCAGAAGTGCTGGTGGGCATCCAGGCGCGGGCTCATGACGGCTGCCCTCCGGCATGGCGATAACGCGCCCGGGAGGCGGCCTTGATGGCGATGGAGAACCCCGGCGCCTGGGGCGCGAGATAGGCGGCGCCGCGCACCCGGCAGGGGTCCTCGAAGTGTTCGTGGAGGTGATCGACGTATTCCACCACCCGGCCCTCGTGGGTGCCGGCGACGCAGAGGTAGTCGATCATCGCCAGGTGCTGCACGTATTCGCAGAGGCCAACGCCGCCGGCATGGGGGCAGACCGGCAGGTCGTACTTGGCGGCCATCAGCTGCACCGCCAGCACCTCGTTGAGGCCGCCCAGGCGGCAAGCGTCGAGCTGCACCACGTCCAGGCCGCCGCGCATGATGAATTGCTTGAAGAGGATGCGGTTCTGGCACATCTCGCCGGTGGCCACCTTGACCGGCGCCACCGCCTCGCGGATGGCGCGATGGCCCTCCACGTCGTCGGGGCTGGTGGGTTCCTCGATGAACCAGGGCTGGGCGAAGGCCAGCTCGCGCACCCAGTCGATGGCCTCGCCGACTTCCCACACTTGGTTGGCGTCGATCATCAGGTGGCGCTCGGGGCCGATCACCTCGCGGGCGATGCGCACCCGGCGGATGTCGTCGGCGAGATCGCGACCGACCTTGAGCTTGATGTGGGAGAAGCCGGCGTCGATGGCCTCCTGGCAGAGGCGGCGCAGCTTGTCGTCGGGATAGCCGAGCCAGCCGGCCGAGGTGGTGTAGCAGGGATAGCCCTCGGCTTCCAGGCGCTGCAGGCGCTCGGCCTTGCCCTCGGCGCGCTGGCGCAGCAGGGCCAGGGCTTCCTCGGGGGTGATGCAGTCGGTGAGGTAGCGGAAGTCGATGCAGCGCACCAGCTCTTCGGGACTCATCTCCGCCACCAGGCGCCAGACCGGCTTGCCCACGGCGCGCGCCCAGAGGTCCCAGGCGGCGTTGACCACCGCGCCGGTGGCCAGGTGGATGGCGCCCTTGTCCGGGCCGATCCAGCGCAGCTGGCTGTCGCCGGTGATGTGGCGCCAGAAACGCCCCGGGTCTTCCTGGATCCACTCCAGGGTCAGGCCTTGCACCCGTGGTTCCAGGGCGCGCAGGGCGGCGCAGCAGATCTCGTTGCCGCGGCCGATGGTGAAGGTGAGGCCGTGACCCTCCAGCCCCGGCTGGTCGGTCTGCAGGATGACGTAGGCGGCGGAGTAGTCCGGATCCGGATTCATGGCATCGGAGCCATCCAGCGCCTGGCTGGTGGGAAAGCGGATGTCTTCGATCTGCAGGCCGGTAATTGTTGTTGGCATGGCGCTGTCCTCGAGGGGTTTTCGCGGGCTGAGCGAACCCGGCCCCATGCCCGCTCGATGAAAAGCGGGCACGGAGGTTTGCCAGGTTTGGGTGGGGGTGGCTTGCCCTAGTCGGCGGCGACGGTGCGCTGGTGCTGCTCGCCCAGGCCCTGGATGCCCAGGCGCATTTCCTGGCCGGGCTTGAGGTACACCGATTGCGGCTTGACGCCCATGCCCACGCCCGGCGGCGTGCCGGTGGAGATGACGTCACCCGGTTGCAGACTCATGCAGCGGCTGAGGTAGGCGATGATCTGGGCCACCGTGAAGATCATGGTGCGGGTGTTGCCGTTCTGGTAGCGGTGGCCGTCGACCTCCAGCCAGAGGTCGAGATTCTGCGGATCGGCCACCTCGTCGGCGGTCACCAGCCAGGGGCCGAGCGGGCCGAAGGTGTCGAAGCCCTTGCCCTTGTCCCAGGTGCCGCCGCGTTCGAGTTGCCACTCGCGCTCGGAGACGTCGTTGACCACGCAATAGCCGGCCACGTGATCCAGGGCGTTGGCTTCGTCGATGTAGCGCCCGGCCTTGCCGATCACCACGCCCAGCTCCACTTCCCAGTCGGTCTTGGTCGAGTCGCGGGGGATCTGCACGGCGTCGTTGGGCCCGCAGATGGCGCTGGTCCACTTGTTGAACACCACCGGCTCCTTGGGTACGTCCAGGCCGGATTCGGCGGCGTGGTCGGCGTAGTTGAGGCCGATGCAGATGAACTTGCCGACCCGGCCCACGCAGGGGCCCAGGCGCGGGGTGCCGTCCACCAGCGGCAGGCTGTTTGGGTCCAGCTGACGCAGCCGGGCCAGGGATTCGGCGCCGAGCGCCTCGCCGGCGAGATCGGCCACCTGGCCGGAGAGATCGCGAAGCCGGCCCTGGGCATCCAGCAGACCGGGTTTTTCCTGGCCCTGGGGGCCGTAGCGCAAGAGTTTCATCGGAGCTCCTATGAGGGGAAAAGGGTGCGGACGAAAAACGGCGTCAGACGCTCCAGCCACCATCGATCACCTGGGCGGTCCCGGTGACGAAGGCGGCGGCGTCGGAGGCAAGATACAGGGCGAGGGCGGCGATCTCCTCCGGCCGACCCACGCGACCCATCGGCTGGCGGGCGGCGAAGGCGGCCTGCACCTCGGCTTCACTGCGGCCTTCGCGGGCGGCCTGGTCGGCGATGCGCTGGTGCAGCGAGGGGGAATCCACGGTGCCGGGGCAGATGGCGTTGCAGCGGATGCCCTGGCCGACATAGTCGGCGGCCACCGACTTGGTCAGGCCGATCACCGCCGCCTTGCTGGCGCCATAGGCGCAGCGATTGGCCACGCCCTTGAGGCTGGAGGCGATCGAGGCCATGTTGATGATGCAGCCGCCGCCCTGGGCCAGCATGCCGGGCAGCACGGCGCGGATCATGCGGTACATGGCGGTGGCGTTGAGTTCGAAGGAGAAGCGCCAGGCGTCTTCGTCGCAGTCGAGGATGCTGCCGGCGTGGACGTAGCCGGCGCAGTTGAACAGGACGTCCAGGCTGCCCAGGTCGGCGACCAGGGCGGTAACCGCCGCCGCATCGGTGACGTCGAGCACCCGGGTACGCAGCCCTTCGAGGCTGTCCAGGGCGGCGGCATTGATGTCGGTGGCGATGACCTCGGCACCGGCGCGATGGAAGGCGAGGGCGGTGGCCCGGCCGATCCCCTGGCCGGCGGCGGTGACGAGGACGCGTTTGCCTGCATGACTCATGCGGGAGACCTCTTGGCTGATTATTGTTGTGAGTCGCCTGACCGCCAGCGATCAATGGTCAGGCCATTGGTCCTATTGTTTAGACCCTGCTAGGCTCTCAGGCAAGGATTTTTTCGCGGCAGACTGCGCGACCTGCATGAGACGAGACCGCCATGCCCCTTCAGGTGATTGAAAAACCACGGCTTTACCGGCAGATCGCCGACCAGCTGCGCGCCCTCATCGACGGCGGCGAATATCCGCCGGGCAGTTGCCTGCCCGCCGAGCGCGAATTGGCCAAGCAGCTGGGGGTGAGTCGTGCCTCGGTGCGCGAGGCGCTGATCGCCCTGGAGGTGATCGGCCTGGTGGACGTGCGCGTCGGCGACGGCGTGCGGGTCTGCGCGCCCAGCGCCCCGCCGCCGCCGGACACCCCGGTGCTGGAACTGGCCGGGCGCGGCCAGTGGGCGGAGATGGATCCGGAGCTGAGCCTGGCGCTGGATCTGGACGCCGAGATTCCGCCCTTCGCCCTGCTGCAGGCGCGCCGCCTGGTGGAGCCGGAGGCCGCCGCTCTGGCCGCAAGCCATGCCAGCGCCAGCGAACTGGCCGGCATCCGCGCGGCCTATGGGCGCAACGTCGAGGACAATCGCCTGGGGTCGACCACCCATCCCGGCGACCGGCTGTTCCATATCCGCATCGCCCAGGCCAGCGGCAATCCGGCCTATGCGCTGCTGCTGCGCCATCTGCTCGGCCACCGCTACGGCAGCATGTTCCAGCTGCTGCAGCGCCGCTACACCCCCGAAGACATGCCCGACCGCTCCCAGCAGGAGCACCTGGCCATCCTCGAAGCCCTGGAAGCCCACGACCCCGACGCCGCCCGCCAGGCCATGGCCGCGCACCTCGATGCCGTGACCCGCATCTTCGCGCGGCCGGCGGTGGAGTGAGGAGGCGGAGGTGCCTCGGCTTTTCCCCCTCTCCCTCAGGGAGAGGGCTGGGGTGAGGGCGGGTAGCCTGGCCGTTGGGCTTCGCTGCGCTCAGTGCCAACCTACGGGTGAGCGATGATTCGTGGACAAGGCTGCGCCGTTGTCCACGCTACGGCACGGCGCTACCCCTCCGCGCGGAACCGCCCCCTCTCCCTGGGGGAGAGGGCTGGGGTGAGGGTGGCTAGTGCCCGTTGGGCTTCGCTGCGCTCAGCGCCAGCCTACGGGTGAGCGATGATTCGTGGACAAGACTGCGCCGTTGTCCACGCTACGGCACGGCGCTACCCCTCCGCGCGGAACCGCCCCCTCTCCCTTGGGGAGAGGGCTGGGGTGAGGGTGGCTAGTGCCCATTGGGCTTCGCTGCGCTCAGCGCCAACCTACGGGTGAGCGGCAGGTTCGTGGACAAGGCTGCGCCGTTGTCCACGCTACGCAGGGCGCTGACCCCGCGCAGACCCGCCCCATCTCCCTTTGGGAGAGGGCTGGGGTGAGGGCAAGCTCGCGTCGATGCCGTAGGGCGACACCGTAGGGTGGAAAACCACGCAGCGTTTTCCACCCAAACCCCGCGCAACGCCCGTCTGTACGGCCATTTAGCGACCCGGCTGTGGCTGGCCCCACCGGCGCCCGGCCGCGGACAATCGGCGCTTTGCCCAAGGAGTCCGCCGCCATGCCCCTCGTCTTTCATCAGGTCGATGTGTTCGCCCAGCGCCCCCTGGAGGGCAATGCCCTGGCGGTGGTCTGCGGCGCCGATGCGCTGTCCACCGAGCAGATGGCTGCGCTGGCGCGCTGGACCAATCTGTCGGAAACCACCTTCCTGCTGCAGCCCACCGATCCGGCGGCGGACTACCGGGTGCGCATCTTCACCCCGCAGCGCGAGCTACCCTTCGCCGGCCATCCGACCCTGGGCAGCTGCCATGTCTGGTTGCGCGAAGGCGGGCGGCCCAAGGGCGGCGAAGTGATCCAGGAATGCGGCGCCGGCCTGGTGCCGATCCGCGCCGCCGGAGAGGAGCTGGCCTTTGCCGCGCCGCCGCTGGTGCGAGGCGGTGCGGTGGAGCCCGAGATACTGGCGCGCATCGCCCGGGGCATTGGGCTGGCGCCCGCGCGCATCCAGGCCAGCCAGTGGGCGGACAACGGCCCCGGCTGGGTGGCGGTGCTGCTGGAGAGTCGTGAGGAATTGCTGGAGCTCCGCCCGGACTATGCCGCCCTGGAAGGCCTCAACGTCGGCCTGATCGCCCCCTGGACGGGCAGCGCGGCCGAGGCGCAATTCGAGGTACGCGCCCTGATGGGCGAGGAATACGCCGAAGACCCCGTCACCGGCAGCCTCAACGCCAGCCTGGCGCAGTGGCTGATCCCGGCGGGCCTGGCGCCGGAGCGCTATCTGGCCAGCCAGGGCACGGTTCTCGGCCGGCGCGGCCGGGTGCGGGTAGCCCGCATCGCCGACCAGATCTGGGTGGGTGGCGCGGTGCAGGACTGCATCCGCGGCACCCTCAGCCTCTAGGCGCGGATCACAGCCCGACCGAGCGACCCTTGAAGCCGGCCGCATCGAAGTAGCGGGTGTCGCCGACGTTCTGGGTCTTGAGTTCGGTGACCAGCCCGCCCGCCGCCGGTGCCGAGCGCTGCACCCGGTGGCTGGCCTTGACCGGCTTGCCGCCTTCCAGACTCTCGCCGATCACCCGGCCGACCAGTTGCCCCTTGGCCGGGATCTCCAGGTGCAGCAGGTGCGCCAGGGTCTGGCCGACGTCGGCGTTGCTGACCGGACTCAGGTCGACGAAGCCCTTGCGGAAGTCCGGGCCGATGGCCGCCATGAAGTTGTGGGTGTCGCCGCGGCTGAAGCTGCCGTGCATGCCCTGGCCCTGCTGCAGCCCGGTGTCGGCCACCTCGACGGCGCAGACGTCGGGTTTGCCGCAACCGCTGTCATAGGAGCGGAAGTTGACCACGATGGCCGGGTAGGGGGTGAGCGCCGAGCCCTTGAGGTTGATCGCCGACAGCGGCAGGGTGCCAGGGATCTTGCCCAAGTCGTCGTCGACGAACAGGCCGCTGACGTAATCCTGCTTGAGCAGCGCCGCGACCACCTTGGGCGCCAGCGTCTTGGCATCGCCCTGCGGCAGATAGACCAGGTCCGAGCCGCCGTTGGCCGCCACCACCACCTCCGGCTTGGCCGCGTCCGGGCCGATCAGGCCATTGGCCTTGCTCGGGTGCTGACCCTGGTCCATCGCCACCGCGGCGCCCTTGGCGTCCGGATCGAGCAGCGGCAATTTCAGCGCGGCGGCGAGATCCAGGGCGAGGAAGCCGGGCGGCAGCTGCCCCTTGGGCACGTCGGGGTAGCTGGCCTTGGCCGCCGGACTGGTCTTGCTCTCCTTGGAGATGGTGGAGAAGCCGTGGTCGGCGCTGACGAAGATGTCGGTGTTGCCGTCCAGGCCCAGCTCCTTGAGCCGGGCGCGCAGGGCGCCGAGGTTGGCGTCGACGTTGCGGATGGCGGCCAGGCTGGTGGGGCCGTTGATGCCCGGGGTGACCTTGCCCAGGCTGTCGCCCTGGTTGTGCTGGGTGCCGTCGGGGTCGCGCGACCAGAACACCAGCACGAAGGGCTTGCCGCTCGCCTTGAAGCGCGGCAGCAGCACCTGGTTGGTGACGTCGAGGAAGTAGCGCTGCTGCTCGACGTTGGCGCTCAGGGTGCCGGGCGTGGTGGCGTTGCCGGCCTTGCCGTTGGCGCCCCGGCTCGGGGCTTCCAGCGGCAGACCGGCCTGTTTCAGGGCGTCCTGCATGGCCGCGCTCAGGGGAATGCCGGTGGGGTGACCGGTGGAGTCGTCGACGATCACCGTCTTTTCGCCGTCGCGGGCGGTCACGTCCTGGATGGCCACCGGGCCGAGCTTGCCGACGGCGGCGGTGGACAGGCCCGCCTGGCGCGCGGCGGCCAGCAGGGTTTCCTCGTCCAGGTAGTTGCCGGCGAAATGCTCGTCGACATCGCCCAGCACCTCGTCGTTTTCCAGGAAGGGCGTGACACTGTTGTTGGCGCCCGGCACCGGGAAGCCGGTGTAGATGGTGTTACTGAAATCCCCGGTGTCGCCCAGGTAGTGCCCGGTGGCAAGGGCCGAGGCATTGGGCGTGGTGAAGGTCGGGAACAGCGAATGGCTGTTCTGGAAATTCACGCCCTCGCGGCGCAACTGGGCCAGATTCGGCGCGGTCTGGGTGTCGACTATGTTGGCGCGCAGGCCATCGGGGATGAAAAGGATGACGTTGCGCGCCGGCTCCGCAGCCATGACGGCCGAACTGGCGAGAAGGGCGAGGCTGCAGGCACGGGCGAGACGGGTCGGAAGGAAGGCCATGGAAAACTCTCTGCAGGGAGGAAAGATGGCAGAGATGTAACAAGAGATTGCTGCAATTTTATGATGACAGCGCCATGACAGGGGGCGGCATCCTTTGTGCAGCACTCCGGCCTCTTTCCAAGGAGCACCCCTATGGCCCACGCCTTCGCGAGTACCACTGCCGCTGCCCGTCACCTCGATCTGGACACCCCGGCCATCCGCCAGGCCCGCATCGATCTCGCCGCCTGCTTCCGCATGGCTGCCCGCCTGGGCCTGGGCGAGGGGATCTGCAATCACTTCTCCTTCGTGGTGCCCGGCCACGACGAGCTGTTCCTGGTCAATCCCTATGGCCTGGCCTTCGCCGAGGTCACCGCATCCTCGCTGCTGATCTGCGACTTCGACGGTGGCGTGGTCATGGGCGAGGGCGCCCCCGAGGCCACCGCCTTCCATATCCACGCCCAGCTGCACCGCCTCAATCCGGAGGCACGGGCCGCCTTCCATACCCATATGCCCAATGCCACGGCGCTCTGTCTGCTGGAGGGCGAGCCCTTCGTCTGGGCCGGGCAGACCGCGCTGAAATTCTATGACCGTCTGAGCGTGGACGAGGACTACAACGGCCTGGCGCTGGACGCCACGGAAGGCGAACGCATCGCCCGGGCGGCGGGGGACGCGGCGGTGGTCATGCTGAAGAATCACGGACCCCTGGTACTGGGGCCGAGCATCGCCGAGGCCTGGGACGACCTCTACTACCTGGAGCGCGCCGCCGAGGTGCAACTCAAGGCCATGGCCAGCGGCCGGCCGCTGAAGCCGGTGGCACCGGCCATCGCGCACGCCGCCTGCCAGCAGATGCTGCAGGGCAACGCCGACAGCGCGCGGCTGCACCTGGACAGCGTGAAGCGCCAGCTGCTGCGGCTGGAGCCGGATTACCGGGACTGAGTGGGGCGGTCAGCCGCCGTGGCTGCGGCGCTGGGGCACGGCCTGCACCTGCGGAGCGGACAGCTCAAGCGCGGCGGCCGCGACCACGGGCAGCTGGGCATCCAGCTGCTCGACCAGGCGCTCGCGCAACTGGCGCTTGATGATGCGACTCATGTCGAGCTGGCCATGATGATCCAGGGCCAGAAAGCCCTGCTGGAGGATCTCGATGGACAGGGACGGGACCTCGGCGCCCAGCGGGCAGACATCGAAGGCGAGCGACTGAGCGTGGGCTGACGGCATCCTGGTGATCATGGCTGTCCCTCCTGGACCAGAGCCCCATCATGCCAGGCCCGGCGGAGAGCGCTGGAGTGGCAAAACGCGGACCCGTGGACTGTTGCGCATTTTGTCGGCGCGAAAAAAAGCCCGGGATCCTCCCGGGCTAAAAGCGCAGATGTCAGCTTCTACGATGCCTTTCGGCATGGAAGAGAGCTTGCCACCGCCCGGCTTATGGCTGGCTTAACGTCGCTAGCGGATCAGCGAGGCCAGCAGGGCCATGCAGGCGATGGCGGTAAAGATCAGCAGGAGGTGCAGCAGGGAGAGCTTGTCCATGAGCGAGGGCACGGGTAGCGACGCGGAGGGCCGATGATAGCAAAGAGACATCACGGCACGCCTGACCTGCTCGCGACTCAGCTCCTTTGCAGCATCGCCTGGATCCGCCGCTCCAGCGTATCCAGGGTGAAGGGCTTGGTCAGCACCCGCATGCCGGTTTCGAGATGGGCGTCGTCGATGACCTGGCTTTCCGCATAACCGGTGATGAACAGCACCGGCAGCTCCGGTCGCAGTCCGCGCAGGGCGTCGGCCAGCTGGCGGCCGTTGAGGGCGCCGGGCAGGCCGACATCGGTGATCAGCAGGTCCAGCGGGCTATCGGGCGAGAGCAGGGCCAGAGCGGTGGCGGCATCGGCCGCCTCCAGTACCCGGTAGCCCTGGGCGAGCATGACTTCCACCAGCAGCGTACGGATGGTGGGTTCGTCGTCGACCACCAGGATGGTCTCGCCGTGGCCTGGGGCGTGAGGCTCCGGTTCGGCCGGCAAGGCGCTGTCGGCCAGCGGCGCCAGGTGATGACGCGGCAGATAGAGGTGTACCCAGGTACCGGCGCCGGGCGCGGAGTCGATGCGGATCTCGCCACCCGACTGCAGCACGAAGCCATGCACCATGGACAGTCCCAGGCCGGTGCCCTGGCCAATGGGCTTGGTGGTGAAGAAGGGATCGAATACCCGGGCGAGGACCTCGTCGCTCATGCCGCTCCCGGTATCGCCCACGCTCAGGCGCACGAAGTCGCCCACGGGCAGGGCCTGGCGCTCGGCCTGGGTCGCGTCCAGGCGCTCGTTGCTCAGGACGATACGGATGCGCCCGCCGTCGGGCATGGCGTCGCGGGCGTTTAGGCAGAGGTTGAGCAGGGCGTTTTCCAGCTGCAGGCCGTCGATATGGGTCAGCCAGAGCCGGGGATCGGCTTCGCGCTCCAGGGCGATCTGCGGACCTATGCTGCGCTGGATCAGGTCTTCCAGGCCGATGACCAGTTGCTCCAGCGCCACCGGTTGCGGATCCAGGGTCTGGCGCCGGGAAAAGGCCAGCAGCCGGTGGGTCAGGGCGGCGGCGCGCTGGGCGGCGCTGCGGGCGGTGCCGGTGTAGCGCTCGAGGTCCTGCAGCCGGCCCTGGCGCAGGCGCAGGTCGAGCATCTCCAGCGAGCCGAGGATGCCGGTCAGCAGGTTGTTGAAGTCATGGGCGATGCCGCCGGTGAGCTGGCCGACGGCCTCCATCTTCTGCGACTGGCGCAGGGCTTCTTCCATCAGCCGGATGCGCTCCTGCTCGTTGAGGCGCTCGGTGACGTCGTAGGCGAACTGATAGGCGCCGATGCGCTGGCCGTCGGCATCGAGCAGCGGGCTGAATTGCAGTTCGTAGTGGCGCTGCAGCGGTGCCTCGCCGACCGAGACGATCTCGTTGAAGGCTTCGCCGGTAAAGGCGCGCTGCCACTGCGCGGACAGCCGTTCGCTGATCTCCGGGCGACTGTCCAGGGCCGAGCGGTAGGACGCCCCCAACTGCGGGCGGACGCCAAAGACCTGTTCGAAGAGGTCGGCGCCGGAGCCATTGACCGCCAGCCAGCGGAAATCGAAGTCCAGTACATGGATCATTGCACTGGCGGCGTCCACCACCTTGGCCAGAATGCGGTTGGCGGCCAGGGCGGCCTGCACCCGTTCTTCGAGGGTTTCGTTGAGTTGCCGCAGGGCGATTTCGGCGCGCTTGCGCGCGGTGATGTCCTGGAACAGCACCGCGACCTGGCGGCGGCTGGCCGGCTCGATGCGAAAGGCGGCCAGCTCCAGGTAGCGCCCGGTGGCCACCAGTTCCTGTTCGAAGCGGATGGCTTCGCCGGTGCGCAGCACGTGCCCATAGCGGTCGAGCCAGGCCTGAGCCTCGTCGCCGACCATGTCGCGCAGCTTCTGGCCCACCACATTGGGGATACCGGCATGGGCCGCATAGGCCGGATTGGCCTCGATGTGGATGTAGTCGCTCAAGGGGCCGTGGGGCCCGTCGAGGAATTCGATGATGCAGAAGCCCTCGTCCATGGCGTTGAACAGGAACTGGTAGCGTTCGCTGGTCAGGGTCGCGCTGTTTTCCGCAGGCACGGCGCGGGCATCGAGCTGCTGGCGCAGCTGCTGATTGCGTTGCTCCAGCTCGGCAAGGCGCGCCAGCAGGGAAGGGATGTCGGCGACAGGCACGGCAGGCTCGGCGAGAAGAGATGAGACGACGGCTTCGCCTCAAAGACCGGCATTAGACGGCTTGGGGCGAAAAAGTGCCGGGCGCGTCACAGATTCTTTGAGGTAGGGTTCAGGGGCCGGTCAGAGAGGCTGAGGTGAGCGCGAAGACCGAGTCGGGTGGCCAGGGACTAGCTACTTGAGAGATGTCTGACCACTCTGCTTTGGGTGGATTGACACCTGCCAAAGTCACTCATACGATGTCATATGAATATCTGGTAACAGCTTTCCAACGACCCCGGTTCACGCCGGTCAATAACAACAAGTCAGGAAGCCTATTCGATGACTATCCAGGTCACTCCCGAGACGGAGTCCGCCCTGCGGCCGCAGGACACGCCCGTCGCCGCTACCCCGCAAGTCTCCCGCTTCACCCGCTACCGCTGGCTGATCTGCGCCCTGCTGTTCATCGCCATCGGCATCAACTACATCGACCGCCAGATGATCGGCATCCTCAAGCCCACGCTGCAGGCGGACCTGGGCTGGACGGAGACCGACTACGCCAAGATCGTGTTCTGGTTCCAGTGCGCCTACGCCATCGGCTTCCTGACCTTTGGCCGCATCATCGACAAGGTCGGGGTGCGCATCGGCTACGCCCTGGCCTTCACCATCTGGACCATCGCCAGCATCGGTCACGGCATCGCTCATACCGTCACCCACTTCGTGCTGGTGCGCTTCACCCTCGGCTTCGGCGAGTCCGGCAGCTTTCCGGCCAGCCTCAAGGCGGTCTCGGAATGGTTTCCGCAAAAGGAACGCGCCCAGGCCACCGGGCTGTTCAACGCCGGCACCGCCATGGGCCCTATCATCACACCTTTGCTGGTGCCGGCCATCACCCTGGCCTGGGGCTGGCGCGCGGCCTTCATCTCCATCGGTCTGGTCACCGCCCTGTGGCTGATCGCCTGGCTGCTGATCTATCGCCGCCCCCACGAACACCCCAAGGTGAGTCGCGAAGAGCTGGCCTACATCCAGGCCGACGATGGCTCCCCGGTATCGGCCAAGCCGGCCGTCGCGGTCAAGATCTCCTGGTTCAAGCTGCTGACCTTCCGCGAGACCTGGGCCTATGCCGCCGGCAAGTTCCTCACCGATCCGATCTGGTGGCTGTACCTGTTCTGGCTGCCGGACTTCCTCGGCAAGACCTACGGCCTGAATCTGAAATCCTTCGGTCCGCCGCTGATCGCCATCTATATCCTGGCCGACATCGGCTCGGTGATGGGCGGCTGGGGCTCCTCCAAGCAGATGAAGCTCGGCCGCAGCGCCAACCTGGCGCGCAAGACCACCATGCTGCTCTGCGCCCTGGCGGTCGTGCCCATCGTCACCGCCCAGTTCGTCTCCAGCCTGTGGCTGGTGGTGGGCATCATCGGTCTCGCCGCCGCGGCCCACCAGGCGTGGTCGGCCAACCTGATGACCCTGCCGTCGGACCTCTTCCCCAAGGAAGCCGTGGCCTCGGTGATCGGCATCGGCGGTACCGCCGGCGCCATCGGCGGCATGCTGATGACCACCTACAACGGCTACATCCTGGAGATCTTCAAGTCCTACCAGCCGATCTTCATCGTCGCCGGCAGTGCCTACCTGGTGGCCATCGTGGTCATCCATGTGCTCACGCCGCGGCTCAAGCCGGTACCGCTGGAGCGCATCTCGGTGGGCTGACCGCGGGTCGCTGACAAGCAAGCCGCCGGGTCATCCCCGGCGGCTTTTTGCATGCCGCGGGCTGTCCGGATCGCGCAGGGGGCTGTCCTGCTCGCGAGCGCAGCGGACCGGCGGGGCGCTCAGACTCGGGGACCCAGTCCTGGAGTCCCCCATGCTCAAGCAACCCCAGACCAAGTACCGCGCCTTTGCCGTGCCCCCGTTGCCCGACCGCCAATGGCCGGGCCGTCAGCTGACCCAGGCACCGCGCTGGTGCTCCACCGACCTGCGCGATGGCAACCAGGCGCTGATCGAGCCCATGGGGCTGGAGCGCAAGCGGCGCTTCTTCGCCCTGTTGCTGGCGATCGGCTACCGGGAAATCGAGGTGGCCTTTCCGGCGGCGTCCCAGACCGATTTCGATTTCGTGCGTGAACTGGTCACCGCGGACGGACTGCCGGACGATCTCTGGCTGCAGGTGATGACGCCGGCGCGCAGCGAGCTGATCGAGCGCACCTTCGCGGCCCTGGAGGGCGTCCCCCGCGCCATCGTGCACCTCTACAACGCCACTGCGCCGCTGTTTCGCCGGGTGGTGTTCGACCAGGATCGCGCCGCCACCCTGGCCATGGCGGTGGCCGGTACCCAGCGCGTGCGCGCCCTGTGCGACGCCCAGCCGGAGACGGCCTGGACCTATCAGTATTCGCCCGAGACCTTCTGCTTCACCGAAGCCGACTTCGCCCTGGAGATCTGCCAGGCGGTGCGCGAGGCCTGGCAGCCCTCGGCGGAGCGCCCGCTGATCCTCAATCTGCCGGCGACGGTGGAAGTGGCCACGCCCAATGTCTATGCCGACCAGATCGAGGGCTTCATCCGCGGCCTGGGTCCGGCGCCCCATGTGACCATCAGCGTCCATCCGCACAACGACCGCGGCACCGGCGTCGCCTGCGCCGAACTGGCCCAGCTGGCCGGGGCCACGCGGGTGGAGGGCTGTCTGTTCGGCAACGGCGAACGCACCGGCAACGTCGATCTGGTGACCCTGGCGCTGAATCTCTACAGCCAGGGCATCACGCCGGGCATCGACTTCTCCCGCCTGGAAGAGGTGGCCAGCGTGGTGGAGGCCTGCAACCAGCTGACCATCCATCCGCGCCATCCCTATGGCGGTCGCCTGGCCCTGGCCGCCTACCCAGCGCAGGCCGCGCCGCTGGGGATCATAGATCCGGCCGATCTGGGCCGGGTGGCGGGCTAGGGGCGGGGGGCAACTCCGTCTGGCCGCGATAGGCCGAGGGCGACACCCCCAACACCTGGCGGAAGCGGGTGGCGAAGGCACTGGGGCTGGCATAGCCATGGTCCAGGGCGACGTCGACGATGGCGTGGCCGGCGGCCAGCGAGGTCAGGCTGGAATCCAGCCGCGCCCGCTGCAGCCACTGGCCGAAGGTCAGGCCGGTTTCCTTGAGGAACAGCCGGCTCAGGGTGCGTTCGCTGACCGCCAGCCGCGCGGCGGCGCGGGTCAGCGTCCAGCGCTCGCCCGGGTGCTGGCGCAGGTGGCGGCAGAGTGCGGCGAGGGTGGCATCCACCGGCCAGGGCAGGTGCAGGCCGGCGGTGGGCGAGCCCTGCAGCTCGTCGAGCATCAGCTGCAGGATAGAGCGGGCACGCCCCTCGGCCGGTCGATCGGCAGGCAGGGGCAGGGCGGCCAGGATGAGTTCGCGCAGGAGCGGCGAGACGGCGATCAGCTGGCAGCGCGTCGGCAACTCGGCGCGCGCCTGGGGATCGACGAACAGGGTGCGCACCTCGACCCGGCCCAGCAGGTGCAGATCGTGCTCTTCGTCGGCGGGTACCCAGACGCCGCGCCCGGGCGGCACCACCCAGCGCCCCTGGGCGGTGTTGACGATGACGATGCCGCAGAGGGCGTGAATCAGCTGCGCCTGGCGATGACGATGGGGCGGCACCCGCTCGCCATGGGCATAGTCCTGGGCCACGGCGTGCAGGCCATTGCACGAGCTGAAGTCGAGGTACATGGCCGTCAGGACGGCGCGCGGCCGGCCAGCCACTTGCCCAGCAGGGCATCCAGCTGCCGCTGCTCGGCCTCGCTGAGGGTGGCCAGGGCGCGGCGTTCGTTGTCGACGTGGGCGGCCATCAGGCCGTCGATCAGGGCGAAGCCGTCCGTGGTGAGGGCCACCAGGGTGCTGCGGCGATCCTCGGGATTTTTGCGCCGCTCGATCAGCCCGGCGCGCTCCAGGCGGTCGAGGCGATTGGTCATGCCGCCCGAGGAGATCATGGCCGATTCATAGAGCACCGTCGGACTCAGGGCATAGGGCTCGCCGGCGCGCCTCAGGGTGGCCAGGACGTCGAATTCGCCATAGTGCAGCCGGTGTTCGTCGAAGAAGGGCTGCAGGACGTCGCGATTGAGCACCTGGGCCATCTCGCCCAGGCGACCGACCAGGCGCATGGGCAGGGCATCAAGGTCGGGGCGCTCGCGGTGCCACTGGTCCACGGCGAATTCGGCGCGATCGGCCATCCGGCTTACCTCGGAAATATATCTTGATGTTAAGATACTTCTCATCAAGAGAAATATCGCGTCACTCTGGAGATTGTCCATGCTTTCCGTGTCACCTTCATCCCCGAACACGCCCGCACCGCGCCAGGATGCCTTCCTGGCCGTGTTGCTGGTGCTGCTGGTCGGCGTGAACCTCAGACCCATCCTGGCCGCCATCGGTCCGCTGCTGGATGGCATCCAGGCCGCCACCGGCCTGGAAGGCAGTGGCGCCGGGGCGCTGACCACCCTGCCCATCGCCGCCATGGGCCTCTGCGCCCTGGGCGGCGCCCGTCTGCAGGCCTGGCTCGGCGAACGCCGTGGCATCGCCCTCGGCCTGCTGCTGCTGGCCCTGGCCAATGCGCTGCGCTGGGAAGAGCCGAGCGGCCTGGGGCTGATCCTCACCGCCGGGCTGGGCGGCGTTGGCATCGCCCTGGTCCAGGCGCTGATCCCCGCCTATATCCGCCGCTGCCATCCGCAGCGCACCAGTACCCTCATGGGCCTCTACACCACCGGCATCATGGGCGGCGCGGCCGTGGCGGCGGCCACCGCCGCGCCCCTGGCCGAGCAGTGGGGCTGGGCCCAGGGCCTGGCGCTCTGGACCCTGCCGGTGCTGCTGGCGCTCGGCACCTGGCTGGCCCTGGCCCGTCCGGATGCGCCGGCGCAGGACGCGGCAACCCGCGCGCAACCCTGGCGGCAGCGCCAGGGCTGGCTGCTGCTGGCCTTCTTCGGCATCGGGACCGCGGCCTACACCCTGGTGCTGGCCTGGCTGCCGCCGTACTACACCGGCCTCGGCTGGCAACCGGCCGACAGCGGCCTGCTGCTGGGCGGGGTGAGTCTGGCCGAGGTCAGCGCCGGTCTCCTGCTGTCGGCGACCATCGCCCGCCTGCGCAATCGCCGGCCGCTGGTGCTGGGGGTGCTCGGCGTGGTGCTGGTGGGGCTGCTGTGCCTGGCGCTGGCGCCGCTGCAGCTGGCGGTGCCCACCGCCATCCTGCTCGGCCTGGGCATCGGCGCGCTGTTTCCGCTGTCGCTGATCCTGGCGATGGACAAGGTGCGCGATCTCGCCGACGCCGGCGCGCTGCTTGGCTTCGTCCAGGGCGGTGGCTACCTGATCGCCAGCCTGGCGCCGCTGGCCGCCGGCATCCTGCGCGACCATCTGGACAGCCTGGCCAACGCCTGGCTGCTGATGGCCATGGGCGTGGTGCTGCTGATGGGCCTCGGCCTGCGCCTGACCCGCCCGGAGCGCCCGGTGGTGGCGCGCGGCTACCAGCGGGCCTAGCTGTTTGAACCTAGCCGGCGCGCGGCAGGCGCAACTCCACGCAGAAGCCGCCCCGGGGGCGATTGCTGAAGGTCAGGGCACCGCCCAGGCGGCGGGTGATGGTCTCGACGATGGCCAGCCCCAGCCCGGCACCCTGGGGGTTGCCGGCGCTGTAGAAGCGATCGCACAACCGCGCCAGCTCGGACTCGTCCACCCCGGGGCCGCGATCTTTCACCCGCAGCAGGACGCCCTGGTCCTGGCTGGCCTCGATGCCGACTTCCACCGCGCTGCCGGCGGGGGCGAAGGCCAGGGCGTTGGTGACCAGATTCTGCAGGGCGATGGCGATGGCGTCCGGATCGCCGAGCACCGGCGGTCCGGCCTGGGCCGCCAGCACCAGCTCCACCTGCTGCCTGAGCGCCAGCGGCGTCAATTCCGCCAGCTCTTCGCGTATCAGGGGCTCCAGGGCCAGCGGCTGGACCAGGGTGGCACCGGGTTCCAGTCGCGCCAGGGTCAGCAACTGGCTGGCCAGGCGGGTGGCCCGGCTGACGCCCTGGCGCAGATAGCCCAGGGCTTCGTCGCGCTCCGCGGCCGTCTCGGCGCGCTGGGCGTTCTGCGCATGCAGGTCGAGGATCGCCAGGGGCGTGCGCAATTCATGGGCGGCGTCGGCGATGAAGCGCCGCTCGCGATCGAGCAGGGCGCGCAACTGGGCGAGCTGGTGATCCAGGGCGCCGCGCATGGGTTGCAACTCCGGCGGCAGCGGGCCGGTCGGCAGCGGCGCCAGGCTGTGGGGATCGCGCTCGCGCAGTCCGCGGGCGAAATCCTGCAACGGTCGCAGGCCCCAACCCAGCAGCAGCCAGAGCACCCCGACCAGCAGCGGCAGGCCCACCAGCGTCGGCCAGAGGGTATGGCTGACGATGCGCTGGATCAGGTCCTGGCGCAGGTCCTCGCGCTCGCCGACCCAGATGCGCAGGCCGCCATCGGCGGTACGCACCAGCATCCCGCACCATTCGCGCCCGTTCTCGAACACCTCGTGCAGGCCCTCCGGCGGCACCTCGGTCAGCCGCGGCGCATTGCCGGAGCGGGCCAGCAGCCGGCCATCGGCGGTCCAGACCTGGAAGGTCAGCTGATTCTCGTAGGGGTGCGCCGGCACGCTGCCGGGAACGGGTTGCATGGCCCGATCGAATACCCGGATCAGCTCCGGCCAACGATCCGCCGCCGGCGTGCCGGCCTGCAGCAGGCCTTCCAGCAGGCGCGCGCCCTGGACCAGCTGGGCGTCGTAGATGCCCTCGATCTCGCGATGGCTGTCGCGCAGCGCCAGCAGAGCCAGGGCCAGACTGCCAGCCAGCACCAGGGCCAGGGTGGGGGCGAGGATGCGGGTGCGGATGGCGATCATGGCTGACGCTCCAGCAGATAGCCCACCCCGCGCACGGTGCGGATCAGGCCGCTGTCGAGCTTCTTGCGCAGGTTGTGGATGAGCACTTCCAGGGTGTTGCCCGAGGCGGCTTCCTGCCAGCCATACAGGGTATTGCTCAGGCGCTCGCGGGTGATGACGGCGCCCGGCCGCAACAGCAGCTGGTGCAGCAGCTGGTATTCCATGGGCGTCACCACCACCTCGGCGCCGCGGTAGTGCACCACCTGGCTGGCCGGGTCGAGGCTGATGCCGGCGTGCTCCAGCAGTGGTTGCGCGCGGCCACAGCTGCGGCGGATCAGGGCGCGCAGGCGCGCCTTGAGTTCGTCCAGGTCGCAGGGCTTGACCAGGTAGTCGTCGGCGCCGGCATCCAGGCCCTGGATGCGATCGGCCTTGGCGTCGCGGGAGGTGAGCACCAGCACCGGCACCTGGCCGTCGGGCTGGCTGCGCAGGCGGCGCAGCAGGTCGAGGCCGTCGAGGCGCGGCAGGCCCAGGTCCAGCAGCACCAGATCGAAGCGTTCGGCGGCCAGGGCGTGCTCGGCGGCCAGGCCGTCGGCCACCCAGTCCAGGGTATAGCCCTCGCCGCGCAGGGCCATGCGGATGCCCTGGGCCAGGGCCGCATCGTCTTCCACCAGCAGTACCCGCACGACCGCCTTCCTCTCGTTTTGATGGCTCTAGCCCGCCATCATCGCTGGCGTCCTGGCGCAGCGGCAGGGGCAACTGTTACCGGGCGTTGCATCCTAAGACTGCATTAAGCTTCGCCGTCGAGTCTGGTCACTCCCACCACGAGGAGTGTCGCCATGCGCCGCCTGTTGCTGCCGTTGCTGTTCGCAAGTCCCCTGGCCCTCGCCGCCGAACCCCAGTGCACCCAGGCGGACAAGTCCACCTGGCAGGACGCCGAGAAATTCCAGGCGCAGCTGCGTGACCAGGGCTACGAGATCAAGAAGTTCAAGATCACCAAGGGCAACTGCTACGAGATCTACGGCTTCGACAAGGACAGGCGCAAGGTCGAGATCTATCACGATCCGGTGAGCGGCAAGGCGGTCAAGAGCGAGATCGGCAGCTGATGAGCGCGGCGACCGTGCGGCTCTGGGATCCCCTGGTGCGGCTGTTCCACCTGTCGGTCGCCGCTGCCTTCTTCGCCAACTATTTCTTCAACGAGAAGGGCGCCTTCTGGCACCGCTGGATCGGCTACTACGCCAGCGCCTGGTTGCTGGTGCGCCTGGTCTGGGGTTTCGTCGGCCCGCGCAGCGCGCGCTGGAGCGACTGCTGGCCGACCCGCGCGCGGCTGGGCGCCCATCTGCGCGATCTCTGGCAGGGGCGGCCCCATCATCGTCTCGGCCATTCGCCGCTGGGCGCCCTGGTGATGCTGCTGATGATGGCCGCCATCGGCGGCCTGGGCGTCACCGGCTTCCTCATGCGCGAGGTGGATGCCCTCTGGGCCGCCGACTGGCCCGAGGACCTGCACGCCTGCTTCGCCAACGGCCTGCTGGCGCTGGTCTGCCTGCATGCCGTGGCCGCCGTGGTGGAAAGTCTGAGGGTGGGCGACAACCTGCCGTTGTCGATGCTGACCGGTCGCCGTCGTCCGCTCGACGACCGGTCCACGCCCGATTAGGCGCAGTGCCCGTCGAGGGTACCCGGCGGATCCACCTGCACCGTCACGTGCTGCAGGCCATGGCGACTGCGCAGCAGCTCGCCCACCAGGGTCGGCAGACGCAGGGGATCGCTGCCCGGCGCCGGGGTGATGTGCAGGGTGGCGATGCGGGTTTCATCGGTCAGCGTCCAGACGTGCAGATGGCCCACCTCGGCCACCTCCGGCAGGGCGCGGACCGCCGCCGTGGCACCGGCCGTGTCGAATTCCCGCGGCGCCGCCTGCAAGAGCACCGCGCCGGCATCGCGCACCAGGGTCCAGGCCGATTTGACGATCAGCAGGGCGACCAGGATCGACAGCGCCGGATCCAGCCAGGTCCAGCCGGTCCAGAGGATGCCCAGGGCGGCGACGATGGCGCCCACCGAACCCAGCAGGTCGCCGGCCACATGCAGCAGGGCGCCGCGCAGGTTGCTGTCGTCCTTGTGCCCGCCGTTGAGCACCACGAAGCCGACGATATTGACCACCAGGCCGATCACCGCCACCGCCAGCATGGGGCCGGACAGCACCTCGGTCGGCTCGCGCAGCCGCATGATGGCTTCCCAGCCGATCCACAGGACCAAGAGCAGCAGGGCGACGCCATTGGTCAGGGCGGCGAGGATGCGCACCCGGTGGAAGCCATAGGTGAAGCGCGCATTGGCCGCCTTGGCCGCCACCCGGTAGGCCACCAGCGCCAGCAGCAGCGCCGCGGCATCCGAGACCATGTGGCCGGAATCGGCGATCAGCGCCAGGGAGCCGGACCACCAGCCGCCCACGGCCTGGACGATGGCGTAGCCAAAGGTGAGGGCGAAGACCAGCTTGAGCTTGCGCTCGTTGTCGGCGGTCACCCGCGGGGCGTGGGAATGACCATGGCCATGGCCATGGTCGTGGCCATGCTGATGATCGTGGTCGTGGTCGTGGTCGTGGTCGTGGTCATGATCGTGGTGAGAGGTGCAGCCACTCATCTACAGGTCTCCGGAGCATTGAGGAGGCAGTGGGCACGGGCCCTTCGCTGACGATCCTGAAGCCTGAAGTGACTTCAGGGTCAAGCGGATCGGGCAGTCAGCTGACCCCTTGGTCATCTGTTACCGGGCATGAGTTGCTAAGACTTCATTAAGGTTCGCCCCTCAGGGTAGCGGCTCCCTGTCGCCGGAGCCCGCTCATGATCGCCTTCCCCAGTCTCCCTTCGCGCGGGCGCCGGGCGCCCTGATGCTGCTCGCTGCCTTCTCCCGCCCCCGCGCTTCGGGCTGGCGACCCTGGCGCAATCTGCTGCTCCTGAGCAGTCTGAGTTGCCTGCTGTTGCTGGCCGACGACTTCCTGCAGCAAGGCTTCACGCCAAACAACCGCGCCGAGTTGGAAGCGGGCTATGTGGCCGCGCTCTGGGTGTTCAGCCTGGCGCTCTGGCTGAGCAATCTGCCGCGCCTAGCGGCGTTCATCCTGCTGGGGTTCGCCCTGATGCAGCTGCTGCAGCTGGGCAACCTGAGTTTCTTCGGCGAGCCGCTCAGCGCCATCGACATCCAGGCCCTGCTGGGCGACACCGCGGAGGTGCGCCAGACGCTGTGGCTCAGTCTGCCCGAACACTGGCCGGTGCTGCTGTGCGTGGGGCTGCCCTATGGACTGCTGATCGCCCTGCATCTCCAGCTGCCCGGCCGGGTGCCGCTGCCGGCCAGTCGCTGGGCGCTGATCCTGATCGCCGCGGTGCTGCTGTCCAAACCCTATCGCGCCACCTATCGCAACCTCGATGCCTTCGTGCCCAGCCCCGCGCGCAGCGGGCTGCACAACAGCCTCAACGCCTTTTCCGCCTGGGCGGTGCGCCTGGCCGGGCGTGACGACGTCGTCCTGCCGCCCACCGCCTATGCGCCCTATGGACTGGCCCCGGTGCCCAGCAGCGCGCGGCACGTCTGGCTGGTGGTGGCCGATTCCCTGCGCAGCGATCGCCTGGGCGCCTTTGGCTATGCGCGCGATACCACGCCACAGCTGTCGGCCTATCTGGCGGCCAATCCCCAGACGCTGATCCGCCCCGGCGTGGCGGCAGGGGTGGCCACCGATGTGAGCCTGCCCTACCTGCTCAATCCGATCCGCGAACCGGGCCAGGACGGGCGCCTGCGCAGCGGCGAGATCAACCTGTTTCGCTTCGCCCAGGCCGCCGGCTTTCGCACCCACTGGCTGTCGTCCCAGGAGTCCAAGTTGCTGGCGCACCTGGGCAGTCGCTACCTGGACGTCGCCATCACCCGCGAGGACCATCCGCTGCGCTTCCTGCAACGCCAGGACCGTGCCCTGCTGGAGATCCTCGACGAACAGCGGTGGGCGCCGCGCAACTTCGTGGTGCTCAACCTGCGCACCGCGCACCTGCCCTATGCGCAGAACTATCGCCACGAGCGCACCCCGGCGCCCTGGCCGGATAGCGGGGCCGAGGGCCAGGCCAATGCCTACGATAATTCCCTGCACTATCTCGACGGCCTGCTCGCCGAGATCCTCGCCGACTTCGACCGCCTGGACGGCGAGCGCTATCTGATCATCACCGGCGACCATGGCCAGCGGCTGGGGGAGGGCGGTCACTGGGGGCACAACGACCTGGTGCCCGAGGTCAGCGACGTGCCGGTGATCGTGGTGGCGCGGGAGGCCCCGGCAGAGGCCCTGGCCGAGCTGCAGGGCGAGCGCTGGATCAGCCACTACGAGGCCGGCAGCTGGCTGGCGCAGCGGCTGGGGACCCGTATCGACAATCCCAATCGCCGCCCCGACGAGTACTTCGTCCATGGCAAGCTGCTGTTCAGCGACAATTTCGTGCAGCGTGTCTGCGAATCGCCCTCCGGCCTGGTGCACCAGCCGCCGCAGCAGCTGAGCACCTTGCTGCTGGATACCTCGTCAGCGCCCTGCGGTTAGCGCCGCGGCCGTCTTACCCTTGGCTCCGGGGCGCCGCTACACTGCCGGCGCCTCTTCATCTCAGTCGCAGGATCCCGTCATGCCTTCCGCTTCCTCTGTCTCCCGCTATGCGCGCAGCGCCCGGCTGCTGCACTGGCTCATGGCCCTGCTGGTATTGCTGGCCTATGTGCTGATCCTCAACCGCGGGCAGTTCGAGCGGGGCTCGCTGGAGCGCCAGTGGGTGACGCTCAGCCATTTCTGGGTGGGCCTGCTGGTCCTGGCGCTGGTCTTGCCGCGGCTGCTGGTACGCCACCGCCATCCGGTACCGCCGATCACGCCGCCGCTGACGCGAAGCCTGGAGACCATCGGCCGACTGACCCACTACGCGCTCTATGCCTTTCTGCTGGCCCAGCCGCTGCTCGGGCTGTTCACCGTCTGGCTGACCATCGGCGCGGTCAAGATCCCGTCCAGCACCTGGGCGCTGCCTTCGCCCTTCCCGGTGGACCCGGCACTGGCGAAGACGCTCAAGGGCGTGCACCTCTGGCTCGGCAAGGCCTTCTACTGGGTGATCGGCCTGCACCTGCTGGCCGCGCTCTGGCATCACCTGGTGCGCAAGGACGACACCTTGAAGCGCATGCTTTAACGCGGTTCGAGGGCGATGATGCGGTCGCGACCGCCTTCGGCCAGCAGATAGCCGTCGCCCCGCGGCAGCAAGGCCTGGGGCGCGCGCAGGAAGGTCAGAATGGCGCGCGGGGCCGACTGGCGATCCCAGAGCAGCAGACGGGCGCGGTGGGTCGAGTCTTCGCTGATCCACAGGCCGCGGCGGTCGCAGAGCAGAAAGCTCGGCTCGCGCAGATCGCGCAGCGCCGGCGGATCCCGGCCATCGTCGCTCAGCTGGCGCACCAGGCCGCGGGATTTCTCGGTATAGAAGGCACTGCCGTCCGGGCAGCGGGTAAAGGACTCCGCCTCGTCCAGGTGGTCGCGCAGCACGGTCAGGCTGCCATCGGCGGCGTCGTAGCGCAGCAGGCGGCCGGCCCCCTTGCGGTCTTCCACGGCATAGAGCCGCTTGCCTTCGGCCCAGAGCCCCTGGGCGTTGATACCGGTGAAGAGATCGCGACTGCCGGCGGCGTCGAACCAGCGGATGGGATGGGTGCCGCCTTCCTGGCTGTAGGCGAAGCCGTCCTGGTAGGGCACCAGGCCGTCGGGCTTGTACAGCCCCTCGCTGAGCACGCTGCGCCGGCCCTGGGCATCGATGCGCAGCAGGCGGCCCTTGCCATCCTTGAGTTCTTCCGCGGTGAGCAGGGCATCGCCCTGCCAGGCCAGAGCGCTGGCCTTGGCGATGTCGGCATGGGCCACTTCGTAGCGCCAGCCGGGAGCGGCCTGGGCCGGCCAGAAGCGCTGCCAGGCGAGAAAGCCCAATGCGGCCAGCAGCAGGGCGGCCAGGACGAGGAGGGCGCTACGCCAGAGGCGAGCCATCAGCTGGCAACGGCGGCCAGGTGTTCATGCAGGATGGCCGCGCCGATCACGATCAGCACCACGCCACCGAGCATCTCCGCGCGCTTGCCGACCAGGTTGCCCATCACCCGGCCCAGCATCACCCCGGTGGTGACCATGATCATGGTGGCGAGGCCGATGGCCAGGGCGGCGGTGATGATGTTGACGTCGATGAAGGCCAGGCCCACGCCCACGGCAAGGGCATCGATGCTCGTGGCCACGGCGGTCAGGGCCAGCAGCATGAAGGAATGCTGGCGGGGCTTTTCTTCCTCGGCCTCGGGCGCGCCGAAGCCGGCCCAGATCATGCGCAGGCCGAGCACGGTGAGCAGGGTGAAGGCGATCCAGTGATCCCAGGGCTGGACGTACTGGGCGGCGGTGAGGCCGACGGCCCAGCCGATTACCGGGGTGATGGCTTCGATGACGCCAAAGATGGCGCCGGTGCGCAGGGCTTCGCGCAGGCAGGGCTTGTGCAGGCTGGCACCCTTGCCGACCGCGGCGGCGAAGGCATCGGTGGACATGGCGAAGGCCAGAAACATCAGGGAAGCGGGGTTCATCGTGACAGCGCCGGCCGGGCTCGATCCACAAGACATCCCCGCACGCCCGGCGTGGCGCGGTGATGCCTCTGGTCTCGCCAACCCTGACTGGCTGTCCTGACCACGGCGGTTGCCGAGTATGTTGATCAGGACGCTTTCCACCGCGGTGGAAGCAGGCTACTCCCCAAAGAGGCCGCCACCTTACCCATCCGGATAGAGAAAGTCTATCTTGTAGATAGTTCTAATATATATAGCCTTGGCTAAATCTTCTGCCGTCGAGTCCTCCAAAAGCGACGGTGAATGCTCTGCAGGGCGCGCTCTTGCTGGATTGGGGGCTCGGCACAGGATGCTGTGAGAGACGACTAGCGGCTACCGGTGCCCTGCGCGGACGTCGCCCATGGATGCCCGGAGGTCGCTTGCTCCCGCCGAGCAGGGCGGGAAGCGTGCCCTCACTGGTCGCGAGGCCGAGCGCCAGCCCGTCGCCCATGATGGCGCTCTGCCGTCCCCGTTTCGTCATGCCGCTGACACTTAATTGTCACATTTCGGCAATAGCCTAGCGCCAGCCCTCACTAGGTAATGGAGCCACCATGAAACGCACGTTCAGCCTCTCTCTGTTGTTGTCGGCCTTTTGCCTGAGCACCGCCGCTCACGCCGTGGATGTCACGGGCGCCGGCTCGAGCTTCGTCTTCCCCGTTCTGTCGAAGTGGTCGCAAGGCTTCAGCGAGAAGACTGGCAACCGTATCAACTACCAGTCCATCGGCTCCGGCGGCGGCATCGCCCAGATCAAGGCCGGCACCGTGGACTTCGGCGCCACCGACGCCCCCATGAGCACCGACGACCTGCAGAAGGGCGGTCTGGGCCAGTTCCCGACCATCATCGGCGGCATCGTGCCGGTGATCAACGTGGATGGCATCGAGCCCGGCAAGCTGAAGCTCGACGGCCCGACCATGGCCAAGATCTTCATGGGCGAGATCAAGACCTGGAACGACCCGGCCATCGCCGCGCTGAACCCCGGCATGAAGCTGCCCGAGGGCGCCATCACCGTGGTGCGTCGTTCCGACGGCTCGGGCACCTCCTACAACTTCACCAACTACCTGGCCAAGGTCAGCCCGGAGTGGAAGGAGAAGTACAACTTCGGCACCACCGTCAACTGGCCGGTCGGTGTGGGTGGCAAGGGTAACGAGGGTATCGCCGCCTACGTGAAGCAGATCAAGGGCTCCATCGGCTACGTCGAGTACGCCTATGCGCTGACCAACAAGATGACCCATGTGCAGCTGAAGAACGCCGCCGGCAACTTCGTGCAGCCCGAAGCCAAGAGCTTCCAGGCCGCCGCCGCCACCGCCGACTGGAAGAGCGCCAAGGACTTCAACCTGCTGATGACCAACGCCCCGGGCGCCGACGCCTGGCCGATCACCGCCACCACCTGGATCGTGATGTACAAGGAACCCAAGAACGAAGAGCGCAGCAAGGTCGCCTTCGACTTCTTCAAGTGGTCCCTGGAGCATGGCCAGAAGGATGCCGCGGCCCTGGATTACGTCCCGGTCCCGGACACCCTGGTCAAGCAGATCGAAGGCTACTGGGCGTCCGACTTCAAGAAGTAAGCACGCCTGTCCCGCCGCCTGGATCCCCTGGGGTCCAGGCGGTTTCGCGCGTCCTTCCAGGTAGACGGAAAGCTCCATGACCGACCAGACCCTGCCCCTCTCCGCCGCTCAGGAACAGCGCATCCGCCGGGATACCCGCGCCGATGTCTGGTTCCGCCGGCTGCTGTTTTCCGCCGCGCTCCTGGTACTGCTGGTACTGGTCGGCGCCGCCGCGTCCACCCTCTGGGGCGGTCGCCACGCCTTCATGACCTTTGGCCTGGACTTCATCACCTCGGCCGAATGGGATGTCGGGGCCGAGAAGTTCGGCGCCCTGGTGCCCATCTACGGCACCCTGATGACCTCCTTCATCGCCCTGCTGCTGGCCGTGCCCACCGCCTTCGGCATCGCCCTGTTCCTCTCCGAGATCGCCCCGACCTGGCTGCGCGGTCCGGTGGCCACGGCGGTGGAACTGCTGGCCGGTATCCCCTCGATCATCTACGGCATGTGGGGCCTGTTCGTCTTCGGTCCCTTCATGGCCGCGCACATCTCGCCCTTCATCAACGACTACCTCGGCGCCATCCCGGTGATCGGCGTGCTGTTCCAGGGGCCGCCGCTGGGCATCGGCATGCTGACCGCCGGCATCATCCTGGCGATCATGATCCTGCCCTTCATCACCTCGGTGATGTACGAGGTGTTTCGCAGCGTGCCGGCGCAGCTCAAGGAATCGGCCTATGCGCTGGGCTCCACCACCTGGGAAGTCTGCTGGGACATCGTGCTGCCCTACACCCGCTCGGCGGTGGTCGGCGGCGCCTTCCTCGGCCTGGGCCGCGCCCTGGGCGAGACCATGGCGGTGACCTTCGTGCTGGGCAACGCCCACCAGTTCTCCCTATCGCTGATGATGCCGAGCAGCTCCATCGCCTCGGTGATCGCCAACGAATTCAACGAGGCCTACACCGATCTGCACCGCTCGTCGCTGATCGCCCTGGGCTTTTTGCTGTTCGTGGTGACCTTCTTCGTGCTGCTGGCGGCACGGCTGATGCTGACGCAACTGTCGCGCAAGGCAGGTAACTGATGCACATCGACGCCTATCTCTATCGCAAGCGGCGGATCAAGAACGGCATCGCGCTGATCTTCGGCAGCGCCGCCGCCGTGCTCGGCCTGGGTTTCCTGGCCTGGATCCTCGGTACCACCCTGATCAAGGGCGTCAGCGCCCTGAGCCCGGCCATCTTCGTCGAGATGACGCCGCCGCCCGGCGCCGCCGACGGCGGTCTGGCCAACGCCCTGTTCGGCAGCGTGCTGATCACCCTGCTGGCCACCGCCATCGGCGCGCCCATCGGCATCCTCGCCGGACTCTGGTTGGCCGAATACGCCCGCCACTCCAAGCTGGGCCTGGTGGTGCGCTTCGTCAACGACATCCTCCTGTCGGCGCCGTCCATCGTCATCGGCCTGTTCATCTACACCGCCGTGGTGGTGACCCTGAACCAGTACTCCGGCGGCAGCCTGGGCTTCTCCGGATTCGCCGGCTCCCTGGCGCTGGCCATGCTGGTGGTGCCGGTGGTGACCCGTACCACCGACGAGATGATGCAGCTGCAGCCGCCGGCCATGCGCGAAGCGGCCCTGGCCCTGGGCATCCCCCAGTGGAAGGTGACCCTGCAGATCCTCTTGCGCGCCTCCCGCGCCGGCGTGGTGACCGGGGTGCTGCTGTCCATCGCCCGCATTACCGGCGAGACCGCACCGCTGCTGTTCACCGCCTTCGGCAACCAGTACTGGAACGCCGACGTGCTCAAGCCCATGGCCACCGTGCCGGTGACCATCTTCCAGTTCGCCATGAGTCCGTTCGAGAACTGGCAGCACCTGGCCTGGGCCGGCGCCCTACTGCTGACGCTGTTCGTGCTGCTCCTGAACCTCTCCTCTCGCTTCTTCTTTCGTAACCGGGATTCCAAGTGACTACCATGCAGACGCAGATACCGGAACTGCAGGCGCGCGACGTCGGCTTCCGTTACAAGGGCCACCAGGCGCTCAAGTCGATCAACCTGGACATCGCGGCCAAGCAGATCACCGCCATCATCGGCCCGTCCGGATGCGGCAAGTCCACGCTGCTGCGCATCTTCAACCGCATCTACTCGGAATACCCGGGGCTGGAAGCGACCGGCGAGATCCTCATGGACGGGGAGAACATCCTCGATCCCAAGTACTCGCTGAGCCGCCTGCGCAGCACCATCGGCATGGTGTTCCAGAAGCCGGTGCCCTTCCCGATGTCGATCGCCGACAACGTCGCCTACGGCATCCGCCACCACGAGCGGCTGTCCCGGGTGGAGTTGCAGGATCGCGTAGAACAGGCCCTGCGCGGCGCGGCGCTGTGGGACGAGGTCAAGGACAAGCTCAACCAGAGCGCCCTGGGTCTCTCCGGCGGTCAGCAGCAGCGCCTGTGCATCGCCCGCACCATCGCCCTGCGTCCGCGGGTGCTGCTGCTGGACGAGCCGACCTCGGCCCTGGACCCCATCTCCACCGCGCGCATCGAACAGCTGCTGGCCGAACTCAAGCAGGAGTTCACCGTGGTCATCGTCACCCACAACATGCAGCAGGCGGCGCGCTGCTCCGACGTCACCGCCTTCATGTACCTGGGCGAGCTGATCGAAGTGGACAAGACCGACAAGATCTTCACCAAGCCGGACAAGAAGCAGACCGAGGACTACATCACCGGTCGCTTCGGCTGAGGATTTCGCCGGCTCTCGGCAAGGCCACTCCCCGGAGTGGCCTTTTTCATGGGCGAGCGGAAAGGGGCGGGGCAGGGCGGTCGCCTGGTTTCTCGGCGGAGAAAACTGTCTTCACGTCCGAGAAAGACTTTTCCCAAGCTGGCAACGCATGGCGTTACCGTGAAATTTTCATTTAATTTCAAAGGCTTGTATTAAAAGTTTTACTTTATTGAAGGCAAAACGACATCTCTTCTGCCGAGACTGAGCCAGCTTCGTGACGGGCTGCACTGCCAGCCACCACCCCCTGGATTGTCTTGAAAGGAGATCTGCCGATGTCTGTTAACCCTTATCGATTCACGGCGCTGTTCTCGGGCGTGCTCCTGGCCACCTGCTCGGCCACCGCGAGTGCCGCTGTCGATGAGAAGCTGCTCGACATGCTCAAGGCCAACGGCTCCATCACCCCCGCCCAGTACGCCGAATTGCGCGGCGACCTGCAGCAGGAGCAGCAGGCGCGCGCCGCCCAGGTCGCCCAGCAGCAGAAGACCTCCGACTTCGAGAAGAAACTGGCCTGGGCCGCCAAGACCCAGATCAAGGGCGATGTGCGGGTGCGCCACGAGAGCATCGACATCAGCGGCGAGCCGGACAACGGTCGCGACCGCGACCGCCAGCGCATCCGGGCGCGACTGGGCGCCTACAGCGAGATCAATCCGCAGGTGGACACCGGCATCCGCATCGCCACCGGCGGCGGCGACGATGCCCGCTCCACCAACCAGGACCTCAACGGCTACTTCAACAAGAAGCAGCTCTGGCTGGATCAGGCCTATATCGACTACCACCCCACGGCGCTGCCGAATCTGCACTTGGTGGGCGGCAAGATGGGCCAGCAGTGGGTCAGCACCGGCGACGTCATCTGGGACGCCGACATCAACCCTGAAGGCCTGGCCGGCACCTACAAATACGACCTCGGCGGCGGCGCCGAGCTGTTCGGCAGCACCGGCTACTATGTGCTCAAGGACAACGTCGACGGCGAGGGCTATGAGTTCAAGCACGACCTGCGCCTCTACGCCGGCCAGCTGGGCAGTCGCTTCAACCTGGGCGATGCCGCCAAGCTGATGGTCGGCGGCAGCGTCTACGCCTACGACAAGGACCAGGACAGCACCTGCCCGACCACCGGTTCGGTCACCTCGCCCTGCGCCCTGGCGGTGAATGGCAACACCACCGACCGCTTCCAGCTCTACGAGGGCTTCGCCCAGCTGGACCTGACCAAGCTGTGGGTGCCGCTGTCCTTCTATGGCCAGTACGTGGTCAACGACAAGGCCGACGACGGCGAGGACACCGCCTGGCTGGTGGGCGCCAAGACCAAGCTGATGCAGCGGGTCGGCCTGGAATACAACTACCGCGATGTCCAGCGCAACGCCGTGGTGGGCGCCTTCACCGACTCCGACTTCGGCAACGGCTCGACCGGCGCCCGCGGCCACAAGCTCAAGCTCGGCTACGACATCGACAAGAACTTCGGCGTCGGCCTGACCTACTTCCTCGCCGAGTCCGACACCGCCAGCCGCTTCCGCACCGATGCCGACGTGAAGACCCTGCAGCTGGACCTGGAAGCCAAGTTCTAACCACGGCCCTCAGGTCGTGCTCCGCTTGAACCGCCCTCGGGCGGTTCTTTTTTGCCTGCGCGATGGAGAGACTCGCCTGGCACCTGTTGGGCTTCGCTGCGCTCAACCCAACCTACGCAGAAGCCGCTCCGCCCCTACGCCGGGGCTGCTGCTTTTCCCCCTCTCCCTCTGGGAGAGGGTTGGGGTGAGGGAAGCTCCCGCCCACTAACGCTCCACCCTGATCTCCACCAGCTTGCCGTCGATGAACTTGAGGTGACGCGAGGCGCCGTTCTCCGGGGCATAGGTCCAGAACTGGGTCTCGGCGGCATTGAATTTGGGCACGTTGTTGTTGCGCAGTGCCGGCGGATTGATCTTGCGCTCGGCAGGAGCGCCACAGGCGGCGAGGACCTGTTCGACGCTGTCGCCTTCCTCGACGAGACTCTGGCCACAGCGCAGGCTGGCCTGGGCGAGGAGGGGACACAGCAGGACGATCGGCAGCAGCTGACGGGGCTTCATGAGGACTCCAGGGCAGGACGTTCGCCAAGCTTAGCCAACCGCCGAACGACGTGCCCGGCGCAAAGTCTCGGTCAACTCCGCCGCCAGGGCATAAAGCCTGCGTAACGGCGCGGGACAGCCGCCGGCGGAAGGCGTATTGCTGGACACCCCTTCCGCCAGAGCCCGGTCCGCATCATGGTCGCGATTCAAGCCCGCCTGCCCGTCGCCACCCCCGTTCCCCGTCCCGAACCCGTGCTGCACCTGCCGGCCAGCAGCACCCTGCTGATCATCGTCGAGCGCAAGGAAGACTGGTCGGACTACCTGCCCAGCGAAAGCATCGTCACGGCCCAGGAGTACCTGGAAGACCGCCGTCTCACCGCGGGCGGTGGCCGCATCCAGGTGCTCAACCTCTGTCGCAACTACCGCTATCTGGGCCATGGCTACTATTGCTCGCTGCTGGCGGAGGCGCGCGGTCATCGCGTCATCCCCTCGGTGCGGACCCTAAGCGAACTCAATCGCAAGGCGCTCTACGGCCTGCTGCTGGAAGACCTCGACGCCCTGGTGGACCAGGCCCTGGCCGAGCACCCACTGGGCGCCACCGAGGGCTTCACCCTCAACCTCTATTTTGGCCGCACCGAGTTCGCGCCGCTGCAGGCGCTGGCCAGGCAGCTGTTCGACGCCTTCCCGTGCCCGATCCTGCAGGTGGAGTTGCGCCACAGTCGCCACTGGCACATCGCCGGGATCAAGAGCGGCGCCCTGCACCGCCTGCAGGACGCCCAGCAATACGCCTTCGCCGATGCCCTGGATGCGTTCAACCGACGCATCTGGCGGCAACCGGCCTCGCGGCGCCAGGCGCGCTACGACCTGGCCATCCTGCATGACCCGGAGGAGTCCTTGCCGCCCTCCAATGCCGCGGCCCTGGCCGGTTTCGTCGCCGCCGGGCGTGATCTGGGGGTGGCCGTGGAGCTGATCGAGCGCAAGGACTACGGCCGGCTGGCGGAATACGACGCCCTGTTCATCCGCGCCACCACCCGGGTCGACGACCACACCTATCGCTTCGCCCGCAAGGCCGAGAGCGAAGGCCTGGTGGTGCTGGACGATCCCGCCTCCATCCTGCGCTGCACCAACAAGGTGTTTCTCAGCGACTTGCTGGCCCAGCACGGCCTGGGCATGCCGCGTACCGAAATCCTCTATCGCGAACGACCCCAGGACCTGGAAGAGGTGGGGCGGCGCCTGGGCTATCCGCTGGTGCTGAAGATTCCCGACGGCTGCTTTTCCCGCGGCGTGCTCAAGGTGGCCGACGCCGCCGAATTGCGCCAGGCCGCGGCGGAGCTGTTCGAGCGCTCGGTGCTGCTGCTGGCCCAGGAGTACCTCTACACCGAATTCGACTGGCGCATCGGCGTGCTCGCCGGTGAGCCGCTCTATGCCTGTCGCTACTTCATGTCCGCCGGTCACTGGCAGATCTACAACCACAAGGCGGAATCCGGCAGTACCGGAGGGCGCTGCGAGGCGGTGGCCATCGCCGCGGTGCCTCCCGCGGTGGTGGAGCTGGCGGTGCAGGCCGCCGCCCTGATCGGCGATGGCCTCTATGGCGTCGATCTCAAGCAGGATCGGGATCGGCTGGTGGTCATCGAGGTCAACGACAACCCCAATCTGGACGCCGGTATCGAAGACGGCCTGCTGGGCGAGAGCCTCTATCGACGGGTGCTGGAGGATTTCGTCCGGCGCCTGGAGCAGCGGCGCCAGGGCTGGTAGGAGCACGCCATGATCGAAGCCTTCACCCTGCGGGAGGGTGGCCTGCTGCCGGCGGGCGACCGCTCGGCGCCGGTGCTGCTGTGCAGCGATCCGGATGCCCGGGAGCGCGCCTGGCTGCAACAGGCCTTTCCCCTGGACAGCCACCGCCTGGCCTCGGCGCTCGACCCGGACGAGGTCTCGCGCCTGGAAGTGCAGGGCGACGAACTCTTCCTGATCTGGAAGCGTCCGGAACGCTATGCCGGCGGGGCGCGCTTCGCCTTCGAGGTGTCTTCCTTCGGCTTGCTCTGGCATCCCGAGCGGCTGGTGGTCATCTCCGCCGGCCCGTCGCTGCTGGCCGGCGAGGGGCCGGTGCAGCCGCTGCACGATCCGCTGGATGTGCTGGTGGAGTTGCTGTTTCGCAGCGTCCATCATTACCAGGGGCATCTCAAGGTCATCAGGCTGGTCGGCCGCGAATTGCAGCAGCGCTTCGACAGCTCCCTGGGCAACGAGCATCTGCTGCAGATGTTCAATCTCAGCGAGAGCCTGATCCATTACATCAACGCCCTGCAGGGCAACGGCGCGGTGCTCGACCGACTGCGGCAGGTCGCCGAAAGGCGCGAACTGGGCGAGGCGCTGCGGGCGCGCCTGGAAGACCTCATCATCGAGAACGACCAGTGCCGCCGCCAGGCCGACCTTTACGCCACGGTGTTCGCCCGCCTCATGGATGCCCGCGGCAACCTGGCCAACAACAGCATGAACCTGACCCTGCGCAACCTCACGCTGATCAACGTGGTGTTCCTGCCGCTCAACCTCATCGCCGGCATCGGCGGCATGTCCGAATTCAGCATGATGACCGCCGGCCATCCCTGGTGGCTGTCCTATTCGCTGCTGCTGGCGGCCATGGCGGCCCTGAGTCTCGCCCTGACCTGGATCCTGCGCCGCTCGTTGCGGCGTCGGGCCGAATCCGCCGCGCGCGCGGCCTAGCGCGCTTCATCGACAGCATCAGAGGACAATATGGTAAAGCAGCTACTCGGCCTGGGCATCGTCCTGGCGATTCTGGCCTTCGGCCTCCTGACCCTGATCGTCGATCTGCGTCGCGGCCGGCGCCAGCACCGCGCGGCGGTGCTCAGCCAGGAAAGCCACGACTCAGATAGCGCGAACCGGCCAGACCGAAGCGCCAGGGCACCTCGCGTGCGCGACTGATGCCGATACGCGGGCCCGCGAGCACCGCCACCTCGGCAGCCGCCGGCTCCAGCAGGAAGGGCGGCTCGGTCAGCGGCAGGCCATCGTGACTGCCGTCGATGGCGAGGGCCTGGCACAGCCGGCCGGGACCGGCACAGAGCAGGCGATCGGCCAGCCCGCCCCGGCGTTCGCGCATCACCTCCAGCCCCCACAGGGGCTCCAGCGCGCGGATCAGCACGCCGGCGCCATGCCCGGCTTCGCGGCAGACCAGGTTGAAGCACCAGTGGATGCCGTAGGAGCGATAGACATAGGCATGGCCGGGCGGGCCGAACATGGCGCGGTTGCGCGGAGTCGGGCCGGAAAAGCTGTGGGAGGCCGGGTCTTCGCCGTCATAGGCCTCGGTCTCGACGATGAGGCCGCCGACGCCCGCGACCCTGAGCGTGGCGCCGACCAGTTGCCGGGCGACCTCGTCCACCGGACGGCTGAAATCCAGATCGCTCACGCCTCAGGCTCCGGTTCTTCCAGAATCAGCGCCGCATGCACCATGGCCAGGTGACTCAAGCCCTGGGGAAAGTTGCCCAGGGCTGCGCCGTCATGGGGATCGCGCATCTCGGTCATCAGGCCGACGCCATTGAGACTGGCGGCCAGCACCTCGCGCATCAGTTCGCGCGCCTGATCCACCTCGCCCAGCACGGCATGCGCCTCGACCATCCAGTAGGAGCAGGCAAGAAAGGCCCCTTCCTCCCGTTCGGCGCCGCTGTAGCGATAAACCAGCGGACCGCGGGCCAACTCGCGGCGAATGGCCGCCAGGGTACTCACCGACCGCTCACCCCCGTCGAAGCCGAAGCGGATACCGAGCAGCAGCCCGGCGTCCAGGCGTTCGGTGCCGGCATAGAAGGTATAGGCCTGCTTGCGCTCGCTCCAGCAGTGTTCGTTGACCCAGTCGCGGATGCGATCGCGCTCGCGCTCCCAGCGGCCACACATGGCGTCGGGGATGTGCCCTTCGCGGGCCAGGGTCACGGCGCGATCCAGGGCGAACCAGCAGCCCAGCTTCGACAGGGTGTAGTGGCGCTCTTCGGGCAGCTCCCACATGCCGGCATCCGGCTGGCGCCAGCCATCGGCGCAGAGATTGGCCAGGTCGGTGAGCAGGCTGGAAGTGGCGAAATCCAGCACATGGCCCTTGCTGGCATAGAGGCGAAAGGTCTCCAGCAAGTCGCCATAGAGACTCAGCTGGCACTGGGCGCTGGCCCGGTTGCCGACGCGGACCGGCTGGGAGTCGCGATAGCCCGGCACGGGAATGGTGCGCTCTGCCGGTGCCAGCTCACCCTGCAGGGTAAAGCAGGTGTGCAGGCGATTGCCGTGGCGGCGGATGACGTTCTGGATCCAGGCCAGGGCCGCCTGGGCCTCGCCGAGGGCACCCAGGCGCAGGAAGGCCTTGATGGTAAAGACCGCATCGCGCACCCAGGCATAGCGGTATTCGTAGTTCTTGTCGCCGCCGATGCGTTCCGGCAGCGAGGTGGTGGCCGCGGCGACGATGGCGCCGGTGGGGGAGTAGAGCAAGAGCTTGAGGGCCAGCGCCGAACGCTTCACCTCGCTGAGGAATTCGCCGCGATAGGCAAAACCTTGGGCCCACTCGCGCCAGGCCTGGTCGCTGCGGTCGATGCGCTGGTCCACCTCGTCCAGCGAGGGCACCACCAGCGGTTCGTTCTCGGTCGCGGTCAGCGCCAGGACGCTGCGTTGCCCGGCTTCCAGCACCAGGCGTGCCACCAGTCGGCGGTCGTCGCACTGGAGGATCTCCAGCCGCTCGCAATACCTCAGGGTGGCCATGACCCCGTCCACGTGCATGACCTCGCCATTGGGCGTGCTGCGCATCCAGGGCGAGACGGTCTGGCCCTGGGTGCCGGGCACCAGTTCGATGCGCAGCTCGACCCGTCCGGACAGGCCTTCCACCCGGCGCCCCAGTTCGCACCAGGGCAGGCGACCGGCCGAGCCGCTGTTGAGCGATTCGGTCAGGCGCACGCTGCCATCCACAGTGTGGAAACAGGTTTCCAGCACATTGCTGTCTTCCCGGTAGGCCCGCTCGACGCGGTAGTCGGCCACCGGGGCGATCGAAAAGAAACCGCCGGCCGGGGCGTCCAGCAGGCGGTCGAACAGCGGGGCGGAATCCATGTTGGGTACGCACCACCAATCCAGCGAGCCGTCCGGCGCCACCAGGGCGACCGAACGGCCGTCGGAGAGGGCGGCATAGCCCGCCAGGGGCGCGTAGCCGTCCTGGCGGGCGGGGTCGAAGGCCGCCACGGCCGTCAGCCCATGCCTCCGGTGGCGCCATAGACCTCACCGGTCACATAGCTCGATTCCTGGGAAGCCAGCAGCACATAGATGGGTGCCAGTTCCGCCGGTTGGCCGGGACGCTTGAACACCGTCTCGCCACCAAAGGTGGGGATTTTTTCCTGGGGCTGGCCGCCGCTGGGCTGCAGCGGGGTCCAGAAGGGACCGGGGGCCACGGCGTTGACGCGGATGCCCTTGCTGGCGACCTGCTTGGCGAGGGCCTTGGTGAAGTTGGTGATGGCCGCCTTGGTCGAGGCGTAGTCGAGCAGGAATTCGGAAGGCTGGGTGGCCTGGATCGAGGTGGTGTTGATGATGGCTGCGCCGGCCGGCAGATGCGGCAGGGCGGCCTTGCACAGCCAGAACAGGGCGTAGACGTTGGTCTTGTAGGTGGCGTCGAACTGCTCGGTGGTCAGCTCGGCGATGTCCTGCACCGCGGTCTGCTTGCCGGCCACGTTGACCAGGATGTCCAGACCGCCCAGGGCCTCCTTGGCCTTGCTGGCCAGTTGGGTGCAGAAGGCTTCGTCCTTCAGGTCACCGGGAACGCAAACGGCCTTGCGACCTTCGGCTTCCACCAGCTTGACCACTTCCTGGGCGTCGGCCTCTTCCTCGGGCAGGTAGTTCAGCACCAGATCGGCACCCTCCCGGGCATAGGCGATGGCCGTAGCCCGACCGATCCCCGAATCCGCACCGGTGATCAGTGCCTTGCGCCCGGCCAGTCGACCGAAACCCTTGTAACTGGTCTCGCCATGATCGGGGCGCGGCTCCATGACCTGGGCCAGACCCGGAGCCTCCTGGGGCTGCTTGGGAAATTCCGGCTGGGGATACTGGGTGAGGGGGTTCTGCATGGCGTATTGGTTGTCGCTGGACATGACATCTCCTGAAGGGGGCCAAAAGGCGCCCGTTTGGCATCTTTTCGATGACGTTCAAGGAAATGGAGCCGCAACGCGCAGGAGAGGTTCCCGCCGATTCATAGGGGTTGTATCGAGCTGGACAGCTTTCTTACCCCGTTTTTACCCACGACTACGCCTTTTCCGGCCCGCCCGGGCGTCCAGTGACGACGAGAAGGGAAGGGCTCTTCTGGAGTGGAGGTAAAGGTGGTGATGAAAGGCGTCAAGGTGGCCGTGCTGGCGGCCCTGTTGTCCCTGTCCGGATGCTGGTTGTTCATGCCACCGCCTGGAGGGGGTGGTCATGGTGGCCACGGCGGGCCCGGCGGAGGCCCGGAGCAAAGGGGGCCGCGCTAGGCGTCTCGCTCAGGCGTCGAGCGGCTCCAGTCGCAGGGCGACACCGGTCCGTTGCAGGGTGAGGATATCCGCCTCGCGACAGCCGATCAGCCGGCCTTCGGCGGTGCGCAGCTGATCGTCTTCCAGCTGGGCATAGGACTCTGGTTGCTTACCATCCCCTCCGACCATGATGTACAGCTGCCCGCACAGCAACTGGCCTGCCAGACGGCCATCGTCCAGGCCGATCAGGCGATAGCTGCGACGGGCATCGTAGGTAAAACGCATGGGAGCATCCATTCAGGTGTTTCAGCTCAGAGCCGCGCGGGCGCGCAATGTTCAATTGCGAACATGGGCGCGCCGGGTCAGCCGGTCCATGGCCATGCCGAAAGCCTGCCCCTCGCAGGGGCGAGGGCACGCTGACCGCTGGTCGGAAGTTTCCTGAACGGCCGATCAATAACGAAATTGCGCCACCAGGCCCTGGAACGAGGTGGCCAGTCGCGACAGCTCCTGGCTGGAGGCGGCCGTCTGCTGGGCACCGGTGGCGGTCTGGGTGGAGAGGTCCTGGATATTGACCAGATTGCGGTCCACTTCGCGGGCAACCTGGGCCTGCTCCTCGGCGGCGCTGGCGATCACCAGGTTGCGTTCCTCGATCTGGGCGACCCCGGCGGCGATGCGGTCCAGGGCTTCACCCGCCTGGTTGGCGCGCGCCTGGGTGCTGTCGGCCAGGGACTGGCTCTTGTGCATGGCACTCACCGCTTCCTCGGCGCTGCTGCGCACGGCGCTCATCATGCGTTCGATCTCGCCGGTGGAACCCTGGGTGCGATGGGCCAGGGCGCGGACCTCATCCGCCACCACCGCGAAGCCGCGGCCCTGTTCGCCGGCCCGGGCGGCCTCGATGGCGGCATTGAGCGCCAGCAGGTTGGTCTGCTCGGCGATCCCGCGGATCACCTCCAGCAGCTTGCCGATCTCGCGCACCTGGCCTTCCAGCGTCTGCACCTTCTGGGTGGAATCGGTGATCTCGCCGGTCATCACCGCCATGGCCTGGGCCGCCTGCTGCACCTGCTCGCGACCCTGCTGGGCTTCGCGGCTGGTGTCCTGGGAGGCGGTGGAGGTGGAGGTGGCATTGCGCGCCACCTCTTCCACGGCCGCGGTCATCTGGTTGACGGCGGTGGCAGCCTGCTGCAGTTCATCGTGCTGGCGGACCTGACCCCGGGAAGTCTCCTCGGTCACGGCGTGCAGTTCCTCAGCGGCCGCGGCGAGCTGGCTGGAGGCACCGGCCATCTGTTGCACGGTGTCTTTCAGGCTGCGCTGCATGCCACCCAGCGCTTGCAGCAGTTGCCCGGCCTCGTCACGGCGCGAACTCTGGATCGCCTGGGTCAGGTCGCCCTGGGCGACGCGCTCGGCGCTGGTCACCGCCTGGCGGATCGGCGTGACGATCATTCGGGTGATGATGATGCCCAGCGCCAGGGCGCAGAGCGTGGCCAGCAGCAGGCCGCCGGCGAGCGTCCAGAAGGCCTTGTCATAGGTAGTCTTTGCCTCGACCCCGGCTTCAGTGCTCTGGCGCTTGTTGGATTCCACCATGATCTTGAAGGAGGCCATGGTCTTGCGATAGGTGGGCTGCACCTGCTCGTTCAGCAGCTTGGCCGCACCGGCCACGTCCTTGGCGGCCAAGCGCGCCAGGATGCTGTCGACACCGGCGATATAGGTCTTCCAGTCACGCTCGAAGGCATCGCCAGCCTGCTTTTCATCGTCTTCCAGCGGGGTGGCCCGGTAAGCGGCGAAGGGCTTTTCGGCATCGGCCTGGTTGCTCTTCATGGAGGCGATGACGGCCTCCTGGTCGTTCTGGGGTGCCTCGCCATAGGCCATGGACAGCAGGCGGAAGAGGTCGCGGTTATGACCGATGACATTGCTCTTGGCATCGTTGAGCAGAACGATGGAGCGCAGATTGTCGCCCAGCAGGTTATTCAGCAGCGCATTGAGGCTGTTGAGTCCATTCATGCCCACTGCGCCAATGCCCAGGGTGATCGCCGTGCAAAGACCAAAGGCCACGGCGAGTTTCTTCGCCAGCGCCAGATTGTTGAACCAGACCATGGAGCCTTCCTTTCTGCGAGGTGGGTATCAGCAAGTTGCGCTGGATACCCTCGCTATCGGCACCAACAGTCCGACCTTTAGGTGGCCCCGGAGCGTTCGAATCCGCCTTCAACGCGCCCATAGAGATCATCAAGCAGTCGATTGGCCGCCAGCGCCTCCGCCAGGCTGGCCAGTTCCGGCCGCGGCTGGCCGAGCAACTGATCGAACACCGCCTGGGCGCCCTGGGGTACGCCGGGGTCCACCCCTTCGACCAGCACCTGGCGATGGCCCTTGGCGTCGTGCAGCACCAGCCGCCCCGCGGAGAGCTCCAGGGTTCCCTCGCTGCCGTCCAGTCGAATGGCCAGGCGCGGACCGCGCAGGGTGGCGCTGGCACGCAGATGAATCGGCAGAGCACCGGCCTGGAGCAGGGCCTCGCCGCCATGATCCAGTGGCCAGCGCGGATCGCGGTCCAGCCGACTGTGCGTGACGGTCAGGGCCTCACCGCATAACCAGGCGCTGAAATCCAGCAGATGCACCGCCAGATCGCCAAAGGCGCCATAGCCCATGCGGCGCTCGTCCAGGTGCGCCGGCCAGTCGCTGAGCCAGCCCTCCAGCAGCCCGGGGTGGCCGGCGGTAAGCGACAGGTGACTTAGATCACCGATGGCGCCGTCCCGCGCCCGCTGGCGCAACAGCTGCAGGGCCGGATCGGTGCGCAGATAGAAGCCACTGAAGCAGGAATGCCCGGCGAGCTGTTCGGCCAGGGCGGTGGCTCGTGCTGCCGAGACGGCCAGCGGCTTTTCCACGAAGAGATGTCGGGCGCGCGGGAGCAGGGCGCTCACCGCCGCCTCGTGATCCTCGATCGCGGTGGTGACGAAGGCCAGGTCCACTTCGGGCAGCCGGGTGAAGTCGTCCACTACCGGCAGATCCTGAGGGGCGGCGAGGCGCCGGGCGCGGGCGGGATCGCGTTCGCTGGCCACCGCCACCACCCGCACCCGCGGATCGGCCAGGCTGGTCTCCAGGTAGTCCTGGGCGTGGATCTGTTCGCAACCGACGATGGCGACGCTGAGCATGACGAGGGGTCCTCTAACGGCAACTGTTCCGTTATGGGACCCCTGGTCTGCCGCTAAGCTTCGCCGATCAGACCGGCTGGTAGGCCTTGCCGAAACGGTTGGCCAGGAAGGCCTCCATGTCCACCTGCTCCTGGGCGATGAAGCCGCGTTGCGGCAGCTTGCCTTCGCGGAACAGATCCAGGGCGGTGCAGATACCGGCGGCGGTGGTGATCTGGATGGCGCTGGTCAGGCGACCGTCGCGCTCGGCTGCGAAGATCTTGCGGCTGAACACCTCCTGCACCAGCTTGCCGCCGCGCATCCCGCTGACGGTGACGAACACCAGCACCACGTCCTGCATGGTGGTGGGCACGGCGCCGCGCAGGATGGTCTTGAGCTGCTCCTGGTCACTGGCCAGGCGCAGGTCTTCCAGCAGGAATTTCATAAGGTCGCGATGACCGGGATAGCGCACGGTCTTGTAGTCCAGGGTTTCCACCTGGCCCTGCAGGGTCTCGCAGAGGGTGCCCAGGCCGCCCGAGGTGTTGAAGGCCTCGTATTCCACGCCGTCCAGGGAGAAGTGCTCCAGGCCTTCCAGCGGCTGCACCAGTTGCAGCTCGCCGTTGCGCACGGCTTCGCAGGGGTGGCAGTACTCGTTGACCAGGCCGTCGACACTCCAGGTCAGGTTGTACTTGAGGGCGTTGGTGGGAAATTCCGGCAGGGCGCCGACGCGCATCTTCACCTCGCGCACGCTGTCGAAGCGCTTGGCCAGGGAGTGGGCGGCGATGCCGATGAAGCCCGGCGCCAGACCGCACTGGGGCATGAAGGCATTGCTCGCGCCTTCGGCCAGCTGGCGGATGGTCTTGGTCGCCTTGACGTCTTCGGTCAGGTCGAAATAGTGGGTATTGGTGGCCTTGGCCGCCTGGGCCACGGAAATCGCCAGGTGATAGGGCAGGGCATTGAGCACCACGTCCTGGTCGTCCAGGGCCGCGGCCAGGGCGCTGGCGTCGGCGGTATCCAGGGTCCGGGTCTTGACGCCCAGGGCCGCAATAGCCGCCAGGGCGCGCTCGTCGCGATCCGCCACCGTCACCTGATAGTCGCCACTGGCGTGCAGCAATTGCGAAATGGTGTAGCCGATATGGCCGGCGCCGAGCAGGGTGACTTTCATGGCGGATCCTCCGTGGTTGAGGCTCCAGCTTAAAAAGTGGCGCTGTCAGATGTGAGCGTCAGAGCGTCGAACTGTCGTCTCTTATTTGACGAATCGTCGGGGGTTTCGACGATTCGATGGAGGTGCTCGTTTCATCTGGCTTTTTGCTTATCGCCCTAGGCGAAAGGCTGTCGAGCACGCCACAGGAATCTGGATACAGGTCGGCGCCGCGTACCGCCGCCTTCTATAAGCCAGGGAATCGGCCACAGCGGGTGGCCGCTTCAAGGAGGAGAGACCATGGTCGTGGACAATGCAGCATGGGTAAACGCCTGTTACTGGGGCGTGCTGGGCCGTGCCCCGGATGCGGAAGGCTTTCGCTTCTGGGTCGCCAAGCTGGACGAGGGCTTGAGCAACGCCCAACTGGTCCGCCTGTTCCTCAATGGTGCCGAGCGCCTGCAGGCGCAACCCGCCGACGAGAGCGCCAGCGCCTTCATCGACGGCTGCTATGGCGATCTGCTTGGCCGCAGCGCCGATGCCGGTGGCAAGGCCTTCTGGCTGGGCCGGCTGGAGACGCTTGGCAGCACCCACCAGGATGCCCGCGCCGCGGTCATCGTCGAGATGATCGACTACCTCGGCCGCCCGGATGGCCAGAGCGCCGATCAGCAGCTGTTCCAGACGCGCCTCGCGCAATGGGAGCCGCTCACGCCGGGCGTCGCCCTGCACGAGGACACCGGGGTGTCGGCCACCGATGGCATCACCCGCAACGGCCAGGTGGACGTGACCTTGCCGGATGGGGTGACGGCCTGGAGTTACAGCCTGGATGGCGGGCAGAGCTGGACCGCCGCGAGCGCCGGCAGCCATACCCTGCAGCTCAACGCGGGCTACTACCAGGCAGGTCAGCTGCAGGTCAGTTACCTCGATAGCGCGAGTAACGCCCAGACCCTGGCGAACCAGGCGCAGTGGCGGATCGACACCCAAGGCGCGGAGCTTCATCTGCTCAGCACGCGTGGCCCCACCACCGAGAACCTGCTGCAATTCCGTTTCTTCGACGATGGCGACATCGAGCAGTGGCGCAGTTCCAGCGACGGCGGTCAGACCTGGCAGCAGGGAGAAGGACGCTGGCCTTCGCCCAAGCTGGAGCCTGGCTTCTATGCGCAAGGCTCGATCCTGGTCGAGACCACGGATACCGCCGGAAACGTCGCGGTAACAGCGCTGCCGCGGGACCTTACCGTCCTGCCCGCCGATCTCACGCCGCCACGGTTGACCGGTATCAATCAGCAGTCCTACTTCAATCCCTATGCGGATGACTTCATCAGCCTGCTGTTCGACGACTCGATCTATCGCGGCACGCGGGACCTCTACTCGGAAACCTATCCGATACCGGTGAAGGTGGACCCGGCGCTGCTGGAGAAAGCCTTTCTGCTCGATGTCACCACGGGTGAGAAGATCGGCTTCGAAGGGGCTGCCACGGTGCGTCAGCTGACCAATCTGCTGGACATCCATCTGACCAGTGAATTGCAGGAGGGCCATCAGTACAGCCTCTACCTGCCAGGGGCTTTCGTCTACGACGCCTACAACAACCCCAGCGACGAACTGACCCTGCTGGGTACCAGCAACACCTTCGTCGCGGCCTGATCAGGCCATTGGGGTCTCTCGCAGTGGCCCCTCCTACCCCGGCACCACCCGCAACAGCTGCCCGTCCTCACCATCGGTGAACAGCCAGAGATTGCCGTCCGGTCCGCTGCGCACGTCGCGCAGACGCTGGTCCAGCTCCTGGAACAGGAGCTCCTGCTGACCAAGCTGGCCGTTCAACAGCGGTATTCGCCGCACCGATTTTTCCCGCAGCGCCGCCACGAACAGACTGCCGCGCCAGGCGGGAAAGCCCTGGCCGTCGTACCAGGTCATGCCGGCCGGGGCGATGGAGGGGGTCCACTCCAGCAGTGGTGGAGTGATGCCCGGCAATTCACGGAAGGGCGAGATGCGCGCGCCGGTGTAGTCCACGCCGCCGGTGGTCAGCGGCCAGCCATAGTTGGCACCGCTGCGGATCAGATTGAGTTCGTCGCCGCCCTTGGAGCCGTGCTCGTGCTCGTACAGCGCCTGGCGCTCGGCCACCCAGACCAGGCCCTGGGGATTGCGATGGCCCAGGCTGTAGATCTCCGGCAGGGCGCCGGGTCGCTTGATGAAGGGATTGTCCGCCGGCACCTGGCCGTCGCGGGTGATGCGCACGATCTTGCCCAGATGGGTATCCAGTCGCTGGGCGTCGGTACGTTCCACGTTGCCATCACCCAGGGCGATGGCCAAGGTGCCGTCGCCGAGCAAGGCCATCCGCGCCCCGAAGTGCTGGCCGAAGGCCTTGGCCGGCTGACTGGTGAACAACGGCTGGACGTCCTGCAGGCGTTCGCCCTCCAGCCGCGCGCGTACCACCCTCAAGTGATTGGCCTGGCGCGTACCTGTCGCATAGGAGAGATAGATCAGCTGGTTACGCGCGAAGTCCGGATCCGGCAGCACCTCGAACAGTCCGGCCTGGCCTTCGGTGTAGAGGTCCGGCAGTCCGGTGATGGCTTGCGCCTGCAGCCCGAGGCGACCTGCGCCGTCGGGGACCAGCAGCCGCAAGCGCCCGGCGCCCTCGGTCAGGAGCGCCCGGCCATCGGGCAGGAAGGCCAGCGACCAGGGCCGGTCCAGTCCGGTCGCCACCGTCTCGATCCGATAGGCCGGCGTCGCCAGCGCCAGCGGAACCGCCAGCAGGGCCAGCCAAGCCAGCCAGGCCCAGCGGCCGGAAGCTTTAGGTAACGCTTGAGGTCTACTCCGGGTACCCGCTTTCGCTAGCATCTGCCTCTCTCCAAAAGATCTTCCGACCATGCCTCAACCGCTCTGGCGCGCCCTGTTGCAACCGCGCACCCTGCTGGCGTTCGCCGCGGCCCTGCTGCTGGCCACCGCCTGGGGCAGCCTGGTGCAGACCCAGTACAACCTGGCCGCCCTCCAGGGGCTCGGCCAGCCGATCGACCTGCCCACGCGCTGGCGGACCTCGCTGGCGGATCTGCTGGGCTTCGGACCCGTCTATGCCGCGATCGTGCTCGCCGCTTGGTTACCAGCCTTTGCCGCGGCCCTCTGGCTCGGTCGTCACGGCGGTGCCTATCGCGCCTGCCTGCTGCCGCTGGCCAGCAGCCTCAGCCTGATCGCCGCCATCCGCCTGATCGACGCCTTCGCGCCCATGCCGGTGCTCATCTATGCGACGCGCACCCTGGAGGGGCTGCTGGCGATGGCCGTGGGTGGACTGCTCGGCGGGCTGCTATTCATCTGGCTGGCGCGCTCGGTGATCCCGCGCTAGGGGAGGGCGCTCAGGTTCTGTACGAAAAGTCGCCGAGCGAAGGTCAGGCGAGGCGAAAAGCGCTGGAGGAGGCGGACCGGGCTCGCGAGCGAGTTTACGAGCGGTAAATGAGCATTCCGACGGGGCTGGCCAGCCAGGCGGTTTTCAACAAAGCATCACCGAGCGCAGGCAGTTTTCGTACAGAACCTAGGACGAGGTCAGCTTCATCAGCACTAGCCCGCTGACGATCAGCGCGGCGGCCAGGATGCGCAGCGGACTCGCCGCCTCGCCCAGCACCAGAATGCCCACCATGAAGGCGCCGACCGCGCCAATACCGGTCCAGATCGTATAGGCGGTGCCCAGCGGCAGGCTGCGCATTGAGATCGACAGCAGCGCCACGCTGGCCACCATGGCGACCCCGGTGATCAGCGTGGGCGTGAGACGGGTGAAGCCCGCGGACTGCTTCATATAGAACGCCCAGACCACCTCGAGCAGTCCCGCGCACACCAGATAGAACCAAGCCAACGACGGCCTCCTGTAAAACCGGGCCGTCCCGGAACGCTGCCCACCAATCGCCGGGGTCGTCCCCGGGGGCCAAGAGAGAAGGGCGGCAGGCTGCTCCACCGCCTGATCGGCTCTACTATCCTAGCCGTTCATGGCCGCGCCGTTCGACCCGGCCTGGCAGTCGCTACCCATCACCCGCTAGCGCGGCTGGCAGATCTGCATGGCGATCCCGTCGAATTCCCGGTCGAAGCTGGCGCGTTCGGCCGCGCTGAGAAAGCCTTGCTGCCCGACCAGGGCATCGGTCTGGCTGCGCACCGCGGCAATGCGCTCGCTGAAGGCGGTCGCCTGTTCCTGACTGATCCGCTGCGCCTTGCGCGCCGTGCTCACATCCGCCAGCAGCACATTGGCGCGCATGGATACATGCGCCTGCCGCGGATCGGTTATGGCGCCGCCCAGCTCGCCCGGCAATTCACGCTGCTGCTGCAGATTGCAGCTGGGCAGGCCGAGATCGTCGTGCCGAAGCGGCTCCCGGGTACAGGCACCCAGGGCGAGGGGCAGCAGCAACAGGGGAATCAGGGATTTCATCCAGGTCTCCTCGGGGTGGCCATGGTGGAGACCTTGAGAGCCCGGGACGGGCGCTTCGTTCAAGAATGGCTCTGCGCCGGGCCTTGGCAAACGCCTTGAAGCCCTAGTCGTCCAGCCGCGCCTGCCGTTCCAGCGCCGCCAGCTGCAGCCGCGCGCCGTCGGCCACCGGCCCCCTGCCAACCGCGCTGCTCTGCAGCAGCGACAGGTTGAGGGCGTGCGCCGCTGCCTCTATCCCCGGACGCAGGGCATGGCCGGCCTGGGCCAGGGCGGTGTCTTCGGTCAGGAGCGGAGCGGCGAGAAAGAGGGTGACCGAGCTGGTCAGGAGGTATCTCATGAGGCGTCCTTGCAGGGTGATCACCAGGGTATCGGCATCCGGCCGGCCTGTTGGAGCGGGTCTAGAGGTCAGAGCTTAGAGCAGAATCGCGTTAGCGCCAGGGATAATGGTCAGATAATTCACGCCGGTGATCTGGCGATCGCCTTTTACAGAACGTTTTGAGCGTCTCGGAACGGCTTGAGCGACAGCCATAAACAACAAAGCCCGCGCGATGGCGGGCTTTGCTGAGGTTCACGCGACGGTGAACAGGAGATGGCGCACTCGGCGGGATTCGAACCCACGACCCCTGCCTTCGGAGGGCAGTACTCTATCCAGCTGAGCTACGAGTGCAGCGATTCGGTGACGCTGAATCGGTCGCCATCATACTCACCTTGCCTCCGACCGTCCATGCCCGCATGCACGATGTTGTTGATTTTGAACGACTGTTTCGCGGGGCTTGGCAAGGGCTGCATAAACAAGGAGGAAGTCCGCGCGAAAACCGCTCCGGCGCTCTTGCGCGGGGGTTCAATATTCTCCTAGGATGCGTTCAATATTTCGAACGCCCAGGGCGGTTCGGACGTTGCTCGAGCGGGCACTGAACGGTGGCGATGCCAGCGTTTCCAGGCCTGACCCTATCGCAGGCGCAGGGGTGTCATGCCCTTGCTTCCGGCCCTTTCAGCCAAGGAGACCGTAATGCAGCTCAAAGACGCTTCCCTGTTTCGCCAGCAAGCCTATGTCGACGGCGCCTGGATCGACGCCGACAGCGGTGCCACCGTCAAAGTGGACAACCCGGCCACCGGCGAGACCCTGGGCACCATTCCCAAGCTTGGTCGCGCCGAGACCAAGCGCGCCATCGACGCCGCCAACCGCGCCCTGCCGGCCTGGCGGGCGCTGACCGCCAAGGAGCGTTCGGCCAAGCTGCGTCGCTGGTACGAGCTGATGATCGAGAACCAGGACGACCTGGGCCGGCTGATGACCTTGGAGCAGGGCAAGCCGCTGGCCGAGGCCAAGGGCGAGATCGCTTATGCCGCCTCCTTCATCGAGTGGTTCGCTGAAGAAGCCAAGCGCATCTATGGCGACACCATCCCCGGCCACCAGGCTGACAAGCGCATCCTGGTGATCAAGCAGCCCATCGGCGTCACCGCCGCCATCACGCCGTGGAACTTCCCCACCGCGATGATCACTCGCAAGGCCGGTCCGGCCCTGGCCGCCGGTTGCACCATGGTGATCAAGCCCGCCAGCCAGACCCCCTATTCGGCCCTGGCCCTGGTCGAGCTGGCCGAGCGCGCCGGCATTCCCAAGGGCGTGCTGAGCGTGGTCACCGGCTCCGCCGCCGAGATCGGCGCCGAGCTGACCGAAAGCCCCATCGTGCGCAAGATCTCCTTTACCGGCTCCACCGAGATCGGTGCCAAGCTGATGGAGCAGAGCGCGCCCACCATCAAGAAGCTGTCGCTGGAGCTGGGTGGCAACGCGCCCTTCATCGTCTTCGACGACGCCGACCTGGACAAGGCCGTGGAAGGCGCCATCGCCTCCAAGTACCGCAACGCCGGCCAGACCTGCGTCTGCGTCAACCGCCTCTACATCCAGGACGGCGTCTACGACGCCTTCGCCGAGAAGTTCAAGGCCGCCGTGGCCAAGCTCAAGGTCGGCAACGGCCTGGAAGAGGGCGTGACCATCGGCCCGCTGATCGACGCCAAGGCCGCGGCCAAGGTCAAGGAGCACATCGACGACGCCGTGAGCAAGGGCGCCAAGGTCATCGCCGGGGGCAAGGCCCACGCCAACGGTGGCAGCTACTTCGAGCCGACCATCCTCGCCGATGTGCCCAAGAGCGCCAAGGTGTCCAAGGAAGAGACCTTCGGCCCGCTGGCGCCGCTGTTCCGCTTCAAGGACGAGGCCGAGGTAATCGAGCTGGCCAACGACACCGAATTCGGCCTGGCCTCCTACTTCTATGCCCGCGACCTGTCCCGCGTGTTCCGCGTGGCCGAGGCGCTGGAGTACGGCATGGTCGGCATCAACACCGGCCTGATCTCCAACGAGGTCGCCCCCTTCGGCGGCGTCAAGGCCTCGGGCCTGGGCCGCGAAGGCTCCAAGTACGGCATCGAGGAATACCTGGAGATCAAGTACCTCTGCCTGGGCGTCTGATCGCCCTCGTTGGGCTTCGCTGCGCTCAACCCAACCTACCAGCACCCGTAGGTTGGGTTGAGACGGCTCTATCGTCGAAGCCCGACAGACCCTCAGCCTGAACCAAAGCTTTCCCCCGGCGCGGACGCCGGGCCGTTGGCAGTCGATCATCGTATGCTGCCCGGAATCCGGTCCGCGCCTTTCCCGTAGCCGGCCGCCACGATGAGCGGCCATCGAGGACTGCAATGAGCCACACCAATGATTCCCTGATGCACCGCCGCAGCGCCGCCGTCGCCCGTGGCGTCGGCCAGACCCACCCGATCTTCGTCGCCCGCGCGGAGAACGCCAAGGTCTGGGACGTCGAGGGCAACGAATTCCTGGACTTCGCCGGCGGCATCGCCGTGCTCAACACCGGCCACCTGCATCCGCGCGTGGTGGCGGCCGTGCAGGAGCAGCTGACCAAGGTCTCCCACACCTGCTTCCAGGTGCTGGCCTACGAGCCCTATGTCGAGGTCTGCGAAAAGCTCAACGAACTGGTGCCGGGCAACTTCCCGAAAAAGACCGCGCTGTTCAACTCCGGCTCCGAAGCCGTGGAGAACGCGGTCAAGATCGCCCGCGCCGCCACCCAGCGCGCCGGCGTCATCGCCTTCTCCAGCGCCTACCACGGCCGCACCATGATGACCCTGTCGCTGACCGGCAAGGTCGCGCCCTATTCGGCCGGCATGGGCCTGATGCCCGGCGGCGTCTATCGCGCGCTCTACCCCTGCGAACTGCATGGCATCAGCGTCGATGACGCCATCGCCAGCGTCGAGCGCATCTTCAAGAACGATGCCGCCCCCGGCGACATCGCCGCCATCATCCTCGAGCCGGTGCAGGGCGAGGGCGGCTTCTATGCCGCGCCCAAGGAATTCATGCAGCGCCTGCGCACCCTGTGCGACACCCACGGCATCCTGCTGATCGCCGATGAAGTCCAGTCCGGTGCCGGCCGGACCGGCACCTTCTTCGCCATGGAGCAGATGGGCGTCGACGCCGACCTGGTGACCTTCGCCAAGTCCATCGCCGGCGGCTTCCCGCTGTCGGGCGTGACCGGTCGCGCCACGGTGATGGATGCCGTCACCCCCGGTGGCCTGGGTGGCACCTACGCCGGCAGCCCCATCGCCTGCGCCGCGGCCCTGGCGGTGATCGAGACCTTCAAGGAAGAGAACCTGCTGGACCGCTCCAAGGCCGTGGGCGAACGCCTCACCGCCGGTCTGCGTGAACTGGCCGCCCAGCACGCGCAGATCTGCGACGTCCGTGGCCTGGGCGCCATGATCGCCATGGAGCTGGGCAAGGGCGGCGACATCGAGCAGCCCGATGCCGAGCTGACCAGTCAGATCGTGGTCCGGGCGCGTCAGAAGGGCCTGATCCTGCTCAGCTGCGGCAGCTACGGCAACGTGCTGCGGATCCTGGTGCCCCTGACCGCCAGCGACGAAGAGCTGGATCGCGGCTTGGCCATTATCGGCGAGTGTTTTGCCGAATTGGCCTGAGTCCTGCCCAAACCGCCCTCCTGGAGGGCGGTTTTTTTGTGACACGCTTGGCACGAACCTCGCTTTGCAGCATCATCCGCCGCTTCGCTTTCCTCAAGCAGGAGTGGGTTGGGATGCCGCCCCTGATACTCATCGTAGACGCCAATCCCTGGACCCGTGACCTGCTCAAGTCGCTGGTGCTGGCCGTACGTGCCGATGCCCTGGTGCATGAATACGGCCATGGCTATCAGGCCCTCGCCGAACTGGATCAGCGCAAGAGATGCGCCCTGATCATCGTCGAGCGACCGGCCGATTGCGACGGCCTCGACCTGTTGCGGCGCATTCGCCAGCGCGGCGCCCAGCCGCTGCAGCCGGTGATCCTGCTGTCCGACCATTCCGATGCCGCCTATGTGCGCGCTGCCCTGCGCCTGGCACCAACGGCCTATCTGGTCAAACCCTATGCGGCGGAAGAGGTGTTGCGCCGCCTGCACAGTCTGTTGCCGCCGGCCGGAGACGCCTCTCAGGCAGCCAGTGCCGCGGCCCTGGGCTCCCTGGACGATCATCTGCAGCGCATGGCCGCCGAAATCGACGCCGTGCCGCTGTTCGCTGACCTGCCCGCCATCATCCAGCGCTGCCGCGAGAGCGAGAGCTGCAGCCTGGGCGAACTGGAAACGGAATTCGGCCAGGATCCGCTGGTCACGGCGACCCTGATCGCCGCGGCCAACAGCGCTTCCCAGCGCGTCGGCCAGTCCTGCCAGACCCTCGGCCAGGCCCTGCCGCGGCTGGGCGTCGGCTTCACCCTCAATCTGGTCCTGGGCCTGAGCCTGCGGCGGGCAACCCGCCTGGCCGAGCCGCTGTTGGCCGGACGCGCCGAAGGCTATCTGCACCTGGCTCAGCGCGCTGCTGACTGCGCCCGGCTGCTGGCGCTGCGCTATGTGCGCGAAGACGCCGAACGCTGCTATACCGCCGGCCTGCTGCACCGCCTGGGTGAGCTGGCCGTGCTGCAAGGCGTGCAGCGCTGGTGCGACGGCGGTGGGGCCATCGACGAAGCCGCGCTGGAGCGCGCGCTGCTGAGCTACAGCCTGGAATTCTCCGCGGAATTGCAGCGGCACTGGCGACTGCCGCTGGAGTTGCGCGAACTGGTGGCCGCGGTACACAGCCTGCAGGGCGTGTTACCCAAGCCGTCGCTGATCCTGCACCTGGCGGCGCAGGCGGCGAATCCCGCCCCGGGCGAGTCCCTCGAAGCCCTGCTGGAGCACAAGGCCGGGCGCATGCTGGGGCTGGAGGCGGCGGTCTGGCAGCTGGCCGTCACCCAGCTCAAGCTAGGCTAGCGCGCGGTATCGGGGCGATAGCCCAGGCGCAGTCCACCCCAGTGGCGGCCATTCACCAGGATCGGCACCGAAAGGTCGTGCATCACCTCGCCGGTGTCTCTCATGTAGGTCTGCAACAGCAGGCGGCGCTGATGGCTGCCGCAGCGCTTGCCGGTGCGGTCGCTGAACAGGCGCTTGCTGCGACTGCGCGCGGTATCCACCGCCACGTCGCCGGTGGGCGCATGGGCGAAGGCGCGGTTGTGGGTGGGCACATAGCCTTCCGGGGTACAGGCGATGGCGAAGACCAGGCCGGGATGCTGGTCCAGCAGCGGCTCCTGGATCGCCGGTAGCACGCCATCGGTATAGCTGTCGAAACGGGTGCGGTACTTGGCCGGCTGACTGCCGGGCACCGGCTGGTACTGGCGGTCGAAGAGGGCGTCCTGGGTGATGCGCCCGGCGGCCAGGTCTTCCTCGAAGCGCCGGCCGATGGCATCCGCGCCCTGGCGCGCCAGTTCGAAGATGCGCTGGTGATAGCTGTCCAGGCCGACCTCGGCCAGACGTTCGCTGCTGGCTTCGGCCATGTCCACCAGTTCGTCGGCGGCGCTGCTGAGCCGGCTGGTCTGGCGCTCGCTGTCGGCCAGATCGCTGTGCACCTGCTCCACCGCCTGGGCCAGGCTTTCCAGCTGGGCGAGATTGGCCGAGGTGCCCTGGGCGATGTCCGCGGCCTGGCGCTCGGCGGTCTGCGCCAGCTCGGCGATCTCCTGCAGGCCTTCGCCGGTACGTTCGACCTGGCGCACGCCGTCTTCCAGCGCCTGGGCCAGTTGCTGGATCTGCGCCACCACGGCGTCGGTCTGCTGGCTGATGTCGGCGACGATCAGCCCCACCTCGCCGGTCGCGCTGGAGGTCCGCGCCGCCAGGCCCCGGACCTCGTCGGCGACCACGGCGAAACCGCGCCCGTGCTCGCCGGCCCGGGCGGCCTCGATGGCGGCATTGAGCGCCAGCAGGTTGGTCTGGCTGGCGATGCCCTGGATGACCTCGGTGACCTGCTGGATCTTGTCGGTGCGGGCACTCAGGCCGGCGATCAGTTCGCGGCTCTGGCGGGCGTGCTCGCTGAGGGCACGGATGGCGGCGATCGCCGTACTCAGGGCGTCCTGACCGGCCTCGCTGCGCTGGTGCACCTGCTGCGCCACCGCCAGGGCCTGGCGGGCGCTGGCGGGCGCTGGCGGCGCTGTCGTGCTCGGTCTGGGTGAGGGCTGAGGCACTGCTGGAAATCTGCGCGGCCGTGCTGGCCTGGGACTGGACCCGAGCCGCCAGCTGCTGGGCGGCAAAGGCCACGCCGGCGATGGCCACGGCGTTGCGCGCCGTGCTGCGCGAGAGATCGCCGGTCAGTTCATCGAAAGACTGGGTGGAAGCGGGTGGTGCCTCGGGCTTGCGCAGCAGCAACCAGGGCCAGAGAGCGGCCATCAGGACCAGCCCCATGCCAGCAACGGTGGATAGCGCCAGCCCCTGCCAGAGCAGCAAGGCCGCCACGAGGCTGGCCAGGTGAAGCGACAACGCGACGGGCCAGCGCCTGGGCATGCGACCTCCTTGTTATTCTGCTCGATCGAGGACGAAGTGTGACGGCTGTCAGCTTCGTCGATCATGGAGCCGGCTTTCCGGAGGTTGCAACCGCTGTCTGGTCCCGGCGGCTACGACTTTCGTCTTAGCCGCCTGCGGCGGGTCAGGGCGTACGCGGCAGGAAATGCAGCGGCGCACCCCGTTGCAGCCCGGCCAGCACCGGGTGGTCCTTGACCAGTTCCACCTCGATCACCTCGCTCTGCTCCGGCACCCTCAGGGTGACCCGGGTGGTGGCGCCCAGCGGCCGGATGTCGCGCACTTCGGCGGCGTGGTAACCCGGTCGCGGCTCACGCTCCAGCTCCACCTCGTGGGGACGGAACAGCAGCTCCTGCTCGCCCAGAGCCAGGCGGTTGGAGTCGCCGAGGAAGTGATAGACGAAGTCGCTCGCCGGCTGCTCGTAGACTTCGCCGGGCGAGCCGACCTGCTCGATCTGGCCCTTGTTCATCACCACGATGCGGTCGGCCACCTCCATGGCTTCTTCCTGGTCGTGGGTGACGAACACCGAGGTCAGGTGGATCTCCTCGTGCAGCCGTGCCAGCCAGCGCCGCAGCTCCTTGCGCACCTTGGCATCCAGGGCACCGAAGGGTTCGTCGAGCAGCAGGATCTTGGGCTCCACCGCCAGGGCTCGGGCCAGGGCGATGCGCTGGCGCTGACCGCCGGAGAGTTGCTCGGGATAGCGATCGGCCAGCCAGTCGAGCTGCACCATGTTCAGCAGTTCGTGCACCTTGCTGGCGATCTGCGCCTCGCTCGGCCGCTCGCGGCGCGGCTTCATGCGCAGGCCGAAGGCCACGTTGTCGAACACCGTCATGTGGCGGAACAGCGCGTAGTGCTGGAAGACGAAGCCGACGTTGCGATCGCGCACGTCACGCCCGGAGACGTCTTCGCCATGGAAGCCGATGTTGCCGGTGTCCGGCGCTTCCAGGCCGGCGATGATGCGGAGTAGGGTGGTCTTGCCGCAGCCCGAGGGGCCGAGCAGGGCGACCAGCTCGCCACTCTCGATGTGCAGGTTGATGTCCTTGAGCGCCTGGAAGGCGCCAAACCTCTTGTTGATGCCCTGGATCTCGATACTCATGGCGCCTTATTCCTCGTCACGGTGCTGCAGTTGGCGGCTCAGGCGACTCTCGCTCCACTGCCGCAGCAGCAGGATCACCAGGGCCATCATCAGCAGCAGGATCGCCACGCTGAAGGCGGCGACGATGTTGTATTCGTTGTAGAGAATCTCGATGTGCAGCGGCAGGGTGTTGGTCAGGCCGCGGATATGGCCGGAGACCACCGACACCGCGCCGAACTCGCCCATGGCCCGGGCGGTACAGAGCACCACGCCATAGATCAGCGCCCATTTCACGTTGGGCAAGGTCACGTGCCAGAACAGTTGCCAGCCACTGGCGCCCAGCAGACGCGCCGCCTCTTCCTCCTGGGTGCCCTGTTCCTGCATCAGCGGGATCAATTCGCGGGCCACATAGGGAAAGGTGACGAAGATGGTCGCCAGCACGATGCCCGGGACGGCAAAGACGATCTGCACATCGACGCTCTGCAGATAGGGGCCCAGCAGCCCCTGGGCGCCGAACAGCAGCACATAGATGAGACCGGCGATCACCGGCGAGACCGAGAAGGGCAGGTCGATCAGGGTGATCAGCAGACTCTTGCCGGTGAATTCGAACTTGGTGACGCACCAGGCCGCGGCCAGTCCGAAGGCCAGGTTGAGGGGCACCGAGATGGCGGTGGCGAACAGCGTCAGCTTGAGCGCGGAGAGCGCATCCGGTTCGCTGATGGCGTCCCAGAAGGCCCCGATGCCGTTGGCCAGGCCCTGGCTCAGCACCATGTACAGCGGCAGCACCAGGACCAGCAGGAAGATCAGCCAGGCGCTGGCGATCAGCGCGATGGCCACCGGGGTGCGCTGCTTGTTGGCGCGCGCATCGGCCTTGGTGGAAGTCATGAGGCTCATGCGGACGTCCTTAGATGTTGGGCTGGATGCGGCGCTGCAGGATGTTAATCAGCAGCAGCATGACAAAGGACACCAGCAGCATGAACACGCCGATGCCGGTGGCGCCGGTGTAGTCGTACTGGTCCAGCTTGGAGACGATGAGCAGCGGCAGGATCTCGGTCTTGAACGGGATGTTGCCGGCGATGAACACCACCGAGCCGTACTCGCCCACGCCGCGGGCGAAGGCCAGGGCGAAGCCGGTCAGCCAGGCCGGCAGCAGGGTCGGCACCAGCACGTAGCGAAACACCTGCCAGGGGCGCGCGCCCAGGCAGGTGGCGGCTTCCTCGATCTCCTTGGGGATGTCCGCCAGCACCGGCTGCAGGGTGCGCACCACGAAGGGCAGGGTGACGAAGATCAGCGCCAGGGTGATGCCGATCGGGGTATAGGCGATCTTGAAGGGAAACAGCGAACCGATCAGGCCGTTGGGCGCATAGAGGGCCGTCAGGGCGATGCCGGCCACCGCGGTGGGCAGGGCGAAGGGCAGATCGACCATGGCATCGATCAGCTTGCGCCCGGGGAATTCGTAGCGCACCAGCACCCAGGCCAACAGGGTGCCGAGGATGCCATTGACGAAGGCGGCGAGCAGGGCCGTGCCAAAGGACAGCTGCAAGGCGGCCAGCACCTGGCGCCCGGTGATCAGCGACCAGAACTGCCCGAGGGTCAGCTGGCTGGCGTGGAGGAACATGGCGCCCAGCGGGATCAGCACGATCAGCGCGAGGTAGGTCAGGGAAAATCCCAGGGTCAACCCGAAGCCGGGTATGACCGGGGAGAGACGGCGAGACATGAGACGTCCTTCTGCAAGGCGCCCCGGCGATGCATTCGCCAGGGCGCAGAGGGGTGGAACGATACCTGTTCCGGGCCGGTCAGCGTGAGCCGTCCCGGCCGGGGCGCTATTTGTTGATGTCGGCGAAGATCTTGTCGAACACCCCGCCGTCGGCGAAGTACTTGGGCTGCGCCTCTTTCCAGCCGCCGAATTCCTGGTCGATGGTCACCAGCTTGACCGGCTTGAACTGATCCTTGAATTCCGCCGCCACCTTGGCATCGCGGGGACGATAGAAGTTCTGCGCGGCGATGCGCTGGCCCTCGGGGCTGTAGAGATACTGCAGGTAGGCCTCGGCCTGCTTGCGGGTACCCTTCTTGTCGACCACCTTGTCCACCACCGCTACCGGGGGCTCGGCCAGGATCGACAGCGACGGGGTGACGATCTCCAACTGGTCGCCGCCTTCTTCCTTGAGCGACAGATAGGCTTCGTTCTCCCAGGCGATCAGCACGTCGCCCAGCTGACGCTGCACGAAGCTGATGGTGGCGCCGCGTGCGCCGGTATCCAGCACCGGGGCGTGGCGATAGAGCTCGGTGACGAACTTGAGCGCCTCGGCATCGCTGCCGTACTTGGCCTTGGCATAGGCCCAGGCGGCGAGGAAGTTCCAGCGGGCGCCGCCGGAGGTCTTGGGATTGGGAGTGATGACCTGGACGTCCTTCTTCACCAGGTCGTCCCAGTCCTTGATGCCCTTGGGATTGCCCTTGCGCACCAGGAAGACGATGGTCGAGGTGTAGGGGGTGCTGTTGTCCGCCAGCCGCTTCTGCCAGTTGGGGTCGACCAGCTGCTGGCGCAGGTTGAGGGCATCGATATCGCCGGATAGCGCCAGGGTCACCACATCCGCCTGCAGGCCATCGATCACCGAGCGCGCCTGCTTGCCGGAGCCGCCATGGGAATTCTTGATGGTCACGTCTTCGCCGGTCTCGGCCTTCCAGTGCTTGGCGAAGGCGGCGTTGTACTGCTGGTAGAGCTCGCGGGTCGGATCGTAAGAGACGTTGAGCAATTCAACGGCGTGGACCTGGGTGGCGAACAGGGCACCGGCCAGCGCGGCCAGGGCGAAACGGCGAATCGACATGAAAAGGCTCCTTGACGTGAGAATGCCGGACACCGTCTGGCGGGCACCTTGCCCGCTCGTCCGCTGACCTCGAGAACTCAGTGCTTGTTGGTGTGGCCGCTCTGGGGCCGGAATTTTTCCTTGCGCTCGATCTGTACCACCTGCCCGTTGTGCACGGTGATCTCGATGGCGCCGAACCTGAGTCCGCGCAAAGCCTGCTGGATATCGCGGAGCAGTGCGGTTTCGTCCTGGTTTTCCAGGCTGCGGAACGGAACGGAGCTCATGGGATGGCGTCCTCGGAGGCAGAGATGGGCGAAGAGGTGGGCCATCTTAGGATGCCGATCTTTATTTCTTAAAATTGCTAATAGTGCTTTGTTTATTCACTTTTAGAATTAGCAGTCTGTGAAGGACACGTTGTGTAGCAAAAGGGAGGGCTGGATTTATCGCCCGCCCCGGCAATAATGCGCGAACGCCTGTTCACTGAACTTTCCGTGACAGTTGCACTACACAACTCGCGCGAGGTCCTCTGCGTCCATGAGCTACAACGGCCTGCTCGACCTGTCGGTCTGGCAACTGGTGGTGGTCACCCTGCTGCTGACCCACCTGACCATTGTCAGTGTCACCGTCTACCTGCATCGCTACTCCGCCCACCGCTCGCTGGAGCTGCATCCCGCGCTCAAGCACGCCTTCCGCTTCTGGCTGTGGCTGACCACGGCAATGAACACCCGCGAGTGGACCGCCATCCACCGCAAGCACCACGCCAAGTGCGAAACCGAAGAGGACCCGCACAGTCCGGTGCACAAGGGCCTGGCCACCGTGGTCCGCCGCGGCGCCGAGCTGTACAAGGCCGAGGCCAACAACGCCGATACCCTGCGCATCTATGGCAAGAACTGTCCGGACGACTGGATCGAGCGCAAGCTCTATTCCAATCCGCGCACCCGCAATATGGGTGTGGTGCTGATGCTGCTGATCGACATCGCCCTGTTCGGCGCCCTGGGTCTCACAGTTTGGGCGGTGCAGATGGTCTGGATTCCCTTCTGGGCCGCGGGCGTGGTCAATGGCCTCGGCCATGCCGTGGGCTATCGCAACTTCGAATGCCGCGACGCCGCCACCAACCTCATCCCCTGGGGCATCGTGATCGGTGGCGAAGAGCTGCACAACAATCACCACACCTATCCCAACTCGGCCAAGCTGTCGGTCAAGCGCTGGGAATTCGACATGGGCTGGGCCTGGATCAAGCTGTTCACCTGGCTGCGCCTGGCCAAGGTCAATCGCGTCGCCCCCATCGCCCATCGCATCGAAGGCAAGGGGCAGCTGGACATGGACACCGCCATGGCCATCCTCAACAACCGCTTCCAGATCATGGCCCAGTATCGCAAGCAGGTGATCGGCCCGCTGTTGCGGCAGGAGCGGGTCAGCGCCACGCCCTCCCAGCGTCCGCTGTTCCGCCGTGCCAGGGGGCTGCTGGCCCGCGAGACCAGCCTGCTCAAGGCCCGCCATCAGGTGCGCATCGACGAGCTGCTCGAACACAGCCAGGCGCTGAAGCTGATCTACGAAAAGCGCCTGGCGCTGCAGCAGATCTGGGCCCGGACGAGTGCCAATGGCCATGACATGCTGGCCGCGACCCGGCAGTGGATCGGCGAGGCCGAAGCCAGTGGTATCCAGTCCCTGCGCGAATTCGCCGAACAGCTGAAAACCTATTCCCTGCGGCCGGCCGGAACCGCCTGAGAAAGGCTTCACAAAAGCCCACCGAAGCCGTGGGCTGCCCTATGCGGGGATTGAACCAGGCTGGTTTCAGCTGTCTCTAACTCCCTCAGGACCCCGCGTAGGCGCATTTGTATATGGATGAACAACCCCCACTGTCTGCTCTTCCCACCCCGGAAGAGAATCTTCTGGCTCTCCTGCACTCGCGGGCCGAGGCAGATCGCCTGCGTGATCGTGAGCAGCTCTTCAGCGCCCTGCTGGAAAGCGTCAATGCCGTACTTTGGGCGCTGGACTGGCGCAACCGCCAGATCATCTATGTCAGCCCCGCCTACGAGCAGATCTTCGGTCGTTCCCAGTCGCTGGTCCTGAGCGACTACAGCACCTGGCTCAACAACATCTATCCCGACGACCTGGAATACGCTCAGCGCACCCTGGAACAGGTGATCGAGCAGGGTGCCGTGGAGTCGCGCGAGTACCGCATCATCCGCGCCGACGGCGAGATCCGCTGGCTCAGCGACAAGTGCTTTGTCAGCCAGCGCAGCGAAGCCGGCATGCCCCTGCTGGTGGTGGGCATCGCCGAAGACATCACCGACAAGAAACGCATGGAGGAAGAGCTGCAGCGGCTCGCCACCACCGATGTGCTGACGCGCAGCAGCAACCGCAGGCATTTCTTCGAAAGCGCCCAGCGCGCCTTCGAATTCGCCCAGAACGAAGGCGAGCCCCTGGCCTTCCTGCTGCTCGACATCGACGACTTCAAGAAGATCAACGACCGCTTCGGTCACCAGATGGGTGATCAAGTGTTACAGCGTGTTGCCGAATGCGGTGCCCAGACCACGCGCCGGGGCGATCTGTTCGGCCGTATCGGGGGCGAGGAATTCGCCCTGCTACTGCCGGGTTGCGACAGCGACCTGGCACTGCAGATCGGCGGACGCCTGCAACGGGCCGTGCGGCAACTGGCGGTGCCCACTGCCGAGGGGCCGCTGAAGGTCACCATCAGTCAGGGCGTCACCGTCCTGCGCGAGGGCGACGAGTCCCTCGACACCCTTTATGTCCGGGCTGACGAAGCCATGTACCGGGCCAAGCGCCAGGGCAAGGATCAGATCGTCCAGGGCTGAGGTCCCTTTGCCAGGCGGCCCGGCGATATCCCGGATGGCCTGGCCGCCGATTCAGCCGGCTGCGCGCGTCGCGTCTCCGCTGTCCTACCAGCCGGGCGGCTGCCCGGCCTCTCCAAAGTTCACGCGATCGTCTCCCTTCATTCGCCGATCTTTCGCTTCAGCGTGCCGCCATCGCCTGGCCTGCAGGCTGAAAAGCGTCACCGCGCCGATTGGAAAGACTTTTGTTGCAAAGCAGGTGGCGCCCAGTCAGCAACGAAAGCGCTCGACTGCTGCGGAAATCGGCTGGCAGCTCAGTCGCAAAAAATTACAAGTCCTTGAAGAAGAACGGAAATTCATTTGAATTCAGGACTCGCGGGGCAAAAGTAGCTAGCTGGAAGGTTGCCGAATATCCCTCGAAACGCCCGCTCTAGAGCGTCACGGCGCTGGGTTGGGAAGGCTGGTTTCCCAGCAAAAGGCAAACCTTTCCCAGGGGGTGGGCAGCGCAGGTTCCCTCGAGTCATGACCGAACAGTCAGAGCGGAAGACCACAGGGCGGGTTTTCACCCAGGTATCGCTAGACGAAATGCTTTTTTGCAATTAGCTTTCGCAACGTGGAAGACGGTGGCAGGGACCCTGTGCTGGAGGTCGCAACTTAAAAGTCGACCAGGCCCGGGATAATTCTCCAAATTGAAACAAAAGCCCTCTAGCTTTCCCTTCCGCACGGCCCGTCGGGCATACCACCAGCAGGCGCTGACACCTCTGGTGGCTGCATAACAACGATTCACCCCTGGAGCACACATGGTCAAGAAGCCACTGGTGGTCGCGGTCTCCGCGGCCTGTCTGAACCTGTCCGTCATCGCCGCTGCCCACGCTGCCGGCTTCGTCGAAGACAGCAAAGCCACCCTCAGTCTGCGTAACTTCTACATCAACACAGACAACCGCAACGGTACTGCCAATCCTTCCCGCGTGATGGATTGGGGTCAGGGGTTCCTGCTTAACTATCAGTCCGGCTTCACCCAGGGCACCGTCGGTTTCGGTGTTGATGCAATCGGCATGCTGGGTCTGCGTCTGGACAGCGGTGGCAAGGCCAACGGCGCCAGCGGTGGCAGCGTGCAGAACGGCACCATGTTCCCGCGTGATACCGATAACAGCGCCGTTGACGAGTTCTCCAATGTCGGCGCTACTGCCAAGATGAAGATCTCCGAAACCGAGTTCCGCTACGGCACCCTGATGCCGAAGCTGCCGGTCGTGGTCTCCAACGACGGTCGCCTGCTGCCGCAGACCTTCCAAGGTGCTCAAGTCACGTCCAAGGACATCAAGAACGTGACCCTGACCGCCGGCCAGCTCGAGCGTGCCAAGAACCGTAACTCCACCGACGAAGACGATCTGTCCATCGCCGGTTCCAACGGTGCCGCGAATGCCGCCCTGCGTCGCAACAGCGATCATTTCCGCTTCGTCGGTGCCGACTACAAGGTCACCAAAGACCTGACCCTGCAGTACTACTTCGGTCAGCTGGAAGACTTCTACAACCAGCACTTCCTGGGTCTGGTGCACAGCGTCAAGCTGGGCGACGGTACCTTCAAGACCGACTTGCGCTATTTCGATAGCAACAGCCAGGGCGAAAACCGCAAGGCCGACAGCACCGGCCTCTACGTGTCCAGCGGCTACTACGGTGGTACCCGTACCACTGGCGAGATCGACAACCGCCTCTACAGCGGCCTGTTCACCTACTCGATCTACGGCCACACCTTTGGTCTGGGTTATCAGGGCAGCAACGGCAACAGCGCCTTCCCCTACCTGAACGAGAACGGTGGCGCTTCGACCTATGCCATCACCGATATTCAGATCAACAACTTCACCCGTTCCGGCGAAGACACCTGGCAGGCTCGCTACTCTTATGACTTCGCTCAGCTGGGCGTCAAGGGTCTGACCGCTGGCGTCATCTATCAGCGCGGTGACAACATCCGTACCCGTACTGGCGACGCCATGGAATGGGAACGCGACCTGACCGTCAGCTACGTCATCCCAGAAGGCCAGCTGAAAGGTCTGGGCTTCACCTGGCGTAACGCCATGCTGCGTTCCGACCTGCCGGCCGTTTCTCAAGCCGGTGTACCGGGCCAGCGTGACGTTGACGAAAACCGTCTGATCGTCAGCTACACCCTGCCGCTGCTCTAAGCCGCGCTCAGGTCAAGAAAAAGCCCGTCGCGAGACGGGCTTTTTCGTTTCCGCCGGAAATCAGCGACCGGTCGGCTGCTGCTGGGTGATGCAGTGGATGTTGCCACCGCCGAGCAGGATCTCGCGGCCGGGAACCTGCACCACCTCGTGCTCCGGGAAGCAGGCCTGCAGGGTGCGAAGGGCCTCGGCATCCTCGGGGACGCCAAAGGTCGGGGCGATGATGCCTCCGTTTACGATCAGGAAGTTGACGTAGGACGCGGCCAGCCGCTCGCCGGCCCGGCGTGGCTGAGTGCCAAGGCAGGCATCCACGTCACGGCATTCCTCATCGCTGGCGAACAGCGGGCCCGGAGTAACGATCCGATGCACCTTGAAGGTGCGGCCGCGGGCATCGGTTTCGCGTTCCAGCACGGCCAGGGCCTCGCGGCAGCGGCTGTAGTTGGGATCGGCCTGATCGTCGCACCAGCTCAGCAGTACCTCACCCGGGCGCACGTAGCAGCAGAAGTTGTCCACGTGGCCGTTGGTCTCGTCGTTGTAGAGACCGTGGGGCAGCCAGATGACCTTGTCCACCGCCAGGTAGTCGCTCAGGTAGCGCTCGATCGTCTCGCGATCCAGGTGCGGATTGCGATTGGCGTTGAGCAGACATTCCTCGGTGGTGATCAGGGTGCCTTCGCCATCGACATGGATGGAGCCGCCTTCGAGGACGAAGTCCGGGGTGCGGTAGCCCGGCAGATTCTCGATCGCCAGGATTTTGCCCGCCACCTGGTCATCGCGCTGCCAGGGGAAATAGAGGCCGCCATCCAGGCCACCCCAGGCGTTGAAGCTCCAGTCCACCCCGCGCACGCCGCCCTGGCCATCGCTGACGAAGGTCGGGCCGGTGTCACGACACCAGGCGTCGTCATTGCTGATTTCCACCACGCGGATATGCGGATGCTGCAGGCGAGCACGGGCATTCTCGTATTGCTGCGCCGAGGCGCCGACGGTGACCGGCTCGAAACGGGCGATGGCCTGGGCGACGGCAGTGAAGGCGGCCTGGGCGGGTTTGCCGCCCAGGCGCCAGTTGTCCGGGCGCTCGGGCCAGACCATCCAGATCTGGCGCTGGTCGGCCCATTCGGCGGGCATGTGGAAGCCGTCGGCACGCGGCGTGGTGAGGGTGGTCATGGCGAGGCTCTCCGTCCAGAGTCGTCGTGGGCTGATAAGGGAAAGGATCGAAAGGGCGCCGTGGGCGCGAACACGCGCAGGGCGCCAGAGGTCATGCAGAACAGCTGCCGACCGGTGCGGGACCGGTCGGCAGGCTGGCGCTTACACGGTGTGCAGGTACCAGTTGTACTCGAGGTCGGAGATGGAGTGCTCGAACTCCTCCAACTCGTGTTCCTTGCAGGCGACGAAGATGTCGATGTACTTCGGATCGATGTACTCCGCCATCACCGAGCTGTCGTCCAAGTAGCGCAGGGCATCGCGCAGGTTGTTCGGCAGGCTCTGCTCGTGCTGCTCGTAGGAGTTGCCCTCGGTGACCGGACCGGGCTCGATCTGCCGGGTCAGACCATGGTGCACGCCAGCCAGGACGCCGGCCAGCAGCAGGTAGGGATTGGCGTCGGCGCCGGCCACCCGATGCTCGATGCGGTGCGCCTCGGGCGTGCCGGTGGGGACGCGCAGGGCGGTGGTACGGTTGTCCAGGCCCCAGCTCGGCGCATTGGGCACGAAGAACTGCGAGCCGAAGCGGCGATAGCTGTTCACGTTGGGGCAGAGGAAGGCCATGCAGGCGGGTAGGGTCTCGAGCACACCGCCGATGGCATGACGCAATGCGGCGTTCTGCTCGGGATCCTCGCCGGCAAAGATGTTGCGGCCTTCCTTGTCCAGCAGGGAGATATGCACGTGCAGGCCGTTGCCCGCCTGGCCCGGGTAGGGCTTGGCCATGAAGGTGGTATCCATCTCATGGTCGTAGGCGACGTTCTTGATCAGGCGCTTGAGCAGCACGGCGTAGTCGCAGGCCTTGATCGGATCGGCGACGTGGTTGAGGTTGACCTCGAATTGCGCCGGAGCTGATTCGGCGACGATGGCGTCGGCCGGAATGCCCTGGGCGCGGGCGCCGTCGATGATGTCCTGCAGGCAGTCCGCGTATTCGTCCAGATCGTCCATGGAGTAGACCTGGACCGACTGGGGGCGCTTGCCGGAAATGGGCGAACGCGGCGGTTGCGGGCGGCCGTTGATGTTCTCCTGATCGATCAGATAGAACTCCAGCTCGAAGGCGGCGCAGACCGTGAGGCCGAGCTCGTCGAAACGCTGGACGACCTGGCGCAGCACTTCGCGGGGGTCGGCGAAGAAGGGCTCGCCTTCCATCTCGTGCATGGTCATCAGCAGCTGCGCGGTGGGGCGCTTCTGCCAGGGCTCCATGGAAAGGGTGTCGGTGATGGGGAAGCAGACGCGGTCGGCGTCGCCGATGTCGAGGCCGAGACCGGTGCTTTCGACGGTGGAGCCGGTGATGTCGAGGGCGAACAGCGAAGCGGGGAGGTTGATTCCTTTCTCGAAGACTTTGGGCAGATTGTTGCGCTCGATGCGTTTGCCACGCACCACGCCATTCATATCCGCAATCAGAAGATCGACGAACTGGACCTCAGGGTGTTCCCTGAGGAAGTCGGTCGCTTCATCCAAACGAACGGCACGCGGGGGTACCGACATGATGAAACACCTTTGCTTTTGGCTGCGCTCGACAAAACGGTTAGCGCCTGATGCGCCTGTTTGCCCAGTGGGCCAACCGCAGTGAGGGCACGAGTGCCCGCTGTCGATCCGACAGCGACCTGAGAGTACGGTCTCGCCTGCGCTCCGACGCTTTGTCAGCGCCCCTGTTAAAAATATCAATCAGCGGAGTTACCACCCTGGAGTCAATCCGAAAGGCGGACCAAAGTCAACTGGAGGCAACCCTGCTCGGAGGTGGTGCGCAGGCGCCTGTTTTTGGCGCATTTAGTCGGGCTGAAACGCCTCTGTTTAGCCGCTTCTGTGCAGAATCTCGAAACTTTTTGCCGGTGGTTGTGAAAAATAACGAACAAGACTAGGCTCGGATGATTCCTGTTCAACCCGGTGCCCCATGTCCGCGCTGCCCCTCATAGGTGTCACAGCCTGTACCAGGCAACTAGGCCTGCATCCCTTTCACATCGCCGGTGACAAATATCTGCGCGCGGTGGTGGAGGGGGCCGAGGGCATGCCGCTGGTGATCCCGGCCCTGGCCGACCTCATCGCCACCGACGCCCTGCTCGAGCGCCTGGACGGTCTGTTGTTCACCGGTTCGCCCTCCAATGTCGAGCCCCATCACTACCAGGGCGCGCCCAGCGAGCCCGGCACCCTGCACGATGCGGCCCGCGATGCCGTGACCCTGCCGCTGTTGCGTGCCGCCGTGGCGGCAGGCGTGCCGGTGCTGGGCATCTGCCGCGGCTTCCAGGAAATGAACGTGGCCTTTGGCGGCAGCCTGCACCAGAAGGTGCACGAGGTCGATTCCCTGATGGACCACCGCGAACGCGGCGAGACCCTGGAGGAACACTATGGCCTGCACCATCCCGTCGAGGTCCGGCCGGGTGGCCTGTTCGAGGCCCTCGGCCTGCCGGCGCGCTTCGAGGTGAATTCCATCCATGGCCAGGGCATCGATCGCCTGGCACCGGGATTGCGCGCCGAGGCGCTGGCCCCCGATGGCCTGATCGAGGCCGTCTCGGTCCGCGAGGCCCGCGCCTTCGCCTGTGGCGTGCAGTGGCACCCGGAATGGAAGGTGCGCAGTCACCCGGTCTATCTCGCCTTGTTCAAGGCGTTCGGCAAGGCCTGCAAGGCGCGCGCTGCCGAGCGCTGATGCTGTTCACCCCGCTCGAACCTTCGAGGTCTTTATGAGCACCCCGCTTGACCGGCTCACCGCCTGGTTGAAAGAACGCAAGATCACCGAAGTGGAATGCCTGGTCGCCGATCTGACCGGCATCGCCCGCGGCAAGATTTCCCCCACTGCCAAGTTTCTCAACGAAAAGGGCATGCGCCTGCCGGAGAGCGTGCTCCTGCAGAGCGTGACCGGGGACTATGTCGACGACGACATCTACTACGAACTGCTCGACCCGGCCGACATCGACATGCACTGTCGCCCGGACGATCGCGCGGTGTTCCTGGTGCCCTGGGCACTGGAGCCCACCGCCCTGGTGATCCACGACACCTACGACAAGCGCGGCATCCCCATCGAGCTGTCGCCGCGCAACCTGCTCAAGAAGGTGCTCAAGCTCTATGCCGAGCATGGCTGGCAACCCATCGTCGCACCGGAAATGGAGTTCTACCTGACCAAGCGCAGCGACGACCCCGACTATCCGCTGCAGCCGCCGGTAGGCCGCTCCGGGCGCCAGGAAACCGGGCGCCAGTCCTTTTCCATCGATGCCGCCAACGAATTCGATCCGCTGTTCGAAGACATGTACGACTGGTGCGAGGCCCAGGAACTGGATCTGGATACCCTGATCCACGAGGAAGGCACCGCACAGATGGAGATCAACTTCCGCCACGGCGATCCGCTGCACCTGGCCGACCAGATCTTCGTCTTCAAGCGCACCCTGCGCGAGGCGGCGCTCAAGCACAACGTCACCGCCACCTTCATGGCCAAGCCCATGACCGGCGAGCCCGGCAGTGCCATGCACCTGCACCAGAGCGTGGTGGATCTCAAGACCGGCAAGACGGTGTTTTCCAACCCCGATGGCAGCATGAGCGAACTCTTCCTGCACCACATCGGTGGCCTGCAGAAGTACATTCCCGAGGCGCTGCCGCTGTTCGCCCCAAACGTGAATTCCTTCCGCCGCTTCCTGCCCGACACCTCGGCGCCGGTCAACGTGGAGTGGGGCGAGGAGAACCGTACCGTGGGCCTGCGGGTGCCGGATTCCGATCCGCAGAATCGCCGGGTGGAGAATCGCCTGGCGGGCGCCGATGCCAACCCCTACCTGGCCCTGGCGGCCAGCCTGCTGTGCGGCTATCTGGGCATGATCGAGAACGTCTCGCCCAGCGCGCCGGTGCAGGGGCGTGGCTACGAACGTCGCAACCTGCGCCTGCCGCTGACCCTGGAAGCCGCCCTGGAGCGCATGGAGCAGTCGGCCACCCTGGAACGCTATCTGGGGAGTCGTTTCACCCGCGGCTATGTCGCGGTGAAGCGCGCCGAACACGAGAACTACAAGCGCGTGATCAGTTCCTGGGAGCGGGAATTCCTGCTGCTCAGCGTCTGACCGCGATCCGAGGAGAGGCTTCGTGAACACCTTTACCACCGCCCATTGGCAGGACCTGAGTCGCCGGCATCTGCTGGCGCCCTTCACCGACTATCGCCAGCTCAACGAAAAGGGCGCGCGCATCATCACTCGCGCCGAGGGCGTGCACCTCTGGGACAGCGAGGGTCAGCGCATCCTCGACGGCATGGCCGGACTCTGGTGCGTCAACGTCGGCTACGGCCGGGAAGAGCTGGTCGAGGCGGCTAGCCGCCAGATGCGCAAACTGCCCTACTACAACCTGTTCTTCCAGACCGCCCACCCGCCGGCGCTGGAGCTGGCCAAGACCATCGCCGAGCTGGCGCCGGAGGGCATGAACCACGTGTTCTTCACCGGTTCCGGCTCGGAGGCCAACGACACCGTGCTGCGCCTGGTGCGCCATTACTGGGCGACCAAGGGCCAGCCGGAGAAGCGCGTGGTCATCGGGCGCTGGAACGGTTACCACGGCTCGACCCTGGCCGGGGCCAGCCTGGGCGGCATGGCGGCGATGCACGAGCAGGGCGGCCTGCTGCCCGACATCGTGCACATCCCGCAGCCCTACTGGTTCGGTGAAGGCGGCGAGATGAGCCCGGAGGAATTCGGCATCTGGGCGGCCGATCAGCTGGAGCGGAAGATCCTCGAGGTCGGGGAAGAGCGCGTCGCCGCCTTTATCGCCGAGCCCATCCAGGGCGCCGGCGGGGTGATCGTGCCGCCGGAAAGTTACTGGCCGCGGGTGCGCCAGATCCTCGCCAAGTACGACATCCTCTTCATCGCCGACGAGGTCATCTGCGGCTTCGGCCGTACCGGCGAATGGTTCGGCAGCCAGTACTACGGCAACGCTCCGGACCTCATGCCCATCGCCAAGGGGCTCACCTCCGGCTACGTGCCCATGGGCGGCGTGGTGGTGCGCGACGAGGTGGTCAGGGTGCTCGACGAGGGCGGCGAGTTCTATCACGGCTTCACCTATTCCGGGCATCCGGTAGCGGCCGCCGTGGCCCTGGAAAACATCCGCATCCTGCGCGACGAAGGCATCGTCGACCGGGTTCGCAGCACCACGGCACCCTATTTGCAGAAACGCTGGGCGGAGCTGGCCGACCACCCGCTGGTGGGCGAGACCCGTGGCGTCGGCATGGTGGCGGCGCTGGAGCTGGTGCGCGACAAGAAGACGCGGTCGCGGTACGAGGGTGGGGCGGGCATGCTCTGTCGCGAGCACTGCTTCCGCAATGGCCTGGTGATGCGCGCGGTGGGCGATACCATGATCATCGCGCCGCCGCTGGTGATCACGCCTGAGTCCATCGACGAGCTGGTTACCCTGGCGCGCCTGAGTCTCGATCAGACCCATGAGCTGCTGCGCCAGCGTGGCTAATGGCCGGCAAGGCTTGAGCGCGGCGGCGGACCTTGCCAGACTGCGCGCGGGCGCTGGCCGCGCACCGAATCAAAAGACCAACGATGACTTGAGGAGCACCACCGCATGAATGTTTTTGGCAAGACTCTTCTAGCGCTGAGCCTGGCCGGCCTCTTTGCCGGTAACGCCTCGGCGGACCCCAAGGTCCTGCACGTCTACAACTGGAACGACTACATTGCCGAAGACACCATCGCCAACTTCGAGAAGGAGTCGGGGATCAAGGTGGTCTATGACGTTTACGACAGCAACGAGACCCTCGAGGCCAAGCTGCTGGCCGGCCGTTCCGGCTACGACGTGGTGGTGCCGTCCAACTCCTTCCTGGCCAAGCAGATCAAGGCCGGCGTCTACCAGCCGCTGGACAAGTCCAAGTTGCCCAACTACAGCAACCTGGACCCGCAGCTGATGAAGACCCTGGAAGTCAGCGATCCGGGCAACCAGTACGCCATCCCCTACCTGTGGGGCACCATCGGCATCGGCTACAACCCGGCCAAGGTCAAGGCTGCCCTGGGCGACAATGCCCCGGTGGATTCCTGGGACTTGATCTTCAAGCCCGAGAACCTCTCCAAGCTCAAGGGCTGTGGCGTGGCGGTGCTGGATTCGCCCACCGAGATCATTCCCGCCGGTCTGCACTACCTCGGCTACAAGCCGGATAGCCAGGATCCCAAGGAGATCAAGGCGGCCGAGGACCTGTTCCTCAAGGTGCGTCCCTACATCACCTATTTCCACAGCTCCAAGTACATCTCGGACCTGGCCAACGGCAACGTCTGCGTGGCGGTCGGCTATTCCGGCGACATCGCCCAGGCCAAGGCCCGCGCGGCCGACGCCAAGAACGGCGTGACCGTGGCCTACAACATTCCCAAGGAAGGCGCTGGCACCTTCTTCGACACCATGGCCATTCCCAAGGATGCCGAGAACCCCGAGGGGGCGCTCAAGTTCATCAACTACATCATGGAGCCCAAGGTGATCGCGGCGGTCAGCGACTACGTGCAGTATCCCAACGGCAACAAGGCGGCGACCCCGCTGGTGGCCGAAGAGATCCGCACAAACCCGGGGATCTATCCGACCCAGGAAACCATGGCCAAGCTGTACGCCTTCCCGGATCTTCCGGCCAAAACCCAGCGTCTGATGACTCGTACCTGGACCACCATCAAGTCCGGCAAGTGAGTTCTGCCGCCGCGTGCGGCTGACAGGACGGCACGCCGGAGTCACTCCGGCGTGCCGTACGTCTGTATGGACCGCTGAAAGGGTGTCGTCGCCGATGCCCACCATGAAAGGAGCCGCCCGTGCTTTCGTTGCGTAAAACCCTGCTGGCCATGACCACCCTGACCGTCATGGGAACCGCCGTCGCCGAGCCGACGGTACGCGTCTACAACTGGAGCGATTACGTCGGCGAGACCACGCTCGAGGATTTCCAGAAGGCCACCGGCATCACCCCGGTCTATGACGTCTTCGATTCCAACGAAACCCTCGAAGGCAAGCTCCTGGCCGGCCACACCGGCTATGACGTGGTGGTGCCCTCGAGCAACTTCCTGGCCAAGCAGATCAAGGCGGGCGCCTTCCAGAAACTGGACAAGAGCCAGCTGCCAAACTGGCAGAATCTCGATCCGGCATTGCTCAAGCAGCTGGAAAAGAGCGATCCGGGTAACCAATACGGCGTTCCCTACCTGTGGGGCACCAACGGCATCGGGTACAATGTCGACAAGGTCAAGGCCGCGCTGGGCACCGACAAGCTCGATTCCTGGGCCATCCTGTTCGAACCCGAGAACCTCAAGAAGCTGAGCAAGTGCGGCGTCTCCTTCATGGATTCGCCCGATGAGGTCTATCCGGCAGTACTGCAATACCTGGGACTCGATCCCAACAGCACCAACCCCGACGACTACAAGAAGGCTGAGGCGCAGCTGCTCAAGGTGCGGCCGTACATCACCTATTTCCATTCCTCCAAGTACATCTCGGATCTGGCCAACGGCAACATCTGCGTGGCCTTTGGCTATTCCGGCGATGTCTTTCAGGCGCGTTCGCGTGCCGAGGAAGCGAAGAAGGGCGTCAACATCGGCTACGCGATTCCCAAGGAGGGTGCGAACCTCTGGTTCGACCTCCTGGCCATCCCCAAGGATGCCAAGAACGTGAAGGAGGCCCATGCCTTCATCAACTATCTGCTGCAGCCCGAGGTCATCGCCAAGGTCAGTGACTATGTCGGCTACGCCAACCCCAATCCCAAGGCGGGCGAGCTGATGAATGCCGAGCTGCGGCAGGACGAGACCGTCTATCCGCCACAGGCGGTGATGGACAAGCTGTACGTCATGAAGGAGCTGCCCCCGCAACTCCTGCGCCTGGAAACCCGCAGCTGGACGCGGGTCAAGTCCGGCAAATAACCAACGCTAAGCGGACCGGCCCGGCCGGTCCCCGATTTTCCTGGGGAGATGTACATGGCGACCGCCACCAGTGCCTTCAAGAAAGCCGCCACCGGCGACAAGAAAGCCAAGGAAGTCCTGGTCAAGATCGACCGGGTCACCAAGAAGTTCGACGAAACCGTCGCTGTCGACGACGTCTCCCTGACCATCAACAAGGGCGAGATCTTCGCCCTGCTCGGCGGCTCGGGTTCGGGCAAGTCGACCCTGCTGCGCATGCTGGCCGGTTTCGAACGGCCGAGCGAAGGGCGCATCTTCCTCGATGGCGTGGACATCACCGACATGCCGCCCTACGAGCGGCCGATCAACATGATGTTCCAGTCCTATGCGCTGTTCCCGCACATGAGCGTGGAGCAGAACATCGCCTTCGGGCTCAAGCAGGACAAGCTGCCCAGGGCCGAGATCGAGGCCCGCGTGGCCGAGATGCTCAAGCTGGTGCACATGACCCAGTACGCCAAGCGCAAGCCGCACCAGCTCTCCGGTGGCCAGCGCCAGCGGGTGGCCCTGGCGCGCTCCCTGGCCAAGCGACCCAAGCTGCTGCTGCTCGACGAGCCCATGGGCGCGCTGGACAAGAAGCTGCGCTCGCAGATGCAGCTGGAGCTGGTGGAGATCATCGAGCGCGTGGGCGTGACCTGCGTGATGGTGACCCACGATCAGGAAGAGGCCATGACCATGGCCGAGCGCATCGCCATCATGCACCTGGGCTGGATCGCCCAGGTGGGCAGCCCGATGGACATCTACGAGACCCCGGCGAGCCGGCTGGTCTGCGAGTTCATCGGCAGCGTCAACGTCTTCGACGGCGAGCTGACCGACGACGGTGCCGACCACGCCATCATCCAGAGTCCGCAACTGGAACGACCAATCTACATCGGTCACGGCATCAGTACCCGGGCACAGGAAAAGCAGGTCACCTTCGCCCTGCGTCCCGAAAAGCTGCTGATGGGCACCAGCCTGCCGGCGGATCACGAGCATCCCGACTACAACTGGTGCAGCGGCACCGTGCAGGACATCGCCTACCTGGGCGGTCACTCGGTGTACTACGTGCGCCTGGCCTCCGGCCATCTGGTCCAGTGCTTCATCGCCAACGCCGAGCGCCTCGGCAAGCGACCCACCTGGGACGACGCCGTGGTGGTGTACTGGGAAGACGACAGCGGCGTGGTACTGCAAGCATGACCAGACCTCCCTTGCTCAAGCGCCTGCTCGATGGCCGCCGCCTGACCATCGGCGTGCCCTTCGTCTGGCTGTTCCTGTTCTTCCTGCTGCCGTTCCTGATCGTGCTCAAGATCAGCTTCTCGCTGGCGGACGTGGCCATCCCGCCCTATACCGAGCTGTTCAGCTACGCCGACCAGCAACTGGATATCGCGCTCAACTTCGGCAACTACCTGATGTTCGCCGACGATCCGCTGTATCTGGATGCCTATCTCGGTTCGCTGAAGATGGCCGGCATCAGCACCCTGATCTGCCTGCTGATCGGCTATCCCATGGCCTATGCCATCGCCCGGGCCAGTCGCGAGAAGCAGACTGTCCTGCTGCTGCTGATCATGATGCCGACCTGGACCGCCATTCTCATCCGTGTCTATGCCTGGATGGGGCTGCTGTCCACCAACGGCCTGATCAACAGCTTCCTGATGAATCTGGGGATCATCAGCAGTCCGCTGCAGATGCTCAACACCAACTTCGCGGTGTACCTGGGGATCGTCTATTCCTATCTGCCGTTCATGATCCTGCCGCTATTCGCCAACCTGGTGAAGCATGACCTGACCCTGCTGGAAGCCGCCGGCGATCTGGGCGCCAGCCGCTTCACCAGCTTCTGGAAGATCACCGTGCCGCTGTCCAAGAACGGCATCATCGCCGGCTGCATGCTGGTGTTCATTCCGGCGGTGGGCGAGTTCGTCATTCCCGAGCTGCTGGGTGGCCCGGAGACCCTGATGATTGGCCGCGTGCTCTGGCAGGAATTCTTCAACAACCGTGACTGGCCGGTGGCGTCCGCCCTGGCGGTGGTGATGCTGCTGATCCTCATCGTGCCCATCGTGCTGTTCAACAGAAACCAAGCCAAGGAACTGGAGGGCAAGCTGTGAGCCAGAAAGCCGCTCTGTGCCCATCGTGCTGTTCAACCGGCTCTCCAATCTGGAGCCGAGCCAAGGAACTGGAGGGCAAGCTATGAGAGGCCTCAAGTTCACCAACCTGATGCTGGTGCTCGGACTGCTGTTCATCTACCTGCCGATGGTCATCCTGGTCATCTACTCCTTCAACGAGTCGCGCCTGGTGACCGTCTGGGGTGGCTGGTCGGTGAAGTGGTACGTCGGGCTGCTGGACAACAGCCAGCTGATGAGCGCGGTGTTCCGCTCCCTGGAGATCGCCTTCTACACGGCCATCTCCTCGGTGATCCTCGGAACGCTGGCGGCCTTCGTGCTGACCCGCATCCCGCGCTTCCGCGGCCGCACCGTCTTCGGCGGCATGGTCACGGCGCCGCTGGTGATGCCCGAGGTGATCACCGGTCTGTCATTGCTGCTGCTGTTCGTCTCCATGGCCCAACTGATCGGCTGGCCGCAGGATCGCGGCGTGACCACCATCTGGATCGCCCACACCAGCTTCTGCTCGTCCTATGTGGCGGTAGTGGTGTCGGCGCGGCTGCGCGAACTGGACCTGTCCATCGAAGAGGCGGCCATGGACCTGGGCGCCCGGCCGTGGAAGGTGTTCCTGCTGATCACCATTCCCATGATCGCGCCGTCGCTGGCGGCGGGCGGCATGATGTCCTTCGCCCTGTCGCTGGACGACCTGGTGCTGGCGAGTTTCGTGTCGGGCCCCGGCTCGACCACCCTGCCGATGGAGGTGTTCTCGGCGGTGCGCCTGGGTGTGAAGCCGGAGATCAACGCCATCGCCAGCCTGATCCTGCTGGCGGTCTCGCTGTTCACCTTCTTCGCCTGGTACTTCACCCGCCGCGCCGAGAAGAAGCGCCTGCAGGGGCTGCAGGAAGCCATGGATGCCACGGCCTCGGAGATCACCCAGCGCGAGCGCGAAACGGCGACCCTCACGGCGCCGCCAGCCAGCAGCTAGGTGTCCTGGAAAAGGCGGCCTCAGGGCCGCTTTTTTATGTCCGATGAGCAAGCCTGCGACAAGCGCGACCGCTGCAACAGGGCACGATTTGGTACCATTTGCCTTTTGCCAGGTAGCGCTCCCGCCATGAAACAGTACCTCGACCTGATGCGCCACGTGCGCGAACACGGCACCTTCAAGAGCGACCGCACCGGCACCGGGACCTACAGCGTCTTCGGCTACCAGATGAGATTCGACCTGGCCGCGGGCTTTCCCCTGGTCACCACCAAGAAGTGCCATCTGAGATCCATCATCCATGAACTGCTGTGGTTCCTGCAGGGCGAGACCAATATCCGCTACCTGAAGGACAATGGCGTGTCCATCTGGGACGAATGGGCCGACGAGAACGGTGAGCTGGGACCGGTCTACGGCTACCAGTGGCGCAGCTGGCCGGCACCCGATGGTCGCCATATCGACCAGATCGCCGGGGTGGTGGACATGATCCGCGCCAAGCCCGACTCGCGGCGCCTGATCGTCTCGGCCTGGAATCCGGCCCTGGTGGACGAGATGGCGCTGCCGCCGTGCCATGCGCTGTTCCAGTTCTATGTCGCCGATGGTCGCCTGAGCTGCCAGCTGTATCAGCGCTCCGCCGACATCTTCCTCGGCGTGCCCTTCAACATTGCCAGCTATGCGCTGTTGACCCTCATGGTGGCCCAGGTCACCGGGCTGCAGCCGGGCGAATTCATCTGGACCGGCGGTGATTGCCATCTCTATGTCAATCACCTGGAGCAGACCGATCTGCAGCTAACCCGCGAGCCACTGCCGCTGCCGACCATGAAGCTCAATCCGGCGGTCACCGACCTGTTCGCCTTCCGCTTCGAGGATTTCGAGCTGGAAGGCTACCAGGCCCACCCGCACATCAAGGCGCCCGTCGCGGTCTGAAGCGCTGGCCGCAGCGCTCAGGCGCCGTGGCCAGACGCCAGCACCTCGTCCACCAGCTGCTCCGGCGACTTGCGCACGTCCAGCACCTGGGCTTCCAGGTGATCGGGCGCCTCCAGGGTATCGAGCTGGCTCTGCAGGAGCTTGGGATCGAAGAAGTGTCCGCGGCGACTGCCGATGCGCTCGGCCAGGAGCTCCGGCGAGCCCTTGAGAAACAGCAGGCGGACCCCTTCGAGGCCGCTTAGCAGGCGGTCGCGATAGATTTTTTTCAGCGCCGAGCAGGCGAACACCCGGGTGGTGCCCTCGGCCTGCGCCTGCTGCATGGCATTGTGGATGGCGTCCAGCCAGGGCCAGCGATCCTCGTCGGTGAGGGCGATACCCTTGGCCATCTTGTCCTTGTTGGCCTGGCTGTGAAAGGTGTCGGCATCGTCGAAACGACAGCCAAGCCGGCTGGCCAGGAGTTCGCCCAGGGTGGTCTTGCCACTGCCCGAGACGCCCATTATCAGATAGATCATCGTCGGTACTCCGCGTGAGGATTCGCCTCGCTATAGAGTGCCTAGAGCGGCGTTTGCTCCGGGGTCAGGCGGCTGCTCCAGGTGGCGCCGATGGACGCGACGATGATGCAGGCGAGGGCGAACCACTGGGCGATGCCCAGGATTTCGCCGAGGAACACCCAGCCGGAGAGGGCGCCCAGCGCGGGCTCCAGACTCATCAGGGTGCCGAAGGTGGACGCCGGCAGGCGGGTCAGCACCACCATCTCCAGGGCGTAGGGAATGGCCGTGGACATCAGCGCCAGGGCCAGTGCCAGCGGCCAGATTTCCGGTTGCAAGAGATTGCTGCCGCTGTGGGCGATGCCGATGGGCAGGATCACCAGGGCGCCGATGGTCGCGCCAAAGGCTACCGTGCCGGTGCCGTGCACCGCCCCCGCGCGCTTGCCCAGCACGATGTACAGCGCCCAGCAGGCACCGGCGCCCAGGGCCAGGGCGGTGCCCAGTGGATCCAGCGCCGAGGCGTTGTGGCCGAAGGGTAGGAGTACCGCCAGGCCGGCCACTACGAGCACGATCCACAGCAGGTCCAGCCAGCGGCGCAGGGCGCACAGCGCCACCACCAGGGGGCCGACGAATTCCAGGCCGACGGCGATGCCGATCGGCAGCCGCTGCATGGCCAGGTAGATGGTCAGGTTCATCACGCCCATGGCGATGCCATAGCCCAGCAGACTGCCCAGCGCCTCGCGGCGAAAGTTGCGCCAGGGGCGCAGCACCAGCAGCAGGACGAGCGCGGCGAAGATCAACCGCAGGGTGGTGACGCCCACCGGGTCGAGACGCAGGAACAGGGTCTTGGCCAGGCTGGCGCTGGTCTGGATCGAGGTCATGGCGACCAGCAGCAGGGCAACGGCGAACAGCGGCGAACGGGCAGACATCGGCAGGGCTCGACAAGCGGGCCCGCCAGCATAGGTCATCCTATCCGCGCCGCAAGGTTGGCTACGACCTCAACGTGTTTTGGAGCGCAGGTGCAGTTGTTCGGCGCCTTCGCGATTTTCCCGGACCTGGTCCAGGAACCGCTGCTGCTCCTCGCGCTGGGCCACCTGCACGCATTGCGCATAGCCCGCGTCCCAGCCCTGCTGATAGGGCTTTTCCGCGGCGAAGCGACGGGCGTCCTTGTGCTCGTAACCTATGCCGTTGACCGCCTGCTTGCCGGTCTGGCAGCCGTCGCTGAAGCCGTCGGCATAGGCCGGCGGATAGCCCTTGGCGATCAACTGGTCGTGATAGCTGGTGCAGGCCGCGAGCGCGGACAGCAGGAACAACAGCGGAATGAAACGACGAGAGCCAGCCATGGGGCCTCCTCACGGGATCCTACGCCTGATCCCCATGTAGAGAGCTTAGTAGGCGTCTGGTGAGAATTTCGTCAAAAAACGCGGGCGCCGGAAAATACCGACAGACGTTGCGCTAACCCCGCGCACCGCTGCGCTTAAATGCGCAGGGGTGCGCCGCTTGCCTTGCTTCGGCTGTCATCCCGGTCGCAGAATGCGGACACTGCTTGCATGCCTGACAAGGACTTACGATGCACGATCCCGTCGCGGCCGGTCTCCGGCTCGCTCCCGATGAGCTGACCCGCCCCTTCGCTCCCGAACAATTCTCCTTTGCCGATACCGATCAGCTCGAACCCTTCCGCGGCATCCTCGGTCAGGAACGCGCGGTGGAAGCCCTGCAGTTCGGGGTGGCCATGCCGCGGCCCGGCTACAACGTCTTTGTCATGGGCGAGCCGGGCACCGGTCGCTTCTCCTTCGTCCAGCGCTATCTCAAGGCCGAGGCCAAGCGCCAACCGACGCCCAACGACTGGGTCTACCTGAATCACTTCGAAGAGCCCCGCGCCCCGGGCGCCCTGGAGTTGCCGCCTGGTGAAGGCGAGGCTTTCGTGGCCGACATGGCGCATTTCATCGACAACCTGCTGGCGACCTTTCCGGCGGTGTTCGAGCACCCGGCCTTCCAGCAGAAGAAGAGCGCCATCGAGCGCGCCTTCAACCAGCGCTACGACCAGGCGCTGGACGTGGTGGAAAAGCTCGCCTTGGAAAAGGAGATCGCCCTCTATCGCGATGCCAACAATGTCGCCTTCACCCCGATGAAGGAGGGCAAGGCGCTGGATGAGGCCGACTTCGCCCAGCTGCCCGAGGCCGAGCGCGAGCGTTTCCACGCCGACATCTCCAGCCTGGAAGAGCGCCTCAACGAAGAGCTGGCCAGCCTGCCGCAGTGGCGGCGCGAATCGAGCAACCAGCTGCGTGCCCTGAATGAAGACACCATCATCCAGGCCCTGCAGCCGCTGCTGGCGCCGCTGTCGGAGAAGTACAACGACAATCCCGGGGTCTGCGCCTACCTGCAGGCCATGCAGGTGGATCTGCTCAAGACGGTGGTCGAGCAGCTGGCCGACGACGCCAAGCCCGACATGCAGCGGCGCAAGGAATTGCGCGAGCAGTACGAACCCAATCTGATCATCGGTCACCACGTCACCGGCGGTGCACCGGTGGTGTTCGAGTCCCACCCGACCTACGACAACCTCTTCGGGCGCATCGAGTACCAGTCCGATCAGGGCGCGCTCTACACCAACTATCGCCAGCTGCGCCCGGGGGCGCTGCACCGCGCCAATGGCGGCTTCCTCATCGTCGAGGCGGACAAGCTGCTGACCGAGCCCTTCGTCTGGGACGCGCTCAAGCGCGCCCTGCATTCGCGTCAGCTGAAGATGGAATCGCCACTGGCCGAGCTGGGGCGGCTCACCGCCATGAGCCTGGCGCCGCAGCAGATCCCGCTGCAGCTCAAGGTCATCATCATCGGCTCGCGCAACATCTACTACACCCTGCAGGAGCTGGATTCGGACTTCCAGGAAATGTTCCGGGTGCTGGTGGACTTCGACGAAGAACTGCCGCTGCGCGACGAGAGCCTGGAGCAGTTCGCCCAGCTGCTCAAGACGCGTACCTCGGAGGAGGGCATGGCGCCCCTGACCTCGGCGGCCGTGGCCCGCCTGGCCACCTACAGCGCCCGCCTGGCCGAACACCAGGGGCGGCTGTCGGCGCGTATCGGCGATCTGTTCCAGCTGGTCAGCGAAGCCGACTTCATCCGCCACCTGGCGGGCGACGAGCGGACCGACAAGGGCCATGTCGAGCGCGCGCTCAAGGCCAAGGAGACCCGCACCGGTCGCGTCTGCGCCCGGGTGCTGGACGACATGCTCACCGGGCTGATCCTCATCGACACCCAGGGCGCGGCGGTGGGCAAGTGCAACGGCCTCACCGTGCTGGAGGTGGCCGATTCCGCCTTTGGCATGCCGGCGCGCATCTCCGCCACCGTCTACCCGGGCGCCAGCGGCATCCTCGATATTGAGCGCGAAGTCAGCCTGGGTCAGCCGATCCACTCCAAGGGGGTGATGATCCTGACCGGCTACCTGGGCAGTCGCTATGCCCAGGAATTCCCGCTGTCGATCTCGGCCAGCATCGCCCTGGAGCAGTCCTATGGCTATGTCGATGGCGACAGCGCCTCCCTCGGCGAGGCCTGCACCCTGATCTCGGCGCTGTCGCGCACCCCGCTCAAGCAGTGCTTCGCCATCACCGGCTCCATCAACCAGTTCGGCGAGGTGCAGCCGGTCGGGGGCGTGAACGAGAAGATCGAAGGCTTCTTCCGTCTCTGCCAGGCCCGTGGCCTGACCGGCGAGCAGGGGGTGATCATCCCGCGTGCCAACGTCACCAACCTGATGCTCGACGAAACCGTGCTGGAAGCGGTCCGCGCGGGGCTGTTCCATGTCTATGCCGTACGTCAGGCGGACGAGGCCCTGTCGCTGCTGGTGGGCGAGCCCGCCGGGGCGCCGGATGCCAAGGGTCGCTTCCCCGACGGCAGCGTCAATGCGCGCGTGGTACAGCGTCTCAAGGAAATCGCCGAGCTCGAGCTGGAAGATGAACTGGCCGACAAACTCAGTGATAACTCCAAGGCAAAAGGGAAAAACAACCAAGCGGCGGAGAACTGAGGTCCAGGGGGCAGGTCGGATTTTGTACAAGGTGCCGCAGCCCAAGTAGCACGGCGCCCAGACCCGCTTGCCCCCTGTTGACCAACAGGGTTGTCCACAGCCTTTGTGGATACCTCTGGCCTAGGACCGGCGAGCATTGAGCGCTTCGAGAGGATGACGCCATGTCCCGCACCATTACCCTGATCCGTCCCTGCCTGGGCCTCGTCACCCGTATCGAATGCGAAATCAAGCCGCTCGGTCAGGAGCAGGGCCTCTGGACCCTGTTGTGCGCTGCCGGCCTGAACGGTCAGCAGCCCACCGCCATCAAGGCCCAGGGACCTTTCCACGGTCCCAAGGCGGCCGAGGGCGTCATGACCGCCATCGCCGAGAACCTGGTCGAGCAGGGCTACATCCAGGTCGAGGAGACCCAGATCTGGCGCCTGCACATGCAGAGTGAACTGCGCAAGATGAACGGTGAGCGTGCCCATCAGCAGGTGCGTTTCCAGGTCGGTCCCGACGCCTGAATCAGGTACAACCTGCCGCATTGGTCCGTTCGCACCGCCCCGGTATACTCGCCCGGCCCTGTAATCCGAGCGAGTCTGCATGGAACGTCTGATCGAAAAAGCCCTTTACGCCTCCCGTTGGCTGCTGGCACCCATCTATCTGGGTCTGTCCCTGGCCCTGGTCCTGCTGGCGCTCAAGTTCTTTCAGGAAGTCTTCCACGTCCTGCCGCACATCTTCGAATCCACCGAGGCCGAGCTGATCCTCCTAGTGCTGTCGCTGATCGACATGGCGCTGGTGGGTGGCCTGCTGGTGATGGTGATGATTTCCGGCTACGAGAATTTCGTCTCCCAGCTGGACATCGACGAGGGCTCGGAAAAGCTCAGCTGGCTGGGCAAGATGGATTCGGGCTCGCTGAAGAACAAGGTGGCCGCGTCCATCGTCGCCATTTCTTCGATTCACCTCTTGCGCATCTTCATGGATGCCCAGAACACCAATCCCGAGTACCTCAAGTGGTACGTGATCATCCATCTGGTGTTCGTGGTCTCGGCCTTTGCCATGGGCTATCTGGATCGCCTGACCAAGCACTGATGGGCCGGGCGGCCACTCGTCTGCCGCCGGCAGCTTTCGCTTACGCTTTGTGGATTGCACCGCTGCGCTTGCTTGTCCTAGGTTGTCGAAGGCTCACAGCTGCCTATCGACGCCATCCCCGGCGTCGATCTCGACCCGGAGGTTTCCATGCAATTGCCGGAATTGACCCAGCGCGCCCAGGCCGGTGAGGTTCGTGAACTCAATCTGCTCTCCATCGAGGGTGGTTTCTATGTGCTCGAGGTGCTCACCCAGAGCGGTCGCACGCGCCTGACCGGACGGGATGGGCATTTCTACCGGCTGGGCTCGGCCGCCCAGGCCCGCCGCCTGCTGGCTGATCTGCCGGCACTCCCGTGCTTTCTCATCCAGCACAGTGCCTACGACGAGATGGTCGGCATGGCGCCACGCTCGGCCGAACCCCTGAAGATCCCGCTGAACTACCGGAACGCCTCTTGAGCGAGGGCGCCGTTCGGCGCCTGCTGCCGGTCTTCGGCGACCAGCTTTCGCCTCGCCTGGCCTCCCTGCGCGACGCCGATCCCGCGCGGGACGTGCTGCTGCTCGCCGAGGTGATGAGCGAAGCCAGCTATGTCCCTCATCATCCGCGCAAGATCGCCCTGATCTTCAGCGCCATGCGCCACTTCGCCAGCGAGATGCGCGCGCGCGGCTTCCGGGTTCTCTATCGCACCCTGGACGACCCCGACAACCAGGGCTCGCTGCCGGCCGAGATCGCGTTCTGGGCAAAGGCGACGGGCGCGCGTGAGATTCGGCTGACCGAGACCGGCGAGTGGCGACTGGAGCAGGCGCTGCGGGCGCTGGACCTGGCGATACCGGTGCGCTGGCATGGCGATGACAGATTCCTCTGCAGTCGCGCCGCCTTTGCCCGCTGGGCCGGGTCGCGCACCGAGCTGCGCATGGAGGCCTTCTACCGCGGCATGCGCAGGCGACACGGCTGGCTGATGGCGGGACCAGACGAGCCTTGCGGTGGCGTCTGGAATCTGGACAAGGACAATCGCAAGGCGCTGCCAAAGGATCATCCTGTTCCCGAGTCCTTCAGCTGTCCGCCCGATGCCTGTACCCGGGACGTGCTCGAGCTGGTCGGGCAGCGCTTCGCTCATCACTATGGCCGGCTGGAAGGCTTCGACTATCCGGTGACCCGGGCGGATGCCGAGCGCCTCTGGCAGCACTTCCTGGGCACGGGCTTGCGCGACTTCGGCAGCTATCAGGACGCCATGGCCCGTGGCGAGCCCTATCTGCATCACGCCCGGATCAGTGCGGCGCTCAATATCGGGCTGCTGGACCTGCGTCAGCTCTGCGCCGACGTGGATGCCGCCTATCGCGAGGGCAGGGTGCCGCTCAACAGTGCCGAGGGCTTCCTGCGTCAGCTGATCGGCTGGCGAGAGTACGTCCATGGCGTCTATTGGCTGCGCATGCCCGAATACCGTGAGCTCAATGCACTGGGCAATACCCGGGCGCTGCCGGAGTTCTACTGGACCGGCGATACCCGCATGGCCTGCATGCGCGAGGCCTTCGGCCAGACCCTGGCGCTGGGCTATGCGCACCATATCCAGCGGCTGATGGTCACCGGCAACTTCGCCTTGCTGGCCGGCATCGCGCCCCAGGCCATCGGCGAGTGGTATCTGGCGGTCTATCTGGATGCTTTCGAGTGGGTCGAGCTGCCCAATACCCAGGCCATGGTGATGCATGCCGACGGCGGCTATCTGGCGAGCAAGCCCTATTGCGCCAGCGGCCACTACATCCGTCGCCAGTCCGACTACTGCAAGGGCTGCCACTATCAGGTCACGGAAGCGCTGGGCGACAGGGCCTGTCCCTTCAATGCCCTCTACTGGCACTTCCTGATCCGCCATCGCGAGCGTTTCGCCCACTATCCGCGCATGCTCAATCTCTATCGCAATCTCGATCGCCAGGCCCCCGAGCGCCAGCAGGCCCTCTGGCAGCGTGGCGAAGCCCTGCTAGCGCGTCTCGACGCGGGAGAATCCCTATGAAGAAGGGCGATCTGCCCACCAAGGTCTGTCCGGTCTGCCAGCGGCCCTTCGCCTGGCGCAAGAAATGGGAGCGCAACTGGGACGAGGTGCGCTACTGCTCCGAGCGCTGTCGCCGGCAGCGCGGCAGCCTCGGCGGCGAGCCGGGACCCTGATGTGCTAGGCTCGGCTCCTTTTTTCACGATGGAAAGGCTGCTATGAACGACATCCTGCTCGACACCGACGAAGCCCGCGTCAGCTACGGCATCGGCCGCCAGCTGGGCGACCAGCTGCGCCAGAATCCGGTCCCCGGCATGCAGCTGGCGGCCGTGCTCGCCGGCCTGACCGAGGCCTTCGACGGCCAGGATTCCCGGGTGGACGTCGAGTCGCTGAACGCCAGCTTCCGCGTCATCCGCGAGCGCATGCAGGCGGAAGCCCAGGCCAAGGCCGCTGCGGCGGCCCAGGAAGGCGTCGACTACCTCAAGGCCAATGCCGAGCGCCCTGGCGTCGTGGTGCTGCCGTCCGGTCTGCAATACGAGGTGCTCACCCAGGGGGAGGGCGCCACGCCGACCCGTGAAGACCAGGTGCGCACCCACTACCACGGCACCCTCATCGACGGCAGCGTGTTCGACAGCTCCTACCAGCGCGGCCAGCCGGCCGAGTTTCCGGTGGGCGGCGTGATCGCCGGCTGGACCGAAGCCCTGCAACTGATGCCTGCCGGCAGCAAGTGGCGCCTGCACGTGCCCAGCGAACTGGCCTATGGCGCCCAGGGCGTCGGTGGCATCCCGCCGCACAGCGTGCTGGTGTTCGACGTCGAGCTCCTCGACGTCCTCTGAGGCTAGCAGTCCAGGCGCAGCGCCTCGTTGTCCGGGCGCAGCGCCAGGGCGTAGCTGAACAGGAAGACCTGGCGGATCTGCTCCTTCACCACCCGCGGCTCGCTGGAGGTAAGGCTGTGCAGATCCAGCTCGCCCAGGTCCTTGAGTTCTTCCAGGGCCGTCTCGTCCAGCTCCGCGCAGACCTTGCCGGTTTCCCGGTTGAGGATGCGCAGATAGGGGTGCGGCCGGTCCAGCCAGGCGTCGATCAGATAAGTCATGGCAAGGGCTCCTGCTGTGCTATTTATGAGAATAATTCTTATTCAATAAATAGCAAGGGATTACCTGACTTTTTTGGTCGGACATGAAAAAGCCCGCGGTCTGGCGACGGCGGGCTTGATCGGACGGTGCAGGCTTCAGTGGGTGCGGGCCACCGAGAAGCGACCCAGGTCGGCCAGGGCGTCGCGATATTCGCTGGCGGGCAGGGCGTCCAGGCAGGCGATCGCCCGCTCGGCGAATTCCTGGGCCTTGCGCGCGGTGTAGTCGAGGGCGCCAGCGGCTTCGACGGCGGCGCGCACGCCTTCCAGGTCCTGGCTGCCGCCCTGGCGGATCGCCTGGCGTACCAGGGCGGCCTGTTCGGCAGTGCCTTCGCGCATGGTCACGATCAGCGGCAGGGTCGGCTTGCCCTCGGCCAGATCGTCACCGACGTTCTTGCCCAACGCGACGGCGTCGCCCTGGTAGTCGAGCAGGTCGTCGACCAGCTGGAAGGCCACGCCCAGATGATCGCCATAGCGGCGCAGGGCGTCGGCCTGTTCGGCGCTGGCGCCGGCCAGGATCGCCGCGCTGTGGGTGGAGGCTTCGAAGAGCATGGCGGTCTTGCCGCGGATGACTTCCATGTAGATCTCTTCGGTGGTGCTGGCGTCGCGGATCTTCGACAGCTGCAGCACCTCGCCCTCGGCGATGACGCGGGTGGCCTGGGAGATGATGCGCATCACTTCCATGGAGCCCAGCGCCACCATCATCTCGAAGGAGCGGGCATAGAGGAAATCGCCCACCAGGACGCTGGGGGCATTGCCCCAGAGGGCGTTGGCGGTGGAGCGGCCACGGCGCATCCCCGAGGCATCGACGACATCGTCGTGCAGCAGGGTGGAGGTGTGCAGGAATTCGATGGTCGCCGCCAGCAGCTGCAGATCGTGATCGGCGCGCCCGAGCGCCTTGCCGGCCAGCAGGACCAGCAGCGGACGCAGGCGCTTGCCACCCGCGGAGACGATGTAGTCGCCAATCTTCTCGACCAGCGGCACGCGCGAGGTCAGCTGCTGGCGGATGATGCCGTCTACGGCGGCGAAATCGTCCGTCACCACGCGATAGAAGGACTGGGATTGCTGCGTCATTGAGAGGTGTCCACTGGAGGTCCGGGCAATATTCAAGCGGCCGGATGGCGCATGACCGCCAGACTATGCCCTAGGGACCGGCACAAGTGCCATGCCCAGGGATTGCCATCGCGCTCCCGCGGCTCGCCGCTCATGCCGATTCGGCTGGGCACCGGCCCGGCATGGCCGCTGAACGAGGTTGCGCGGCATGCTAGGGGTGGGGTGGGGGGCTGTCAAGGCGCGGGCGGGCGGCTCTTGCCTCCCGGCCCCGGCTTGCGTAGAATCGCGGGCCCTGAACATTCCTAGGGTTAACCCCCTGTCTTACGCAATTGCGCGGTGGTCCTTCCGGTCCCGTGCAGCCATGCCGGTCGACGATACCTCCTATAAAGCACCGGGTGAGCAGGTTTAACGGAGATTTACCATGTCCTACGCAGTTATCGTTACCGGTGGCAAGCAATACAAGGTCGCCGAAGGCGAATACCTGAAGGTCGAGAAGCTCGACATCGCCACCGGTGAAACCGTCACCTTCGACCAGGTTCTGCTGGTTGGCAACGGTGACGACGTCAAGATCGGTCTGCCGGTCGTTGATGGTGCCAAAGTGACCGCCGAAGTGACCGCCCAGGGCCGTCACGACAAGGTCACCATCATCAAATTCCGTCGTCGTAAGCATCACATGAAGCGTCAGGGCCACCGTCAGTGGTTCACCGAAATCAAGATCACTGGCATCCAGGCCTGATCTCGCCTCTAACGGAGAATTGACTCATGGCACACAAAAAAGCGGGTGGTTCTACTCGTAACGGTCGCGATTCCGAAAGCAAACGCCTTGGCGTGAAGCTGTACGGCGGCCAGGTCGTCAAGGCCGGCAACATCATCGTGCGTCAGCGCGGCACCCAGTACCATGCCGGTTACGGCGTGGGCCTCGGCAAGGATCACACCCTGTTCGCGAAAGTGGACGGCGTGATCAAGTTCGACGTGAAGGGCGCCTTCGGCCGTCGTTACGTGAGCATCGTCGCCGCCGCCTAAGGCCCGTGACGAAAGAAAAGCCCTGTCTACCCGACGGGGCTTTTTCGTTTGTAGTTAAGCTATTTCCTTGTTTGCAGCGGCCCGCGAGCGCGGGAGGTCCAGATGAAATTCGTCGATGAAGTATCCATACACGTAAAAGCGGGTGACGGCGGCAACGGCATGATGAGTTTCCGCCGGGAGAAATTCATCGAGAAGGGTGGCCCCAATGGCGGTGACGGCGGCGATGGCGGGTCGATCTGGCTCGAAGCCGACATCAACCTGAACACCCTGGTCGATTACCGTTACACCCGACGTTTCACCGCGCAGAACGGTGAGAAGGGCGGGAGCACCGAGTGCACCGGCGCCAAGGGTGAAGACCTGGTGCTGCCGGTCCCCGTGGGCACCACGGTGATCGATGCGGCGACCCAGGAGATCATCGGTGACCTGACCCAGCCCGGTCAGCGCATCCGCGTCGTCCAGGGTGGCTGGCACGGCCTGGGCAACACCCGGTTCAAGTCCAGCACCAATCGCGCACCGCGGCAGACCACCCCGGGCAAGCCCGGCGAAGAGCGCGATCTCAAGCTGGAGCTCAAGGTGCTGGCGGACATCGGTCTGCTCGGCCTGCCCAATGCCGGCAAGAGCACCTTCATCCGCGCGGTCTCGGCTGCCAAGCCCAAGGTCGCGGACTATCCCTTCACCACCCTGGTGCCCAACCTGGGCGTGGTCAGCGTGGGGCGCTTCAAGAGCTTCGTGGTCGCCGACATCCCGGGGCTGATCGAAGGGGCGTCCGAAGGCGCCGGCCTGGGAATCCGCTTTCTCAAGCACCTGGCGCGGACCCGCCTGCTGCTGCACCTCGTCGACATGGCGCCCCTGGATGAAAGCGATCCGGCCGAGGCTGCCGAGACCATCATCAACGAGCTGACCAAGTTCAGCCCGGCGCTGGGCGAGCGTGACCGCTGGCTGGTGCTGAACAAGGCCGACCAGTTGCTCGATGACGAGCGCGAAGAGCGCCTCAAGGCAGTGGTCGAGCGTCTGGGCTGGCAGGGTCCGGTCTTCGTCATCTCCGCCCTGGAGCGGGAAGGCACCGAGCAGCTCTGTCAGGCCATCATGCAGTATCTCGACGAGCGGACCCTGCGTCTCGCCGAGGACCCGGCCTATGCCGAGGCGCTGGAAGAACTCGATCAGCGCATCGAGGACGAGGCGCGGGCGCGTCTGCAGGCGCTGGACGACCAGCGGGCCCTGCGCCGTTCGGGCGTCAAGGCGGTGGACGAAGACGACGACTTCGATGATGACGAAGACGACGGCGACGGTCCGGAAATCTTCTACGTACGGTAAGAAAGGAGCTTGCCCATGCGTGATCAGGTGTCTGGCGCCCAGCGCTGGGTAGTGAAGATCGGTAGTGCCCTGCTGACCGACGACGGGCGTTGTCTGGATGGCGGGGCCATGGCTGGCTGGGTCGAGCAGATGGTGGCCCTGCACCAGGCGGGCATCGAGCTGGTGCTGGTGTCCTCGGGTGCGGTGGCGGCCGGTATGAGTCGGCTCGGCTGGGCGCAGCGTCCGACCGCCATCAACGAGTTGCAGGCGGCCGCGGCGGTAGGGCAGATGGGGCTGGTGCAGGCCTGGGAATCCAGTTTCGCCGAGCATCAGGTGCAGACCGCGCAGATCCTGCTCACCCATGACGACCTGTCCGATCGCAAGCGCTACCTCAATGCCCGCAGCACCCTGCGCACCCTGGTGAGCCTGGGTGTGGTGCCGGTGATCAACGAGAACGATACCGTCGTCACCGACGAGATCCGCTTCGGCGACAACGACACCCTGGCTGCCCTGGTGGCCAACCTGGTCGAAGCCGATCTGCTGGTCATCCTCACCGATCGCGATGGCATGTTCGATGCCGATCCGCGCAACAATCCCGACGCCAGTCTCATCAGCGAGGCGCGCGCCGACGATCCGGCACTGGATCTAGTCGCTGGCGGTACCGGCGGTGCCTTGGGGCGCGGCGGTATGCAGACCAAGCTGCGCGCCGCGCGGCTGGCGGCCCGCTCTGGCGCCTATACCGTTATCGTCGGTGGGCGTATCCAGCAGGTGCTGAGTCGCCTGCAGCAGGGCGAACAGCTGGGTACCCTGCTGTCACCCGAGCGTGGCCTGGTGGCGGCGCGCAAGCAGTGGCTGGCGGGGCATCTGCAGGTGCGTGGCACCCTGCGCCTGGATGCCGGTGCGGTGGAGGCCCTGGTGGGCGGTCATCGCAGTCTGCTGCCGGTGGGCGTGCGAGCGCTGGAAGGCAGCTTCCGGCGCGGCGAGATGGTTGCCTGCGTCGGTCCGGACGGGCGCGAGGTGGCGCGTGGCCTGGTCAACTACAGTGCGACCGAGGCGCAGCGCATCCTGGGGCGGCCTTCGGATGCCATCGTGGTTGAGCTGGGCTATGTCTACGAGCCCGAGCTGATTCACCGGGACAACCTCGTCCTGGTCTGACGATCGTCGATCCTGGCGCCTCTCCGGAGGCGTTGGATTCCCCAATCCCAGGCAATAAAAAACCGGCCGAAGCCGGTTTTTTACTTGAACGCTTATCAGGCAGCGGCGGGGGTAGCCAGGGCCTTGATGTGAGCGTTCAGGCGGCTCTTGTGACGAGCGGCCTTGTTCTTGTCGATGATGCCCTTGTCGGCCATGCGGTCGATGACCGGAACGGCAGCAACATAAGCGGACTTGGCTTTTTCCAGGTCCTTGGCTTCGATCGCCTTGACGACGTTCTTGATGTAGGTACGCACCATGGAGCGCAGGCTCGCATTGTGGCTGCGACGCTTCTCAGCCTGTTTGGCGCGTTTTTTGGCGGAGGGGGAGTTAGCCACCGTGGAGCTCCTTCGAAAAAGACTGTATTGGGTACAGAGCGAACTCTGTAGCAAGTACAGAGCTAAATTAAGGTCGCGAATCTTGACGTCCCTGGCGGCGCCTGTCAAGGCTGTCTGGATGGATATCCGGCTGGTCGCCGATGAAGGGCCTCGTTACACTCGATCGCTTGTGCCCATCGCGCGACTGCGCTCACGCGCATCCTCTGTCACGTCCCGCTGCGTTCACCGAGTCCTCTCCCTGCCATGAATCTGCTCAAGTCCCTGGCCGCCGTCAGCTCCATGACCATGCTGTCCCGCGTGCTGGGTTTCGTGCGCGACACTATCGTCGCCCGCACCTTTGGCGCCGGCATGGCCACCGACGCCTTTTTCGTCGCCTTCAAGCTGCCCAACCTGCTGCGCCGCATCTTCGCCGAAGGGGCTTTTTCCCAGGCGTTCGTCCCCATCCTCGCCGAATACAAGGCCCAGCAGGGCGAGGAGGCCACCCGCACCTTTCTGGCCTACGTCAGTGGCCTGCTGACCCTGGTGCTGGCAGTGGTCACGCTGCTGGGCATGCTGGCTGCGCCCCTGGTGATCTGGATCACCGCGCCGGGTTTCGCCGATACCCCGGAGAAATTCGCCCTCACCTCCAGCCTGCTGCGGGTGACCTTTCCCTACATCCTGCTGATCTCCCTGGCGTCCCTGGCCGGGGCCGTGCTCAACACCTGGAACAGGTTCAGCGTGCCGGCCTTCGTGCCGACCCTGCTCAATGTCAGCATGATCATCTTCGCGCTGTTCCTGACCCCCTATTTCGATCCGCCGATCATGGCGATGGCCTGGGCGACCCTGGTGGGTGGTCTGGCGCAATTCCTCTATCAGCTGCCGCATCTCAAGCGCATCGGCATGCTGGTGCTGCCGCGACTGAATCTGCGTGACAGCGGCGTCTGGCGGGTCATGAAGCAGATGGGGCCGGCGATCCTCGGGGTCTCGGTCAGCCAGATTTCGCTGATCATCAACACCATCTTCGCCTCCTTCCTGGCGGCCGGCTCGGTGTCCTGGATGTACTACGCCGATCGCCTGATGGAGCTGCCCTCGGGGGTGCTCGGCGTGGCGCTGGGGACCATCCTGCTGCCGGCGCTGTCGCGCACCTACGCCAAGGCCGATCGCCAGGAGTATTCGCGGCTGCTCGACTGGGGCCTGCGACTGTGCTTCCTGCTGGTGCTGCCTTGCTCGGCGGCCCTGGCGCTGCTATCCGAGCCCCTGACCGTCTCACTGTTCCAGTACGGCCGTTTCGATGCCCATGACGCCCTGATGACCCAGCGGGCACTGGTCGCCTATGCCGTGGGGCTGCTCGGCATCATCCTGGTCAAGGTGCTGGCACCGGGCTTCTATGCCCAGCAGAACATCAAGACCCCGGTGAAGATCGCGCTCTTCACCCTGGCGGTGACCCAGGTGCTCAACCTGATCCTGATCGGTCCGCTGCAGCATGTGGGCCTGGCCCTGGCCATAGGCGTCGCGGCCTGTCTCAACGCCGGCCTTTTATTCTGGCAACTGCGCCGCCATAACCTGTTCATCCCCCAGGCGGGCTGGACAAGCTTTCTGCTGCGACTGCTGATCGCCGTGGCGGTGATGACCGCTGTCCTGTTCGGCCTGATGCAGCTGTTGCCCAGCTGGAGCGAAGGACTGATGTGGCAGCGCCTGCTGCGTCTGGGCGGGCTGGTCGCGGCGGGGGTGCTGGCCTATTTCGCCAGTCTCTTCCTGCTCGGCTTCCGCGTGCGCGACTTCAATCGGCGCGCGGTGCTGTGATTGCACAAGGCCGGGTGTGCGCCTGTCCTCGCGGCGGGCATCCGGATATAATCGATTAATTTCTGAGCAATACCTACCCATGCAGCTGTTTCGTGGTCTCCATCATCTCGACGCCTTTCCCAAGGGCTGCGTTGCCACCATTGGCAACTTCGACGGGGTTCACCTGGGGCACCAGGCCATCCTCGCGCGGCTGCGTGAGCGGGCGGCGGAGCTCGGGGTGCCCAGTTGCGTGGTGATCTTCGAGCCGCAGCCGCGGGAATTCTTCCTGCCCGATATCGCGCCGGTACGTCTGACCCGCCTGCGCGAGAAGCTGGAATGCTTCGCACGCCTGGGCGTCGACAACGTGCTCTGCCTGAACTTCAATCGGCGGCTGCGCGAGTTGTCTGCCGAGGCCTTCGTCCAGCAGGTGCTGGTGGAAGGCCTGGGGGTGAAACACCTGGAGATCGGTGACGACTTCCGTTTCGGCTGCGACCGCGCCGGCGACTTCACCTACCTGAACCTGGCTGCCCGCGACCACGGCTTCACCCTGGAAGCCGCCACCACCGTCGAGCTGGACGGCCTGCGGGTGAGCAGTACCCTGATCCGCCAGGCCCTGGCCGACGGCGATCTGGCCCTGGCCGCGCGCATGCTGGGCCGGCCCTACAGCCTCTCGGGACGGGTCTTGCACGGCCAGAAGCTGGCGCGTCAGCTGGGCTGGCCCACGGCCAACGTCCAGCTCAAGCGGCGTCGACCGCCGCTGCGCGGCGTCTATCTGGTCAGCAGCCTGATCGATGGGCGGGTGGTGCCGGGCGTAGCCAATATCGGCCAGCGGCCGACGGTGCAGGGCGATGGTCGTCCGCATCTGGAGATCCATCTGCTGGACTTTGCCGGCGACCTCTATGGCCGCCACCTCAGCGTGACCTTCGTGCAGAAGGTCCGCGACGAACAGAAATTCGCCTCTCTGGAGGCCCTCAAGGCGGCGATCGAAGCGGACGTCGCCACGGCCCGCGCCTACTGGCAGGGGCAACCGTCAACGAGCCTGGACTGACATGACCGATTACAAAGCGACGCTCAACCTGCCGGAAACGGCATTCCCGATGAAAGCCGGCCTGCCGCAGCGCGAGCCGGAAGCGCTCAAGCGCTGGCAGGACATCGACCTGTACGGGAAGCTGCGCGCCATCGGCAAGGGCCGTCCGACCTTCATCCTGCATGACGGTCCGCCCTATGCCAACGGCAGCATCCACATCGGTCATGCGCTGAACAAGATCCTCAAGGACATCATCACCCGGTCCAAGACCCTGGCCGGCTTCGATGCCCCCTATGTGCCGGGCTGGGACTGCCATGGCCTGCCCATCGAGCACAAGGTGGAGACCACCTTCGGCAAGAATCAGCCGGCGGATCTGACCCGCGAGCGCTGCCGCGCCTATGCCAGCGAGCAGATCGAAGAGCAGAAGGCCGGCTTCGTCCGCCTGGGCGTACTGGGTGACTGGAGCAATCCCTACCTGACCATGAACTTCGCCAACGAGGCCGGCGAGATCCGCGCCCTGGGCGAACTGGTCAAGAAGGGCTTCGTCTTCAAGGGCCTCAAGCCGGTCAACTTCTGCTTCGACTGCGGCTCGGCCCTGGCCGAGGCCGAGGTGGAGTACCAGGACAAGCGTTCCGACGCCATCGACGTGGCCTTCCCGGTCGCCGATGCCGACAAGCTGGCAGCCGCCTTCGGCCTCGAAGCGCTGGCCAAGCCCACCGCCATCGTCATCTGGACCACCACCCCCTGGACCATCCCGGCCAACCAGGCACTCAACGTGCATCCCGAGTTCACCTATGCGCTGGTGGACGTCGGTGATCGCCTGCTGCTGCTGGCCGAAGAGCTGGTGGAAAGCTGCCTGGCGCGCTACGGCCTGCAGGGCGAGGTGATCGCCACTGCCCCGGGAACCGCCCTGGAGCTGATCAATTTCCGTCATCCATTGTACGAGCGCCTGTCGCCCATCTACCTGGCCGAATACGTCGAGCTGGGCGCCGGTACGGGTATCGTGCACTGCTCGCCTGCCTACGGTGAGGACGACTTCCGTATCTGCAAGCAGTACGGCCTGAGCAACGACGACATCCTCAATCCGGTGCAGAGCAACGGTGTCTACGCCGAGTCGCTGCCGCTGTTTGGCGGCCAGTTCATCTGGAAGGCCAACCCGGTCATCGTCGGCGCGCTGGAAGAGGCGGGCGCCCTGCTCAAATACGAGGCGATCAACCACAGCTACATGCACTGCTGGCGCCACAAGACCCCGCTGATCTATCGCGCCACCGCCCAGTGGTTCGTCGGCATGGACAAGCAGCCCAACGAGGGCGCCACCCTGCGCGAGCGTTCCCTGGCCGCCATCGAGCAGACCCAGTTCGTCCCGGCCTGGGGCCAGGCGCGGCTGCACGGCATGATCGCCGGCCGGCCCGACTGGTGCATCTCGCGCCAGCGCAACTGGGGCGTACCGATTCCCTTCTTCACCCACAAGGAAAGCGGCGAGCTGCATCCGCGTACCGTCGAGCTGATGGAAGCCGTCGCCCAGCGCGTCGAGCGCGAGGGCATCGAAGCCTGGTTCAAACTCGATCCCGCTGAACTGCTCGGCGAAGAAGCCGGTCAGTACGACAAGAGTCGCGACACCCTCGACGTCTGGTTCGATTCCGGCACCACCCACTGGCACGTGCTGCGCGGCTCCCATGCCGAGCTGGCCCATGACCAAGGCCCGGCGGCCGATCTCTACCTGGAAGGCTCCGACCAGCACCGTGGCTGGTTCCACTCCTCGCTGCTGACTGGTTGCGCCATCGACGGCCATGCGCCCTACAAGGAACTGCTGACCCACGGTTTCACCGTGGACGAGCAGGGCCGCAAGCAATCCAAGTCGCTGGGCAACGTGGTCGCCCCACAAAAGGTCATCGACAGCCTGGGCGCCGACATCCTGCGCCTCTGGGTCGCCTCCACCGACTACACCGGCGAGATGGCGGTTTCCGACCAGATCCTGCAGCGCAGCGCCGACTCCTATCGCCGCATCCGCAATACCGCGCGCTTCCTGCTCTCCAACCTCTCCGGCTTCGATCCGGCGGTCAACCGGGTCGCTCCCGAGGATATGATCGACCTGGATCGCTGGGCTGTGGATCGCGCCCTGCTGCTGCAACAGGAAATCGAGCAGGCCTACGCTGAGTACCGCTTCCTCAACGTCTACCAGAAGGTGCACAACTTCTGCGTGCAGGAGCTGGGCGGCTTCTACCTCGACATCATCAAGGACCGCCAGTACACCACTGGCGCCGACAGCCTGCCACGGCGTTCCTGCCAGACCGCGCTGTATCTGATCGCCGAGGCCCTGGTGCGCTGGATCGCGCCTATCCTCTCCTTTACCGCCGACGAGATCTGGCAGTACCTGCCGGGCGAGCGGGAAGAGTCGGTGATGCTGACCACCTGGTACGACGGCCTTTTCGCCCTGCCCGAGGGCGCGACCCTGGATCGTGCCTACTGGGATCAGGTGATGGCGGTCAAGGCCGCGGTCAACAAGGAGCTGGAGAACCAGCGCGCCGCCAAGACCCTGGGTGGCAGCCTGCAGGCGGAGATCACCCTCTACGCCGACAGCGCCCTGCAGACCGTGCTGGAAGCCCTGGGCAACGAACTCAGATTCGTGCTGATCTCGTCCCAGGCCGCTGTCCAGCCGCTGGAAAAGGCTCCGGAAGGCGCCGTGGCCAGCGAACTGAGCGGCCTCAAGCTGGTGGTCCGCAAGTCCGAGGCACCCAAGTGCGCCCGCTGCTGGCACCACAGCCACAGCGTCGGCCAGGATGCCGCGCATCCGGAGATCTGCGAGCGCTGCGTGACCAACGTCTACGGTGCCGGCGAGGTGCGCGAGCATGCGTGACGCCTCGCGTTTCGGTGCCTTGCCCTGGTTGGCCCTGAGTGTGCTGGTGATCCTGCTGGATCAGCTGACCAAGCTCTACTTCCAGGCCAACCTGTCGCTCTACCAGAAGGTGCCGGTGATTCCGGACATCCTCAGCTGGACCCTGGCCTACAACCCGGGCGCCGCCTTCAGCTTCCTGGCCGATCACTCCGGTTGGCAGCGTTGGTTCTTCGCCGGCATCGCCGCCGTAGTGAGCGTGGTCCTGGTGGTCTGGCTCAAGCGCCTGCGCAACGACACCTGGACCGCCATCGCCCTGGCCCTGATCCTTGGTGGTGCGCTGGGCAATCTCTATGACCGCCTGGTCCTGGGCCACGTCATCGACTTCATCCTGGTGCACTGGCGCCAGGAGTGGTACTACCCGGCCTTCAACCTGGCCGACAGCGCCATCACCGTCGGTGCCGTGATGCTGGCCCTGGACATGTTCCGCAAGAAGAAGCCCGAGGAAGCCCATGGCTGAGATCACCATCGGCCCGGATACCCGGGTCACCCTGCACTTCGCCATCAAGCTGCAGAATGGCGACGTGGTGGACAGTACCTTCGACAAGGCGCCGGCCACCTTCACCGTCGGCGACGGCAATCTCCTGCCCGGTTTCGAGCAGGCGCTGTTCGGCCTGGAGGCCGGTACCAAGACCAGCCTGACCATTCCGCCGGAGCGCGGCTTCGGCCAGCCCAACGATGGCAACCTGCAGACCATGGCGCGGGACGACTTCAGTGACATGGAGCTGTCGCCCGGCCTGCTGATCATCTTCAGCGACGCCGCCGGTGGCGAGATGCCTGGCGTGGTCAAGAGCTACGACGACGAGCAGGTGATCATCGACTTCAACCACCCGCTGGCCGGCCGTGTGCTGACCTTCGACGTGGAAATCCTGGCCATCGAGCCTGCCGTCTCCCATTGATCCAACGCCGCCCGTGAAGCGGGCAGAGGAGCCTATGCAGATTAAGCTCGCCAATCCCCGCGGCTTCTGCGCCGGCGTGGACCGCGCCATCGACATCGTCGACCGGGCGCTGGACGTTTTCGGTCCGCCCATCTATGTGCGTCACGAAGTGGTGCACAACAAGTTCGTGGTCGACAACCTGCGCGCCCGTGGCGCCGTCTTCGTCGAAGACGTGGCCGACGTACCGGACGACGTCATCCTCATCTTCAGCGCCCATGGCGTCTCCCAGGCGGTGCGCCGCGAGGCCGCCGAGCGTGGTCTGAAGGTGTTCGACGCCACCTGTCCGCTGGTGACCAAGGTGCACATGGAGGTCGCGCGCTACAGCCGCGATGGCCAGGAGTGCATCCTCATCGGCCACGCCGGGCATCCGGAGGTGGAGGGCACCATGGGCCAGTACGATGATCGTGCCGGCGGTGCCATCTACCTGGTGGAAGACGAGGAAGACGTGGAAAAGCTCGAGGTGCGCAACCCCGAAGCCCTGTTCTATGTCTCCCAGACCACCCTGTCGATGGATGACACCCGCAAGGTGATCGATGCCCTGCGCGCCAAGTTTCCCCGCATCAATGGCCCGCGCAAGAACGACATCTGCTACGCCACCACCAACCGCCAGGACGCCGTGAAGACCCTGGCGCTGGAAAGCGACGTGGTGCTGGTGGTGGGCAGCCCCAGCAGTTCCAACTCCAACCGCTTGCGCGAACTCGCCGAACGCCTGGGCACCCCGGCCTATCTCATCGACGGCGCCGAAGACCTGCAGCAGAGCTGGTTCGAAGGCGTGCAGCGCATCGGCGTCACCGCCGGCGCCTCGGCCCCCGAGGTCCTGGTACGCGGCGTCATCGACCAGCTGCAGAGCTGGGGCGCCACCGATGAAGTCGAGCTGGAAGGCGAGCCGGAACACATCACCTTCACCCTGCCGCGAGAGCTCAGGGTAAAGGCGGTATAGGGCGTCGCTGGCGCCCTAGCGGCGCCAGCAGTCGGCGGTGGTGACGTTTTGGCCGGTTTGGCCCTTCAAGCCGGTGTTGGTGAGTGTCAGATTCCCGCACCTGTCATTGGCCATCGTACCCGGGTTGTTCGGCGTCGCCGTCGCCGTATAGGACGTACCCGCATTTCCTATAGTGATCGAGAAGGTATAGCCGGTACCCGTGGGGTAGGGCGGGGCCGGATTATCCGGCACATCCGTCTGCCCGAGTGTCTTCGAATAGCGCCCTGTACCTGTGTTGTAGCGCTCCATGAATTGCGCCAACTGCATCAGAGACGCCTCGGCGTCGGTACGATTCGTCCTTCTGACATGCTCCATGTAGGAGGGGTAGGCGATGGCCGCAAGAATGCCCGCGATGGCCACCACTATCATCAGCTCTATCAGGGTAAAGCCACGCTGTTGGCTTCTAGGTCGCATTCCAATTATCTCATTCATCTGATTTCACGCCAGGAAGCGCGTTCTGAAACGCGGGAGCCTTTATTGACAGGTTCGCATTGGGGCTGCCCTGTTGCTGAGCCGGTATAGCAGATGAGGTCGGTATCAGCACTGTCTCCCCGATTTATATAGGTCGGAGTCTTCACGATGCCTTGTTGAGTATCAATGAGCCCTGAGTAAGGGATTTTGGTGCCATCAGCGGCCAGGTAGTAGTCCTGATCATTGATTACGCCATCGCCATTGAAGTCGAGCGGGCTATAGGTCAGGCGTGAGCCGGTTTGAGCATCAATGATCATTAGCGCGCTGATCCCACCTCCTTTGCAAGCATCAGGAGAGGGAATAAGTGAAGTGAAGGTCAGGGCCCCATTCCTGAGTTTTGAGCGGGCGATAACGCGTTCCCCCTGGCGGTTGTTGTTGAAGGCCAGATCCAGGTACCAACCTGACTTGTCCGAAGGGATATCGTTGTTGCTTACCACTCGAAGAGTTCTGGTGCCTGAGGACTGCTGTGCGATGAAGGTCTGTTGTACCAAGGCGCTACGCTGGATCGTCACCCCTTTATCAATCAGGCCGTAGTAACTCTCGAGACGCGGGGAGGCCGGCACATCGCTATCGCCCGTCTGGTAGTAGCTCCCTGTGCCAAAAAGCACAACCGGATTTCCGTACTTGTTTAGGGTTACGGAGAGCGCCGAGGTGATGGGCTGCACTGCATCGGTAGTCGTATTGCCTACTCTCGCAGTAAACAGGGGGCTACTGCCAAGGGTGCTGGGAATGCCCCAGTTAGCCGGATCGGCGCCTTTTAGGTCAAAGCGCCAGATATTCCCATTGGTGTCAGGTACATAGAGCCGGTCGGCAATGCGGTCGTTAGTCAGGTCGACAGCTACAGCTTCTCCCAATCCACCACTGGTATTGACGGTGAAACTGGCCATTACACTGCCGTTGGCAGCGTCAAGAATCCAGACTTTACCCGATGTGGCGGTGCCATTGACAAAGCCGCTGGTTACAATCACCCCGAATTTTCCATTTTCCAGGGCCACCAGCGAAGGGCGTTGGATAGGGTAGTTCATTTGCGAAGACGAGAACTCCCACTTCACGCTTGGTGCACTCGGATCCGTAACGTCGAGTGCGAAGACGGAGTTGCCACCAGCGCCGGCGGTGCCTACGGCTAGGGTTTTCCAAGCGCTATCCACCCAGGCGTGCCCAACTGTTATTCCGCCGTCGACATAGTACCGATGGCTGTAGTCTCGCTGCGTTAGGCGATAAAGCTGCCCAAGAAGCGTTCGGGGGACGAAAGCAAACAGTTCATTACCACCACCGTTTGTGGAGGTGTCAAATGCGTGCAGCATGCCGTCGTTAGCCCCGACCACGACAAAGGGTTTGCTGTCCTTTATGGTTTGACGGAAGGTGAGGTAGCCAGGACCTGCTTGGCCCCAGGAGGCGCCACTAAGCAGGTTGTAGCCGAAATCCATAGGTCCCGCATAGTAGGGGTCCGAGTTTACGATATCGCCTAGCCGACTCTTTCGTGTCCGCATGGGGTTGCTCGAGCGTGTTTCATAGGAGCGATCACCACGCAGATAGTTGAGTCGTGCCTCGCCTTCGGCATCGCTAACGAGCGTTGTTCCATCTGCGGTCTGACGCAGGGCAGTTTTGGCATCACTGTCCAACACGCTCCATTTGAAGCTCTTGCCGCCACTTGAATAGGTGACATTAGCGTCAAGTGCCCGGGTGCTTGAGGTCAGTGCGTTGCTGGTCAATATGGTGCGCCCATCAGGCGAGGCATTGTCTAATTGGGCAGCTGCGCTCCAGGTAGCGATATTACTGGCGACCCCTGAACTGTTGATGCTCAGCGACTGCAGGTCACCGCTCCAGTACTTTGGCTCGAACGAGCTTCTAAAAAGGGCGCTGCCGGTTTCCAGTTCGGTACTGTTGCTGCCAAGAGAAGTACTGGTTGTGCTTGTTTCTTGGACAATTTTGGAAAAGGCGTTTTTTAGGCCGGTGACCATGGCGTCGGCATCGCCACCGACGAAGAAGTTATCGGGTCGCTTATCTCCGGTTGAAAGGGTCTGACCGTTGGTCGTCCACATGGACTCAGTGATACTGGATGAGGTGGCCTTGTCAGGATCAAAGTCTTGAGGGACGGTGAAGCCACCGTATTTAGTGGCGAGCCAGTACTGATTGCTAGTCTTGGCGGTGAGTTGCTGATTTTCCCTGACATCTACCCAGTAGGTAGAGATAGTTTGTTTGCCGGGCAGGTCTCCGCGTTGGTCCCTTACGTGAGCGTCATAAGCAAGACCTGCAATATATGCCGAGTTTCCGCGTCCCGTAAATGGCGTATTGATGGTGATCCCTTCCAATGCAGCGACTTTAGCGGTCCATTTGCTCACGCCTACTCGCTTGTTCGCATCTGCCTTGTCTCCGTCCGAATTGTCCGCTTTCACCTCTGGTGGAACATCGGGTTCCGAATCACGGACAGTATTTCCTGGAAGGTTTTTGTCGTTCCACGTATTAACATCGCCAATGCCAAGGATGACGTTCTTTTGGCAGGAATAGGTGATGGGATCATTCCAATTATTAACAACAGGAAATCCATCCGCCTGAGCATAACGGCTGTCACTGTCTCCCGACAGCTCGCTATAGGCGGTTACATTTCCTTGGTTCTTAAAGTAGCGTATTGCGGTGTAGTACAGTTCGCTAACGGGGTCGTAGTCTTTGAGGTTTTTATAAGTGCTGCCGCTATATGGCATGGAGCCAAATTTGTTTATGTAGTTTATTATGCCGCTGTTGATTATGCGGTTGCTGCTATCTATTTTTAAACTCGTTGCACTGGCTTCTGCGGGAGAAGGGTTGGTAACTAGTATGCCAGTTGTTGGGCTCCATTCTGCCCTGTTTTTTGCTTGGTCTGGAGGGTTTGGGCCTATATACGCCTGGTTGGCTCGCAAAACCCCACCATCTCGTAACGGGTCGCCATCATTGAGGTAGCTAAATGCCGAATAACGCAGGCGGTCGGAATATTGTTGTAAAAGCCCCTCGGGCTTGTATTGGCCGTTGGGGTAAAGTTTGCAGTTAGCTTCCTTGAGTGCTTCTGAAACACAAACTTTTACTTGAACTTTCAGTCGGTAGACGCTTTTGACGGTTTGTCCGCGTGGCGTATAGGCGCTATTAAGCTTCCCTGACGACCATTGTGCAGGATTTTCCGGATCATAATCGACCCATTCAGCCTGACCTTCGCCTGAAGATCCACCGCCACCTATTTTATCGGACCAGTTGGAAATCAACATGTCGAAGTTGAGTCCCTGTAGGCGAATGTTCAGGTTTGCCCAGTTATTTAAAGGCAGCGCTCCCGTCAATTGCGCCATGTTTTGGCCAGTATTGATTCGGTTGCCGGCTGAGTTTTGACCGCTGTGACGGGCTTTTTGCAGGATGGTCGAGGTGGTGCTGTCGACAATTCGATTGCCGCCCGTCAAGGCGCTGCGGAAAGGGTCGATCGTAGGGGTGGCGGCCCAGTTGAGAAAATTTCCGCTCCACTGCTTGTCGCCAGTGCAGCGGAAATTGGAGGCGCTGCTCGTTGTGCTTGCTGGATAGAAATAACGATCGACGTCCTGAGTGCCGTATTGATAGAGATAGCACTTTTCCGAATCGAAATAGCCGCTATAGCGAGTTGAGGCGACATAGTTTCCTATATTGGCCACGGACAGAACGGTAGGCCATTCGACGGAGGGCACCAGCGCCAGACTGCCAGGAATGTCACTGCCAATGATGAGCGGACTTTGGGAAACAGCTGCTTGAGCTATGGGTAGAGCGCTGCCAAACAGGCCCAATGCGAGAGCTGTGAAGCAAAACCTAGCGGCAGATAGTGACGAGAGAGGATTCATTGCCGGATCTCCGAACGCTAACGCCTGATGTAGAGGGTGCTTATATTGACCGTGGAGCTGGCGGCTGGCGTGCTCGCAGTATCCTGTGAGCTCCCGAGCCCTTTGCTTTCGATGCGAATGACGCTGGTAGTGACAGGTACACCGGCCTCGATACTGTCGCCGGCTTTGCGGATGGTCACGCCGGGTAGGGGATTCATACGATAAGTCGCCTGCCCTTGGTTAGAGAGGGTTGTTGCATTGGTCCAGGCGGTGGTAAGCGCAGTCGTTTGCCAGTCGGCTACAGAGCGATTCCTTGCTGCCTGCTCTGCGTCTCGCTGGGCCATTTCGGCAGTCTGGAAGGCGAGGTTTTCATCGCGCAGGTTTCCGGCCATACGCTCTTGCAAGACCGTGCCTCTCATGCTGCCAATGGCGATCAGCGTCATCAGGAGCAACATGACCAGCGTCACGATGAGTACCGCGCCATTTTGTCGATTCGAGGGGTTTTTCATGGCAGGTGATTACGAATCCCAACGGTAAGCGTGAAGGCTTGGGCGAGTCGGCCATCGGCGATCGTCCTGTCACTACCCATGAAACGAAGGGTTTGATTGGGCGAAACCACATTCCTCTGGCGACTGACCGCGAGGAGATTCACCCGAACGGAAACGACACTCTGCCAATTGCCAGTTAAGTTGGCGTCATTCGCCTCGAGGTAGTCACCCGTTATCTGGCCGTTGGCGTCACCCAGGGCGTATTGAATTTGCAAATCCTGAATGCCTCCGGTCAGCTCCTCCGGTGTCGCGCTGGCAGCCGAAGTGTCGGTAGCTCCGTAGCGGGTACGCCATAGAGAGGGCGCGCCGCTGGTAGCGTCATCCCTCAGATAATAGAGGACGCTCTGATAGCTCAAAACCTGAGCTGTATCGTTATAAAGGCGACTGAAGCTTTTCCCGGTAGGAAGTGAGACGGATGTGCCTGAAGTGCTTTGATTGACGAAGAAATCGCAGGCCACTGGATCCGACACAATGATGAGACTACCTTTTCTAGCGCCATTGTCCGTAGTGCCAGTGGTGAGACTCGTCGCCGTAGCCACGGTGCCGGTGGGTAGTGCCATGACTACCGGATTCACCGCGTGTTTGAGCAGAACAACATCAGTGGCCGCGGTGCGCGCATTGTATGTCGGACTCAACCAGGCAGGTACCGTGCCTGGATTGGTATTGCTCCAGCCTCTGATACCGCTACCGAGAACGTATCTTTCGTCTTCTATGCCATTTGAATCCCTGGTCAGGGTGCTGGGCGTCAGATCATTCAGTTGGCTCAGGCACTCGCCTCGATAACCCGCATTACGAAGGTCGAAGGCTAAGAACTCCAAGGCGAAGCGACCGGATTCTTGAACCTGTGATAGAGCTGCATTGGTCTGATATGTCTGTCGTGATGAAAGAAACAGCTGTAGCACTCCGCCTATGAGAACCAGACCCAGCAGTAGAGCAATCATCAGTTCGATGATAGACAGGCCAGCCTGACGATGAAACGCTGCGCGGTTCATAGGCGGGTCCTATAGGCAAAGGTTTCCGTTTTTCGAGCGGTTAGCTGGTCGCTTGTTTCATTGGCACTTTTAATCCGCCCCCGTCCGTCATCCCAACGAATACTCACTGTAACGATGTTGCTGTCAGTCACGATGGTGCCAGTGCCCTGAGGTAAACTATTCGCCAAGTTGTTCAACCACTCTGCGAGGTCGCGCTTGTCCTGGGTACCTTCAACCGCATGAGTATTGGAGGATGTGGGAAAGCTACTGGTAGTGTAATTGCCCGCCAGTGCCATTTTTCTATTCGCACGCATTCGCTCCACGATGTCGCTGGCTAGAACGGTCGCTTGCGAGCGGTAATAAGCCCCCTGATTGCTCTGCGTACTGACGGCTTGCAGGCCAGCCAGCCCCAACAGACCGATAGCAAGAATGAACATTGCTATCAGAACTTCGATCAGGGTGGCGCCGCGCTGCCGGTAGTTGGGACTCATGGCTGTTGACACCCGTTTTGATTGACGGAGGCGCTACCTGTGAGGTTGAGCGAAACGGTGCGTGTGCAGCTAGGTGTACTGAGAGTGAAAGTCTGATTTGCGGTCAGGGTAGTCAGGCCATTGCTGCGAAAGGTTATGCCAGCGCTTGGTCCGGTAAGGGTGATACCGTTGATGCTCTCCCAGACTTGAATCACCAGATTGCCCTGGATCAGTAGCCATCCAGCGGCCCAGTCGGTGCCGTTTTCACAGGCATTGCCCTGCGTATTGCGACGACAAAGCGTTACATCGGCACGACGTTTTAGTCCCTCTGAACGTGCTATCTGGAGCGCACCGACCAGTTCATTGCTGGCCACGGCAGCTCTGTTGCTTTGTACTGTCCTATTGAAGGAAGGCGCAGCAATGCTGACCACGATCGCCAGAATGGCGAGCGCTACCAGGGTTTCGATCAGGGTAAAGCCGTACTGGGTCCGCATCGTCGGTTTCGCTGGGCTGGAAGGCCAAGCATGGGGGATCATGCCTGGCTGGACCAGCGTACGGCGGATATCCGGTCGAAACGGGAAGGTGTCTGGTCAGGACGTTCAGGCGCAGCGATCGCTGGTGCGAAGATTCGCCACCTCGATCCGCCCTGCCTTGTTCAGGACCAGTCGTGCGCGCGGCTCGGCGCCTTGGCAGAGGATGAAGCTGCCGTTCAGGGCGTCGGTCACGCCGCTGTTTAAAAATGTCAGATGAGGTAGCGTACGGAAATTGTTCCACCGCCAGTGCAGTCCGTCGGGGAGCTGACTAATCAGCAGGGTGGGCTCTTCGACTGATTGAAGGCCATCGCGATCCCAGTCGCGGAAGACGCGGGTGGTAGCCGACCAGAGGTTCGAGCTGTCGCATTCGCCGGCCGGCGCGTGACAGATGGACACGCTGCCATAGCCGTTGATGGCAGCCGCCCGTGCGAAGTTGACCGTCTCCCTGAGTTGCTGAATGGCCAGCTGCTGGCGATTGCGCTGCAGTATGCCGCCAAAGGCAGGAATGGCCAGGGAGGCGACAATACTCAGTACGCTGAGGCAGATCAGGGATTCGAAGAGGCTGAAGCCTCGCGAGATGCGATAGGTCATGTTGACGTCCTTGTAGGTAGGCGGCCTTCCTGGCCGCGATAGCCGTTTTGCGCCAAGACGGCGGAACAGTCAATTGCAGGATGTAGAGGTGTGACGTGAGTTTCGATGTAGCGGTGGTCGGGGCGGGGGCGATAGGGCTGATGTCGGCCTATTGCCTGTCCTTGAGCGGTCGGCGGGTGGTAGTGGTTGAGCGCGGTGAGCCGGGGCGGGAGGCGTCCTGGGCCGGCGGCGGGATCGTGTCGCCGCTTTATCCGTGGCGCTATCAGCCGGCGGTGACGGCGCTGGCGCACTGGTCGCAGGATTTCTATCCGGTGCTAGGGGAACGGTTACGGCAGGAGACGGGGGTGGACCCCGAGGTGGAAGTGACCGGGCTGTACTGGCTCGATCTGGAGGACGAAGCCGAGGCGCTGGACTGGGCGCGGCGCAATGTGCGGCCGCTGGCGTCGGTGTCGGTCGCGGCGGTGCGGCAGCGGGTACCGGTGCTGGGGCCGGGCTATGAGCGGGCGGTCTTCATGGCGGGGGTGGCCAATGTGCGCAATCCCCGGCTGGTGCGCTCTCTGCGCGAAGCCCTGCTAGGCATGCCGAATGTGACGCTGGTGAGCGAGTCGCCGGTGACCGGTTTCCTGCGCCAGGGCGAGCGGGTAGTGGGGGTGCAGACGGCGCGCGAGGCCATCCATGCCGAGTCCGTGGTGGTCTGTGCCGGGGCCTGGAGTGGTGATTTGCTGCAGAGCCTGGGGCTGGCCGTGCCGGTGCGGCCGGTGAAGGGGCAGATGCTGCTGTATCGCCAGCCAGCGGGTTATCTGACCAGCGTGGTGCTGGCCAAGGGGCGCTACGCCATTCCGCGCCGCGATGGGCATATCCTCATCGGCAGCACCCTGGAGCACGCCGAATTCGACAAGACGCCGACCGCCGAGGCGCTGGCCAGCTTGCAGGCCTCGGCCGCCGAATTGCTGCCGGCGCTGGCCGGCCAGGCGCCGGTGGCGCACTGGGCGGGACTGCGGCCGGGCTCGCCGGATGGCGTGCCCTTTATCGGGCCGGTACCGGAGCTGCCCGGGCTGTGGCTCAACTGCGGGCACTATCGCAACGGCCTGGTGCTGGCGCCGGCGTCCTGCCAGTTGCTGACCGATCTGCTCACCGAACGCACGCCGATCATCGATCCGGCGCCCTATGCGCCAGGCGCTCGGTTGGCAGCGGACTGATCAGTCGATTCCGAGCTTCTTCAGTCGGTAGCGCATCGAGCGGAAGGAGAGACCCAGGCGTTCCGCGGCGGCGGTGCGATTCCAGCGGGTCTCTTCGAGCGCCTGCATGATCAGCTGGCGTTCGATGGACTCCAGGTGGTCTTCCAGATTGGCGATGTTTGCCAGGCTGGCTTCGCCGGTGGCGGTGGCTGCCGGGGCATCGGCCAGGCGCAGATCGGCCGGGCGGATGACGTCGCCCTCGCAGAGGGTGTAGGCCCGCTCCAGCATGTTTTCCAGTTCCCGCACGTTCCCGGGGAAACGGTAGCTTTTGAGCTTGGCCAGGGCATCCTCGCCCAGCGTGGCCGCGGCCAGGCCGGCGTCGCGTGCCAGGCGTTCGAGCATATGGTTGGCCAGGATGCCGATGTCTTCGCGGCGCTCGCGCAGGGCCGGCACCTGCAATTCGATGACATTGAGGCGGTAGTAGAGGTCCTGGCGGAAGGTCCCGGCGGCGACTTCGGCGGCCAGATCCCGGTGGGTGGCGCTGAGGATGCGTACGTCCAGGCTGATCTCCTGCTGGCTGCCTACCGGGCGCACGGCCTTTTCCTGGATGGCGCGCAACAGCTTGACCTGCATCGGCAGCGGCAGATCGGCCACCTCGTCGAGAAACAGGGTGCCGCCCTGGGCGGCCTGGAACAGGCCCTGCTTGTCCTCGATGGCGCCGGTGAAGCTGCCCTTGCGGTGGCCGAAAAATTCGCTTTCCACCAACTCCGAGGGGATGGCGCCACAGTTGACCGGGACGAAGGGCCGACCGGCCCGCGGACCCTGCTCATGGATCAGTCGTGCCACCCGCTCCTTGCCGCTGCCCGATTCGCCGCTGATGTAGACCGGCGCCTGGCTGCGCGCCAGTTTGGCGATCTGGTTGCGCAGGGCGCGCATGGGCGGCGATTCGCCGAGCAGTTGGGTTTCGCTGGCGCCGGCCGCTGCCGGGGCAGGCCCGGACAGCCGCAGGGCCGTGCCTACCAGTTCACGCAGGCGCGGCAGGTCCACCGGCTTGGTGAGGTAGTCGAACGCACCGGCCTTGAGTGCCTGGACCGCGGTTTCCAGACTGCCGAAGGCGGTGATCATGGCCACCGGCAATTGCGGAAAGCGTTGCTGGATGAACTGGATCAGGTCCAGTCCCGAGCCGTCGGGCAGACGCATGTCGGTCAGGCAGAGGTCGAAGCTTTCCCGTTCGAGGATGGCCCGGGCATCGGCGATGTTCTTGGCGCTAGCGGTGTCGAGCTTCATCCGCCCCAAGGTGATCTCCAGGAGTTCGCGGATATCGGGTTCATCGTCGACGATCAGGACTTTCTGTCGGGCCATGCTCAGCTCATTGTGCGGGGATGGGCGAAGGTGATGCGAAAACAGCTGCCGTTCGCCAAGGGATGATAGCCAAGTCTGGCCTGGTTGCTCTCGCAAAGCTCACGGGAGATGTACAGGCCCAGCCCGGTCCCCTTGTTCTCGGTGGTGAAGAAGGGCTCGAACAGGTGGTCAAGTTGCTCGGCGGCGACGCCCGGTCCGTCGTCGACCACTTCGAGGATGGGCAGGTCGCTTTCCGGATCGCGGTAGGTGCTGAGCCAGACCTGGCCGATGCCGTGCTTCTGGCAGCTGTAGCGCAGGCCGTTCTGCACCAGGTTGGTCAGGATCTGGCCCAGCTGGTGGGGATCCATGTGCGTCTGCAGGGTGCCCGGCTCGGTCTTGACGTGCAGCGTCTGGCCGGCGGGCAGGGTAGGGCGCAACTCCCCGGCGAAGCGGTGCGCCCAGTAGCGCAGGTCGATCAGCTGAGGGGCGGCCTGCTGGCGGCGAGACAGCTGCAGGACGTTTTCCACCACCCGATTCATCCGCCGCGACTGGTCCTGGATGATCTGCGCCAGGCGCCGGTCCGGCGTGGTCAGCTCCTCGGATTCCTGTAGCAGCTGGGCGGCGTGACTGATGGCGCCCAGCGGATTGCGGATCTCGTGGGCGATGCCGGCGGTGAGACGGCCGAGGGAGGCAAGCTTGAGTTGCTGGGCCTGCTGGGCGATGCGCGAGACGTCTTCGAGAAAGGTCAGCACCCGCTCGCCTTCGCCCTGTTGCAGGCGGGCGAAGCTGGGTTGCAACAGCGGGCCGTTGGCATAGGCGCGCCAGGGCGCCGGCCGGATACTGGGATTGCGCTCCCATTCCTCGAGGCGCTGGGCGAGACCCAGGGCCAGGGGGGCGATGGTGTCCTCGTCGTCCACACCGAGCAGACGGCGGGCTGCCGGATTCACCAGCAGCACCTGGTATTCGGCGTCGAACACCAGGATGCCGGTCCGCATGCGTTCGAGGATCAGGGCGTTGAGGGCCTCCAGTTCGGCCACGGCCGTGGCGCGGGTTTCGGCCAGGGCCTGGCTGTCCAGCAGCCGCCGGACCAGGCCCTGCACCAGCAGCGCCGTGGCGAAGCAGAGGGTGCCCAGGCCCGCTGCCTGCACATAGCCACTGCCGCTGTCGCCGCGGCGCAGGTCGAGATAGCCGGTCGCCAGCAACAGGGCGATGGCCGCCAGGGCGGCGATCAGCAGGCCGCGGCGGCCACGGATCAGGACGTTGGATACCCCGACGGTCACCACCAGCAGACTGCCCATGCCGCTGGCGATGCCGCCGGCCAGGAAGAACAGGCCGCCCAGGGCGAGGATGTCGATCAGCGCTAGGGTGAAGGCGCGACCGCGCAACAGCCGCTGGCCGACCGCCAGCACGGCGTTGACAGCGAGATAGGCCCAACTGGCCTGGCGGAACAGCTGGCCGTCGACGGTGCGCAGCCAGTGCTGGTCCAGGTCGCTGGAAATCAGCACCACCAGCGCCAGGCCGATGACGATGCGATAGAGGTGATAGAGCCGCAGGACCGCGTCGGCTCTCAGGGTGCCTGGATCAGTCGCGGTGCTCATGCTGCAACCGGCGATGTTCGGCGCTGCAATACCAGCGCTGGCCTTCGCCATCGGCCAGAGCTCTCTCCTGGGGCACGTGCACGCCGCAATGGGCGCAGCGCACCATGGGGTTGGGCGGTAGCGGGCGAGCCTTGCCGGACGGCGTCTGCGTCTTGCCGCGCCACCAGCGTCTGATCATCCAGAACAGCGCGCCCAGGAGGACGAGCCACAACAGCAGGCGAAGCAGACCCATGGCGATCTCGCAGCGTGAAGGAGGGTGGAGTTTAGCAGGGCCGCTGCAGGCGGTGAGCCCCGCATGGCATCGATTGTCCCGCTTCGCTGCTTGCGGGAAAATGCGCCGATCAATCGGGCAAGGAAGAGTGCATGAGTCAGTTGCTGAACGTCGTGATGGCGCAGGTGAACCTCAAGGTCGGCGACATCCATGGCAATGTAGAGCGCATCATCGCCGCCGCCCGGCAGGCCCGGGATGAGCTGCAGGGCGATCTCATCGTCTTTCCGGAGCTGTCGCTGTGCGGCTATCCCCCGGAGGACTTGCTGCTGCGCTCGAGCATGCAGCGCCGGATCGAGCAGGGGCTGCAGCGGATCCGCCAGGAGATCGCCGGCATCCATGTGCTGGTGGGCTTTCCCTGGCTGGAGGAGGGGCGACGCTACAACGCCTGCGCGGTCTATCGCGATGGCGCCGAGCTGGCCTTCTATCGCAAGCAGCAATTGCCCAACTATCGGGTGTTCGACGAGAAGCGCTATTTCGAGCCGGGCGACAGAGCGGCCGTGTTCGACTACCAGGGCGTGCCCATCGGCGTCACCATCTGCGAGGACATCTGGTTCGCCGAGCCTATGGCCAGGGCGCGCGCGGCCGGGGCACGACTGATGCTCAACCTCAATGCCTCGCCCTTCCACGGCGGCAAGCAGCCGGAGCGCGAGGCCGTGGTGGGCGAGCGTGCCCGCGAGGGCGGCATGCCGGTGGTCTACGTCAACCAGGTGGGTGGCCAGGACGAGTTGGTGTTCGACGGTCATTCCTTCGTGGTCGATGCCCGGGGGCAGGTCAGTCAGCGCGCGCCGGCCTTCGTCGAAGGCCTCTATCCGGTGATCATCGATGCGGCCCTGCAACCGCAGCCGGCCGAACTCGCCCCCGTCGCCTCGCTGGAGGCCAGCGTCTATGACGCCCTTGTGCTCGGGGTGCGCGACTATGTGTGCAAGAACGGCTTCAAGGGCGTGGTGCTGGGCCTGTCCGGGGGCATCGATTCGGCCCTCGTGCTGGCGGTCGCCGTGGATGCGCTGGGCGCGGAGCAGGTGGAGGCGGTGATGATGCCCTATCACTACACCGCCCAGATCAGCCTGGACGACGCCGAAGCCGAGGCGCGGACGCTGGGAGTGCGCTACAGCGTCTTGCCCATCGCACCCATGGTCGAGGCCTTCCAGGCGACCCTGGCCGGCGAATTCGCCGGACTCGGGCGGGATACCACCGAGGAGAATCTGCAGGCGCGTTGCCGCGGGACCCTGCTGATGGCCATCTCCAACAAGAAGGGCTATCTGGTGCTGACCACCGGCAACAAGAGCGAGATGGCCGTCGGTTACGCCACCCTCTATGGCGACATGGCCGGCGGCTTCGACGTGCTCAAGGATGTGCCCAAGACCCTGGTGTTCCACCTCTGCGAGTACCGTAATCGTGCGGGCGAGGTGATTCCCCAGCGCGTGATCGACCGCCCGCCATCGGCCGAACTGTCGCCGGACCAGAAGGACGAGGACTCGCTGCCGCCCTATCCGGTGCTCGACGAGATCCTGCGGCTGTATGTCGAGCAGGATCTCTCGGCCGTGGACATCGTCGCCGCCGGCTTCGACGAGGAAACGGTGCGCAGGGTGCTGCGCCTGGTGGATCTCAACGAATACAAGCGGCGCCAGGCGGCGGTGGGCGCCCGGGTCACCCAGCGCGGTTTCGGGCGTGATCGGCGCTATCCGATCACCTCGGGTTGGCGCATCGGCGACTAGCTCGTCGGGCGCCGGACCCCTGCGATCCGGCGCCAGAGGGTAGCGCCAGCCATTGCGGGCAATAAAAAAGGGGAAGCCACTGGCTTCCCCTTTTCACGTCTGCTGCCGGATCAGTCGAACAGACCAAAGGTCAGGCGGCTGAACCAGGAGCGCTTGGCCGGCGCCGGCGTCGCGCCACCGGCCTTCTCGGCCTCGGCCGGGTCGACGATGCGCAGCTCGGGCGCCAGGTTGTCACGCTCTTCCTGGTACTTGCGCTGGATGTCCTGGCTGGCACGGGTCTCGCCGGGCGGCAGCGGATCGCTCGGGCGATCAATCAGGCCCAGGGTCGCACGGGTCAGCCAGGAGCGCTGCTGATCCTTGTCGTCCGGCTCGCGCAGCTGGAATTCGCCATCCTTGAGGCTGACGTTGTCCGGGTAGTTGAGCTTGAGGGTTTCCAGGCTGGTGGCCGCCAGGTCGTTGAGACCCAGGTGCTTGTAGGCTTCGGTCATGATCGCCAGGCCATCGCCCACCGACGGGGTGCCCTGGAAGTTCTCGACCACGTAGCGGCCGCGGTTGGCGGCGGCCACATAGGCCTTGCGGGTCAGGTAGTAGTGGCCGACGTGCACGTCGTAGGCCGCCAGCAGGTTGCGCAGGTAGACCATGCGCGCCTTGGCGTCCGGGGCGTAGCGGCTGTTGGGGAAGCGGCTGGTGAACTGGGCGAAGTCGTTGAAGGAATCGCGCGCCGCGCCCGGGTCACGCTTGGTCATGTCCAGCGGCAGGAAGCGCGCCAACAGGCCGCGGTCCTGTTCGAAGGAGGACACGCCCTTCATGTAGTAGGCGTAGTCGACATTGGGGTGTTGCGGATGCAGACGGATGAAGCGATCCGCCGCCGTGCGCGCCGCCTCGGGCTCGCCATTCTTGTAGTTGGCGTAGATCAGCTCGAGCTGGGCCTGCTCGGCATAGCGACCGAAGGGATACCGCGACTCCAGGGCCTTCAGCTTGCTGATGGCGTCCGTGTAGCTGCTGTTGGAAATATCGCGCTGAGCCTGGGTGTAGAGCTCGCCTTCCGGCAGATTTTCCGGAACCTCGGGCGCTTTCGAGGAGCAGGCGGCGGTGAGGACTAGGCTGGTGACCAGCAGCAGGTGCTTCAATTGCATGGCGGCTTGGATTCCCCGAAACGGTCGGCGGTGCAGGGATGAGCGCGGAGAGCGCTCACCTAGCCTGTGACGGGGCCGGAACCGTCCTGTTATGATGATCGACCCGGAATGCCGGGGCAAAAAAGTCGCCGTATTTAACCACAGGGTCGGGCCGATTCCAAAAGCCCTGCCATTGCCCGCGCAGATCCATGTCCGAATCCATCGTTCTCAATGCCGAAGTCCCCTACGAACTCGGTGGCCAGCGCCTCGATCAGGTCGCTGCCCAGCTGTTCGCCGAACACTCCCGCTCGCGTCTCGCCGCCTGGATCAAGGACGGCAGCCTGACCGTCGACGGCGCCGTGCTGCGTCCGCGTGACACCGTCCATGGCGGCGCCCAGCTGGCGCTGCGCGCCGAGCGCGAGGCCCAGGGCGAGTGGGTGGCCCAGGACATCGAACTGGACATCGTCTACGAAGACGATCACCTGCTGGTGCTCGACAAGCCCGCCGGGCTGGTGGTGCATCCGGCCGCCGGTCATGCCGATGGCACCCTGCTCAATGCCCTGCTGCACCACGTACCCTCGCTGGACAGCGTGCCGCGTGCCGGTATCGTCCATCGCCTGGACAAGGACACCACCGGACTCATGGTGGTGGCCAAGACCCTGGAGGCCCATACCCACCTGGTCGCCCAGTTGCAGGCGCGCTCGGTGAGTCGCATCTATGAAGCCATCGTCGCCGGGGTGATCGTCGCCGGCGGCACCGTCAATGCGCCCATCGGCCGTCATTCCCAACGCCGCCAGCAAATGGCGGTGATCGCCGGTGGCAAGCCCGCGGTCAGTCACTACCGGGTGCTGGAGCGCTTTCGTGCCTATACCCATACCCGGGTCAAGCTGGAGACCGGGCGCACCCACCAGATCCGCGTGCACATGACCCATGTCGGTTTCCCCCTGGTAGGCGATCCGGTCTATGGCGGTCGCTTCAGGATCCCGCCGGCGACCAATCCGACCCTGGTCAAGACCCTGCGCGAATTCCCGCGCCAGGCACTGCACGCGCGCTTCCTCGAACTGGATCATCCGGTGACCGGCGAACGCCTGCGCTGGGAGTCGCCGCTGCCGGAAGACCTGGTCTGGCTGCTGGATCTGCTGCGCCAGGATCGGGAATCCTTCGAATGATCGACGCCGACTGGCTGCGGCCGGACTGGCCGGCGCCGGTTGGCGTCCAGGCCTGTGTGACCACCCGCGCGGGTGGCGTCAGCCGGGCGCCCTTCGACAGCTTCAACCTGGGCAACCACGTCGGTGACGATCCGGCTGCGGTCGCCGAGAATCGCCGACGCCTGGGCCAGGCCCTGGGGTGCCGTCCGGCCTGGCTCGAACAGGTCCATGGCACTGCCGTCGTCGAAGCCGATCCGACCCGGGTGCTCCAGGCCGATGCCGCCTGGACGGCCACTCCCGGTATCGCGGTGACCATGATGACCGCCGATTGCCTGCCAGCCCTGTTCTGCCGGCGGGACGGCTCCCGCGTCGCGGCGGCCCACGCTGGCTGGCGCGGTCTGGCGGGTGGCGTGCTGGAGGCGGCCGCCGCCAGTCTGGAGGTCGCTCCCGCCGAGGTGTTGGTCTGGCTGGGTCCCGCCATAGGGCCGGCCAGTTTCGAAGTGGGCGTCGAGGTGCGTGAGGCCTTTGTCGCCCAGCACGCCGAGGCCGAGCGGTGTTTCGTGGCCAGGGGCGGGGACAAGTACCTGGGCGATCTCTATGCCCTGGCTCGTCTGCGCTTAGCGGCTCAAGGCATCACGGCGGTCCATGGCGGTGGCTTCGACACCTTCGCCGACGAAGAGCGCTTCTTTTCCTATCGGCGCGGCGCCCGGACCGGTCGCTTTGCCAGCCTGATCTGGATCAACGCCTAAGTATTTTTTCGGATGTCAAGCCTCGTTGGCTTGAATCGTTAGGCATCGCCCCTATCTAAAGGACATTCCCGCGGGTAATCGAAAGCGCCCTCTGCTGCGCCATCCCGCGTCTCAGATAGGACCTTGCCCATGCGTATAGACCGTTTCACCAGCAAATTGCAGCTCGCTCTGGCGGATGCCCAGTCCCTGGCCGTCGGCCATGACCATCCGGCCATCGAGCCGCTGCACCTGTTCTCCGCGCTGCTCGACCAGCAGGGCGGTTCCATTTCTCCGCTGCTGCGCCAGGTCGGCTTCGACCTCGCCAGCCTGCGCAAGACCCTGGCCGAAGAGCTGGACAAGCTGCCCAAGATCCAGAATCCCACCGGCGACGTGAATCTGTCCCAGGATCTGGCGCGGCTGCTCAACCAGGCCGATCGTCTGGCCCAGCAGAAGGGCGACCAGTTCATCTCCAGCGAGCTGGTGCTGCTCGCCGCCATGGACGAGAACACCCGCCTCGGCAAGTTGCTGCTGGGGCAGGGCGTCTCGCGTAAGGCGCTGGAGAACGCCATCAACAACCTGCGCGGGGGCGAGGCGGTCAATGACCCCAATGCCGAAGACAGCCGCAAGGCGCTGGACAAGTTCACCGTCGATCTCACCAAGCGCGCCGAAGACGGCAAGCTCGACCCGGTGATCGGGCGGGACGACGAGATCCGCCGCACCATCCAGGTCCTGCAGCGCCGCACCAAGAACAATCCGGTGCTGATCGGTGAGCCCGGCGTCGGCAAGACCGCCATCGCCGAGGGCTTGGCCCAGCGCATCATCAATGGCGAAGTGCCCGATGGCCTCAAGGACAAGCGCCTGCTGGCCCTGGACATGGGCGCGCTGATCGCCGGTGCCAAATTCCGCGGCGAATTCGAAGAGCGCCTCAAGGGCGTGCTCAACGAACTGGCCAAGCAGGAAGGGCGCATCATCCTCTTCATCGACGAGCTGCACACCATGGTCGGCGCCGGCAAGGCCGAGGGCGCCATGGATGCCGGCAACATGCTCAAGCCGGCCCTGGCCCGTGGCGAGCTGCACTGCGTGGGTGCCACCACCCTCGACGAGTACCGCCAGTACATCGAGAAGGACGCGGCCCTGGAGCGGCGCTTCCAGAAGGTGCTGGTGGACGAGCCGAGCGAGGAAGACACCATCGCCATCCTGCGTGGCCTCAAGGAGCGCTACGAGGTACACCACAAGGTGGCCATCACCGATGGCGCCATCATCGCCGCGGCCAAGCTGTCTCATCGCTACATCACCGATCGTCAGCTGCCGGACAAGGCCATCGACCTGATCGACGAGGCCGCCAGCCGCATCCGCATGGAGATAGACTCCAAGCCGGAGGCCCTTGATCGCCTGGATCGCCGGCTGATCCAGCTCAAGGTGGAACGTCAGGCGCTGAAGAAGGAAGAGGACGAGGCCGCGCGCAAGCGACTGGAAAAACTCGACGAGGACATCGCCCGCCTCGAGCAGGAATACGCCGATCTGGAAGAGGTCTGGAAGGCAGAAAAAGCCGAGGTCCAGGATTCCGCCCAGTTGCAGCAGCGCATCGAACAGGCGCGCACCGAGCTGGAGGCCGCTCGCCGCAAGGGCGACCTCAATCGCATGGCCGAGCTGCAGTACGGCACCATCCCCGATCTGGAGCGCAGCCTGCAGATGGTCGACCAGCACGAGAAGCCGGCCAACCAGCTCTTGCGCAACAAGGTCACCGAAGACGAGATCGCCGAGGTGGTCTCCAAGTGGACCGGCATTCCGGTCAGCAAGATGCTCGAAGGCGAGCGTGACAAGCTCTTGCGCATGGAAGAGGCCCTGCACAACCGGGTGATCGGCCAGGACGAGGCGGTCACCGCCGTGGCCAATGCCGTGCGCCGCTCGCGGGCGGGCCTGTCCGATCCGAATCGCCCCAGCGGTTCCTTCCTCTTCCTCGGCCCGACCGGGGTGGGCAAGACCGAGCTGTGCAAGTCGCTGGCGGAGTTTCTCTTCGACACCGAAGACGCCATGGTGCGCATCGACATGTCCGAATTCATGGAGAAGCACTCCGTGGCTCGCCTGATCGGGGCTCCGCCCGGCTATGTCGGCTATGAAGAGGGTGGCTACCTGACCGAGGCCGTGCGGCGCAAGCCTTACTCGGTGGTCCTGCTGGACGAGGTGGAAAAGGCTCATCCGGATGTCTTCAACATCCTTCTGCAGGTGCTCGACGACGGGCGTCTGACCGACAGCCAGGGCCGAACCGTGGATTTCCGCAATGCGGTGATCGTCATGACCTCGAACCTGGGCTCGGCGCAGATCCAGGAGCTGGTCGGCGATCCCGATGCCCAGCGCGCCGCGGTGATGGATGCGGTGGCCAGTCACTTCCGCCCCGAGTTCATCAACCGGATCGATGAGGTGGTGGTGTTCGAGCCCCTGGGCCGCGAACAGATCGCCGGCATCGCCGAGATCCAGCTGCAGCACCTGCGGCAGCGCCTGGCCGAGCGTGACCTGCAGCTGGAGCTGTCGCCCGAGGCCTTGGACAAGCTGGTGGCGGTGGGTTACGACCCGGTCTACGGTGCCCGTCCGCTCAAGCGGGCGATCCAGCGCTGGATCGAGAATCCGCTGGCCCAGCGCATCCTCTCGGGCGCCTTCGCGCCGAACAGCCGCATCGAGGGCAGGGTAGAGGGCGACGAGATCGTCTTCGCCTAGGAAATGACCGGGCGATCCCAGGGTCGCCCGGCCTTTCACATAAATTTGTGAAAAAACAGCAGGCTAGGTGTTGACGTCTGTTTCCACTTCCGTAAAATGGCGCACCTCACTTACGGCAAAGCCCGAAAGGCACTGACGTAAGAGGGGTTGGAAGATCGAAATTCCGCGATAGCTCAGTCGGTAGAGCAAATGACTGTTAATCATTGGGTCCCTGGTTCGAGTCCAGGTCGCGGAGCCACTTCCATTCTCGGGGTATAGCGCAGCCCGGTAGCGCGCCTGCTTTGGGAGCAGGATGTCGGGAGTTCGAATCCCCCTACCCCGACCATATTTGGGTCGTTAGCTCAGTCGGTAGAGCAGTTGGCTTTTAACCAATTGGTCGTAGGTTCGAATCCTACACGACCCACCATTTTTACCAGAAACCCTCCGCAAGGAGGGTTTTTGCGTTTTTAGGGATTGGATTTCTCTCTCCGAGATCCGGTCCCTCTGCCTATGAGGCGCCGACCCCGCCAGGGCTCAGGGCTAAGTTGCTCTCTCAAATCCCCCTGCTTAGAGCAGACTCTGGAACGGGCCGTATTCTGATCTGCCACCCTCGATTCTCCCCGCCGCGCTCTATTTCGCCCATCTCCGGCGAACGCCTCGATCCAGGCTGTTACCCGCGCCGATCGAAGCGATAGCCGGTCATAGCGGCCGCCTGAGCCCTTACTACTATCAGGTGAAGTCACGGGTTTTCAGGCGGTGGGGATGCAGTCGAAGCGCCTCTCGGGTTTTACGCTCATCGAGGTTTTGGTCGTCATAGCGCTGCTGGGTATCGTCACGGCGCTGGCGGCGCCCGGCTTCGCGAGCCTGGTACAAAGCAACCGTGTCCAGGCGGCAGCGGGGGAGTTGCAGCGCGCCCTCTATTACGCACGCAGCGAAGCCATGAGTCGCGGTGTGAATGTCGTCGTAACCACCGATCCGGAGGATGCCAACGGCTGGATGGGCGCGCTGAGGATCACCACGGCCAAGACGGTGGTGCTGCCCACTGCCGAGGTCTTGCGGCAGTACAGCGGGGGACTGGGTAACGGCGTCAACGGAACCGGATCCATGGGAGGTACCCCCCTGACCAGTCTGACCTTCCAACCCAATGGCAGTCTGAAACTCAGCGGTGAAGCCACCATTCGCGTCTGCGCTACCAATGCGCTCGCCCAGGGCAAGCAATTCACCCTCAGTCAGGGCGGGGTGCTGACTGTGAGCGACTATGTGCCTAACCGTGCCAGCGCCGTGGGGTGCAGCTAGATGAAGCGCTGGCAAGGGGGTTTCAGCATGATCGAGGTGCTGGTCAGTCTGGTGATCATCTGCATCGGCGTGCTGGGCATGGTGGCGCTGCAGACCCGCAGCGTGGCGCTGTCCCAAGATTCGGTGCAGCGCAGCAATGCCATGGTATTGGCCAACGACCTGCTCGAGTTGATGCGCAGCAACCGCGGTCAGGTGGTGGCGAGCGACAAGGTCAAGATCGACGGGGCCTACATCAAGCAGCCCGGCACCAGCTTTCGCACCAAGGCGCTCGATGCCGGCAAGACCTGCCTGACCCGGGATCGCTCTGCAGGTGGGGACGCGGTGGCGGGGCAGGATCTGGGGTGTTGGCTGAATCAGGTAAAGGCGCTGCTACCCGTGACGGACGCCTTGATCGCCAGCAGCTTCGCGGTCTGTCCAGCGTCCGGCGTACCGAAACTGCCGTCCAGCGATCCTGCGGGCAACACGACGCCGCTGGGTGCCTGCGAGACCAATGCGGTGGCACCGGTGATGGTGGTGGTGGCCTGGCAGGACGTCAGCAACGATTCGCTGAATTGCCCCAAGGGCGTCTGCTACTACGCCTTGCGCTCGGAGCTGTAGGCCATGCTCATCATGTCGCGTAGCCAGAAGGGTTTTTCACTCATCGAGATGATGATCGCCCTGACCGTGGGTACCTTTCTGGTGTTGGGCGTCTCGCAGATCTATATCAACAACAAGCGCAGTTTTCTCTTCCAGCAAGGCCAGACCGGCAATCGCAACAACGCTCAGCTGACCTTGCAGGTGCTCGACCGGCAACTGGCACGGACCGGCTTCCGCGCGGAAATCCGTTATCAGGGTAGCCTCCAAGCAGCCTTTCCGGCGGTCGGTGAGGTAAAGGATACCGATGACATCAGCTGTCCAGCTTTTGCCGGTGGCGCCACCTTCGCGGCGACCACGGACAGCGCCAATGCGCCCACCGGCGTCTGCATTCGCTATCAGGGCGCATTGGACAGCAAGGACCAGGACTGTCTGGGCAACCCCATCCCGCGGGTGAACCTCAATGCCGGCGGCAACGTGCTGCTCAAGCTGCGCTACACCGCGGGCAATACCCCGGGCGGGGGCACCCTGAGCTGCACCGTCTGGAGCGAGCGTGGGGGCGCGCTGACGCGCAAGGGCAGTGCGGTGCTGGTGCAGGGGCTGCAGGATTTTCGCTGGTCCATTCCGCCCAAGGCGGATGCACCGGCCGTGCGCTACGCGGCGTTGCTCAGCACCACGGAGGCATTAACCAGCGATGTGGCCAGTAATACGGCTGCCAATTGGCAGACCCTGACCGGCCTGCAGATCGCGGACGCCAGTCGACCCATGCAGATACTGCAGAGCACCGTTACCCTGAGGAATCTGGCGCTATGAGTCCAGTCATTGGCAGGCAGCGCGGCGCGACCTTGCTGATCGCCCTGGTGATGTTGCTGCTGCTGTCGCTACTGGCCGCCTCCAGCATGCGTCAGACCTTGCTGCAGGCCCGCAGCGGCGGCGCCGCCTTGGAAAACACCCAGGCCTTCAATGCCGCAGAGGCGGCGCTACGCGAAGGTGAGCGGCGATTGGTGGCCCTCAGTCAGCAACCGTCCTTTACCGCCTTCAGTGCCGGCTTTGCCAGCTGTTCGGAAAGTGTCCCAGCGGTACGCAGTGCCTTCGCCAAGCCACCAACCGGTGACCTGTGCATCCTGACCAAGGCCAGCGATCTCAATACCGGTGCCCTGACCCAGACCTGGGCAGCGGCAGCGCTCCAGGCGAGCGGGACCGATCCTACGACGCGGACGGTTGCCTACCGCGGCTCCGATGGCAGCGCTTCCTTCGCCCAGACACCCCGCTGGGTCGTGACAGCCATCGGTAGCAGTTCGGTCGATGTCTCGGCGCCCGCCACCAACCTGTTCCGGATCACCGCCGTGGCCCAGGATCGCGGCAAGCGCTTTCCGGTGATTCTGCAGAGCGTCGTCGCCCTGGAGGTGCCATGAGTCGGGCTGCATTAGGCATTGGAACTCTGGCCCTCCTATTAACCTTGGCCGCACCTGCGACGCAGGCCGCGGCCTTGAATCTCAGTCAGCAGCCATTGTTCCTGACCAATAGTGTCGGTCCCAATCTGTTCGTCACGCTGGATAACTCCACCAGCATGCAGATGGCGGTTGTGCCGGATGCGTCGAATACCGATGCCATCCGACCAACCCGTCGCGCTAAATCGGCGGCTTTCAATAGCCTCTACTACAATCCGGCGATTACTTATCCGGCGCCCTATGCGGTGAGCTACAGCACTACGGGCGGACTGACCCGTACGCGACTGGCGACCAGCTTTACCAGCGCCTACGTAAACGGCTATCGACCGAGCTTGGGTAGTGTCAATCTCGCCACCGACTACCGCGTGAGCTGGAGCTATAACCCTAATTTGGTGACTACAGATCCCAATGTGGCGCGGGGTAATGCCTACGGAAACCCGGGGCTGCAGAACAATAGCCCGAGCATGCTGGCGGAGAACCCGTCTCAGGATTTTTTCAGTAGTGGTACTTACCGTGGAACAAGCGCGACCTATGGCAGCCTCACGCTGCTCAATATCTTGTTGGGTGCCGGCTTCACCGAGAACATCAACGGTGCCCAAGTCAGTATCAGTGACGCCTCCCTGCTTGAGCGCCTGCTGACGGGAGCTGCGCTCAACGGTGGCTGTACCGCGAGCATTGCCAATACGGCGGCGGTCACCTACAGCAATGTTACCTGTACCCGAAACGTGGACTATGGACTGCTTGGGGTGGTTTCCTCGGTCAACTACACGGTCACCGCCAATACCAACATTTCTGCTGCCATCACTGGCGTACAGGCCTACTACTATCTCTACGATACGACGCTCAGCACCTGTCTTCCCGTCGCCTTGCAGACCGAGGGCTGTTACCGGCGGGTACTGGTCGGCAGCTCTTCCGGTCCCAACGGGACGGACGAAAGGCAGAACTTCGCCAACTGGTATTCCTTCTATCGCAGTCGCGCCCTAGCGGCTCAAACTTCGACCAACCTGGCCTTGGCGGATGCGTCGGAAAATCTCCGGCTTGGCTGGCAGGCACTGGGAACCAGCGACAGTTGCATCCTGGTAGCGGCCAATGCCAACTGTCGCGGTATCAGCAACTCCGGTTCAACTGCCTACGATAATCGGCTGAGACCCTTTACCGGTGCGCACCGAGCCGCTTTCTTCACCTGGCTCGGAGAAGTCTATTACAACCAGAGCACGCCGCTGCTCCAGGCGGTTGCTCGCGTTGGCGAACTGCTCAAGACCAGCGGTAGCAACAGTCCATATGCGTACGATCCGGGTAATAGCGAGTCGCCTGTCTACGGCTGTCGCGCCAGCTACAGTCTGGTGGTGACCGATGGTATCTGGAACTCTGCGCTGAATTCCGGCAACGTCGATGGTACAGCCGCAACCCTTCCGGACGGGCAGCAGTACTCACCACAGGCACCGTTCCAGGACACTACGGCCAGCACTCTCGCAGACCTGGCCTTTCTCTACTGGCGCACCGATGCCCAGCCCGGTCTCGACAACAAGGTACCGCCCTACAATACCGTGACCAGCAATGAGGTACGGGGGACCACTACGCTTTCGCCCTACTGGAATCCGCGTAACGACCCAGCCACCTGGCAGCACCTCACGGGGTTCTACGTGGGTATCGGCTTGAGCAGTGCGCTGATCAATCCGGATTGGGATGGCGATACCTTTGCCGGCGGCTACGCTGGCTTGGCCGCAGGTACTACGTCCTGGCCAGTGGCGGGTGCAGACAACTCGGTCAATCAGAACAATGTCTATGACCTCTGGCACGCGGCAATCAATTCGCGGGGGGAGTTCTTCAGTGCGGAAAATGCCAGCGACCTGATCACCTCTCTTGGCAAGGTCATCACGCGGATCACCCAGTCCACCAGTGTCGGCGCGAGCCAGACCGTATCGCCCACTCGGGTAGGGGACACCAACGCGCTCTTTACCTATTCCCCATCCTTTTCCAGTGCCGACTGGAGCGGTGATGTCATCAAGTACCAACGCACGGGTACCACCCAGACGCGGATCTGGAGTGCCGCTCAACAACTCGATGGCAGGTTCGCTCCGGGTAATACCGCCTTCGGCACCCGCAAGATCTACATGGCCAAGGGCGGCGCCTTGACCGATTTCGCCTGGGCGAATCTGAATACCGATCAACAACTCAGGCTCAACAAGGCCTCCGGTGGTGCCACCGACACCTATGGCAGTCGCCGGGTGGATTATCTGCGCGGCGATCGCAGTCTGGAGTCGCCCGGGGCCACGCCATCGTTTCGACCGCGTAGCCATATCCTCGGTGATATCGTGAACTCTTCTCCAGTGGTGGTGGACGGTCCCAACAGTCCCATCGCCCTGATGAATGCGACCGTCGGAGACAATTCCTACGCCACGTTCCGCACCACCAATGCGGCTCGTGAGCGACGTATCTATGTCGGTGCCAACGACGGCATGCTGCATGCCTTCAACGATCAGGGGCAGGAGGTCTTTGCTTTCGTTCCCAGTGCGGTCATCGGCAATCTCAACCGACTGACCGAGCGCAGCTATAACGGTGGGGGCCATCAGTCCTATGTCGACAACACGCCAGTGGTAGGCGACGTCTATTTCAACGGGGCCTGGCGCACGGTACTGATTGGCACGCTGCGCGGGGGAGGGCGGGGCATCTTCGCGCTGGATATCACCAATCCCAATGCCCCAGCGCTGCTCTGGGAAAAGTCGGACGCGGATGCCAGCTACAAGGACCTGGGCTTCACCTACGCGCAGCCGATCATCACCCGGCTGCATACCGGTGGTTGGGCAGTGGTGGTCAGCAACGGTTACAACAGTGCGCAGGACAACGCCGTGCTCTATGTGATGAACGTGGCCGACGGCAGCCTGATCAAGGCCTTGCCGGCCAGCGATAACATCGCCACACCCAATGGCCTGAGTTCGCCCTTCGTGGCCGATGTCGATGGCGACCTGATCGCCGACTATGCCTATGCCGGTGACCTCCACGGCAATCTCTGGCGCTTCGACCTGATCGGCACCTCCCTGACCGCAACGGCCGCAGCAGACAACTTCCGTGTTGCCTTCGGGGGGCGGCCCCTCTATACCGCCCAGGCCAGTAGCCTGGCGCCCGGTACCACCAATCTGGTCCAGCCGATCACCGCCAGTCCTTCAGTCGTGGCTCATCCCAGTGGAACGGGGCATCTGGTGCTCTTTGGTACCGGTAAATACCTCGAGGCCAGCGACGGCCTCGCCAATACCAGCAAGGCCATGACGCTCTATGGCATCTGGGATCGCCAGACAGATGGAGCGGCGGCCAGCAGTACTCCGGTACTGACGATCGCCAACCTCCAGCAGCAGACCCTGGGTACCGACCAGCGCATCAGCTACACCAGTTCTGCCGGCTCCAGCGTCAGCAGTACGGCGAACACCCTCTCCACGACGTCGGTCAGCTATGACGCCACTACGGCGACCAATGGCAAACAGGGCTGGTATCTGAACCTGCCCTTGAATGGCGAACTGGTAATCAACAAGCCCCAACTGTTCAGCGGCACCCTGCTGATGAGTTCGCTGATTCCCAGCACCGACGCCTGTACCGCTGGGGTCACCACCTACCTCTATGCTCTGGATCCCTACACTGGCGGCAACAACAGCGGCCTGTTCAACCTGGGGACGGATACGGTCTATGGGCGTATCCAGCTCGATGGTCTGCTCGGTGGGATCGTGCCCTTCGTCTACGGTGACGGCACTTTCAGCATGGAAGGGACCCTGGCGGATGCGGCGATCTATGGCAGCGACAGCAAGTCGCCGAATGGCTTGCGGGGTGACCTGCCCGCCAGTCGCCGCCAAACCTGGCGCGTCATCACCAACCAGGACTAGCTGAAGTAGTTTTCACGCAGCCATGAAAAAGCCCGGCACTGGGCCGGGCTTTTTCATGGAACGGTGCGTCTCAGCGTGCGTAGGTCAGCAGCACGTCGCCCGGGATCTGGAAGTCCACCGACATCATGACGCTCAGGGCGGTGATGGCGATGATGGAGAACCCGAACAGCTTGCGTGCCCACTGCACGTCGTTCTCGGCCTGATAGCCCATGAAGGCCAGACGCAGCCACCAGGCCCCGATCACGGCGGCCACTGCCAGATAGACGTAGCCGGCGTAGCCGAGCACGGTCAGCAGCAGGGTGGCGGCCATGAAGGCCACGGTGTACCAGACGATGTGACGCTTGGTCACCGAGATCCCCTTGGCCACCGGCAGGACCGGAATCGAGGCCGCGGTGTAGTCCTTGAGACGGAAGATGGCGATGGCGTAGGAGTGCGGCATCTGCCAGAGGCAGAAGATCAGCAGCAGCACCGCAGCGCCACTGTCGAACTGGCCGCTGGCAGCGCAGTAGCCGATCACCGGAGGTGCGGCACCGGACAGGCTGCCGACCAGGGTGCCGTATACCGAGGTGCGCTTGAGCCAGAGGCTGTAGAGCCCTACGTACACCACGAAACCCATCACCGCGAAGGCGGTGGCGACCACATTGGTCGCCACGTACAGCAGACCCACCCCGGCCAGGCCGAGGAGGGCGGCATAGGCCAGCGCCACCTTCGAGGAGATCGTGCCCTGGACCAGCGCACGATTGCGGGTTCTTTCCATCTTCTGATCGATGTCCATATCGATCACGTTATTGAACACACAGCCGGAAGCAATGACCAACGACACCCCGATAGCCGTCGCCAGCAGCAACAGCGGGTCGATGCTCCCTTTGGAAGCCAGGAAGAACCCGCCGGCAACCGAGATCAGGTTGCCGAAGATGATGCCCGGCTTCGTCACGAGAAGGTACTTCTTGATCATCACGTCGGCCCGGTTCAGTGGATCATCATGTTCTGGTGCATGTGGTACATGATCCACAGGGATCCCACGACCAGGATGCCGACGATGACCACGGTGAAACCAAAGGAGATCACGTTCCAACGCTGCTCTTCGGAGGTGTTCAGGTGCAGGAAGAAGTACAGGTGCACCAGCAGCTGTACCACCGCCATGATCACCACGATCGCCAAGGTCGCGCCCTTGGAGAAGGTGGGGAACATCACCAGGCCGAAGGGAATGACCGTCAGGATGACCGACAGGATGAAGCCGACCATGTAGCTCTTGAAAGTGCCATGGCTCTCGGCGGTATGCCCGTGGGCGTTATGGTCGTGCGCCATTACAGCACCCCCATCAGATAGACGATGGTGAAGACAAAGATCCAGATGATGTCCAGGAAGTGCCAGAACAGGCTCAGGCACGACAGGCGGGTCACGTTGGTGGTGGTCAGACCCTTGGAAGAGATCTGCAGCATCAACACGATCATCCAGATCAGACCCGAGCTCACGTGCAGACCGTGGGTACCGACCAGGGCGAAGAACGCGGACAGGAAGGCACTGCGATCCGGACCATAGCCCTCATGGATCAGATGGTTGAACTCATAGAGTTCCATGCCGATGAAGCCGGCACCGAACAGCCAGGTAACCGCCAGCCAACCCAGGACGCCACCCTTGCTGCCATGATGCTGGGCGATCATGGCGAAGCCGTAGGTGATACTGGAGAACAGCAGCAGGAAGGTTTCGACCAGGACGAACGACAGTTCGAAGATGTCCTTCTGGGAGGGGCCATCGGCATGGGCCCCGCTCAGGACTGCATAGGTCGCGAACAGCGTCCCGAACAGAATGCAGTCGGTCATCAGGTAGGACCAGAAGCCGAAGGTCTTCATCGATCCGGCGTCGTGGTGCCCATGCTCCTCGGCATGGGCGACTTCGTTATGCATAACTTGATTCGCCATTGGGTTAGGCCTGCTTCAATTTCGCCAGGGACTGAATGCGCGCGGTTTCGATGCGTGCCACTTCTTCCGCTGGTACGTAATAGTCGACGTCGTCGTCGTAGCTGCGGACAACCGCAGTGACGATGCAGCCCACGAAGCTGGCGATGGCCAGCCACCAGATGTGCCAGATCAGGGCGAAGCCAAGGATCAGGGCGAAGAGGCTGATCACGATACCGGCGCCAGTGTTGCGCGGCATGTGGATCTGCTTGTAGTCCGCATCCTTCTTCTCGGTGATGCCTTTCTCTTTCATGCCCCAGTAGGCGTCGATGTCGTGCACTTCCGGCACTTCAGCGAAGTTGTAGAAGGGCGGCGGCGAAGAGGTCGACCATTCCAGGGTACGGCCATCCCACGGATCGCCCGTCACGTCCACGTTCTCCGGCAGGTTGCGGTCGCGGATACTGACGTAGAACATCCACAGCTGGCTCAGGATGCCCAGGGCAATGATGCCGGCGCCGATGGCGGCGGTCACCAGGAAGGGATGCCAGTCGGGGTTGTCGTAGTGGTTCAGACGACGGGTCATGCCCATGAAGCCCAGCATGTACAGCGGCATGAAGGCGACATAGAAGCCGATCAGCCAGCACCAGAAGGCCTGCTTGTTCAGCTTCTCGTTCAGCTTGAAGCCGAAGACCTTCGGGAACCAGTAGATCATGCCGGCGAAGTAGCCGAACACGGCGCCGCCGATGATCACGTTGTGGAAGTGGGCGATCAGGAACAGGCTGTTGTGCAGCACGAAGTCGGCACCCGGTACCGCCAGCAGGACGCCGGTCATGCCGCCGATGCTGAAGGTCACGATGAAGCCCAGGGTCCAGAGCATCGGCGAGGTGAACTGGATGCGGCCCTGATACATGGTGAACAGCCAGGTGAAGATCTTCACCCCTGTCGGGATCGCAATGATCATGGTCGCGATGCCGAAGAAGGCGTTGACGTTAGCGCCCGAGCCCATGGTGAAGAAGTGGTGCAGCCAGACGATGAAGGACAGCACGGTAATGGCTACCGTTGCCCAGACCATCGAGACGTAGCCGAACAGACGCTTCTTGCTGAAGGTGGAGGTCACTTCCGAGAACACGCCGAAGGCCGGCAGGATCAGGATGTATACCTCGGGGTGGCCCCAGGCCCAGATCAGGTTGGTGTACATCATCTGGTTGCCGCCGGCTTCCGCGGTAAAGAAGTGGAAGCCCAGGTAACGGTCCAGGGTCAGCAGCGCCAGGGTCACGGTCAGGATCGGGAAGGCTGCCATGATCAGGATGGCAGTACACCAGGAGGTCCAGGTGAAGATCGGCATGCGCATCAGGGTCATGCCCTTGGTACGCATCTTCAGCACGGTCACGAAGAAGTTGACACCGGTCAGGGTCGTCCCGATACCGGAGAGCTGAAGGGCCCAGATGTAGTAGTCCATCCCTACGCCCGGACTGTACTGGATGCCTGACAGCGGCGGATAGGCCACCCAGCCGGTCGCGGCGAATTCGCCCACGAACAGCGACATCATGATCAGCACGGCACCGGCCACGAACAGCCAGAAGCTCAGCGAGTTCAGGAAGGGGAAGGCCACGTCGCGGGCACCGATCTGCAGCGGGGTCACAACGTTCATCAGGCCGGCCACGAACGGCATCGCCACGAAGAAGATCATGATCACGCCGTGGGCGGTGAAGATCTGGTCGTAGTGATGGGGTGGCAGGTAGCCCTCGGCCCCGCCGGAGGCGATGGCCTGCTGGCTACGCATCAGGATGGCGTCGGAGAAGCCACGGAGCAGCATGATCAGGGCGACGATGAAGTACATCACGCCGATCTTCTTGTGGTCGACGGTGGTCAGCCACTCTTTCCAGAGGTAGCCCCACTTGCCGAAGTAGCTGATCGCTCCCACCAGTCCCAGGCCGCCCAAGGCAACCACGATGAACGTTACGAGAATGATCGGCTCGTGATACGGAATATCCGCGAGAGTTAATTTACCGAACATGACTTATTCCTCGGTACCGTGTTGACCGCCGTGCTGGCTCATGTCCATCACGTGATCGGTCTGCTTGCTGAAGTCGGACTTCATGAACTTCTTGATGACCGTTCTGAACAGATCCGGCTCGACCGTCGAGTAGTAGGCGACCGGCTGCTTCTCGCTGGGCTTGGCCAGCTCGGTGTAGCTCGCCTGGTCCAGGGTCTTGCCACCCGACTGCTTGACCTTGTTTACCCAGGCGTCGAAATCACCGGCGGTGGGTACCGCGTGCACGGCAAAGATCATGTCGGAGAAGCCGGCGCCGCTGTAGTTGGCAGAGCGACCTTCGAATTCGCCGGGATGATCGGCGATCAGGTGCAGCTGGCTCTGCATGCCGGACATGGCATAGATCATGCCGCCCAGGGCTGGGATCGACAGGGTGTTCATGACCGACTCGGAGGTGATCTTGAACTGCACCGGACGATTCACCGGGATGGCGATCTCGTTCACCGAGGCGATGCCTTGCTCGGGATAGATGAACAGCCATTTCCAGTCCATCGAGACCGCTTCGATCACCAGCGGCTGCTCGGAATGGTCGAGCGGCTTGAAGGGATCCAGCTCGTGGGAAGTCTTCCAGTTCAGGATGCTCAGGAACACCACGATGGCCAGGGGGACCAGCCAGACCACGGCTTCGATCTTGTAGGAGTGAGCCCAGTTCGGGGTGTACTTGGCTTCCTTGTTGGTAGCGCGGTACTTCCAGGCGAACAGGAAGGTCATCACGATGACCGGGATCACCACGATCAGCATGAGGCCGAACGCTGTGTAGATGAGGTTGCGTTCTTGCACGCCGATGGAGCCTTTCGGGTCCAGCAGCACGGCGTCGCACCCGCTGAGCAGCAGCGCGGCGGCACCGGCCAGAAGCCAACCGGTTGGTTTTAGATACTTCGTTAGTTTCATCTCACGACCTCAGTAGAGCGGCTCATCGTGGTTATTCTCTCAACGTGCCTGTCGCCAGCCTCATGCTCCGCAACGGACAGGCATCCGTGCGGCAGGCTGATGGATTGCAGAAATTGCGGGATTTCGCAGCGCGGTATGGTGCCACAGAGGGGCTGGATATTCGACCCTTTGGTCAGCCGCCGTTCAGGTGTTGCCGCCCGTCAAGCAAGCCGAAATCAGGCGGTGTAAGGCACTGTCATGCGCTGGGTAAGAGTAGCCGAGGGACAGGGAGTCGCCAGTTTGCTCCGGCGTTTGCCGTCGGCTCGCACGCAAGGTGCAGATCGGAAAGGGGCGCAGAAAGGCGCGGCCCAAGGCGGCTAAGGCCTTGAAGGCTTTGAAAAGAGCGAGGAGGGATGAAGCGGAGGGATGGTGCCGGAGATAGGAGTCGAACCTACGACCTTCGCATTACGAATGCGCCGCTCTACCAACTGAGCTACACCGGCACGAAGCTTTCAATGATAAGTCTTCGCTCATCTGCTGCGCAAGCCTGGTCGTCGTGCCTGTGCCAAGCCCTGTGGCGATGTGTCGCACTGCTGTCCGCCTCTGATTTCGCGATTCGTCAATGCTTCTCGGCTTGACGTGATTGTTGCGCGAAGGTCAGCGGTCAGCGCGGCATGCATTCGGGAAACCTTTACGGGAGTCGTCATACCTAAACCTTCGCGGATCCAGCCTTGCCGCAGCTTCGACCCCATGATCCTGCCAATAGATAGCTGCCTATGCGGAGAGCCTCGATGACCGATTATTCCCTTACCCGTCGTAACGTGCTCGTCGGCTCCGCCGTGGGGCTTGCCGCCGCTACTTCAGGCGTTGCCGTCGCCCAGGAAGGCAGCAGTGCGACTCGTCCCGCCAAGCCCCTGCAGGACCCGCGCACCAAGTACACGCGCGAGCCTTTCAAGGAGCAGCGCCAGGAATGGCCGGCGCTCACCAGCAAGATGGAGCCGCGTCCTGACCATGGCGAAACCAGCTATCACGGCTCGGGTCGCCTGGCCGGGCGCAAGGCTCTCATCACCGGCGGCGACAGCGGCATCGGTCGCGCCGTGGCCATCGCCTTCGCCCGGGAAGGGGCGGATGTGGCCATCAACTACCACCCTTCCGAAGAATCCGACGCTCAGGAGGTGGTCAAGCTGATCCAGGAAGCCGGCCGCAAGGCCATCACCCTGCCGGCCGACATCCGTACCCAGGAGGCTTGTGAAGACGTCGTGAGCAAGGCCATCCAGCAACTCGGCGGCCTGGACCTGCTGGTGAACAATGCCGCCTATCAGCAGAGCAAGGCCGACATACTAGAGATCACCGACGAGCAATTCGACCGCACCTTCAAGACCAACGTCTATCACGTCTTCCGCTTCAGCAAGGCCGCCATCCCGCACCTGCCGCCGGGTGCCGGCATCATCAATACCGTCTCGGTGAACTCCTACGATCCCGGCGAAGAACTCATCGACTACGCCGCGACCAAGGCCGCCATCCTCAATCTCACCAAGGGCATGGCCAAGCAACTGGCCAAGAAGGGCATCCGCGTCAACGCCGTGGCACCGGGTCCGGTGTGGACGCCGCTGCAGGTGGCAGGTGGGCAATTAGAAGGGCAGATGAAGGAGTTTGGGCAGGATACGCCGCTAGGACGTGCAGGGCAGCCAGCCGAGTTGG
>NZ_JALNUX010000012.1:0-136482 GCF_026544185.1 Pseudomonas sp. GM_Psu_1
CGAGGAGGCGATTCCCGACCGGGTGCATGCCTCTCGGCCCGACCTGCTGGTGATGGGCGCCTACAGCCATTCCGCCGCCAGGCGCTTCCTGCTGGGCAGCCAGACCTCTCACATGCTGCGTCACACCGACATCACCACCCTGGTACTACGCGCCTGACGCTTAATCAGATGGATACCTTTGACCTTCATGAGTCAAACTGGCTACTAAATCGACCGACAGCGTCCACTACCAACTTCGCTGCATCTTTAATTTCAACAATCACCTCGCCCGCTTGACTTGCTAGCCTCAGGCCTTCCTCTACTTGAACACGGCTAGCTTCCATGTCTTTTACTGCATCTCCAGCCAATATCTGATTTTTATCTACAACGGCGACAATATCGTCAGCCGATTTGCTCGCGCGCGCGGCTAACTGACGAACTTCATCGGCAACAACCGCAAACCCTCTACCCTGCTCTCCCGCCCGGGCCGCCTCAATGGCTGCATTTAGCGCTAGTAGATTAGTTTGCGCGGCGATACCGCTGATCGTTCCAACAATTGAGCTGATGAGCTTTGACTGAGCTCCTAATGCCTCAATGCCATTCGAAGCAGAGCTCACACTTGATGCAATGGCTTTCATCGTTTCGACAGTATCGCTAACCACAGCAGTACCACGTATTGCACTATCGTCCGTGCGCTGAGATATTTCGAACGCCACCTTAGCAGCCTCGGTTACCTCACGCTCCCTTCCAACCTGATCTGTAATAACAGTAGCGAACTTAACAACTTTATATAATTTATTACGGCTGTTTCTTACTGGATTATAGGATGCCTCCAACCATACGACCTGGCCGTTTGCATCTATACGTTTAAATCGACCAGTGACAAACTCGCCTCGATTGAGTCGCTCCCAAAAATTGCGATACTCTACAGAAGACGATTCCTGTGATTCGCAAAAAATTCGATGATGCTGACCTATAACCTGTTCGTATCTGTAGCTCATAGCCTGAAGGAAACGATCATTCGCCGCTATGACGTCACCCGCCAAATCGAATTCAATTACGGCCGTAGACCTAAGAAGCGCCGCGATTACGTCTGAATTCTCTTTAGATTTTTCTACCGCGCTTGTTACGTCAGTTCCAGTAAAATCGACCCTGAGCAGACCACCCTTAAGATCCTTTATCGAATGCCAAGCCCCACGAATCCAAGCGTCGCTTCCGTCGCCTCTACAAAAAAGATAAAGATCACTAGCATGTGAGCACGAATCAATTGCCGAGAAAAGCTTCAGATAAATATCTTGCGTCTTAACATCGCTTGGAATAATAAATCCCAGATCTTTTCCAATCAGATCCTTAGACGAATAGCGCATTATTTCCAAAAAATTTGCGTTGACAGATATCACTTTTTTCTGCGAATCCAAGGAAAGTGTCATAGATTCGGACTCTATGGCATCTACCTTTTGCTCGAGAAGCGCAATCTTCGCAAGCGATTGGCTAAGTGCGGCTTTTATTTTCGAAAGGAACATAAAGAATCCAACCCATAGGGACCTGTCGAAACGGTTTTCGGCTCCTTTTCGTCGGACTTTAGGATCCTTCAGCAGGATTTTTCGAGCATCCGACTAAAGTCTAGGAGCAGACTCGACGCATGGCTTGGTGCTTACCGTTCGGACGGCCCCTCCGACGGTGCCGCATTCCGCTGGATGAGAATATCTCTCGATAAACCAGTCTTTTTTTGCGCGGTAGCAGCTACCCAAAGCGACAGTTAGGGATATCCGTCCGCCCAGCCGTTGGCGGCTTTAGATACCGTCGTATCCAGAAGTCCTGGACCTGAAGGGCTTTCACCTCTCCTACTGCATATCGAGCAAGCTAATAGTCGCAGTGGCCTCGTGGCCAAATGCCGGATCCGGCGATTTGACGGTGGAGTGGCGAAAAACGTGTAGTCGGGCACCTACATACTGGAGGTTTGGCTTAAGTGGTATTCCCACATACCGCTTTGGTAGACGCTCCCCACGGAGCGTTCCAGGTTGATTACTCAACCACTTTCGAGATGGACCTCCAGCAATGCGCTCGCATCACGAGGTGGGGCGCGATGATGCCGCAGGGGGTCAAGATAGCCGACAGCCAGTCGTCAGACGACACAGGGTTACGACTACAGATTACGGCTCGTCAAGGGGAGTGACACTCGACTACAGATTCCGGCAAGAGGAACAGCCGTAGGAAATGAACTCGCCGACCACCCACTTGTTGCCTATCACACCGGACACCGTGAAGATGCCCAGCGTCTTGAAAGCGGGCCGAGTACAGACGCTCCCTTCAACGTCCTGGACAGCTCGCGCATAGCCTCTAGGCGACACCAATTTGTGACAGCGTATTAATGGACACGTAGTCATTCGGATCAACGAGTAGCCAAGGGAAGGCCAGCTACACAATTGCCTCATGACGGACGGTGAATGAAGCAGCAGGACGCTCTCTTACCGTTGCCGCTTTTCAAAGAACTTATAGGACAACGGATTACCTGGTCTTGGTCGCCTCAGGGATCAAATTGACGTACTGGACGGCTACGGCTTCTATTCGGAGTCTGGTTATACTCCGGTAAAATGTGCACGGCGTCGCATTGCGAGGTGAGTGCATAGTTTTAGCAATCCAGAAACGGCGCCCCGCCTATGACAAATGTTGTGCCGCTTAAGCCGTGGGTCCGACATGGAATGCCCCTACTGGCGTTCCTTTTTTTTGTCTTACTCGGTTGGGGAGTGGTCGAGCGGCTCGACGCTGAGATCCGCAAGATGGAGAATGTACGTACTGGCGAGGTTGCCACGACGTTCGCCCTATCGGTGGAAAAGGTCCTCGAGCGGGCACTATCCGCTCCTCGAACCCTGGCAGTCATGGTGTATCAGGGCAAAGGCCAGGTCCCTGACTTTACTGACCTCGCCCGTTTTCTTCTGCCGCTGTACAAGGGTGCCTATGCCCTATCACTGGCACCAGATGCAGTCATTCGCCAGATCGAACCCTTGGATCAAAATCTGCTGGTACGTGACCATGACCTGTGGGAACACCAAGACCGAGACCAGCTGCGCCAGCTTATCAACCATAAGGATTCGCGAGTTCTATTTATGGGGCCATTCAGATTGATCCAAGGTCCTATTGGAGCAATCGGCATGCTTCCGGTATTCCTTCCGGATCCCCAGGGCCAGACGCGTTTCTGGGGTTTTACCGTAGTGACCCTGACTTTCCCGGATGCCCTTGTAGATGCCAACCTCGCTGCCATTGAAGCTCAGGGGTTTGGCTATAGATTGACAGGTGTTGATCCTGAAACCGGTGAGCTAAGGGTATTACAGGAATCGACGGTGCCTACAGTCGACGGTATATGTCGAGAGGTACGGATTGAGGCGACGACCTGGACACTTTGCGTCGCTCCACTGCCCAGGTGGCAAAATCTGGCACGTCGCTATGTTGATTTCTGTCTTGTCGTTCTTGGTAGCGCCTCGTTAGCTTGGCTGGTCCACTCGATACTCGGCCGCCGTGAACGTCGAGCTGAACTTATGCGCCAAGCGCTTTTTGATCCTCTCACTGGCCTGGCTAATCGCAGACTAATGGCAGAGCGGTTGGCAAAGGTCCGAGAGCACGCCAAGAGGCAGGGGACTACCTTTATTGTAGCGCTCTTGGATCTGGATGGTTTCAAGGCCATCAACGATTGCTTCGGTCATGCGCAAGGTGATCAGGTACTGGTCACGACGGCTAAGCGCTTGCTCAAGGAAATCCGTAGATCAGATACGCTAGCACGCTTGGGCGGTGATGAATTTGTATTGATTATGGAAGACGTTCCGGAGCGCGAAGCATACGAGCGGATGCTGGAAAGACTCCTGTGTGTAGTTCGCGAGCCTTTAACGCTTGACGGCGGCGTAGGACAAGTCTTTGCTAGTATTGGCGTTGTGATCAGTGACAACATCCAAGCCGATGATAGCGACAGCATTCTTCGCCAAGCGGATGCTGCCATGTACAGCGCCAAGCGTCTCGGCAAAAATCGCTATGTCTTCGCTGAGGATCTATCCGTGCAGGCAGATGCTTTTCCCTCATCGGCAGACATCTAAAGGAGGGAAATTTGCTTACGGAGCTATGGGTGGTGCCAAACGCTGGCAGGCTTTATCGCGATAGATAGCTCTCACTAAAAACCGTCTTCGCGTCACCCACTTCTTAAATACAGATCGACCATGCGCATTAGCTAGGTCCTCTTGGTAGTTTAGTTCAAGTCCCCCTTTAACAGCTATTTTCCGCGACCTTAAACTATTTGCTCAGTACTCTGCCTAGATTTTCTAATCAATGCTATTCTCCTCTTGCCCTGACTTGACGGACACAAAAATTCTCCTAGCGCCACTCCCCTAGAGTCGCTGGCACAATCGATGCCGTGAGATGGATTGAAGACCTGGACGGACGAGATGGTTGCCCTGCCCGGCGCCGAGAGCGATACCGCTCTGGACGACCGGTGGGGTGACCGTGGCGCGCAAGCGGCATTCCTTTGCCATTGAGCCCTACGATCTCAAGCAGGGCGGCTTCCAGCGCGAAACACTGTTCCGGTGGAGCCCAGAGAGCCTCGCCCTCCTTGGACAGGAGACCGATGCGACCGTCGCCAGTCAGCTAGGGATCACCCGGTGCTCGGTCTACAAGATGCGCGTACAAATGCGCCTTCCACTCGCGAAGTGGGCGCTACGGGTGTACTTCCTACCCTCTGAGGCAGTGACTCTACTGGTAAATTGGGCGACGCCGAGCTAGCTAATCAGTTTGGCATCCCTGGCGATTTGGTTTACCGCGAACGAAAGCGGCGTGGCATTCCAAAGCTGAAGGTCGACCATCCTTCAAGCGAGGCGCTACTGGCTGAGCTGGGTACTGATAGCGACTAGGTAATCGGGTGGAGGCACGGCGCGCACTACAGTAAAGTGAGAGCGCTGCGCCTGAAGCGCCAGATCGTTGCATATAAGCGATCCAGCCACACAAAGATAATCTCCGGCAGCAGCACCACTAACGGTGGCCACGATAGATAGCCAGCCGCAACTCATAGCTGCCCACCGCAGCTCTGTCCGCTTCTACCCGCTCAGAGTCTACTAGCTATCCGAGCTACCGCTACACCCCCCAGCGGCGCCACTCACATCGCGGATATACGGTAGTCAGTGCTCGTTTAGGTGATATCAGACCTCCCTCTGAACAAGCGATCCGAGACCTCTATACTTCGGCAGCTAGCAGTAGCCCTTGCGTTGTCCCTCCCTACCCTCTTCTTTGCCGATACGATCAACTGCCGCGATTGGAAGTGCTTGTCGGGGCAGATTGGTACCGCTTAGGACGGACAGCCCGTAGTTGGATAGGATCGTCGGTTCTCATAGACCTGACGTTTGGGGCGGTTGCATATGGTTCAGGCATCCCTACTGACTTTTAACCATTCAGCCATAGCGCTATCTTCTAACGCGTATTCACCGCGGTTAGCCTTCCAGATCAGCTCCCGCTCACGTAACACTTCGAGCGCCTTCTGCACGTTGGGCTTCGAAGCATTTGGCGCCTCCTGCTTATGTTCGAGCTTGCGGTTGATCGCCTCAAGTGTCTCTGACGAGAACGGTGCAAAGGGTTGCTTGCGCAAGGCCCGATCCGCAATCACCTCCAAGACGGCCCGTTGCAGCGGTGATAGATCGTTGCAGGCGCTCTCGTAGTCGCTCCAGACGCCCTGCTGGTGGTTCAGCGCGCCCTCGCGCAGCAGCTCGCCCAGGTTGCCGGCTTCGCCCAGGATCACACGCGTGTCGGAAAGGAGAGCTGTCAGCATCTCCGGCCGGCGGCCGACTAGCTCGAAGGCATACTCCACGTCCTCAATCGCGAACTGGTTGTGCGCGGCGAGGCTGCCATTCCACAGCTCGGTAACGAACGCAACGTAGTCACGGCCCAGACGGGGGAATTCGGAGACCCGAGCCCCGTAGAAGGGCTGGCCGTTCTTAAGCACCAGGTTGGCCAGCTTGTCTCGGCTGGAGCCGGTGAAGAGCATCCGGACGCCGTCCTCCTCCTCGCCGCTGTTGAGCTGGTCGCGGGCCGCCTTGAGGGCGAACATGGCTGCGACGCCGGCCTCGCTGTTGAGCGCATGCTGAGCTTCGTCGATGATCAGCACGATCATGCGGCCTGATACGGTGCGCAGTACATCCAGTGCCTTCGCCAGGGTGGTACCTGCGGGTAGCTGCGGCCGGGTGAAGTCCCAACTCAGGGTGCGCAGCAGGTTGAGCTTTTCAACGCCGGCCTTCTTGGCCACCTTGCTCAGGCCAGACTCGTATTCAGCCAAGGCCTCGCCGATGGCGCCCGCGATCATGTCGGCGGGATCGGTCTGCTTGTCCGCCCATAGGTCGACATAGACAGCGAGCCAGCCACGGGCTTCGCATGCGGGAATAAGGTCGTTCTTGAGGAAGGTGCTTTTGCCGGTGCGCCGCGGCGCCGCCAGGAAGAGTCCTGAGCTATGATCGTGGAAGGTCTCGCCTGCCAGCTCTCGAACCAATGACTCCGCCAGAGCGGTGCGTTTGAAGAGTGGACGTCTTACGGCCATGGCCAGTATCCCGAAGTATCTGCTTTCGGATAACGTATACCTATGAAGATACTTTAGCTATACCGGCCGGCGCTTATCGTCGCTTGGGAAGTTGCGACAATAGCGCGACGCCTGCGCACACTGACGCGGCGCCCGATGGATCTACTGGCCGGGAGTGTTCTCGTACTCGCCCGACCACTGCCATTCGCGCGGCGCCCCTGCCTCCCGGTAGTTAGCGCCGAGCACGTCTGCAAGGTGAGATGGGGTGCAGGGCGTGTCGTACGTTGGCGCAGCCATCCAGTGCTCCAAGGCACCCTGTAGCTCGGCAAACTCATCGGCGCCGATGCCGTCGAAATCCTCAGGCCGGAAAATATTCCCGTCGACGGCTGTTGGACTGAGGTCTGCGGACAGGAACATCGCAAGAGCACCACCCACCGGCGCAACGAACAGGGACTCACTGTCGACTTTGGCAATGGTGCCGGCCGGCGCCGCAGCGAGGATCGGCGCCATCTGGTTCCAAACCACAAGCAGCTGCTGGAAGGCCGGGTCTTCGGCTCTGGAGTAATAGCGGTGGACGCACAGCTGTAGCGCCAGAGCCGGAGTCGAGGAGGTGTTGGGGGTCTGCATGAGGAAGCTCCGTCAGCATCGTTGAGTGATGCCGACCAACGTCCCATAGGTCTTCAGATACGCAAGCCGCGAGGGGCTCAGCAGCTGGCGCACCAGGGTAGCCTGACTCGCCTACTGCGACCGCTTTCAGATTCCGTCGAACCCCGCGATCCCGGATCTGAAGGGCTTCCACTCTTCCTCCGGTGCACCCAATTTGCAGATAGCCACGGTAACCTTCTGGCCAATGGCCGGGTCCGGCGGTTTGACGGCGAGGTAGCGGTAGGGGGTGTAGTCGGGCACCCACACGCTGGAGCTCTGGCTCCGGTGGTATTCCCAGATACCGTACCCGTTGACGGTACTCACCGAGCGCTCCAGGTTGATTACTCGACCACTTTCAAGATGGATTACCAGCATTGCGCACGCCTCACGAGTTGAGGCGCGATGATACCGCGCAGAGCCGGGATGGCCGGCAGCAGGTCGTCAGGTGACGCAGGGTGCGACTACAGATTACGGCTCGCCGGGCGTTGGGGTACCGCGCCGCCCGGTGCTGGCCGCTATCCGCCAGGCAGCAGGCGTTGCAGACGACTACAGATTCTGGCCGGCGGGACAGGCGTAGGAAAGGAACTTGCCGCCCACCCATTCCTTGCCCATCTCGCCCGGTACCAGGGGGATGCCCAGCGTCGCGAAAACCGGCCGAGCACCGACACATTCCTGGACGTACAGGACGGTGTACGCATAACCCTTGGCGTCCGCGATCTGCGCCAGCTCATTGATGGACACAAAGTGGTCAGACTGGAACGAGTAGTCGAGGCAGGACCAGCCATGGCCATCGATCTTTCGCGGCCGGGCGCCGGGCGCGGCGAACCGCTTGAAGGCGGTGGCCAAGGTGTCGTCCCGGGCAACCCTATCCTTGAAGTCGAGGTAGCACAGGAGCGAACAATTCCCGTACCAGAGCGCCTTAATCTGGAAGCCCTGGCGCCAGTTGACCCAGCCTACCTGGCTGGTGATCTGCGGGCTCCACTTCGGAAGTTGTTCCACCGCGGCTTTGAGCTGTTCAACCGGTACCATGTTCGGGTCTCCATCAGGTGATGGCCTACCCTCTCACCGATCCGGAAAACGCAAGGCTTGCCGTGGTCCGCCTGGTGCCATGCCGCTAGACTGGCTGGTGCTGCAGATGCTGTGAGTTGCGATGAAGACCTGGACGGACGAGATGACTGCCTTGCTGGGCACCGAGAGCGATACCGCCCTGGGCGACCGGTGGGGTATGTCGCGCATGACCGTGGCGCGCAAGCGGCAGTCGCTGGCCGTTGAGCCTTACGACCTGAAGCAGGGCGGCTTCCAGCGCGAGACGCTGTTCCGGTGGAGCCCGGAGAACCTCGCCCTCCTTGGACAGGAACCCGATGCGACCGTCGCCAGGCGGCTCGGCATCAGCCGGCGCGCGGTCTACCTGATGCGCCTGCGCCAGGGCCTGGCCCCGGCGAAGAGGGCGCCGCGGGTGTACAGTCTGCCCCCGGCGGCCGTGCCGCTCTTGGGCAAGTTGCGAGACGCCGAGCTCGCTCACCGGTTCGGGATTCCTGACGACCTGGTGTACCGCGAACGCAAACGGCGCGACATTCCAAAGCTGCAGGACGAAAAGCCGCTGAGCGATGCGCTACTGGCTGATCTGGGCACCGATAGCGATCGAGCGATCGGCCTGAGGCACGGGGTCCACTACAGCAAGGTGAGACAGCTGCGCTTGAAGCGCCAGATCCCCGCGTATAAGCGCCCGAACCGCAAAAAGCTGGCCGCCGGCGGTAGCGCCACTGACGGTGGCCACGGCCGCTAGCCCCACCGCCGCCCATAACCGCCTTCCACGCCTCTGTCCGCTTCTACCCACCCAAGGTCTGCCAGTTATTCGCGCCGCCGCTACACTCCCGAGTCGGCGTCGCTGGCAGTACGGAAACGCGGCAGCGCCCGCCCGGTGATAGCGGACCTCCCCTCTTACAACGGATCTGAGACCTCATATGCTTCGGCAGCTAGCAGTAGCCCTTGCGTTAACCCTCCCTACCCTCTCCCTCGCCGAAACGATCGACTGCCGCGTGGTGGGCGTGCACGACGGTGATACCCTGACGTGCCTCACCACCGCCAAGCAGCAGATCAAGGTCCGGCTTGCGGAAATTGACACCCCGGAGAGCAAACAGCCCTACGGCAACCGCGCCCAGCAATCCTTGGCGGCCATGGTGTTTTCGAAGGATGTCCGCCTGGAGGTGCAAGACACTGACCGTTACGGCCGGCGGGTGGCCCGCGTGTACCAGGGCATTACGGACGTGAATGCCGAGCAGGTGCGCCAGGGCGCCGCGTGGGTCTATCGCCAATACCTGAAGGATCGATCGCTGCTGGACCTGGAGGCGCAGGCTAAGGCGCAGAAACGGGGCCTGTGGGCGCTACCGGAACCAGAGCAGGTACCGCCGTGGGAGTGGCGCCGCGCCGCGCGTGATCAGCGTCAAGGCGCGCAAGCTGGAGAGGGCGAGCCGCCGGCGACAGTGCTGCCGAAGCGAACCACGTCCTTTATCTCAGTTTGGCGGATCGGAGGGCGCCAGCACCGCGGGATCCTTCAGCTGCACACCGCTGAAGGCCTGCAGGCAGATGGCGAGCTGTGCGGAGGCGAAGTATCAGCTGCAGCACTGTGGCAACGGCCGGATCGATGGCGACCACGACGGGGTGCCGTGCGAAGCCATCTGCCGGTAGCTGGTAACTAGCGGGCCCGGATGGGGCCTTCTGCCGGATGCTTCGCGGTATGGGCCGCGATGAGCTGTTCGAGGAGAGCGACGACGTCCGGACGACTGAACAGCTCACGCCCCACGACCGCTGCCGGCTTGAACACGAGGCCGGCCTTGCAGATGTTCCAATCGCTGATCGGCTGGCCGACGGCGACTTCACCCAGCGCATCGACCCTGAAGGCCATGATGAGACCGTCGCCCCTCTGCGCGCCATGGACGGCCTTAACCAGCGTCTGTCGCAGATCATCACCGATGTCCTCAGTGGCTCCGGTACCAAGCTGGGGCCTGCATCACATCCTCACGCTGAGCGCAGCCTAACCTGAGCATACTGTGTGTCTGTTTGCGGCCGTAGAAGCTGGCACCAGCAGAGGCTGGTGCAGCGAGCTCGACAACTCGTAAACGGCTAGCCGGGCAGCCTTAAAGCCTGCGCCTCTGAGCGATTTCACAGCACTTCACACCTCTCGCCCACCGATCTGCCCGATGCTTAACCGTGAAATTTGCCGGCAGAGAGGGCACGTCGCCACGTGCTCCCGCGTAGTTCCTGCTTTAGCACTTACTACTAACCAGAAGGAGCCTGAGCATGTCTTTAACAGTCAACAACGTGTCCACGGCTGATTCCACGGGCGGGTCCAATGCCTTGTGGGGCGATTCGGTAGAGCGGGCCAAGGCCAAGGAAGCCGGCATTGAGTGGGAACGTTCCGAAGGTGATAACCGCTCCGCTCAGGACATCATCAATGACACGCCACTGCTGAAAAACCTGGGTAACCAGAGCGGCGTCAAAGACAAGCTCAAGGAGCGAGTGGGCGACTTCGAACATGATGCTGACGCGGCCTACCGTGCCAAGCAGGTCCTCGAACATATCGAAGTGATGGACGAAAGTGGTGGACGCCTCGCCGGCAAAGACGTGAACAACGGTCGGGTGGACGGCTTCACCAAGAGCGGCGAGGCCAAGCACGGTACGGAAGCGGGCCGCCTGCAGGACTTCGGCAAGTACGGTTTTGGCGACCTGAAGGGTGAGCTAAAGCATATCGAAGCCGTGGGCGACGACTCGGCCGCCAAAGAAGCGGGCGAAGCCGCAGGTATTGTGTGGCAGCGCCCTGAAGGCGATGAGCGTTCCGCCCAAGACATCATCAACAACAATCCGCTGTTGAAAAATCTGGGCAACCAGAGCGGCGTCAAGGACCGACTCAAAGAGCAGGTTGGCGACTTCGAAAACGACGCCGACGCGGCCTTCCGCGCCGCCCAGGTGATGGACCGTATCGTCAGTTACGATGAGAACGGTAAGCTGCTGACGGGCAACACGGTCTCTAACAGCAGTGTCGACGGGTTCACCAAGAGTGGCGAAGCCAAGCACGGGACCGAAGCTGGTCGCCTTCAGGACTTCGGCAAGTACGGGTTCTCGGCGCTACCCAAGGCGCAGGCCGCTTCCGACATCGCCAGCTACAAGGATTTTCTCAAGGCCAACCCAAAGGCCGATGAGGGTTCCAAGAAGATTGCGCAGTATGCTGCCATCCTCGATCAGCAGTACGACGTGATCCGCGCCAAGACGGGCAACGAGGGCACCCTCACCGAGCAGGATCTCAAGAACTACCTTAAGGACAATCCTCCTGCCAGCAAGGAGGAAAAGGAAGCGCTGACCTTCTGGTCGCAAAGGGGCGCATTCAAGCTGCTGGACACTGCCAGTAATCCCCTAGCCAAATCGGCCGATGGCAAAATCAACCGCGCCGACTTGCAGAGCTGGTTGAAGACTCAGGCTCCTTCCGACGCGACCGGGCTCGCGAGCCTGCTGTCCAGCGTGGTGTCGGGCAACCTTACCAGCAAGGTCGATACCAGCAAGCTCGACAAGGACGTGTTCGAGCACCCGGAAAGATACACCGCAGAAGAAAAAGCGGCCGTGCTGCTGGACCTTCAGAACGCGCAGAAACTGGTGGTGGACGGTGCGAATGCCGGCATGTGGGGCGATGATTACGGCAAGGTCTCGATTGCCAATCGTTCGGGTGCCTTCTGGGAGCCGGACAAGGTGTTGCAGGACATCAATGACCACATCAGCCTGTTGCAGAAAGACCCGGACACGGCTGAGTTCCTCGAAAAGAGCAGCGCGGACGCCATGAAGTCGCTGTTCGACACCACGCCGGGCCTCAAGGATGCGGTCACCAAAACCTACGAGGATCAGATCAAGTCCGGAAAAGCCCTGGACGTGGCCTGGGACGCCGCTACCAAGGACGGCAAGACCGATCAGACTGCCGCGCTGACCAGCTTCTACGCTACCGCGCAAAGCCTGCAGTCGATGCTGGGCATCAACAGCGCGGCAGATATCCAAGGCGCAGTGGGCAAGTCCTCGCATGGCGACGCGTTGAAGACCTATTACAAAGATTCCCTGGCGTCGGGGGAGCGCCTGCGCGAACTGCTCAAGACTAATACGCCGGAAGCGGCCGCCAGCGCCTTCAGCATGGAAGTTGCGCTTTACAACGCCACGCTGGATCCGAAGTTCACCGCCGAGCTGGACAAGCAGCTCAACGACAACTTCTCCACCATTGCCCAGGAAAACCTGTTTAAGGGCGCCACCTTCGACGACATGAAAGCCGCCTTCGGCAAGAATGGTGGCGACGAACTGGACGAAGACAAGGTGCGCACGCTGATCGACCAGATGCGCAAGGAATCCCCTGAACTGCTGATGAACAAGGACGGCACGGTCGCTACCACTGACCAAGTGCTGTCGGGCTTCCGGGGCAATTGGGACATGTTCCGCCAGGGCACCAAGGCACTGGACAAAATGGGCTCGCTGGCCGACTTCGACCTCAGTGGCAATGCCAAGGGTGCCTACGACAGCGGCACACTGCACGGCGTGAGCGGCCTGTTCCTGGCCGGTATGACCATCGCCCGCGGCGCGCAGAGCGGCGGCAAGCTGACAGACCGCAACATCGTCGACATCTCCACCGGTTCGGTACAGGCGGCGACCGTGCTCACTGAGGGTGGCACCAAGGCCTACCAGCAATACCTTGATACCGCCATCAAGAACGGTGAGCAGTCCCTGACCGACATGAAAAACGGCAAGCTGCCCAGTGACCTGCTCGACCAGATAAAGGACAACGTCAAGGACGGCAAAAATTACAAGGTGGTGGCCAAGAAGTTCGAGGAAGGCGCCAAGGGCTTGGGTGGGTTGGCAGGCATTGCGGTGGGAGCCTATGGCATTTTTGACGGTGTGGCCGCCATCCGGCGCGGTGATCCGCTCACTGGTGGCTTTGGCGTTACCGCGGGCTCTCTGGGTGTGCTTGCCGGTGCTGCGTCGTCCGTGGAAGGGACCTTGGGCCTGATCGGCGCCAACCTGCCACGCTTCCTGCCGGCCCTGGCCAGCGCTGCGGGAGTTCTGGGCTTCCTGGGAGCTGGCGTCGCCGTACTAGGCGCGATAATTCCAGGGCTGGTTAGAGAAGGCCAGCAGCAAGCAAAAGCTGATGACTTCGGGCAAGTACTGGGCGACAGCCTGGAGCGCTACGCTGTGGATGGCGTTAAGGACGGCACTATCGACGACATTCCCACGAGGGACTGGCCGGGGGGCGAGGACTCAACCGTGGCGTCTTGACAAAGTCTTTAACGCTCAGCCTCTAATGCGATCAACCTGGCGATCAGGTTGATCGCGCTCATCTATTAACTCGACAGCGCGCTCATTACGCCTACCCTCGCTTTCCCAGCAATCATTGGTAGGGAGGCGAGGTGTGACCTGCCAGATGCCGCCTGCACTGACGTATCAAAGTTACCGCTCACCGAGCGTGAGACCAATGACATGGATCCAGCCCCGCTGCGCAGTGAAGCATACTGGACTACAGGAAGATTATCGTCGGCGTTTCCCAATCGCGGCGAGCCGACGCGCTGGTCGCGGCTCGGCTCATCTAGCCCGAGCTGCAGCGACAGTCAGATGGGGCGGGTGGCTATCTCGTTCTCGGGGCACCGGCAGGCCGAGTACCGCGTGACTCAGTTCATGGCCTACCGCTGGATCGCCTTGGACGGAGCAGGCCCAGGTCAAAGCCGAGCGCACGGTATCGCTTTCAGCTCCATAGACGCGTTGCCACAGCTCGGGAGCAACCTGCTGCATATGACTCGCAGTTAGTCTCACCACATCCATGGCAAAGGCGGCGCGCCGACTTTGCAGCGTGGCCATCAAGCCGGTCTGTTCAAGGAGTTCGCGGGAAAAGATGCGCTGGCTATGCAGTAGGCGATACAGCCGTTTGGTAGAGTCGGACTGGACGATGAGCATGGATTTCTCCACCAGGCTATCGATTAGCGGCAGATGTTGCTGGGCGAAGCCAAATTCGTCGGCTATCACAGATCGTGCCGCGTCCAGGGTAAAGCTACCGTCGAACACCGACAGCAGCTGCAGCATTCGTTGCTCATCCTCGTCGAGAGCGGCATAGGCTAGACTGAGCGCGGCTCTCAGAGAACGATGCCGTGGTGCTGCTGTGCGCAGGCCCTTCATCTCAAGGCGATAATCGGTTTTCACCAGGATCGCCACCTGCTGCATGCCAAAGGCGAGCATGCGATTGGCCGCTATCTCAATATCTAGCGGCACGCCATCCATCGAGCGGCATATGGCCACGGCCGCCCGCAGATCCTCGGGCTTGATCTCATAGAGCAGGTCCTGGGCACGAACCCGCTCGATCAGCAATTGCAGCGAATGGTAACCCAGCGCCTCCTCGAGGCAGCCTACATCACGTGGCGGAACCGGTAGTGGCAAAAGACGTTCGACGCGCTCGCCCCGGGTGCGCAGTGGTTCCCGACTGGTAGCGATTACCGTGCAGCCAGGCGCCCAATGTGTCAGATGGTCGACAAACATCGCAGCGGGCTCAAGCAGCGGATCGCAGTTGTCGAGCACAAGTAGCAGGTTGCGGTTGCTTAGGTGCTGGACTATGGAATCGAAATCTACCGTTGCCGGGAGATTTAGCACCTGCGCCAGAGCGTGCGCGAGGCCTTCTTCCGGCTCCACCCTGGCCAGGTCAAGATAGCAGACCCCATCACTAATGCGCCTCCCGACCTCGTTTGCGAGGGCGACAGCAAGGGTGCTCTTGCCGATCCCCACCGGGCCTACCAGGGAGAGCAGAGAGCCCGGGGCAAGCTGCTCGTCGAGCCGGTCTAGGATTTGTGTGCGTCCTAAGGGGGCGGTGACCAAACTGGGTAGGCGACCAGTTTGCAGATCGTGGGAATCGGTCTGAACCTCTTCCTCCCCGCCGGTGGCGGAAGCCGTGAAACAGTAACCCCTTCCGGGAATGTTCACGATGTACTCGGCACCATCATCTTCGCGTAACGCCCTTCGCAATGCGGCGATCTGCGCCCGCAGATTGCATTCCTCCACCACTAGCTTCGGCCAAGCACAGGCGATCAGCTCCGCTTTCTCCAGCACTTCCCCTGGACGCTCGGCGAAAGCTATCAGCAGATCAAGAGCGCGGCTGCCAACCACAATGGGAACTTCGTTACGAAGGAGTAGGCGCTGTTTTCGATGGAGACTGAAGCAGCCAAAGCGGAAGGTATCAACAAGCGAAGACGGTCGGGCACTTGGCTGCTTAGCGTGAAAGATCGAATTCATGCCTAGGCTCCTGACATTGGAAATGACGGCATTGGGGGCCCGAGACCTCATCGCTCGCTTATCGATGATCGCCACTGTTGGACAGGCGTTATCGATACGGGCAGAACTGCAATCGGATGTGGAACAGAAAGGCCGGCTCAAGCGTTTTGTTGTTAGCGCCATCAGAAACTCATTGGAGGAAGAGGACAGGCTTCAGACGGTGCTGGGTCGCGGGACAATAGGTGGTAACTCGGAGCTGGAGCCTTGCATTCCTCTATGACGCTTTTTTGAAATCAAGGAATGCGACGTCCGATATCTTCGTTAAAAGTCTTACTGTTCACAGTTTTCTGCGTTGGGTAAGGAGCGATTGGCTTGTGGTGACCTGAACCTTGATGCCAGTCGGACGAGTCAGCTGTGCATCGTCGTGACACGTTGCGAAACGTCGAGCCACGACATGTTCCTGTCATGACGTCCGCTGCTTGTGTGCCGGACGAAATTAAATTGCTGCTCGCCGGTGCTGCCCCCTTTAGCCTGCTCCTATAGATAAGCTAAAGCGATCGCGCCTAATTCGCTGCTCCTGATCGCAACAGCTCACCTACCGGCAGCATTGGCGCCAGGCGATCACTGGAGCTGAGCAAGGTAATACCAGTGTTTACTCGGTCGTTATTGCCGCCGGCTGAGACCTGGTCATGACATCGGGTACAGCTGGTCGCGATTGGTGGCGACCGATACCCGTTGGTTGCTGATGGTGTAACCGCCCAGCTGAACGAGATCCGCGGCCGCGCATCATCGACGGCGTGATCGGTGCGCTGCAGTTGCTTGGTGGCGACGAGAGATATGTGCAGGGGTGGTATCAACCTAATCGCCTTTTTGTTCATTTTCGGAATTTCAGCCTAGGCGATAGCGCGCGGCGTCTACTGTTCTCCACGTGCATATCCCCTGGTACCTCACGCATAAAGCGAGTAGTCGTCTATTAGTCCTGCAGCCGCCCGGCCAGCCGGGACAGGTCCTGGGAGACACCATGCAGGCGTTCACTAGCGCTCTGGGTCCGTTGCAGGTCCTCTTCGTTGTGACGGGCCACGGTGACGATCTCCGCCAGGTTGCGGGCGATGTCCTCGGCCACCGAGGTCTGCTCCTCGGCCGCCGTGGCGATCTGCCGGTTCATGTCGCGAATGGCTTCCACGGCCAGGGTGATGCTGCGCAGCCGCTCGCCCGAGGCCACCACCTGATCGCGTCCGGCACTGCTTTCGGCGGCGCCCGCACGTACCGCTTCGGCGGCTTCATGGGCGGCGCCCTGCAGCGTCGCGATCAGCTGATGGATCTCGCTGATGGAACTGGCCGTGCGCACCGCCAGACTGCGCACCTCATCGGCCACCACGGCGAAGCCACGCCCGGCGTCCCCGGCCCGAGCGGCCTCGATGGCGGCATTGAGCGCCAGCAGGTTGGTCTGGTCGGCGATGCCGCGAATGACCTCCAGCACACTGCCGATACGTTCGCTGTCGTGTTCCAGGCGGGCGATGACGGCGGCGGTGCGGGTGATCTCGGCATGCATCCGCTCGATGGTGGCGATGGTCTGGGTCATGCTCGTCTCGCCTTCCTGAGCCGCACGATCCGCGTCGTTGGCTGCCGTGGCGGCGCTGCCGGAGTGGCGGGCCACCTCTTCTGCCGTGGCGCTCATCTCGTGCATGGCGGTCGCCACCTGATCGGTACGGGAAAACTGGTCACGAATGCCTTCGCCGCTGCGCTGGGCGATGGCGCCCAGTTCCTGGGTGGTGGCATCGAGCGCCCCGGTGCCCTGGCGCAACTGGCCGGCCAGATCGACGAAAAAGTCGCGCAGGCGATTGGCGGCGCGGGCCAGCCGACCCACCTCGTCGCGCCGCGACTCGGCCAGGGGCTGCCCCAGGCGCCCCTCGCTGAGCTGGACCAGCTGCTCGGTGACCCGCGCCAGCGGCCCGACGATGCGGCGATTAACCAGCCAGGCACTGAGCAGGGCGATCAGGGCGGCGAAGGCGAGCATGGCGCCCACCGCCAGCAGCACGGTGCGCCGCGCCTCGCCGCTCAGGGCCTCGGCCTGGCTGTTGGCGCGCGCGTGCAACGCGGTGACCAGACCGGACAGCTGCTCGCTGGTGGCCCGGTCGATGCCCTTGACCGCGGCATCGCCCTGGGCAGCGGCATAGTCCGCTGCGACATAGGCCGCCAGGCCGCGTCGATAGGCTTCGCCCATCTCCCGGTGGCTCTGGGCGAGTTGCTGCAGGCGCTGGCGCAGTTCGGATTCGTCGGCCCGCCGCTGCAACTGTTCCAGTGCGGTCTGGACCCGCGCCTCTTCTTCCTGGAATTGCTTCCAGTAGCGCTCGCGCTGGTCGGCGGCACCGCCACGCAGCAGCACGTTCTTCCACTCCTGCACCTGGGACTTGAAGGCCAGGTTGGTGGCGTCCACCAGCCGCGCTTCCTCCAGCGGGCCGGTGAGCAGTCTTTGATAGCCGTCCAGTTGGCGGGACAGCAGGCCGAAACCGGCCAGGGCCAGGGCCAGCAACAGGAGCAGGCCGCCGCCGATGAGCAGCAGCAGTTGAGCACGCAGGGAACGAGAGGGATTCATGTGAAGTTACCGGGAAGATGGCACGGGCGGTTACTTCACTACAGATTTATTGCAATAACGTTGCAAAGATTTGAAAGGCTGGCGGTTTCTGCAAAGGTCCGCCGCACGGTCGCCGCGCGGCTACAGAAGGTGCTGTTGGTAAGAAGCCTGCCTTGGTCAAAAGCATCTCAGCAGCTTGTATCGGCAAGACCCCCACACTTGCTGCTGAGATACCTGCCTTCCACCGCCAAGTGATCGTAGTTGGCGATGAGATGTGGCTGTTCACCAGCGCGCTCGCTTCCTAAGTGCACGCAGCACTACAGCACCTCCGGCAACAGCTCTTCGTGCAAGAGATCGTGTGGAGCAGCGATCCGCTCCTGGAGCTGATTACCATACGCCTGAGCTTCCGATTGCGAGGCGAAGCGCACCTTCATACCTGCTACAGAAACACACCAAGGCTGTGGGTGAGCCTCGGTGTCCCGTTCCACCGTGACTTCTATCATTATATCCTCCAATTAGTGACTATTCAGTCATTATTCTGTCATTGCTCAACGCGCTGGGGAAATAGCAGCAACGTTCTATATCTTTCCGCAGTCCTGTTTCGTTATGTCTTCTGATGAGGCGCTTACCAACTCAAAAGTTCTGACGCTTGGTCGCCTAGATTCTTTGCGTACGTCTGTAGTGACCACAGATATGGCATCTAGAATGGCAGATCGCTGATCGGCCGAAGATCTCGGCATCTGTTCGATTCCCTGGCAGAACAGGCTTGCCGGGTGCGTACCAGCGATCGGATCCGCTGCGTACAGAGTCATGCGACCACTTCTGTCGCACCGCAGGGGGTGTGACGATCATGCTGGATGTGCAGACTCCCGGACGCCCACACCCAAGACCTCGGCCGCCGAAGCCACAAACAATGGAACGTACCGGTGGGCGAACCACTGGACGAGGTGCCCTATCGCTTGGCCAATGGGCTACGAGGGCCACCGCTGTATTGCCTTCGTCGCTGCTGTCTTGCTATGACCGGTATGGACTTGGGTGCGTCGCTGGGTGCTGGTACTAGGGTGAGACGCTAGCAACCTCGTATCCCAGGACGGTGCTCATTGTCTTGCTCCGTAGGAGAGGCACGCAAACGGACCGGGATTTTAGCGACGGAGGCGCTGCTCCGAGGTAATGGCCACAGCAGAGGTTCAGCAGTGGACGGGATGGAGATGAACAGGCAAACCTCCTGGATTTGAGCGTGCCAACGTCTTGAGTCGTCGATCCTGCAGCCCCCCGGTAGCCTCAATTGATAGCAACGCGAAAAGATCTATGGCCGTACCCGAGTGGAGTGCTATAGCGCCCAAGGGTGAAGGTCGTATCGAAGCTAGCCGGCTATATAAGCACGCAACAGCGCCACCCGTAGGGGAGGAGGCGATATCCGCCGAAGAATTGAAACGAAGCGGTTGACCATGTAGACATAGTATGACCATATAGTCTGAATGTTTCGTAAGCCCGTGTGTCCGCCATTAGGCTTTCTCACTCGATGACTTCATGAAGACAATCTTGGTCGTGCTGTTCGACGATGTACTGTTGTTGGATGTCGTTGGGCCGATCGAGGTGTTCTCACTGGCCAATCGCTTCCTGGCGGAAGACCAGCGTTACCGCATCAGCACCGTCAGTGATAGTCAGGGCAGTATCACCGCCAGCAATGGCATGCGGATCCAGACCGACTGGTGCGTGGACAATGCGCCCACCACCGGTCACTACCTGCTAATTCCAGGCGGGCCAGGCGCCTACCAGCAGGCCCCGCCGGAACGCCTACAGGCCTGGCTTCGCCGGACCGCTGCAGAGGTCGGGGTCCTGGGCTCGATCTGCACCGGCGCCTTCGTCTTAGCGCACGCAGGACTGCTCGACGGCTATCACGTCACCACCCATTGGAATTACACCGAACGGCTGGCCCATCTGTTCCCCTCCCTGTCGGTTGAAGCCGATCACATCGTGTTGCGCGACCGTGCCATCATCAGCTCCGGCGGCATCACCGCCGGCATCGACCTGGCGTTGACCCTGGTCGCGGAGACCCACGGTCAGCGCATTGCCACCGAGGTGGCCAAGACCATGGTCGTCAGCCTGCCGCGGCAGACCAACCAGCGCCTGTTCAGCCCCCTGATCCAGCAGCATGGGGCGGTCACGCCCGCGGTGAGCGCTGCTTACGACGCCATGGTCGAGCGGTTGCACGAACCTCTGACCATCGAACGTCTGGCCTCCGCCGCCGCTATGAGCGCCCGGCACTTCGCCCGCGTTTTCGTGCGGGAAACCGGGCTGACGCCCATGGAGTATCTGAAACGGGTGCGGATCGACCATGCCCGTACCCAGCTGGAGAGCACCACCCTGCCGCTGAAAGCCATTGCCCACGGCGCAGGCTTCGGCACGGTTCGCACCATGCGCCAAGCCTTCATTGAAAGGCTTGGTGTCTCGCCGAACCAGTACCGGAAGCAGTTCACTTAATCGGCGATATGACCGTCTGATGTACGTCTGTGGCCGGATCACTACCCATTTGTAACTCACAGGACACATCTGGTGATAGATCATAGGGTTAGCCCCTTAGCCAAAGGTCGTAACCGTCGCAAGACGCCATTGGCAGGGGCAATCCGTGCAGACGCGAGAACCACAGACAAGACGGCGAAGGCATCGCCGCTGCAGAACAAAGGTTCTCCGAAAAATCAGGTACGAGCCAGGGGCCTTGCCACTGCCTTTCGCTGTCGGGACCAGGGCTCAGTCAGGCAAAGGGGTGATTCATGCTAGACACGATAGGTGCTTACGGCCTCCGTCATGAAGAGACCGAAGATTCAGTCGTCAATCTGTCAGCCGAGGCAACGGGATGGGCGTTCGGCCCCTTCCTGCTGATGCCGCAGCGCCAGCAATTGCTCAAGGACAACGTGCCGATTCCCCTGGGCGGACGGGCCATGGAACTGTTGGGTGCCATGGTCGCCCAGGCCGGGGTGCTGCTTTCGAAACAGGAACTCCTGACCCGCGCCTGGCCGAACGCCTTCGTCGAGGAGTGCAACCTGCGCGCCCAGATGGTCGCCATCCGCCGCCTACTGGCGGAGCATGATCCCGGCACGGATTACATCGTCACCGTACCGGGTCGCGGCTATCGCTTCGTGATACCCGTCGTGGCCTGCACCCTCGAGTCCGACGCGCGCGAGGTCACGCCGGCGTTGGGCGGCGGCGCCGAGCTGTTCGGCATCGACAGCCTGCTTGCCCGACTGCTCGGCACCCTGGCCAGGCAACGCCTGCTGACGCTAAGCGGACCGGCCGGCGCGGGCAAGACGGTGGTAGCACAGGCGCTGGGACGCGCGCTGAGCGAATCGCTAGGTGGCCGTGTCTACCTGGTCGACGTCGGCGAGGCGGCGGATGCCGAGGTGCCCACCCAGCTCGTCCTGCGTACCCCAGGCACCACGCCCGGCGCCACCCTGCAGGAGCTGCTGGCCCGGGCCCAGGAGGAATTCCTGTTGATCCTGGATGGTTGCGACCAGGTGCTGGGTAGCCTGGCGTTGTTTGTCGAGCGCTTGCTGGAGCAGTGCCCGCTAGCGAAGGTCGTTGTGACCTCGCGTGAACCCCTCGGCGCCCTGGGTGAAGTCATCGAGCGGATTCCGCCCCTGGGGTTTCCCGAGCAGGCCACGCCGGAGCGCCTGTGCTGGGCCGACTACCCTGCCCTGGCGCTGTTCGAGCGACGGGTGCGCGCCGTCGATGCCAGCTTCCAGCTAGACGAACACAACCTGGCGCTGGTACGCGACCTCTGTGCGCGTCTGCATGGCAACCCCCTGGCGCTAGAACTGGCCGCGGCCCGGGTGCCCAGCTTCGGCCTGGAGCGGCTGCTCACCCTGCTGGAGACGGATTTCCGCCTAGACATGCGCGGACGGCGGACCGCCATCTGCCGCCATCGCTCCCTGCAGGCGGCGCTGGACTGGACCTATGATCGCTTGGGCGACCAGGAGCGGGCGATCCTGAACCAGCTGGCCCTGCATGGCAGTCCCCTGCCGCTGGAGGCGCTGACCACCAGCTTGCCCCACGTCGATAGCCTCGGCGGCGACCTGCTGCTGTGCATCGAGAGCCTGATCGAAAAATCCTGGCTGATCGCCGACAACGTCAATGGCATCCATCGCTATCTGCTGGATAGCACCGTCCGCGCCTTCGTCCTGCGCCAGGTCCGGCAACGGCTGGATGAGCCCCTGAGCGTGGCGGCGCCGGTCACCGGCATCGCGCTACGCTCACGCATTCTGACCGGCTATGCCAACACCGGCCCGACTTCCTACCGGTTCGAGGCCTGGCCGCTATCCTGAGCAGCCCAACCCTGCGCCCCGGGCCCGCCTCGCGGGCCCGGTAGCGCACGTCGTCCTAGACCAGCCGCGCACCGGCGCCGCCACCCCCGCGGGTCGGACGCTCCGGCTGCTTATCCTGCTCCTCTTCGGCCTTGGCCTTGGCCGCCGCTTCTTCGGGCGAGACGTAGTCCTTGTGCAGCGTGCCATCCAGGCGATTGCTGGAGCTGCCGCCCTTCTGCGGCGTGTCCTTGAAATGCTCGAATTCACTGGACTGGTAGCGGAACAGACTGTCGTCGTCCGGCGTATCGCGGCCACCGTAGTGGTGGATCTCGTAGCGGGCGTACTCCAGCTTCTCCGCCCAGTCCGCCTGCATCAGACCGTCCTTGGCCAACTCCTTGTACCAGTCGCCCTCGCCGTCGGTGACCTTCTGCTTCTTGTTGTGGTTGATGAAGATACCGGCGATGGCGGCAATGCCGCCGAGGATCAGTGCTCCCAGGAACAGCGGGCCGGTGAGCGCCGACGCCGCGCCGACGCTGCCGAACAGCCCGGCGATGCCGATGCCACCGGCAGCCATCCCCATGGTCCCGCTGACCACCTGCAACGAGCCCATGGCGATGCCAGCCTTGTCGTTGCTCGCCACGCTGGACTTGAGCGAGAAGGCGCCCAGGACGATGTCCGCCACGCCGCCGACACCGTCGCTCAGCGCGCCCAGGGTCTTAAGGGCGGAACCGGCGATCCGGGTCCCGGTGGAACTCTTCACCGGTGGAATCTTCGAGCTGTTGGCGAGGTCGTCCATCAGCCCCTGGATGCCCTTGGCATCGTTGCCGACGGCCGCACCACTGCCACTGCCGGTAGCCGGCACGGCGGGCGCCGCTGGCGGTGTCGCCTCGCTGAGCACACGATCGGCGATCGCGTTGCCGTCCCGGCGCAGTTCGTCCGCCACCCCGGTGGTCACCTCAGGCAGCTCCGGGACATAGAGGGGTACTGAGGAAATCTGGGGCGGCTTGTCCCAGGTCGGAATCCAGGAAGCGCCGAGGTTTTCCTTGAGCGTCTTACTGACGCCCAGCGCATCGGCCACGCCATTCTTGCCCAGTACCGACAGCCCCTGGTCGAACAGCTTGGCGAACTGCGGCCCCATGCTGAGGAAGTTAATGAAGTCGCGGGCGACCCCGAGACGCGCCAGCGGATCGCTGGCCAGCGCCTCACCGCCCTTGGTCAGGGTATAGATACCCGACACCAAGCTCAGGGCGCCGGAGAAGGAACCCAGGATGCCCGCATTGTTGAGTGTCCCGAGGAAACCGGCGATCTTGCCGCGGTCTTCCAGGGGGACATAGGGCTTCTGTACCGCCTTGCTAATGTCGTCGGCGGTGACCATCTCGCCGTTCTTGAACTTGGTCTGCAGCTCCTCGATGGCCTTGGTCACCTCGGTGAGCTTGGCGTCACCGGCGAATTCCTTGATGAAGCCGTCGATGGAGTTGTAGGTCTGCCGGCTGATGCCGGCCGAGGAACTGAGGATGCTCTTGATCAGGGTGAAGAGATCGCCGGCGGCCTTGTTCTTCACCGACTGCTCGATCTTGCTGGGATCGTCCACCAGCTCGTTGAGATCGCTGGTCAGGGCATTGACCTGCAGCCGCTGGGCCGCCTTCTTGCCCTCCTCGGGGTCGAGCACGTTGAGCGCCGCCAGCATTCGGTTGACGTCCTGGCTGGCTTCGTTCTGCCGCCCCTGCCCCTTGAGATCATCGAGGTAGCGGGTGTAGGCGTCGCTGTTGAGCGTATCGATCAGGTTCTGCTTGATCTTGTCCTTGTCGGGGATACGTTCGAGCGCGCCAGTGAGTTTGTCGGCGTAGTCCTTCTGGATGGTCGGGTCGTCGAACAGCGCCGTGAGGCGCTCCTGCAATTTGGGTCCGTCGATGAAATCATGCATGTCCGCCGAGGTGAGCTGGGTCTGCTTGTCGTCGGACTCGCGCCAGGTGGTGTTGAAGGGGCGCGTCGCCTCCTCGTAGCCGGTCACCCCGCGGCCGTTCTGGTACGCCGCCTGGGCCTCCAGCGCGCGGACCAGCTGGGCGCGCGGATCGTCCTTGCCGATGCTGCCGTCCTCCACGCCCTTCTTGTAGCCATCGATCAGGTCCTTGGTGGCCAGCTCCTGGACGTTGAGTTCAGGGGCGTTGTCGCCGTCGCCGTGCTGGCCGGTTCCCATGGCGAGGATGTCCAGTTCGCTCTCCGGCTTGAGCTCATAATTGGCCCGGGTATCGTCCACCGGCTTGGTGCTCATGGTGTCCCAGCGATCCAGGACTTCCTGGTAGAGCTGGGGACTCAGGTCCCGCGAGACGATCACCTTGCCCTGGTCGGGCGTCTCATAGCGGATCAGGCCGTCGGTGAGTTCGTCCGGGGGGCCGATCGTCCAGGAATCGCCCTTCATGAAGTCATGGGGACCGGCCAGCTTGTAGCCCTCGTTCTCGCTGGCGTGGATCTTGTCCCAGCGCAGCTTGTCGGCCTTGACCTGTTCGAACAGTTCCGGGGTGAGATCGCGGGAGACCACCACGTTCTGGCCATCGTGGGTCTGGTAGCTGAGGACGTTGCCCTCTTCGCCCACCTGCCAGTGGAATTCCTGGTAATCGTTGAGCTTGGGCGCCTTGGCGTCCAGGCCGGCGAGGCTAGCACCGCCGTCGAGGGCGCCCTGGACGGCGCTGGAGCGTCCCGGGTCCGCCTCGATGGTCCGCATGCCCTCGAGGTAGGCGTAGAGCGCGGGATTGGTATGGGGGTCCACCACCACCTTGTCGTCGCCATGCCGGTAGCTGAGGGTGCCACCCTTGCCCGGGGCCTCGATGTCGGTACCGACGTAGGGCGGCGGCGCCTCGTCCGCTGCGGCGGCGCGATAGCCTTCCGCCTGGCGCTGGTTGACCTCGGCGAGTGCCTGGTAGGCCTTCTTCGCCGCGGCGTAGGCCTCCGGGTTCTCGCGCTCGGCGATCACCACCTTGTGCCCGTCCTGGGTTTCGTAGCGGATCACCCCGGGGCCGGTTTCATCCGGCGGCCCGATGTTCAGGTAGTTGTCTGCGGCTTCCGGGGCCCGCTCGCTCCCCGCGCGCTCATAGCCCTGGGCCACGCTGCCGTCGAGCGCGGCGAGGGTCTCGAGATCAGCCTTGACCTGCTTGGCGAGTTCGGGGCTGCGCGCGACGTCCACCAGCACCTTGCCCTCGGGGGTGCTGTAGGCCAGCAGGCGATCGCTCAGGCGCTCGGGAACCCCGGCATAGCCGGCCAGCGCAGCCGGTGCCTGCCCATCGGCACCGGCCAGGGTATAGCCCTCCGCCAGCCGCGCCTGCACGGTGGGCAGCGCCTTGGCATCGGCCAGTACCTGCTCGTAGAGGTCGGGATTAGTGGAACGGGCCACCAGTACCCGCTCACCGTCGGCGGTGACATAGACGACCGTATCGGCGCCCTGAGCCCCGGGCTTGCCGATGCTCGCGTAATCGCTCAGCGCCGGCGCCTTGTCACCCGGTCCGGCCGCCCGTGGCGGGGTGGTGCCGCTGTTCTTCAGGGCACGCAGGAACACCCCATGCTTGGTACTGGGGGCGTCGGGGGTTGGCGCGGCGGGACGATCGGTCTTGCTGGAGACGGGTGAGGTCGACATTTCGGGAATCCTTCAAGGCGACGGTGGGGACAGGGTGGCCTCCTCCAGTCTAGGAAGCGGCTCTGGCGCTCAGGGTTAAATGGCTGCGAAATGTTGTGAAATTGCCGATTTGTGACGGTATTCGTGGCGCTTCTAGATCAAGCCTGCCTGTACCAGCAGGTCGGCCACTTCTTGGAAGGTCGCCTCGGGAATGGGCTCGCCCGGCACGCTGCGGCGGGTGATGCGCGCCGCCAGGTCGCCCACCGCGGCGATTGGCAGCGCCGCCGCCCGCGCCTGCTGGCGCAGTGCCTGGGCACCCTCGCCCTGCGCGGAGCAGACCACCACGGGCACCGGTGTCTCGCCCCGGCGATAGCGCAGGCCGACCACTTCACCACCGGCGCCTTCTAGCACCAGGGTGGCCGCCACCAGCCCGGTGCGGCGACTGGTAAGGGTCTGGGTCTCGCGCCGCAGGCGCTGGCGCTCCTGGCGGATCGCTGGATCGCCTTCGAGGTCCTTGCGCTCGCGCTTCTGTTCGCTGCGGGTCATGCGCTGGTCACGGCGGAACAGCCAGCGTTGCAGCAGGATGTCCGCCAAGCCCAGCGCCAGGTAGACGATGATCAGGGTGATGGCCAGCGGCTTGAGGACGGCGATGAAGGTGGCGTCGACGCAGCCGAGGCCGCACCGCGACGACTCCAGCAGCGCCTGCAGGCCCAGCCGGCCGACGACATAGAAGGCCAGCGACAGCACCCCGACCTTGACCAGGCCCTTGAGAAACTCAACGAGGTTGCGCAGGGCGAACAGGCGCTTTAGGCCCTCGACCGGATTGATGCGGGAAAATTGCGGCTTGAGCGGCTCCAGGGAGAACACCGGTCCCCGGGTGATGAGCCAGTTGGTGAGGATCACGGTGACCACCACCAGGGCGAACAGCGGCAGGCAACCCTGGAGGATCAGGCGCTGGGCATCACCCAGCAGGCGCGGCGCCACCTCAGCGAAGGGCTGCACATAGAGGTCGGCGACCTGCTCGAAGAAGGCCCGCAGCCGACCGACGAAGCGCGGGACCAGCATCAGCAGCGCGAGGCTGGCGCTGAGCAGCACCACGGCGGAGACCATGTCCTGGCTGCGCGCGGTCTGGCCCTTGCGGCGCCCTTCGCGCAGCTTGCGGTCCGAGGCGGGCTGGGACTTCTCTTCCGAGGTATCCGCCACCCCTCAGCCCTCCGCGCCGGCCAGGGTCTTGAGCAGCTCCACGGTGCCGCGGAATTCCGCCAGCTGGTCCAGCATGAGCGGGACCAAATAGACGCAGTACAGCACCATGATGACCGCGAAGATCAGGTTCTTAACCGCCAGCGACAGGTCGAAGATGTGCATGTTGGGCGCCATGCGCGCGAGAAAGGCCAGCATCAGGTCGGCGATCAGCAAGGCGATCACCAGCGGCGCCACCATCAGCAATCCGGTCCGCATGACCTGGTCGAGCACCGCGAGCAAGCCTTCCAGGGCCGGCGCCACCACCACCGGGGTGAAGGCGGTGGCCGGCCAGAATCGGTAGCTGTCGTAGTAGCCACCGACCATGAGCATGAAGCCCCCGGACAGGAAGAACAGGGTGATCAAGGCGACCGACAGCAGCGTCGAGGAGATCCCGGTCTCCCCGGACTGCGCCGGGTCCACCAGCTGCGCCATGGTCGAACCCCGCTGCAGGTCGACCAGCTCGCCGGCTACCTCCGCCGCCCAGAACGGAATGCCGAACAGCAGGCCGACGGTGACGCCGATCAGCAGCTCCTTCACCAGCAGCCCCATGATCAGCCAGCCCGAGTAGTCGGCCAGCGCGGCGAGGCCCTGCTGCACCGGCAGCATCATGGGGACCGCGATTACCACGGCAACGCTGGTGCGTAACAGCCCGGTCAGGCCGAGCCGGTTGAAGGCCGGCGTCACCAGCACCAGGCCGGTGGCGCGACTCGCAGCCAGTGCCACGCCCTGCAGCAGCGGGACGACCTGCTCCAGCACATCGGGCGCCAGGGCGAAATCCATCTAGCGCGTCCAGGCCGGGAAGTTGTTCAGCACCTCGTCCGCCAGGCCCATGACCTGCCCCGCCAGCAGCGGACCGAGGAAGATGACCACCAGCAGCACGGCCACTAGCTTGACGCCTTGCGGCAGGGTCTGGTCCTGCACCTGGGTCAGTGCCTGCAGCAACCCCACCCCGAGGCCGATGACGATGGCCACCAGCAGCGCCGGTGCCGACAACAGCAGGACCGTGAGCAAGGCGTGCTGCATGAGGCCCTGGAACAGCGCCTGGTTCATGGATCAGCTCCCATAGCTGAGGATGAGGCCGTGCATCAGTCGCGACCAGCCACTCAGGGCCACGAACAGGAAGATCTTTAGCGGGATGGATATCAGCGTCGGCGACACCATCATCATCCCCATGGCCATTAGCACGTTGGCCACCAGCAGATCGATGACCAGGAAGGGCAAGTAGAGCAGAAAGCCGATCTCGAAGGCGCGGGTCAGCTCGGAGCTGACGAAGGCCGGCACCAGGATCACCAGATCGTCTTCCTTGAGATCCTGGCGGGCGGCCTCAGGCCAGACCGCTTCGGTGGCCTGCAGGAAGAATTGCCGCTCGCCTGGATTAGCGAAGCGACCCAGGTGCTCCTGCAGGGGGGTGCGCAGGGTGGCTCCCAGCTCCTTGAGCTGCTCCACCCGCTCCAGCTCCAGCGGCCGGTCGGCCACCGCGCCATAGAGTTGCGTCATCAGCGGGGTGGTGACATAGACCGAGAGGATTAGCGCCAGGCCGTAGAGCACCAGGTTGGGGGGCGTCTGCTGAACGCCGAGGGCGTTACGGATCAGGAACAGCACCACGGAGATCTTAAGGAAGCCGGTTAGGGTCACCACCGCCAGGGGTATTAGCCCGATGGTGGCGACGACCAGGATGATCTCGACCAGATTGGGCTGGTAGCCAGTCATGCGCGCTCCACCCGCAGCAGTCGCACGCCCAGGCCGTCGCCGAGCCTGATCAGTTCGCCCAGGGCCAAACGCCGTCCATTGAGCAGCAGCTCCACCTGGCCGGGCGGATTGGCGTTCAGCGGCAGCACGCTGCCCTCGCCGAGGCCGCGCAGGTCGGCCAGCGTCAGCCGCAGCTGGCCGACCTGGCAGATCAGTTCCAGGGGCAGCTCATCCAGGGTCGCGTCGAGTTCGGAGTCGAGCATGGGCGGTGTTCTCGCAAGGTCAAGGGATCCAAGGGGTTCGCTAAGCAGCCAGCCGTCGTCGCTCTGGCGTACCCGCGCGCCGAGCCGGTCACCGATCACCAGACGGGCGCTGTCAGGCGCTGGCGTCTCCAGCAGCACCACGTCACCGGGCTGCAAGGCACGGCACTCAGCGACGGTCAGCCACTGGCGACCCGCCTCGACCCGGGCCTGGAGCGGCACACCGGCGAAAGCCGGCGTACTGGACGCGGGCAGACGCTCCAGGTAGCGCCTCAGGCAGGCAGCGGCCTCGGCACCGAAGGCGCAGTCGGCGACGGTGACCTGCTCCCCGACCAGGATCCCCAGCGCCAGGCGATAGGCGGGTGGCTCTTGCGGCGCCGTCACCAGGGCGACCGGCCGTTCGAGGGCCGCGCCGAGGGCGTCCAGCCAGGGCGCCAGGCGCAGGTTCAGCAGGAGCGTCCGCGCTCGCGCGGGCAAGGCCAGGGTCGCCGCCAGGTCGACGGGGCCCAGCCGCGCCGCTACCCACGCCTCCGGCAGGCGGATCCAAGCGCCCTCTCCGGCAATAGCCACGTTCAGGCACAGCAGCCGGGCAGCAGCCGGTGGCTCGGCCCAAGGCCATTGCAACACGACGTCGCCCACCGCTAGGCGGCCGGGCCGGTGCAGCCGATTGTGCAGCCGCCAGTCGCACGCGGGTGGCCATTCGGGCAGGGCCAGCTCGGTCAGGGGCATCGCGATATCTCCACAGCCTCGTTCATCCGCTCCTCCCGGCGCTGCAGCTCCGCCTGCTGCGCCGCGGCTAAGGGCTCGCGCAGAGCGTCCAGCCGGCGTTGCTGGCGCAGCAGCTCCTGCCGCAGGTGGTGTTCCTGTTGGCGTTCCTGCGCCAGCTGCGCTTCCAGGGCTGCGCAGCGGGCGGCCAGGGTTTCGGCCGTTCGGCGATGCTCTGCCTGCCGATGGCGTTCGCGAGCGCCTTGGGCCTGCCCTGCGCCTTCCTGCGCCAGGGTGGCGAGAAAGGCCGCCCGCGCCGCCCGTCCGGCCTCGGCCTGGGCATCCTCGGCGCTTCGCGCCTGGTGCAACGCCTGCTCGGCCAGGCGCACGCGCTCGACCTGAGCCGCCCTGCCCGCCAGGGCCCGGCGCTCTCGTAAACCACGCAGCCGGTGCAGATCAGCAAGACCGGACTTCATGCCAGCACCTGCGCCAAGTGCCGCCAGGTAGCCGCCGGCGTGCTCGGCTCCTCGGCGCGCTGTTGCAGAAAGGTCTCGATCGCCGCACGCCGGGCGATGGCCTCATCGCTCAGGGCGTCGCTACCGGGGCTGTAGTCGCCGGTGGCGAGCACCAGCTCCAGGTCGGCATGGCGCGCCAGCAGCGCCCGGATCCGACTGGCCTGGGCGCTCTGCTGTGGCGTTACCACCCGTTCCATGAGGCGGCTACGACTGCGCAGGATGTCGATGGCGGGGAAGTGATTGCGTTGCGCGAGGGTGGCGCTGAGGACTAGGTGGCCATCGAGCAGGGAGCGTACTTCCTCGGCAATCGGATCGAGATCGGCCTCGCCCTCGGTCAGCACGCTGTACAGCGCGGTTACGCTGCCAGACGCGGTAGCACCGGCGCGCTCCAGCAAGGCCGGCAGGCTAGCGAAACAGGACGGCGGATAGCCGCGCCGGGTGGGCGGCTCGCCAGCCGCCAGCCCCAGCTCGCGCTGAGCCCGGGCGAAGCGGGTCAGGCTGTCGATCAGCAGCAGGACGTGGCGGCCCTGGGCGCGATGGTATTCCGCCTGGGCGGTAGCCATCAGGGCGGCACGGACCCGTTCCGCAGCCGGCCGCTCGGCGGTGGCCACCACGGCGATCGTCCGGGCCCGACTGGTGGCATCCAGCTGGCCTTCGATGAAGTCCCGAACCTCGCGCCCGCGCTCACCGATCAGGCCGATCACCAGCACCTCGGCTTGGCAGTGCCGCATCACGCTGCCCAGCAGCGACGACTTGCCCACCCCGGGCTCGCCGAAGATCCCGAGCCGCTGGCCCTGGGCGACGCTCAGCAGGCCATCTATCGCCCGCACGCCGAGGCTTAGGGGGCGCTCCAGTGGCTCCCGGGCAAAGGGCGCCGGCGGCGCGGCGCGCAACGGCCAGCGACTGAGCGCCGTGGCGGCGACGGCAGGGCCACCGTCGAGGGGCGCGCCGAAGGCGTCCACCACCCGCCCGAGCAACGCTTCGCCCACCGCGACCTCCTGGGCCCGACCGGTTCGGCGGACCGCCGTGTGCCGCGACAGCCCCTCGAGACTGCCCGCGGGCGCCAGCAGCGCCTGGGCGCCGTCCAGCCCCACCACCTCGGCCGGCAACGGCGCTGCGCGGTGGGGATCGAGCAATTCGCATTGGTCACCGACCCGGGCGCCGGGCAGGCTGGCCTGGATCACCAGGCCCCGCACCCCGAGCAGCCGTCCGAGCAGCGGCCGCGGCTGGGCCTGGTGCAGCCGTTGGGACAGCCGTGGCAGGATGGCCTGGAGTTCATCGGTCATCGCCGGCCTCCGCGGGTCGCAAGGCCTGGCGCAAGGCCGCCCACTGGACGTCCAGGGTGACCTCGACGCAGGCCGCCGGACTGCACAGGCGCGCACGACCCGCCGCCAGCTCGTCGTCGACCTGCAGCCGCAGCGGTAGATCGGCGAGCGCCTCGGCGATGGCGGGGGTGAAGCTCTCGCCAGCCAGGTAGAGCACCAGCTCCTGCTCGTCGTGAAAGGCGGTCAAGGCCCGCCGCGTCGCGCCACGCAGCCGGTCGGCGAAGGGCCAGTCCGCCACCACCTGCTGCGCGGTGCCCACGGCCAGGTCCGCCAGGGCTGGTTCGAGGCCAGCTAGGTACGCCTGTACGCGGCTTTTCAGCTCAGCCAGTTGACCGACCGCCTCGCGCTCGGCAGCGCGGCGACCTTCCGCCAAGCCCTCCTCATAGGCTAGGGCGCGTGCGGCCTCGGTGATCGCCTGCTGCTCGGCCAGCATCAGGCGTGCCGCCTCCAGCAGCGCGAAGCCATCGCGCCAGGCGTCGGCTTCGGCAGCGCGGATCACCCGCGCCGTGGGTTGCCGGGGTAAGTCAGACATCACCACCCTCCTCGGCCAATCGGCGGAACAGCTCGGCATCACCGTCCTGAGCGCCGGCCACGGGGAGCGCCAACCCGAGCCGCACCCAAGCCAGGGCCGGCGGCGGGAGGCTGGCGAGCCAGGCGTCAAGACAGGCGGCTCCCTCCGTCCGCACCGCCTCGATAACCCGGGTGGCGGGCAGCGGTGGCCGCGCGTCCGGGGGCGCCGGATGGCGCCGCGCGCAGCCCAAGGCGTCGGCGCCCAGCTCGGCCTCGAACAGCCGGCGATACTCGCCGCGAATCTCGGCGTTGAGCACGCTCGCCTGGCGTACCGCACCGCAGCGCAGGGATACCCGCTGCAGTCCCGTGGCGCCGCTGCGGAGCAAGGCGATATCGCCACTCGCCAGCGGGCCGCCTGCCCAGGCCGGCAGGTCATGACTCTCGGCGATGACCGCTGCCGCCTCGGTGCACCAACGCGCCTGACGCAGCACGCCCGCCTCTGCCATGGCCAGCGCGCCAGGAAAACAGGCGGCGAGGAAGGCATCGTCGAACAGCTCCAGCGGATCAAAGGTCGCTGCCGGTGCAGGGGTCATTCGCGGGGCTCCAGGCTGTAGACGACCGGTGCTGCGGATCGCGACCGGCGTCGCCCCAGGCTCCATGCCAGGGCCGCCGCGAGACCGAGCACCAGTAGCAGTACACTGCTGGCCAGGGTTCGCGCCCACGGCAGGCTGGACGCCGTCAATTGCAGCCCAAGAAACTGTTGGATGACCGGCGCCTTACTCGGCTGCGGCTCCACGGCCTCGATGGCCGTCACTGAGACGTTCTCGTAGGTCAGACCAGCGATCCCTCGCGCCACCAGCGTCTTGATCTGCGGCAACAGCAGGCCGATGTCGGTGCCCTTGCCATAGCGCACCAGTACCGAAGCCGACGACGGCGAAATCACTCGTTTGAGCAGGTCGTTGTCCGGCAGCACCACGTGAACCCGCGCCGAGCGGATACCGTCGATCTCGGAGATGCTGTGAGCCAATTCCTGGCTCAAGGCATAGATCATCTGCGCCCGCTCCTGCATCGGCGAGGACACCAGGCCATTGTTCTTGAACACCTGCCCGAGGTTATCGAAGCGCGACTCGGGCAGCCCCGCCTCGTTCAGGATATGGACCGCCTCGGCCAAGCGGGCTTCGTCGACCCTCAGGGTGACCTTGCCGTCATCCTGGGCCTGCCGCTCGACGGCGATACCGGCGCGCAGCAGCGCGGCGGCCATCGTATTGGCTTCCCGCTCACTGAGATCGGTGTAAAGCGTGGTACCGCCGCAGCCATGCAGCGCCAGGCAGAGCAACAGCAGACATCTACGCAACCAGGCGGTACTCATGCGTCATTGCCCTCGCATTAGGGTGTTGGCCGAACCCGACACCTGGGTCGCGCCGCGTACCACCATCTGGGTCTCGATGGCGTAGTCGAAGAGGCGGCTCAGGTTGCCCACCAATTGACCGACGTCAGCCGCAGGCTGCTGCCGTGGCGACGCCTGGGGCGCGGCCGCCGGTACCTGCTCACCCGCGTTGGCCTGGCTCGCGAAGGCATGGGAGCGGTCGAGAAAGCCATCCAGGCGCTGCAGCAGACGCTCGCCGAGCTGGGCATCGGGCGAGGGTGCGGCCGCCGCCCGTTGCGCCAGCTGCTCGAACAGGTTCTGGGCGTGCAGGGTTTCCGGCGCCATCGCGGGCGCCGGAGCGACCGCCGGGGCGGCCACCGCAGGCAGGCTCATGCTGACCTCCTACTCTTCATCGTCCGAGGACATGGCTTCCTGGAAGATCTCCTGCGCCCTGGGCATGATGATGAACTGCCCGCCGATGCTCACGGCGTTGCTGATCAGCTCATCCTGCAACTGGGCGTCGGAGGTCTGGCTCTTGGCCGAGTCGACGGCGGCCTCGAAACGCTGGGTGGTGTCGACCGGAACGTCGCTGGCACCTACGGGGGTAACGGACATGGGAAACTCCTGGTTCAGGGGGACGAAGCGGCGCGGACCGGGACGGTTTCTTCCCGCGCCGCGCCACGGAATACCCGCACGCCACCCTGGGACGGCGCCCGGGTGGGGATGGCGGGCGGGGTCTCCAGCCGCTGCCGGAGCCATTCGACGAAGGCCGGCGAGCCGGAAGCGAGGAGGCCGCTAGCCCCGGGCAATGCCCGCAAGGCCAGGGGATTACCGGAGACGCCATAGGCATCCAGGCGCTCCTGCACCTGCGCCACCGCCAGGCCGCCGGTGGCGATACGCTGTTGCTGATTACGCGCGGCCGGCGTCACGTGCAGCGTGTTGCCGTCATAGAACCAGGCGAGCCGCGCGCTCCGGGCCAGCGCTTCGAGGAATTCCCCGGCGGTCGCCGCCTCCAGCCGCGCCGGGGCCTGGCCTTCGACGGTCGCATCCACGTCTAGCGGTAGGCCGAGGTTGCGGCCGAACGCCTCCAGCACCTCCTGCAGCGGCTGGTCCACCACTACGTAGGGGTAGGGTTGCGGCCACCAGGCCGGCTCGACCCGCGCCTGAGCCGGCAAGGCCAGGAGCAGGACGAGGCAGGCTGGCAGCCAGGCGCCTGGCACCGTGATTCGACGCCCGCGCCTGTCCCACGACGGGCACGCTACGGCTACACTGGCGCTCCTCGTCCACCGCCAAGAGGCTGTCCGGTGCCCAGTCGTCGCGCTTTCGCTCTCGCTCTCGCTCTCGCTCTGCCCTTGCTGCTCGCGGCCTGCAGCCACACCCCGCGGGATGATGAACAGACTCGTCTTACCCAGTTGGCCGATGACGTCGCCCAGCGCGGCGACAACGCCACGGCAGCGGCGCTCTATCAGCGGGCCAGTCAGCTGCCCGGGGCGAATGCCGATCTCTGGCGCCGCCTCGGCGACATTCGCCTGGCCGGCGATGACCTTTCGGGCGCCGCGGCGGCCTATCGTCAGGCCCTGAGCCTGGCGCCGGACGATGCGCGCAGCCAGCTCGGCCAGGGCACCCTGTATCTGCGCGAGGGTCAGGCAGCACTTGCCGTGCCCCTGCTGGAGCATGCGGCGCAGGCCTTGGACGACGGCAGCAGCTGGAGCCGGCTGGGCCTCGCCCGGCTGTTCGCCGGCGACGCCACGGGAGGCCAGGCCGCCCTGGGCAAGGCGCTCGCCCGCGAACCCGGCAATGCCGATATCCGCGGTAACCTGGCCCTGGCCTACGCCGTCGCCGATGACCCCAGCAAGGCGCTGCAGACCCTCGGCGATCTCGGGCAACAGGCAGATGCCCTGCCCCGCCAGCAGCGCAATGCCCTGATGGTGCTGGTCCTGGCCGGCCAGGAGACCCGCGCCGAGCAGGTCCCCCTGGGCGCCCGGGATGCCGCGCAGCGAACGCAGCTGCTGCACCAGGCACAGCGCATCGCGGGGCTGCCCAGTCTCCAGGAGCGGATCACGGCGCTGGGTCTTCTGCAACCCTGAGTTCCGACTCATGGCTGCCCCCGGGTCGTGGCCTGGGCATCCTGGTCACGCTCGCGCTGCCGCTGCTGCAATTCGTCTCCTTGCAGATACCGGTGGGCCGCACGCCCTACCGGCGCGGCGAAGGCCGGACCGGTAGCGCGACCGACCCGCAGATCGTCCTGGCGCTCCACCATCTCCAGCAGGTTCAGCGCCGAGGTGCAGCCCGGCGGCAAGGCCGCTGGCGGCTCGCTGGTATCCCAGGCCGCGCAGCGTCGCGGTAGCAGTAAGGTCTCACCGTTGGCGGTGAGCACCGGCCGGTAGCCGTGGGGCAGCGGTGGCGTCTCCAGCGACGTGGCACAGCCAGCCACCAGCGCCAGTCCCAGCGGCAGGATAATGCTAGCCAGACGCCTGCTCATCGGACGTAGAACCCGAAGGGTTGCCCGGCGGCCTGGCCGCTGGACAGGCGCTGCGGCGGATCCAGCGGTGTGCGCAGACGCTCGGGATTGCGCACCGGCTCGACTAGGTAAGGGGTGATCAGGATCACCAGCTCGGTCTCGTTGCGCTGGAAGCGCTTGGAGCGAAAGAGGTTGCCCAATACCGGTAGGTCACCCAGCCCCGGCACCTTCTCCAGATCCTGGGTGTTGTTGCGCTGGAACAGCCCGGCGATGGCGAAGGTCTGGCCACTGCCCACCTCGACCCGGGTATCCGCGCGGCGTACGCGGAACGAAGGCACACTGATACCGCCCACGCTGACCGCTGTCTCGCTCAACAGGTCGCTCACCTCAGGACGCACCTGCAGGGCAATGCGCTCATCCGGCAGCAGCGTCGGCTTGAACAGCAGCGACACCCCATAGGACTTGTATTCGATACCCACCAAGTCGCGGTTCACCGGCACCGGGACCGGGACCTCGCCACCGGCGAGGAAACTGGCGGTCTCGCCGCTGACGGCGGTGATGTTCGGTTCCGCCAGGATTTCCAACACTCCCTTGCTCTGTAGGGCTTCGAGGAGCGAATCGATATTGACGTTGCCCGAGGTCAGGCCGGCGCTGATCAGGTTGGAGGCGCCGCTGGCCGCCTGGGCGGGCAACGCGCCCCCGGTCAAGAAGCCGAAGGAAAAGGTGCCGTTATTGAACAGCGCATTCCAACTCACGCCGTAGCGCAGCAGTTCACTGCGCGACACCTCGGCGAAGCGCACGCGAATGTTGACCTGAGGCGATCCCGCGTAGCGCACCGTGTTGACGCTGCCCTTCCAGGTCTGTTCCCGCTCGTCGAGCAGGGCATCTAGCTCCAGGGCTTCACCGACGTCCGCGGTGCGTCCCCGCGCCGCCAGGCGATTGCCCGCACCCCGGACCTGCACGTCGCTGCCAGGGTGAGCCTGGCGCAGAGCCTGGGCCACCCCGGCCGCATTGGCGGACACTTCCAGCGCGATGTCGGCCAGGGTGTCGCCCGACGCGTTGACCGCGGAAAGGGTAGTACTACCGGGACGCTTGCCAAACACATAGATGACCCCGGCCGAGACTACCTGCAGATCGGCGATCTCAGGGTCGGCTACCAGTACCGTATCCACCGGAGCCTTGAAATGCAGCAGGCGACCCTGGCCCGCCTCCAGCGCCAGTTGGCGCGGCAGGCCAGCCGCCTCTGCGCCAGCGTGATAGCCCAGAGTCAAACCCAGCAGCGCCATACCCAGCCAGAGTGCCCTCGTCATCCGCTTCATACGGGGCTCGCTCCCGCCAGGGCACGCGCCCGGCGCGGCTCCTGCAGCTCGCCACCCGCTACCACCCGAGCGGCATGCAGGCGATAGTCGTCGGCGATCTCGGCGAACGACAGCACCGCGCGCAAGCCACGCAGTCGCTGGCGGGCCAGCCGCCGCACGGCTGGGCGCAAGCCGGGATGCACCACCAGCAGGGGCGGGCGGTTCGCCTCGCGACAACAGGACGCCAGCGCCTCCACCAGCACGTCCGCCAGTTCGCTCGGGATCTGCTCGCCCGGGCCACGGCGAACCGCCGCCAGGAGCCGCTCTTCCAGCGCCGGAGCCAGGACCAGGGCACTGATCAGGCGCTCGGGATCGGCATGCCGATGGCTGATCTGGCGGGCTTGGGTCCGCCGGAGTCGTTCCACCAGCAAGGGCGTCTCGGTACCGGCACCGCTCTTGACCACCCCTTCCAGCACGCCACGCAGATTCCGCAGCGAAACGCCCTCGGCGACGAGCAGCCGCAGCGTTTCGGCCAGGCGCGGCAAGGGTACGCAACGCAGCGCCTCGCGCACCAATTCGCCATAGTCCTGCTCCATGGCCGCCACCAGCGCCTGGGTCTCCTGCAGCCCGAGAAACTCGGCGGCCTGCTCCTGATAGAGTCGGCGCAGGCCCTCGGCGAGCCAGTCCGGCAGGGACCAATGGGCCAGCTCGGCTGCGTCGAGCAAGGAGCCGTGCTCGGCAGCGACCCAGAAGGTTCCGGCCTCCCCCGCCGCCTCGGCGGGAATCTCGAACAGCGCGAGGCGTTCCGCGTCGCCCCGCACCAGCAGGACGCCGCTCGGCCAGGCGCGGCCGTCCAGCGGTACTTCGTCCAGCTCGAAGCCATAGGCGTCGACCGCCGCCGGATCCCGGACCAGACCACAGCGCGGCAAGGCCAGGCCCAATTGCTCCTGAACACTAAACCGCGCCGCCTCCAGGCGCTGACGGAGCGCCGCGCGATCCATGGCCGCGTCCAGACCGCCGGCGAGGCGCAGCCGTAGCCGCCCCTGTAGGTCTTCCGCTGCCGCCGGCTCCTCCACGTCGACAAGGGCAGGATCCTCTACCTCCACAGCCGCGGCGGGCACGCTTGGTGCAACGGCGCGCGCGCGCCGACCCGCGGCATAGCCGCAGGCGCCCAGGATCGCCGCCAGCACCAAGAACACCAGGCTGGGGAAGCCAGGTACCGCCGCCAGCGCGAGCGTGACGGCCGCCGTGAGCAGGAGCGCAGAGCGACTGGCACCCAGCTGCTGGAAGATCTCGCCGCCCAGGCTGGTAGTGGCCGCCTCGTTGCGTACGCGAGTCACCACGACCCCGGCCGCCACCGAGATCAACAAGGCTGGAAGCTGGGCGATCAGGCCGTCGCCGACACTTAGCAGGGTATACAGGTGGGCCGCTTCCGCAAGGCTCAGGCCCCGCTCCAGCATCCCGATCAGAAGGCCGCCCAGCAGGTTGACGGCGAGGATGACCAGGCCAGCGATGGCATCGCCCTTGACGAACTTCATCGCCCCGTCCATCGCGCCGAACAGCTGGCTCTCACGCTGCAGGTCGGCCCGGCGGCGGCGCGCCTCCTGGGCATCGATGTCGCCGCTGCGCAGGTCGTTGTCGATGCTCATCTGCTTGCCCGGCATCGCATCCAGGGAGAAGCGCGCCGCGACCTCGGCGACCCGCTCGGAGCCCTTGGTAATCACCACGAACTGGGCCGTGGTGATGATTAGGAAGATGACCAGGCCGATCACCACCTCCCCGGCGATGACGAATTCACCGAAGGCCTTGACGATATGGCCGGCGTTGCCCTGGACCAGGATCAGACGCGTGGTGCTGATGGCCAGGGCCAGGCGGAACAGCGTACTGAGCAGGATCAGCGGCGGCAGCGCCGAAAGCTCCACCGGATTGGTGAGGTAGAAGGCCACTACCAGGATCAGCAGGCTGAAGGCGATGTTGATGGCGATCAGCACGTCTATCAGCGCCGTGGGCAGGGGTACCACCAGCATGACCACCGCCATGATCATGAACAGGGCAATGATGATGTCGGTGCGCCGCGCGGCGACCTGGGCGAACCCGCTCAGCCGCTCAAGCATGGATGGCCTCCTGGCGAACCCGGGCAAGCCAGGGTTGCAGGCGCTGGCGGGCTTCGTCACGCCGACCAAGCGCCCAGAGCGCCTGGCTGGAAAGAAGAAGCACCTCGGGCCGGTCGGCCGCCTGACCCGCCAGCTGGTCCAGCGCCGCCAGGGCGCGCGTCGCCTGGCCGCTGGCAAAAAAAGCCGCGGCCAATGCCAGGCGTAGCTCGGCCTGCGCCGGGGCGAGCCGGTCGGCTAGTAGCAGCAAGGCCAGCGAACGCTCGGCATCGCCCGCCTCGCGGTAGAGTTCCGCCAGCCGCTGGAGCAAGCGCGTCGTCAGGGCATCATCATTCATGTTCGCTCTCCAGGGGATGACGTTGGTCCGCCAGCCACTCCAGGGTTCGCAGCTCGTCCTGCAGCAGCTGTTGCGCCTGCTCCAGAGTGATGGGATCGAGGCCGAGGGCGGGCAGGCGTCGCTCCAGGAGATCCCGAAGCAACCGGGGCGCCTCGGCAAACACGCTGGCGTGCTGGGAGGAGCCGCCCGGACGGTCGAGGCTGGCCGCTGGCGGTGGGGTCGGCTGGGCTCGCGCCGGTTGGGCAGCCGGCGTCGCCAGGGGGTGGTGGGCAGCGGCGCGTGGCTCGACGAGCCTGGGCAGCGGCTCGTTGCCGACCCTCATCGACGCGCCTCCAGGCGCGGGACATCCAGCAGCACTCGGCGCTCACCCTGCGCCAGCACCAGTTGCCGGTCGGCGATTCGCGCCAGGGTCCAGCCATCGCCGAGGGCCGCACCTTCCAAGAGGCGCTTGCCCTGATCGACGACGACATAGGGCGCAGGTCCGAACCAGACCGCTCGCACCGCCAAGGCGGGCGGCGTCGACAGGGCCTCCACGCGCACGGCGTCGTGCCAGGGGTAGCGGCCTCCGCTCACCTCGTCGAAGCGCCGCTGGACCGCGATCCAGGCCGCCTGTTGGGCGGGCGTGATGACCCCGCTGGCGATCAGGCGATCATCCTGCCACCCCAGGCGAATCGTACCGAGCTGCCTGGCGTCCAGAAGGGGCTGCATGAGCGCCTGCGGGTCCGGCGTTGGCGTGGCCAGGGCCGGTAGCGCAGCGGTGGGCGCCGCCTGGGACGTCGGTGCGTTCACTGCTGGCCACATGGCGTAGGTGGTCAGACAGACGCCCATCAGTATCGCGGCGGCGCCCCACTGCCAGGGCAGGCTGACGGACGCTCCAGCCGGCGCGACCGGGCCCCTCAGCACCAGGCGTGCGGCGCCAAGGGTCAGTTCCACCGGCAGTGCCAAGCGGCAGCCCTGCCCCGCCTGGAGCGTGAGACCGGCACCGCCCTGCAGCAGTTGCACGGCGCCGCGCCGGGCCCGTATCTCGACATCGCGAGTGGTGAGGTCCAGCTCCAGATGGCCTTCGACTACCCCCTCGTCGAGCAGGACGACGTCGGCGCCCGGCTCCGCGCCGACCCGGTAGCGGGCGCGGGATAGCGGCAACTGGACACCCCGGTGCCGACCTTCCAGCACAACAAGCTGGAGGGCATCGACGAGCGTGGTGGGCAATTCGATGGCGGCGGCGGTCATGATCGGAGGACTCCCACTACACCGGCGGCTGGCCAGGCAATCCGAAGATCAGGCGCTCGCGGACGGCAGTCGCGCAAACGCCGGGAATTGGAGGCGCAAGCGGCGCGCAGCGCCACTCGCGCAGACGGCTAGTTCTGCGGCCGTTGCTTGGTCGCGTCGAGCTCAGCCTTCTTGGCAGTAGTGAGTTCGGTGATCTTGGCGGATTTCTCGATGGCCATGTCGAACACCGCGGACATCTTGTCGATAGCGGCGTCGGTACCGCCGCTGCTTACCGGGGGCGTATTGCTCATGGTTTAGCTCCAGAAACGAGGTCATGGTGGGCGACGTAAAGTGTCGCTTGCGTAACCGAACGACTGCCTGATCCGAGCGAGGTCGGGATGGGCATCGGCGCAATCCATGCTAGGCAGGCCCCCGCCGTGCGGGTGTTAAAAGTTGTGAAGTGGGATGAAGCCCCGACTAGGTGTGATGCAGTCGGCGTTCGGGCCACAGGTTGGGTCTGGCAGGTCCAGCCCATCTCGCGGCGATCAGATGACGTAGGGTGCCGTACCAACCATCTTGTGCGGCCGCCGGGTGGCGCCCGCGTACCAGGACAATACAGATGTGAATGCCGAGCAGGTGCGCCAGGTCGCCGCGTGGGTCTATCGCCAATACCTGAAGGATCGGTCGCTGCTGGACCTCAAAGCGCAGGCCAAGGCGCAAAAGCGTGGCCTGAGGCGGAGCAAGTACCACCGTGGGAGTGGCGCCACGCCGCGCGTGATCAGCGTCAAAACGCGCAAGCTGGAGAGGGCGAGCCGCCGGCGGCAGTACCGCCGAAGCGACCGACATCCTTCTCTCAATTTGGCGAATCGGAGGGCGCCAGCGCCGCGGGATCCTTCAGCTGCACACCGCTGAAGGCCTGCAGGCAGATGGCGAGCTGTGCGGAGGCGAAGTATCAGCTGCAGCACTGTGGCAACGGCCGGATCGATGGCGACCACGACGGGGTGCCGTGCGAAGCCATCTGCCGGTAGTTGGTGACTAGCGCGCCCGGATGGGGCCTTCTGCCGAATGCTTCGCGGTATGAGCCGCGATCAGCTGTTCGAGGAGAGCGGCGACGTCTAGACGGCTGAGCAGCTCACCCCCCACGACCGCTGCAGGCTTGAACACGCGGCCGGCCTTGCGGGTGTTCCAGTCGCCGATCACCACGTGGATGCCCTGCACCTGGCCTACCGGGGGAAGCATGCCCCAGGTCTTGGTGTGGCTGGCGTAGGCTAGCAGGGCGCCCGCGAGCTCTTCGTGCAGCGCCAGGCGCGCCGCGTGATCCTTCGCCGCCTCGTAGTTGGTCAGGGCGTATTGCAGCACGTCCCACGCCTGGACGCCCTTGGGCAGCGGTAGCCCGCCGCGCTGGCATGCGGCGCGGTAGCCCTCGACCGAGAGCTGTGTGACCAACCGGGCGCCGTGCTCCGGATTCACCGAGTAGATCCAGACCGGCACCGTGTTGGTGGGGTTGCCCTGCACGACAGCGTTCCAGTCTGCCTGCTGGGTGGCCGCTTCGAAGCGCCTTCTCTCCGCTTTCTTGATGTCGTCCATTGCCAGGCCTCCTACTCATCCAGCCCAGTAACGCCGGCGCCTTTCCACAGCCGCTCAGCGACCTGGCGGATCAGCACGAGATCGTCCTGTGTGCTTGGCGAGTCGGGTAGGTGACCGATGAACGCCAGCTGCGCGATTTCGCGGCAGAAGTCCGCGCGCGAATAACCGGATGCCAGCAGGCCCTGGTAGGCCGTTTTGCCGAGCAGCCGCTCGGCCGCGGCGTCGAAGTGTTTCTGGGTAGCCATGTTCCAAATGCCTCGAAAGTTGTGGGAGATCCGTTCCACGCTATCGAGCATTTGAAAAATGCAACTTGCTGTAGGGTGGCCTTCCCTGGCCTGCTGCTACAGGCGGTCTCCGCTCGAAGCCTAGGCCGCACTGCGCGCCAGATTCCTCAGGCTACGGCCGCCGCACGGGCCCACTCTACGGCATCCTCCCCGGCCGGAAGCATCGACGGGCAGGTCGGGTCGGTTGCCGCGCGCCATACGCCTTCGGCGACATCCTCGGCATAGGTCACCGCCGAGGTATCCTCGCGCATGGCTTTGAAGATAGGCGCGGCGAAATCCCGATACTCCGCCGGAAAGTCCCTGGGCATCCGCGCTTTGGCGTTCTCTCCGAAGCGCGTCGTCGGGCTACGGCCTGGCAGTACTACCCGTACCTGGACATTGAAAGGCTCGAGCTCCAGGGCTAGCGAGGCGCTGAAGGCATTCACCGCCGCCTTTGACGCTGTGTATACCGCCAACAAGGGCAGTGCCTTGAGGGTGACGGTGGAAGTGACGTTCACCACCACTCCCGACTGGCGCTGGCGAAATTGCGGCAGGAAGGCCTGCGTCAGCGCTATCAAACCGAAGGTGTTGGTCTCGAATATTTCCCGGATGGAATCCATCGACATGGCCTCGACGGCACCGGCGAAGCCGATCCCGGCGTTGTTGACCAGCACGTCGATCGGCCCGGCGGCTTCGACCAGCGCTTCGATGCTTTGCTGCTTGGTGACATTCAGCGGCAGCACGCGCAAATGTTCGCTGCGGGGCAAGACCTCCTGGTTAGGGGTACGCATGGTGGCGATGACCTTCCAGCCGCGATCGAGAAAGTGCTTTGCGGTCTCCAGACCAAAGCCAGACGAACAACCAGTGATCAGAATGGTTTTCATGGGGGTGACGCTCCATTGAATAGCGGAAGGGCTACGATAGGCGTCGACGCCTGGACTTTACACAATAGGAAGTCGCTAAAACATTTGTCAGAGTCCGAAAACTGATGGATCCACTCGCCCAAGTCGTTGCCTTGCTGCAGCCCGGCGGCGCCCATACCAAGCTGGTCACCGGTGCAGGGCAATGGACGGTGCGCCAGCCCGCCGGTGGGCATGCCTTCTTCTGCGCCGTACTCGAGGGCGGCTGCTACGCCGAGTTCGATGGTCACGAGCCCATGACGTTGAAGGCTGGCGATTTTGTGCTGATCCCGGCCAGCCGTGGCTTCACCATGTCCAGTGTGGAGCACACCTCGGGTATCACGATCCCCATGGCCCCGGGCGAAAAGCGCTTCGGCACTCCCACCGGCCCATCGGAATTGCGAATGATGGGCGGCTATTTCCTGTTCGGTTCGCCGGATGCCGAACTGCTGGTCTCGCTGCTACCGCGATCTATTCATGTCCAGGGCGAAGAGCGGTTGCGAACGTTGGTAGCCCTGGTTCGTGATGAGTCGCACCACGAACGGCCGGGGCGGGAGATGGTGATAACCCGTTTGCTGGAGGTGCTACTGATCGAGGCGCTGCGCTCGTCCCAAGGCACCGCCGCCTCACCGGGCCTGCTGCGCGGTCTGAGTGACCCACGCCTCTCCGGCGCCATACGCGAGCTACATGAGCACCCTGCAAAACCCTGGACAGTGGCGGACCTGGCGAAGATCGCCGCGCTATCACGCTCGACATTCTTTGAACGCTTCAGCCGGGTGATGGGCATATCGCCCATGGAGTACCTGCTGGCCTGGCGCATGTCGCTGGCCAAGGATCTGCTGCGACGAAAGGCAGCCAGCATCGGGGAGGTGGCGGAGCGGGTAGGATATGCCTCCGCCAGTACGTTCAGTACTGCCTTTTCCCGCTACGTGGGGCTGGCGCCGACGCAATATGCTGCCGAAGCATGACTGCGCTGCGCACGGGATATGCCGCAACCCTGGACTGGAAGAAAAAAGGCCTTTCGACTGGCTCGTGCAGAAGCCACGTAGGGCCCGGCCACAGCTCCAGGATCATGCTCACTCGGAGGATTCCAACAGTCGGGACAAGCCCTCGGGTTCTATCCCCCATCCCTCCCCCAGCGTGAAAGTTGGGTGATCGTGAAACCGGTCAGCTTTACCCATGCTGACACTCATGGCTTCACCGGTGACTCCATGGAAATCGCTACAGGCGTCATAGTCGACGGAGATTTCCGCGTCGTATCGCTGTAGGAGGTCTCGTAACTCGGTGAGGAATGCGATCCGTGTGGTGTTATCCATCAGTTCGACTCCTGTAGGCGTGCGCAGGAAGCAACGAAATGATGGGTGTCACCGAGCAGCGCGCTCCGTGCAGACGCGTCACACAGGTGCCAGTGCTCGTCGGCCACCCGGAACCGGCCCAAGTAATCCAGTCCCTCGAGATCTGCGGCGGCAATCTGCTCTCCGTCGCCCAAGGCGGCAACCGCACGCTCCCGCTCCGCATACAGTTCCTGTAGGACTTTGGGGTGCCTGTTCATCTTGCGCTCGCTCAATACTGATGGAATCGCCTCCTAGGCTAGCGGCCTTCTGGAAAACGCAAACACCGGGCACCTTATCGCTTGTCGGGGACCGCACATCGAAGGATGGCCAGGTCTGGGCGCCAGCTGCGTTTATCCTGGCACCAGTAGGTCAGGCACCGCAAAGTGACACCGCCAGGGCCGCCCTGGATGCAAAGGAAAAAGGACTTTTGAACATGGCAATGAGTGCTGAGCCTGATGATGCGCCTGACTGGCTGGTGCAGAAGCCGCGTAGGGCGCGGCCGGTCGCTTTAATCGTGTGCCTTGCCGTCGGCGGCCTCGCGACATTCGCTGCCCTGGAGCTGGCCAGCCGGGCGCTGCCAGGTCCATCGGCATCCGTAGGTACTGACCACCCCGCCCTTCGCGCCGCGACTGCAGCTCATCCTGCCCCAGAGCCGGCCGATACCGTCCGCGGCACGGTCCGCCGCGCCACGCCTTCACCCGTGGAAGAAAATGCGGCAGCCGCGGCGATCTCACCCTCGAACAACCATCCGCCGGCAGCGGCGATCGGCAAGCAGACCGTCTTCAACGACCGGAACTTCACGCCACGCGGCGCCGATAACGTGGTGAGCTTCAGCGAAGCCCCTTGAACCCTGGCGCCAGAAGAGTCGCCCCCGCAGCCGACAAAGGTCACGGTGGTGCACCAGACACCGAGCATGAAGGACCGCGCCTGCTGGCCGTATAAGGCTGGCAGCCTGGAGCATCGCAACTGCCGATCTGCCGTGGGTCTTCAGTACCGGGACTAGCGCGAATGCCGACCGCCGGCCAGATCTACGGGGTTCACACTCGGGGTGTGCTCAATCCGGCGTTTGCCTAATCAGTTGCCGTGTTGTACTGACAGTGATGTCTCCTTCAGCAGCGCCGGCAAACAGCGCTCGCTCTTGGGTCGCGATGAGGAGATAGCTGCCACTTCGGCTTGGAGGCTTTTGCCTATGCTCAACAACCGCTATCGAATCGCCCTGGGCGGGAGGTCATTTTCACCTAAGTTCCAAACGGATCCTCCGTACGCCGCGGCTTGGAAGCGCGGTCGGGGCCTCGCGCAAGCACCGGGATCTTTCCAAGTCGAGGTCACCGCGCGCATCGGTATCAGCCAGTCCGCGTACGCGCAGCAGGAACGGACCGCGAAGCCGCGTAAAGCTACCCGCGAGAACATCGCGGCAGCTTTGGGCATCGCACCGGACCTGCTGGACGTCTGAAAAGATATGCTCAATTTCCACCGCTTGCGCTTGATCGAAGCGTACCTCTTGCATGGAGACTGCGCCCTCAACTGAGAAGGGACGGAGCTATGCGCGACGAAGTGGAACGGGTGAGCCTGCACGCCTATGTCCAGGCGTTTTTCCCATCCAATTTTGAGGTGACTCTAAGGCGGAGCCTTAGGGACCCAGATGACCGGGTTCTCATGGTTCGTAACGCTATTACCGGCAAATCCGCGGGCTACGAGGGCTCGGCTCTGTCGATACTAGACATCTGCTCGATGGGAAACATCGCTGTGGTGCTATGTCAGCGCCTTAGTGACCAAGCTGCTGGTGGTCACGGAAAAGTCAGCGAGCGTGACAGTAAGGCCTAGACCGGCCTGGACCAGGCAACGATTATTTCCGGAGGTACTCGGGGAATCGAGTACTCGCGTCAGTCAGGTACTGCTTGCCGTCCTTCCCCATGCACCAGGTACTGCCGTACTGGCGGAAGCTGATGAACTGACTGCCTTCGATATCCATCCTCGCTGCATGCCGGAACTTGCGATGCCATGTGGCCTTGTCAGCCTTCTCGCTTTCGCAGGTCGTCATGCCAACGATGGGCGTCTTTCTTCGGCTTCGACTCATAGCTGCCACCCTGGGGCATCAGCACGCCGCTCTTGCATGGTCAGCATGTGGAAGTAGCGGCGAGGGTTGCCGCACATGAAGCAAGAACAGACCTTACCGTGATTGGCAAATATACCTGCCATCCTGGCGTCATTCGTCCACGCCTCATGGGCACTCTGCTTTCGGTAGAACTTGGCCTTCACGCGTTGCGCGTGATGCCTTCTCTCGGATCGATCCATGGTCATCTCCAATGGCCAGATCCAAGAAAGCCCCGGAGACAAATCTGATGAGGCTTCTGATGGGGTGCTGCTTAATGAGCTGAGTAGGTCCTGCTGCTAGCCGTACACTTGAGTCAAGCCGCACGCCTCCTCGCCCTGAGGCGGTCTGCTAAGGATACCAGCGCCATAGTATCGAGGTCGTTGCAAATGGCAAAAAGGTCCTGGAAAAATTTATCTCAAGGCTTCCCGAATCGGCAATAAAGCTGACACAGCGCTCTACCGCTATGGTGTCAGCGCCGCTGCTGAGTGCGCGCGGCCTTGTCGGCTATCTAGATTTCAGCGAACTTTTCCACTTACATCCAAGTGCTAAGCTGGCGCAGGAAGTGGACCACAAGCTCCTCGGAGGCCTACCACGGCTTCTCGGCCCGATCAGTCGGCGCAGCCCTGCAGGTCCAGATAGCTTGCGTTCTTCACCAGCGTAAGCAACAGCTTGAGCTTGATTGATGCGTTCTGCTGGGATTCTGCTGGACACGGCGATGGTCAGCAAATCGCGTCGGGACCGCTGCATAGGGGCGCTCCGTGGCGCCCTAGATCGGGAAACCGAGCTGCAGGCACTGCTACCGTTGTTATCCACCATATTTCTTGCCACCCGCGCTGGCTATGCTTGGCGCCGATCCAGGCGATCCGCCGCGGCGAGCAGGTGCTTTCGAACAAGACGCCGCTCAGGGAAATCACCGGCCTGCTGGGTACCTGGTCAGATGAGGACCTGGCGGCGCAGCATGGAGTGACCCCTGCCCGCTATGCCAGCGCCCGTCAGCGCCGGACTATCCCTATGCGCCGGCGCGCACCTGAAGCACCAGCCGAATCGGTGCGATAATCCCCCCCTCCCCTACTACGTCACCGCCGCCCACTACCGATGCAGTTTTCTTCCAGCCTCCTCGCCCCCCACCAGCTCGAAGCCCGTGCCCGCATCCTGGACGGATTCAAGCGGCGCGCCCGGCTACAGGTGCATATGGCGTGCGGAACCGGCAAGACTCGGCTTGCGCAGGGTGTCGCCGCGGCGCTCGATGCCCGCAGCATCGTCATCTTCCTACCCTCGCTCGCGCTGGTCAGCCAGACGCTGCAGGCCTGGGTCAGCAACGCCGAGTTGGATCTGGAGCGCGTACTGTGCGTCTGCAGCGACGAGAGTGTGGCCACGCTCGACGATGAGCACGAGGTGCTCGAGGATCTACCGGTGGCGGTCACCACCTCCCCTGAGGAGATCGCGCTAAAGGTCGGTACCCTGAGTCGAGACCTGATCGTGCTGTGCACCTACGCCAGTGCTCCTACCCTCGCCCTGGGCCTGCCGCCCGGCTTTGCCTTTGAGCTGGGGATCCTCGACGAGGCGCACAAGACAGCCGGCGCCGCCGGCCGGCGGAACAGCTTCGCGCTGAACGATCACCCTACCCTGCGCATCGACAAACGCCTTTTCCTCACCGCGACGCCGTTGGCCATCGCCGAGGAGGAAGGTCCGGCCGGGACCGGGCCCACCTACTCCATGACGGACTAGGCCGTCTTCGGTCCCGTCGCCTACGAGCTCAGCTACTCCGCCGCTGTCGCCGCGGGGATCATCTGCGATTTCCGCGTCATCATCTCCGTGGAGGAAGCGGACGACGAGCAGCTCGCCGAAGCGCTGGACGACGAGGAGCGCCGCTACGCGGTGCATGCCCAGGAGCTGCTGCGGGCGATGACCGACGTCGGCGCCCGAAAGGCCTTCGCCTTCTACTCGCGGATCTCGCAGTCGAAGCGCTTTGCCGCCGCGCTGCGGGAAGCCGTCGGCGAGGGCGAGTTCTGGGCTCGCCACATCGATGGCTCTTTCCCCTCGTGGCAGCGCACGCGGTTGCTGCACCAGTACGGCCGGGCTCCGCGCGCAGCGCTGTCTTGCGCACGCTGCCTGGCTGAAGGGGTGGACGTGCCGGATACCGATCTAGTCGCCTTCATGCACCGGCGGGAAAGCCACGTGGACATCGTCCAGGCGCTTGGCCGTGCCGTGCGCAAGGCGCCGGGCAAGCGCTACGGCTTTGTCCTGATACCCTTGCGCCTGAAGCAGAGCTCCGGCGAGTCCCTCATCCAGGCCGTGGCGCGCAGCGACATGTCCACGGTCTGGCGGACCCTGGCGGCGCTCGCCGAGCAGGACGACGCCATGCTCAACGAGGTGCAGCGCGCCGCAGTGGACCAGGGCGAAACCGGACAGCCTGCCTCCCCCGGCTGGTTCGACAAGCTGCACGTCATCGCGCCTGCTGGCCGTCCCGACGCCGGCGCCTGGGCCGCCAGCCTCAAGGCTGTGCTTTCCACTGAGCTCGTTGGGCGGATCGCCGGCAGCTGGCCGCACTTTTACGGGCTCCTGCGCGCGTTCGTGACTGACCGCGGCCACGCCCGGGTCGCGCGCAGCTATCGCACACCGGGTGGGCACACCCTGGGCGCCTGGTGCTCACGCCAGCGCGCGCTCCACCGGCTAGGCCGGCTTGCGCCTAACCGTGCCGAGCAGCTGGAGGCCATCGGTTTCGAGTTCGATCCGCGAGAGCATGCCTGGGAGCGAGGGTACGAAGCCTTGCGCAGCTATCTGGCTGACACTGGATCGCCCTCCCCCGCCGTCGACGTCGTCACCGCAGACGGGCTCGCCCTGGGCCACTGGTGCAGCGAGCAGCGCAAGGCCTATCGCCTCGGCCGGCTGGCGCCGCGGAAGAAGCAGCTGCTTGAGGCCCTGGGCTTCATCGTGAGCCCCTCCGACGACGCCTGGGAGAAACGGTATCAGGCGCTGGTGGCGTTCAAGGAGGAGCATGGCCACCTGCGCGTTGCTCAGCGCCAGGTGCTGGTAGACGGTACGGATCTGGCCGACTGGTGCCGGAACCAACGCAGCCGTCAGATCGACCTGTCCAGGCGTGATCGGCTGGCCGCCCTAGGCTTCGACTTCCACGCTGGCGTGCTAGATGCCCGCTGGGAAGCCGCCTATACCGCGCTGAAGGAATTTGGCGCACGGCAAGGCCATGTGAATGTGCCGCTAGACTTCGTGCTGCCTGATGGGACAGCGCTCGGTACCTGGGTGGGGAATCAGCGCGCGCGCTACCGCGACGGCCAAATGGACCAGCAGCGCATTGAGCTCCTGAACCAGCTGGGTTTTGTGTGGGAGATGTTCGGTGCGGCCTTCGATCAGGGCCTGCAGCACCTGGAGCAGTTTAAAGCCGCGCATGGCCACTGCGATGTGCCGATCGCCTACGTGACTGGCGATGGTTACAAGCTCGGCAGATGGTGTTCGAATCAGCGTACGCGGCTGAAGGAAAAACCGGACGATCCGGACCACGGCCGTCTGTTGGCCGCTGGGTTTTCGTTCGATCCTGCTGAAGCTGCTTGGCAACAGCACTATGCAGCGCTCCAAGACTACCTGGCTGCCAATGCCGGCGCCTCGGTACCGGTGAAGCATGTAACTGCCGACGGGCTGCGGCTGGGTTCGTGGGTGTCTCGGCAGAAAACCCTGCTGAAGGCCGGCAAGCTCGCCCATACGAAGCATGCTGCGCTGCGCGGCTTGGGCGTTTTCTCGTAGCAGTCTGAGCAGCGAGATGACTCACAGCTGCCGGCAACCCTTTTTAGCTCACGTTCAAAATAGGAACGCGGGAGCTTCCAAACGCCCTCAGCATTACCCCCTGCGCAATCTGGTACGCACGTAAGTGCTTACGCACTTACGTATTTATGCGCTTACTCGCGGAAGCATGGGCTCACTTTCAAAACGGTAGGAGCTGAGCGACGCCCCTCGCCTATGCAGATCAGTTCTTGCCGGGAGCCTGGCTTCCCAGCAAATACAGGGCTCCCATGTGCTAACAGGTGCGGAATGCGCAAATGCGCACACACTTAAGCAAGCACCTAAGCACCTAAGCGCTTAAGCCCTTAAGTGAGCGGCTATTCCAATTTGTTTAATGAGTGATCAGGTCGCCGCTAAGAGCGCACCGTAGATATCCGTGCTCGCATAAGCACCCAAGCACCCAAGCACCCAAGCATGTGTGGGGGTCGCCATTCCGGCAAGCTTGTTGGCCACCGGTCTCTACGGGAACGACGAAAGAGTCGCCGCATTGATTTCGGTGCATGAACCGTTACTAACGGGCGGCCTAGCGATACCCGTTATGGCTTACATCTATCTGCTTACACCGGTTAACTATCTCCGACTTCAACGCAAAACTACCGTTTGTGACGCGAATGCTTATATAAGCAAATGCTTGGTTACGCACGTAGAGGGTGTCGATACTCGGGCCTCAGACTTGATTATTTCTAAGCGGCCCAAGCAACCACCTGGAAATCATAGGACACATGCAAGCATTTACGCATTCAAGCACATGAGTGCTTACCTACGCACGCGTACGCTTGAGCGTGCGAGCATGCAAACGTATACTCGCACGAATTGCTTGCATGAACGCTCGCGTAAGCACGTACGTAAGCAAATGAGCAAACACGCACATAAGCGGGCGAGCGCGTACTTAAGGAGATCTCTAGTGAAAACAGTGGTGATTGCGTCGAGGAAAGGCGGTGTTGGTAAGACCACTACGACGGAAGTCCTGGGAGTGGAGCTGGCTCGCCGTGGAAATCGGGTAATGCTGATAGATACGGATCCGCAAGGCAGCCTTACCGAATGGTGGCAAGAGCGTGAAATTGAAGAGCCGCAAATGTCAAACGTCCCATACGAGAGCTTAGGGGCGGCACTCAACGTGCTGGAAGGGGAGGGGTACAACTACGTCCTCATCGACACACCCCCCGAGTCTAACGACGTTATCACTGCGACTGTAAAATTCGCTGACCTCGTGATCATTCCGGTTAAAGCAGGCCCACACGATTTGCGTGCAGTAAGGCAGACGCTGACGTTGGTGAAGGATGAGAACAAGCCCTTTGTGTTCCTTCTGAACGAAGTGACGCTCAACACGAACATTACTAAAGACGTGATGGTGGCTCTGTCTCAGCACGGCAAGCTTTGCCCACCGATGCCGCGCCGTACCATCATGGTCGAAGCCGGTATTGACGGTAGGGTACCGCAGGAGCTTCGACCAAGCTGCTCGGCAGCGCGGGACATCAGAAAGCTGTGCGACTACGTTTTGGAAGAGTTAGAATCCCAGCAAGCACGTGCTTAAGTGCTTGCTCAAGCACTTAAGCACTCGCATGCATGTCTAAGAATTTGCATAGAAGGTAGGACCCAATGGCTCGCACTCCTCGAGATCTCGGCTCAATGCTCAACACCTCCAAAGCGGCGGAGCCTGTCACATCTGCAGCACCGTCAGTACCTAGTGTTACTCAAAGCAACCCGGTCGCTACACAGCATACGACCGAGGAGCCTGCGCCAGCAGCGAAAGCTGGACAAAACAGGACGCTCAGCGTGAAGTGCGACGCTGACCGATACAGGAAACTCCAGTTGGCGCGTATCGACCTAGGGCTGACAGGCCAGGACATCTTCATCGAAGCTTTCGATCTTTGGTGCGAGAAATACGGGCGATAGACCGCACGTTGCCTGAAAGCGATGTCTGGCATGCGATATCTCAACGCTTCTGCCAGATATCATGAAGTAGGTCAGCGCAACTTGATGCATATCCTCAGCGCCTACACCTTCAGTCACAGCGGTGAACGTCTCAAGCTTGTTGGCCGCGTTAGGCTGATAGCTGCTTACAACGTAATTCACCGACCGGTGTGTCTAGTGCTGGCTAGCTTTAAGCTGGTGTTGTTGTCATTAGCTCGCTTGCCAGCGCGCCGCACCTAGGATCCCATCCTCAAAGCCTCCCAGGACTGCTGCTGATAGCTGTATTGGGATTCGTTGCCAGCGTTCCGCGCGCTCCTGCGGCACCAGATCATCAAACCCCTTAAACCCTAATGGGGAGCTGGTATTCGTGGCAGGCGAGGGCGGGGCGACTGTGCATCGTGGCTGGTTAGCTGCTTGAAGCACTCATCAGGTACTGATCGCCCAGAGCTGCTCGAAACTTGCTAAACCTCCATGGTTGCGCACCTAAGTTAGCCAACCTGGTCGTACCAGCGTTTTTTGGTAGGTGCAAAGCTGCCGAGACCTCGATCAGTGAGGAACCTTAGTGCGTTAGGGTCAATATCCGGTGCTTAGGCTGTATGCCTTGGACATCAATGAATTTGGCGATCGGTGCCCTTCTGAGCAGAAGGTGATCACGTGCCATCTAGGAAGCTTGCTGTTTTGTGTGTGGGGCGACGTCGACTCTAGAATCGGGCGCATGGCGCTAGTACGGCCCGTTTTCGGTGTATTCCCATCAGGATCACAGCGTTAGGTATTTGACGAGGGTCTTAACAAGGTCTCGATGGTTTGCGAAGCCGGTTGGATCCCCTGGACCTGCTGTCGACGAATATTTCGTTGGGCTGCCATCCGGTGGAAAGGGTAGGTGCGCAGACGTACAGGACCTTCACTACGCAGGCTACGGTCCCTCAGCCGTGATCTGTAGTCGATTACAGATCAACGTCTATGCCGAGGCGTGCTTATCCACAGCTGCCTTCCCTTTAAGAGCTTTTTAGATCTTTATTTCTTGTTTTTCTCTTGTTTTTAAGACGCTGGAAGCCGCGCCAGCAAAGGGTTCCAAGGGGGGTATCGACTACAGAATCCGGTAATGCGACTAGGCATTACGGCTGACGCGACTACGAATTCCGGGTCGGTCGACTACAGATTCCGGCAGTCACGACTACGGATGCCGGCTGTTATCCACCGGTGAGCAGTCCCACCTGCTACAAATTGCGGCTGTCCAGATGCACAGCGCTAGCACGAAGGCGATAAAACGCGGGGTTAAGTTCGCTCCCCCTCGAGGCGTTCAATGTGAAGACCGCAGGAAAACCTTACTAAGTTACTGATTTTAAACGATAAAATGTGAGATCGTGCCTATCCGAGGCGGGCTTGCAGGTTGCACCTGCCATCGTCATCAAGCGCCTCGTACCAGTGGCGAGAAAATGCGTCCATCATGTCTAGCGACTACAAATTCCGGTAGTCATCGCAGCAATACTTCTCGGTCAACGACTACAGATTACGGCTTGGCCGTCCTCTAACCTGCTGAAACGACTACAGATTCCGGTATCTCATACCGCATGATCGAGTGACCCTCCTCCTTACGACTACAAATTACGGCACTAAACAGACGCTTAGGGAGCAAAAAATCGTTTTGCTCGGCCGATCGACTACAGATTGCGGCTGTTTAAGGGCTGACCTCTCCTAATGACTACAGATTGCGGTATAGGCGCAGCTAGACACCTATTCCGTGGTTCGAGCACGGTCACCGCCCACCCGATACGACTACAGATTACGGTACCCAGCCGCTCAGACCGATCACTGCGAGCCTAGAACACGTGTCGGCCATGCAATGCGACTACGGATTACGGTAGTGCAGCGGTCAGACCAGCTATGCCGCACTAAAGGGATTTCTAAGGTGGGCGTTGCGACTACAAATCACGGTACAAACGCCTCTCAGCAGGCCTCTCGGTAGCACGCTACGCTCCCTCTGATCGATCCGACTACAAATTACGGTACTCGCGTGTCCGCTCGGACGATGTTTTACTACCTGCCAATGCGTCTCCTCGAGACGACTACAACTCGACTCTGCCTGATCGCCAAGGCAGTTGATTGTCGCGCGGAAAGCGCGCCGTGCGGGCTTTTGACTCTTTTTTCGCTTGACCCGGTATCGACTACAGGGGAAGGCACTAGTAGGGTTTAAGGCTTCCTACCAGGTCCCTCCATGTCAAAGGTATCCACCTCCGTTCCTGATCAAGCTGACCCTCGGCCGATTCGGGTAACGAAGTCAAATACGCTCATCACAGCGTCGTATCGGCTTACCCTCAACGAGCAGAGGCTCATTTTGGCTGCGATAAGCCAAATCGACCCTCGGAAAGGGATGCCGAAGAAGATTTCTGTGTCTGCACTGCTCTATTCAGAGATATACGGTGTGCAGCTTCGTCATGCCTACGAGCAGATGAAGGAGACGGCCGACGTTCTGTTTGAGCGCGAGGTGAAGACCTTCGATGGATCTGCAGTGGAACGTAAGCGCTGGGTCGATGCTGCGCGTTACATCGCTGGCGAGGGGAGGGTGGAGCTGTCCTTCACGATCCACGTTATGCCGTACCTATCCCGACTTCACACCAAGCTCACCAGCTACGACCTCCGCCGGGTCGCACGTCTCGACTCTACTCACTCGTTTCGGCTCTTTGAGATGCTCATGCAGTTCAAGAAAACCGGATGGGCATACATCGAGATCGAGACACTCAGGACCGCTTTAGGGCTTTCTGACGCCTACCAGCGCTTTAACAATCTCCGCCAGCGCGTGATTGATCCTGCTGTGGAAGAGCTGCGTACCAAGAGTAGATTGGATGTCACCTACGAACTGAAGCGTGAGGCGAGAAGAGTCGTTGCGATCAAATTTATGTTCAAGGATCTCGCTCAACAGTTACCGCTCAACCTGGGTGACGAGGAGCTTGTGCCCTTGACTGAAATTGATCTGCCGGAGGATCCCAGCTTGCTGCTGGCGTCCGCCTTCGAAGATTTGAGCGAGGACGATCCGAACTTCACCTTCCCCATTGATGTAGATGAGTCCGGTGGCGCTTAGCCGAATTCTGCATCGGTTAGCGTGGAACCCTGTCGCTCACGATCCGCAGGTCTTGCCAAAGGTGTTTCACCGACAGCTCAGCATTAGGCGACCTGCGTAGAAAGCTCATCATCGCGCGATCCTGCCACCCAGGTTGTGGAGTGCCTTTGCGGCTTGCGGGTCTCCTTAACACCCCTTTCATTCCAAATGGCGCTAGACCTCCCACAAAATGGCGTCGTACTGGTCGTTCGGCAAGCCATGGGGGCTCGGCTTGCAAAGGACGCTGACGGCTAGGGTTAGCCACGTCGGCTATAGGCTGGGGTACTGCCTTGGTCGCCGCTGTTTCACGCTGAGCAGCACTACTTCTCATCCTTCCATCAGTACCTACTCACCTTCCTGTGAGGCTATCCAAAAAAACCACATATTCCACAAAGCCTAATTTTCTATGCTTGACCGTGACCTCGCTTCGCTGTTCAATGCCGCTTAGACACCTGAGCTGCGAAATGGTCTGGAATTCTATGCAAAAGCTGGATTTAGAGGGATTTTTACCCGATGTAATCAGCTCCGCCCAGCGCATTCGCGAAGGTCAACTGACGTCGGTCACGCTTGTGCAGGCCTGCATGAAGTCCATAAAAGCCACCAATCCAACGCTTAGGGCTTTTGGAGACGTCTACGTTGATCATGCGTTGAACCAGGCACAGCTGCTAGATGCCGAGGCGCGTGAAGGACGCTTCCGCGGCCCGCTGCATGGCGTGCCTTTCGGCATCAAGGACCTGTTCCACACCGCTGGCCTGCGGACGACCCGGGGGTCGCTCACGGCGCTCGACTATGTACCGACCCAGGATGCTCCTATCATCCAGCGCCTCAAGGCGGCGGGTGGGATAGTGCTGGGCAAGACGGCGACCACCGAATTCGGCTGGACCGGCGCCAGCACCTCGCGGGTATTTGGCGACGGCTGCACGCCGTGGAATACAAGTTTGACCAGCGGTGGTTCGAGTTCCGGCTCCGCCATCGCCACGGCGGCGTTCATGGTGCCGGCGGCCCTGGGCTCGGATGGGGGTGGTTCGGTCCGGATCCCCAGCTCCTTTTGCGGCACCTTCGCCCTGAAAGGCTCTCTCGGCCGCATTCCTACCTGGCCGTGGTCGGCGACGGAAACGCTCAGCCACGCGGGGCCCATCACCCGTACCGTGCGGGACAGCGCCTTGCTGTTCGATGTGTTGTCCGGGCCGGATGCGCTCGATCACCAGGCGCTTCCGGCGCCGACGGAGTCCTACCTGGCGCGCTGTGATCAGCCATTATCCCCGCTGCGCGTAGCCTATTGTCCGACGCTGTTCGAGACCCCCGTCCATCCAGAGGTGGCCGCTGGCGTGGACGCGGCAGTGGACACCCTGGCACGCCAACTACCGCTCGAGGTCGAGCGTCTGACCCTGGACTGGCGCGATCCGCTGGCGACCTTCGAGACGCTCTGGGTAGCAGGGCGCGGCATCGCCTATGGCAAGACCCTGGGCGGCCGACTGGGCGAGCTCGATCCCGGCTTCGCCACCTTGATCGAGAAGGCGCGTCAGTACGATCTCGCCGACTATCTTGCGGCTTCCCAGCAGCGAGCGATGTTTGCCAACCAAGTCCACGCGTTGTTCGAGTCCTACGATCTATTGCTGCTGCCGACCTTGCCGATTTTGCCTTTTCCCGCCCACCTGACCGGGCCGGAGGAGGGCTTCGAGGCAGCTGGCAGCGGCACCCCTTGGGCGCGCTGGACCCCCTTTACCTATCCCTTCAACCTGTCGGGAAATCCTGCGGCGAGCCTGCCCTGTGCCTGGAGTGCCGACGAGTTGCCCATTGGCCTGCAGGTGGTGGGGCCCCGGCATGCGGATGCCGCGGTCCTGCAGTTCTGCGCCGCCGTCGAGGCCCTGCTGCCTTGGGCTCATAGAGTACCACCCCTGCTGCGTTGACCTGATACACACGGCGCTCGCCCGCTAAAGAGGCTGGCCCGTTGCACCACCTTTCCAACCTGCCTTTCACCGCTCCATCCGTGAAAGGAACGTTCCATGGCTTCACCCGTCCCGCTATCGCCTCGCCTGTTCTCGCCGCCCAAGGTCGCGGCGAGGCTGCACGCACGCCGCGCGAAATCAGCCGGAGCAGCCCGTTACACTGAGCGCTTCTCTCTGTTGCGGACGACTCCTGCCATGCTGAACCAGCCTCGCCTTGACGAAATCTTGCGTCTCATCAACCTGCAGCAGCGCGTCAAGGCCGCAGACCTGGCGCAAGCCATGCAGGTATCGGAAGAGACGATCCGGCGTGATCTCAAGCACCTTGAGGAGGCCGGCAAGCTGCGTCGGATCCATGGCGGTGCGGTGCTGCCCAAGCCCAACGAAGAGCAACCCCTGCAGGTGCGTAGCCGCATCCAGACGCGCGCCAAGACCCGTCTGGCGGCCTGTGCGGCGGAACTGGTCCAGGACGGCATGGCGCTGTTCCTGGACACCGGTACGACGACCCTGGCGCTCGCGCAGCAGCTCACCCGGTTCAAAGCCCTGCGGGTGGTGACCAACTCCCTGGATATTGGCCTGCTGCTCACACAGCACAGCGCCAATCAGGTGCTGATGACCCCTGGGGATATCCGCCGCAACGATAACGCCCTGATCGGCCCGCATACCCTGGCGTTCGCCGCGGGCTTTCACTACGACATCGCCTTCATGGGGATCGGCGCGGTGGATGCCGAGCTGGGGCTCATGGACTACGAGGAACCCGAGGCGCATCTGCGTCGCACGCTGACGGTGAACTGTCGCCGCAGCGTCATCCTGGCGGACGACGCCAAGTTCGGTCACCGCACCTTCATCAACACCCTGCCGCTCTCGGCGGTGGATACGCTGGTCAGCAACCGGCCGCCATCCGCCGAGTTCGTGCGCTGTCTGGAGTCAGCCGATGTCGAGCTCGTTTACCCGTGACTTTCCCGTTGCCGACGCGGCGGACCTCGATGCCTTCGATGCGTTGTTCGCGCAGAGTTCGGCCATCGGTGCCACCGCCAACGGCGGCCTGCAGCGCCTGGCCGCATCCGCAGAGGATGGCGCCATGCGCGATGTTTTCAGCACCTGGCTCCGCGCCCATGGTTTCACGGTGCAGGTCGACGCCGTCGGTAACCAGTTTGGCCTGATGACCTTCGACCCTGCAGCGCCCTATGTGCTCTGCGGCTCCCATCTGGATACCCAACCCAAGGCCGGTCGTTTCGATGGTGTCTATGGCGTGCTCGCCGGTGCGGTCGCCATCGCCAGCGTGGCTCGCCAGCTCGAGGCGCGCGGTGAAGCGCCGGTCTTCAATCTCGCCGTGGTGAACTGGACGAACGAGGAGGGCGCGCGCTTTCAGCCCAGTCTCATCGGCAGCAGCGCCTTCATCGGGAGTCTCTCGGTCGACGAGGCCTGGGCCAGCCGCGACGGCGCCGGGGTGACGCTGGGGGAAGCCCTCGCGCAGATCGGCTATCGCGGTGAGGCGATGCTGGACCTGCCCGTCGCCGCCTACCTGGAAATGCATGTCGAGCAGGGCGTTCAGTTGGAAAGCCAGGGTCTTGCCATTGGTGTGGTACGGCGCACCTGGGCCGCCTTGAAATGGCGGGTTCGTTTCGACGGCGAGCAGAACCACACCGGTCCGGCGCCCATGGCGGTGCGTCGCGATGCCCTCCTGGCGGCGGCCGAGGCGATCGTGGCTGTCAGGGCCGAAGCCGAGCGGCATGGCCTGGACATGCACACCTCGGTAGGCCGCCTGGAACTCGAGCCCAACTCCCCCAACGTGGTGCCGGCATTGACGCGGCTGTGGGTGGAGTTTCGTTCGCCGTCCATGGCGCTGCTGGTGGAGGCCGAAGAGCGCTTCCGTGCCAGCCTCGATTCGATCGCCGCCCGTACCGGCACCACCTTCACGCTCGAAAGCGAGCAACTGCGCCAACCCAGCCACCTGCACGAAGGACTGGCTGACCTGGCGCGACTGACCTGCGCGGCGCTGGGGGTGCCCGCCGGCGATAGCGCCACCGTCGCCGGGCACGACGCCATCAGCCTGGGGCGTCGCTATCCCGCGGCGCTGTTGTTCGTACCCAGCCAGGGCGGACTGTCGCACAACGAAGCGGAATTCTCGGCTACCTCCGATCTGCACCAGGGATTACGCATTCTCACGGCCTTGCTGTATCGCACCTGTTGCCAACCTGAGCTGTACCTCTGAGGTCCTGCGCCATGACGTCCACCCTTGAATTCGATCGTTTGCAACATGCGTTGGCCGCAGCAGGCCTGACCGCCCTGCAGATCACACCGGGCATCCCGGGCGTGGCCTCGCCAATCCGTTTGGCCTGTGAGTGGGCGGGTTTCCACGTGCACAGTGACCAGGGCGCCTTCTATGCCAAGGTGCTGTACGACGACATGCGGCCACTCATCGATTTCGCCCAGAGCGTCGAGGCGACCCGCTGCGCGGCCGCGGCCGGGGTCACGCCGGCGGTGCGGCTCGCGGATGCCGACGAGGGTGTCATGCTGCTCGAGCGCCTGGCGCCAGAGGACTGGCATTGGGCACGCCTCGACCGACTGCAGCCGGAGCTCAGCCTGGAGGTTCTCTGGCGGCTCAAGCGAGCGGTGCAGGAGGGGCCGGCACCGGCCTTCGAGCGATCGCCCTGGGCCGATCTCGAAAAGCTCCGCACGCTCTGCCGCCAGCAGGGAGTGGCCTTGCCCGCCGACCATGCCTGGATCGATGACTGTGTCGACCAGGCGTGGCACGCCCTGCGCCAGCATCCCGGCGAGGCGCGCCCGCTGCACGGCGATGGCCTCGCCGGCAATGTAATGGTCAATGCTGCAGGCAAATTCCGGCTGCTGGATTTCGATCGGGGCGGTTGCTTCGATCCCTGGTACGACGTCGCCGTCACCCTCAATGAGCTCTATCCCTTCGAGCCGCAATGGCGCGCCGGTATCGCTCGTTGGAGTGCGACGGCGAGCGACGGGGACTACGCCCGCTGCCGCCTCTACGGTCTGCTCGATGACTGGTACTGGACGCTGTGGGGCCTGTGGGCCGGCGTCGCCTCGGCGCGGCCGCTGGAGTTCTCCAAGGTCGGCCAGTGGACCCTGTTGCGCTGCCGCATGACGATTCAGGAGTCGCGCTTCGAAAGCTGGCTCCGTCAGGTACGAGGATGAGCGAGATGAAGCGACTAGGCGAAGCGAGTACTCAGGCGGAGCGGCAGCTCGAGAAGGCGATTCTCGCTCATGAGCCCTGGGCCGGCTGCACGGCCTACTATGCCCCGGTCAGTGGCGGCATTTCCAACACCAACTGGCGGGTGCAGATCGAGGGGGCGCCGACGGCGTTCTTCCTCAAGGTACCGGGGCAGGGCACGGAGCTCTTCATCGACCGGCGTACCGCCCACGATGCCAGCCTCAAGGCCGCGGCCACCGGTTATGGCGCCCCGGTGGTGGCCTTTCTCGAGGCACACGGCGTGGAGGTCTTCGAGTTCATGGATGGCTGGCGCGCCTCGTCCAATCGTGACTTCCTCGATCGCGACGTCCGCCACCGGGCGCTGCGTGCACTCAAGGCCTTCAACGACCAGCCGTTGCTGATCCAGACCAAGACGGCCTTCGACATGATCGACGAGCACCAGCGCCAGGTGCATGAGCTGGGCGGGCAATGGCCCGATGACCATGCCTGGCTCGACCGCCAGTATCGCCGTGCCCGGCAGGCACTGGAGGCGTCCGGGGTCGATCTGGCGCCCTGCATGAACGACACCCTGGCCGGTAATTTCATGCTCAACGCCGCGGCCGAGGTGCGGCTGGTGGACTTCGAATATGCCTCCAACAATGATCGTCACTATGAACTGGCGCTCTGGTTCGGCGAGATGTTCTTCGCCCCGGACATGGAATTGGCCTTGCTCGAAGACTATTTCGGCGCCGTGACCCCTCAGACGCTGGCGCGGGTGTACGTCAACAAGGCGCTGGCCGACCTCAAGTGGTCCACCTGGGCCATGGTGCAGCACGCCGTCTCGCAGATCGACTTCGACTTCTATAAATACGGCGCGCTCAAGCACAGCCGCGCCCGCAGCGTCATCCACGATTCTCGCTGGGAGACCTGGCTCAGGCAGGTCTGACGGATCCCCGAGCCACTTCGCAGAAGGTGGCCGACAACGATAGGAAACACCGGCGTTTCCCTGCAGATGACCTCTTCATCGCGCAGGCGCGCCCCTCGACTGCCTCGCGAAGCCTCTTTCGATCAACCGTCGGCCTGCCACAGGAGCCAGCCCTCGTGAACAGTCTCATTTCCCCTCGTGTACCTTCCGCAGCGCTGCTCTGCGGCGTCCGTAAGGGGGTGTCATCATGACGTCCTCCCGTCCTTTCTCGCTCAAAACCTGCGGTTTCGGTCTGTACTTCTGCGCACTGCTGCTGATGGCGGTCTTCCCGCCGTTCTATCTCAGCGTGAGCGGCAGCACTCAAGTGGTACTGGGCATTCCCTTGCCGATCTTCTACTGGATCCTCATCGCCGTACTGCTCGGCGTCGGCGTAGCGGCGCTCTATCTCGTCGAATCCGCCAATGGCGACATCCCCAAGGAGACCCAGCCATGATCCCTGCCGGTAGCTCCTTCGACATGCTCATCAGCTTCGGCGTCATCGGCCTGTTCCTGGCCGGGATGATCGCCGTGCTCTATCTCACCAACAAGCAGAGCCATGACTTCGCCGACTACGCGGTCGGCGGTCGTTCCTACGGGCCCTGGTACATCGCCATGTGCTACACCAACTCCTGGTGGCCGGGCGCGACCTTCACGGCGTTCTTCTCGTTGTCGGTGGGCGGGGCCCTCGGCTTCTACGGCATGGTCTATTCGACCCTCGGCGTGACCGCCATGTACCTCATGGCCAATCGCGCCTGGACCTGGGGCCAGAGATTCAACCTCACCACCCAGCCCGACCTGCTGGGCATGAGATTCGACAGCCCGGCGGTTAAGCGACTGGCCTCCATCATCGGCATCATCTCGGTATTCCCCTGGGTGGTCATGGGCATCCAGGCACTGGCCATGCTGTTCCAGTTCGCCAGCTTCGGCAGCTGGGGCATCACCGCCTGCCTGACCGCGGGCGTGCTGGTGGTGCTGATCCGCCAATACTGGACGGTGAGCATGGGCATGCGTGGCCTGATCATGACCGACATGTACCAGGGCCTGATCGCCTACGTCCTGGCCGCGGCGCTCTGCGTCTTCCTGCTGGGGGGCAGTGAAAACGCCTCCTTCGCCAACCTGGCCGAACTACCGGCCAAGATGCTGCTGATTCCCGGAGACACCGGCACCGGCTATGGCGCCTGGTACATGTTCAGCCTGATCTTCACCGGGGTGATCGGCTCCATGTGCTGGCCCATGAGCTTCCAGCGCATCTACACCGCCAGCGGCGTCCGCTCGGTAAAGAAGGGCACGGTCTATACCATCCTGCTGGTGGGCGGCTTCTACGGCATCCTCATGCTGTTCGCCGCCGCGGTCAGCCAGGACCCGAACGTGGCGGCCCATCCGCAGCAGGGCTGGTTCCTGTCCCTGTTCGATATCGGCGGGCCGTGGCTGTTGGCGCTGGCCATCGCCATCGTCCTGGCCGCGAGCATCGGTCACGTCGACGGCTGCGTGCAGGTCTGCGGTGTGCAGTTCGCCAATGATCTCGCGACCTGGACCACGCCCCGGACCGACCGCCAGCTCACCGCGCTGGCCAAGGGCGGAATGATCGTCTTCATCGCCGCCGCCGCCGTGGTGGCCTACCTGACGTTCAACTACTCGCGCCTGCAGCTGCTGGCCCAGATTTCCTACCAGGGGATCATCCAGCTGGCCGTGCCGCTGTTCTTCGGCATCTTCACCCGCTGGGGCAACAAGCAGGGCGCCATCCTGGGGATGCTCACCGGCATTCTCATCGCCATCGTCCTGACGGTGCTCTACCCGGACGACATCGCGGCGCTGGGTTCGCTTACCAGCGGCATCGTCGGCGTGATCTTCAATGCCCTGGTGTTCGTGGGTTGCGCCCTGGCCATCAAGCCCAGCGAGGCGGAAAGCCGGCGGGTCGCCGATCTGTTCGAGCTCGGCGTGGCCCCGCGTCCGGCCGCCAAAGGTGCGGTAGCGCCGGCAATGGGCTGAGCTGTCCCTCCCGGCCGCCAGCGCGCCGTTGGCGGCCGCGTCTCTTCAACACGCTGGAAAATTCCCATGGCTCTTGCTTTGTTCGACCTCGACGAAACCCTCATCCACGGCGATTGCGCCAGCCTCTGGAGTGCCTGGATGGCACGCATCGGCTGGGTAGACGCCGAGGACTTCCCGCGCCGCGACCAGGCGCTCATGGCCCTGTACGGCCAGGGGCAACTGGCCATGGAAGACTACATGTCGTTCAGTCTTGAACCGCTGGTTGGCCGGACGCCCGCGGAGGTGGCCGAGGTGGTGCACGGTTACCTCGATACTGTCATCGCACCGCGCTTCTATCCCGGTGCCCGCAGCACAGTGGAGGCCCACCGCCAGGCGGGCGACCGTCTGCTGGTAATTTCGGCCTCGGCGGCCTTCCTGGTCCAACCCATCGCGGCCCGCCTCGGTATCGAGGAGGTGCTGGCGATAGACCTGGAGGTGGTCGCAGGTCGGTATACGGGGCGCACCTCGGGCGTGCTCACCTACCGTGAGGGTAAGGTGATCCGTCTCGAGCAGTGGCTTCAGGAGCAGCACGAGTCCCTGGCGGGCGCCAGTTTCTACTCAGACTCCCGTAACGACCTGCCCCTGTTGAGCAAGGTCGAGCACCCAGTGGCGGTCAACCCCGACGAGGTACTGCTGGCTCAAGCCCAGGCCGCAGGATGGAAGGTGCTCGACTGGCGGATCGCCTGAACCTTAGCGGCTCGGCAGCCTGCGGCATAACGTCACGCTCCAGGGCGCTTTGACTCCGGCCGCGGCGCGGCAGAGTTACACGGCGACCTGCTGGAACCGGTGGACACGCCCTGGTCATCAGCGTGGCTCAAGCTGTGCGGGGCCAGGCGTCGCGTCTCGTCGAGCGCCGCTGCCGACCGTTCGTTAAAGCCTGAACTGACGGAGCGGTGCGGCCCTCTCGTGCGTGCTGTCGTCGATAGTCAGTGGCCGCCTCCGGCAATCGAAAGCGGCACGCCAGACAGGTTCTGCTCAAGTAATCGCGGTTTCAGCCGCTTCGCTTGCCTCTCTCATCATGGGTTCTTCGCTATGTCTTTTCGCTTATTCAGCATCGCTCACCGCAGTCTCTTCTGTTTCGGCCTTATGGCTATCCTGGTCGCGGGCCTGGGCATCTTCAGCGTTCTGGAAATGACCCAGATCCGGCGGCAGAGTCTGGTGATAGAGACCAGGAGTGTTCCCGGTATCCTCGAGGCGGACAATCTGGCGGTCCAGGTGGCCCGTACGCGAATCGAAGTCTTGCGCCTGCTGGCCGTACCTGAGGCCGCTTCGGTCGCGGCGACGCGGAAGAAGATCGAAGCCATCAGCGGCGAGGTCTCGACGGGCTTCGGTCGCTATGAGCGACAGGGCATGTCCGATCGTGAACGCCAATCCTTCGAGGTACTGCGGGATACCTACCGGGATTATCTGGCCAACGCCTACCGGGTGGCCGACTTGGTACTGGCGGGAAAGATGGATGAGGGGCGCTCCCTCGTGCAAGCCGCCATGACGCAGCAGGGCAATCAGATGAACGAGCGCACCGAGGCCTTGCGGAAGATCAACCAGGAAGACATCCAGACCGCGGCGGATGCTTCCAGCGCCACCTATGGCCAGGCGAAGTCGGTCACCTGGATCGCCATTGCCCTGGCCTTGAGCCTTACGCTGCTGTTGGCCTGGCGGCTGACGGTCAGCATGACTCGGCCTATCGCGGCAGCGGTCGCGGCGGCCAAGACCATCGCGAGTGGCGACCTGACGCAGGTCCTGGACACACAGGGGCGCGACGAGGCGGCCCAATTGCTGCAAGCCATGCGTCAGATGCAGGCGAACCTGCGTGACACCCTGGGGCACCTCGGGCATTCCGCGACGCAGCTGGCGTCGGCGGCGGAAGAAATGTCGGCGGTTACTCAACAAAGCGCCCAGATGCTCCAGCAGCAGAACAGCGAAATCGAGATGGCCGCCACCGCCGTTACCGAAATGAGCCAGGCGGTAGAAGAGGTGGCGGGTAACGCCACTTCGACCTCTGCCGAGTCACGCCAGGTGGCCGAGACGGCGCGCCAAGGCCAGCAGCAGCTGGGCGATACGCTCAGCGCGATCCAGAGGCTCACCGATAACGTCATAGGCGCGAGCGAACGGGCACGGGAACTGGCAGACCAGACCCGCAACATCAGCCAGGTGCTGGATGTCATTCGCTCGGTCGCGGACCAGACCAACCTCTTGGCTCTCAACGCCGCGATCGAGGCGGCACGCGCTGGCGATGCGGGGCGTGGCTTTGCGGTCGTGGCCGATGAGGTTCGGGCGCTCGCGCATCGCACCGGGGAAAGCACGCGGGAAATCGAAGGCATGATCGGCAGCATCCAGCAGGGCACCGGCCAGACCGTGGACGCCTTGCTGACCAGTGCCGACCAGGCACGGCAGACCCGTGACCGGGCGGAGTCGGCCAATGCCGCACTGGTCGCCATCGCCCAATCGGTATCCGGCATCGACGAGCGGAATCTGGTGATCGCCAGCGCCGCCGAGGAGCAGGCGCAGGTGGCGCGGGAAGTCGACCGCAACCTGGTGCAAATCCGGGACCTGTCGGTGCAGACCGCCACCGGCGCCAGCCAGACCCGTGCGGCGAGCCGGCAGCTGTCGGACCTGGCGATTTCGCTCTCGGGACAGGTCGGTCGCTTCCAGTTGTAAGACGAGGTCGGGCGCGCCCCCTAGGGCCGTCAACTTGCGGCAGGCGGATTCAGCCAGCAGGGGAGCTGCCTGATGCGGGAGGGGGCAGAGTCCCTCGCGGCCTTGGTCGGACTTCGGCGGCCTCACGGTGAGGATGGGCAAGGGTCAGGGTCGCGCTGATCCCCGGTTTCACCGGGCGCGCTGCCAGGATGACGAGCGGCACGCCCTAACCGGGAGGGCGGCCGTGTGAGGCGGTGGTGGGACAGGAAGGTTTCCCCGTGGTGGTGCGCCAGGGTTCTCGCTGCACGCTACTGGTGCGCAGATTGATCACCGACCGGGACGCTGGTTGGTCATTCGAGCGTGCGGGGCTTGAGATAGACGGTGACGGCAGTCCTGGGCTGCTTAGGGGCAGGTTGGCACAGAGCATGCAAATCTTGAATTCACACTTGTATACAAGAATGAATGCTCATGAATCTGTACCCCATCAGTACCCTGACCCAGCGCTATGCCGCAGGTGATCTGACGCCCAGCCAGACCGTACAGATCTTGCTAGAGACGCTAGAGCTCAGTGATCGACCAGAGGTATGGATTCACCGTCTACCGCAAGAGGCCTTGCAGGCGCGGGCCCGGGAGTTGGAGCAGCAGGCCAACGAGCTCGGCGGCGCGCTGCAGGAGCGGTTTCCGCTCTATGGCATTCCCTTCGCGGTCAAGGACAACATCGATGTGGCAGGACTCCCCACCACGGTGGCCTGTCCAGAGTTCGCCTACGTGGCCCGGGAAAACGCCTACGTCGTCCAGCGTCTGCTGGATGCCGGCGCCATCCTGGTGGGCAAGACCAACCTCGATCAGTTCGCCACCGGCCTGGTGGGCGTCCGCTCGCCCTATGGCGCCGTGCGCAACGCGGTCGATGAGCGCTACGTGTCCGGCGGCTCCAGCTCCGGCTCGGCCGTCGCCGTCGCCCTGGGCTATGTCGCCTTCGCCTTGGGGACGGATACGGCCGGCTCCGGGCGGGTGCCCGCCGGATTGAATGGGATCGTCGGGCTCAAGCCGAGCCTGGGACTGCTGAGCAGCCGCGGCGTCGTGCCGGCCTGCCGGAGCGTCGATACCCTGTCCATCTTCGCCGCGGATGCCGCCAGTGCCTGGCAGGTCATGCAGGTGGCGGCCCACTACGATGCCGAGGACGCCTATGCGCGCCAACCCCTGACCCGGCCCGTGCAGCGCCGGCAGTGTAGGGTGGCGGTACCGGCGCAGCCGGAATTCTTCGGCGACGGCCAGGCCGCGCAAGCCTACGCGCAGAGCCTGGCGCGGTTGCGCCAGGATCCCAGCGTCACGATCGACGAAATACCCTATGCCGTCCTGGCCGAAGCAGCCGCACTGCTTTATCAGGGACCCTGGGTGGCCGAAAGACGGGCGGCCGTAGGGCAGTTCTATGCTGAACGACCGGCTGCCATCCATCCCGTGGTCAAGGGCATCCTGGCTGGCGCGGATCGTTTCAGCGCGGTCGATACTTTTGAGGCGCACTACCGGCTGCAAGCCCTGACCCGGGACGCCGAGCGACTGCTGGCGGGCTTCGACCTGCTGGTGGTGCCCACGGCGCCGTGCATGCCCACCATCGCTGAGGTCATGGCGGATCCCGTCCAGAGCAATGCGCGCCTGGGTCACTACACCAATTTCGTCAATTTGATGAACATGGCGGCCTTCGCTTTGCCAGGGGTACCCCGGGCCGATGGTCTGCCGGCAGGTATCACCCTGATCGGCCGGGCTGGTTCGGACCATTACCTGGCCGAGACGGCCGCCCGCTGGCAGTCGCTGTTCGAGGGCGAAGACCAAGGCGACGCTATCGCCCTCGCGCCCCTGGACGCGAGTGAACCCCAGGTGGAAGTGGCCGTCGTCGGTGCACATCTCTGGGGCCAGCCTCTGAACTGGCAACTGCTCGAAAGCGGTGCCCGCCGCCTGGCGAGCACCACCACCAGTCACCACTACCGCCTCTATGCCCTGGCCAATACCCAGCCGGCCAAGCCTGGCCTGGTCAGGGTAGCGGAGGAGGGTGCGGCGATCGACCTCGAGGTGTGGGCTATGCCGCTGCGCCTCTTCGGCGCCTTCGTCGCCGCGATTCCCGCGCCGCTCGGCATCGGCTCGGTTGAGTTGGCTGATGGACGCTGGGTCAAGGGCTTCATCTGCGAGCCTGCCGGCCTCGATGGCGCGCAAGACATCACCCGCTTTGGGGGCTGGCGCGCCTATCGCGCTTCGCTCTGATCCCGACACCCACCGAGGACCTTGACATGAATCCTATCGACCGTCGCAATTTCATCAAGCTGGCAGGGCTGATCGGCGCCAGTGCCGCGCTGCCGTTCAGCCTGGCCCGGGCTGCCGACAAGCCCCTCATCGTCGGCTTCATCTATGTCGGCGCCCGTGACGATTTCGGCTACAACCAGGCCCATGCGCAGGCTGCCGCGATCATCAAGACGCTGCCCAACGTCAAGGTGATCGAAGAGGAGAATGTCCCGGAGACGGTGGCGGTACAGAAGTCCATGGAGGCGATGATCCGCCAGGATGGCGCCGCCCTGATCTTCCCCACCTCCTTTGGCTACTTTGACCCCCATGTGCTCAAGGTGGCGAAGAAGTACCCGGATGTCCGCTTTGCCCACTGCGGTGGCCTCTGGCAGGAGGGCAAGGATCCGCTGAATGTGGGCAGTTTCTTCGGCTACATCGATGAGGGTCAGTACCTCAACGGCGTGGTGGCGGGCCATATGAGCCAGTCGAAGAAGCTCGGCTTTATCGCGGCCAAGCCGGTGCCCCAGGTGCTGCGCAACCTCAATGCCTTCACCCTCGGTGCGCGCTCGGTCGATCCGAGCATCACCGTCACGGTGATCTTCACCGGTGACTGGTCGCTGCCGGTCAAGGAAGCCGAGGCGGCCAACAGCCTGATCGACCGCGGCTGCGACGTCCTGACCTGTCACGTGGATGGTCCCAAGGTGATCGTCGAAACCGCCGAAAAGCGGGGCGTCATGACCTGCGGCTACCACGCCAGCCAGGCCGCCCTGGCGCCCAAGGGCTATCTCACCGGTGCCGAGTGGAATTGGGAAACCCCTTATCGCGCCCATGTCGAGGCCGCCCAGGCCGGCAAGCCGATGATCAACTTCATGCGTGGCGGGCTCAAGGACGGCTTCGTGAAGACCTCGGCCTACGGCCCGAAGGTGAGCGACGCGGCCAAGCAGCAGGCCGACGCCATCAAGGCCCAGATGCTCGCGGGCAGCTTCGTCATCTTCAAAGGCCCGATCAAGGACAACAAGGGCACTGTCGTCATCGCGGAAGGTACCAGCCAGCCGCAGACCGACGTGGTGCTGGAGCGGATGAACTACCTGGTCGAAGGCGTCCAGGGCCAGATCTGAGGGTGGCATGAATAGCCTCGAACACAAGCTGCAACGGCTGGCGGCCAGGGCGCTGCCCGGACTGCCCACGCTGCTCGCCGTGCTGTCCTCGGGCGCGCTGTTTCTGCTCTTCCTCGCCGTGCAGAACAAGCCAGCGCTGGCGGCGGGCGCATTGGTCTTCGAAGGCGCCTTCAGCTCTGCCTTCGCCTGGGAAAATACCCTTCAGCGCGCCGCGCCCCTGATGCTGACCGCACTGTGCGTCGCACTGCCAGCTCGGGCCGGGCTGATCATCATCGGTGGGGAAGGGGCCCTGGTACTGGGCGGTCTGGCCGCCGCGGTGCTGCCCCTGTGGCTACCCGCGTTTCCCGGGCCTTTGATGCTGGTACTGATGGGCCTGGCGGCCATGCTGGTCGGCGGCCTGTGGATCGGGCTGTCGGGCTGGATGCGGCAGAGTCGCGGCCTCAACGAGACGATCGGCAGCCTGCTGCTCTCCTACATCGGCATCGCGCTGTTCCGCCAACTGGTCGAAGGCCCGCTGCGCGATCCGGCGAGTCTGAACAAGCCCTCGACCGTACCGCTCGAGGATACCTATCTCATCGGTACCGTGAGCGACGCCTTTGCCGTGCACTGGGGATTGGTGGCGGGCGTCATCGCCTGCCTGCTGGCCTATGTCCTGTTGCGCCATAGTGTCAGTGGCTTCGCCCTGGGCATCGTCGGCGGCAACGTGCGAACCGCGCGGATGCTGGGACTTTCCGTCAATCGCTTGGTACTGATGACCTGTCTGCTCGGCGGGGCAGCGGCGGGGCTCGCCGGGATGTTCGAGGTCGCAGCGGTGCAGGGCAGTGCGAACGCGGCACTGATCGCCGGCTATGGCACCAGCGGTATTCTGGTGGCCTTCGCCGCCCGGCATAACCCCCTGGCCATCATCCTCTGCGCGACGCTGCTGGGTGGGGTCGAGGCCAGCGGCAGCCTGTTACAACGACGCCTGGATCTGCCCGATGCGACGACGCTGATTCTCGAGGGCATCCTGTTCACCAATCTGCTGGCCTGGGAAGCCCTGAGCCCGCGTATCACGGCCTGGCGTCTGCGGCTGTTGGCGAAGGCGGCAACCCCGGTCGGAGGCGTTCCCGAACATGGCTAACCTCGATTGGCTGACCTTCTTCCTGGCGCTGCTGGCCGGCGCGGTGCGGGTGGGTACGCCCTTTCTGTTCGTCAGTCTGGGCGAGTGCCTCACCGAGAAAGGCGGACGCATCAACCTGGGCCTGGAAGGCATCCTGGTCGCGGGGGCCATGACCGGCTATGCCGCGTCCTACCTGTCCGGCTCACCCTGGCTGGGCGTGCTCGCGGCAGGCTGTACCGGCCTGCTGTTGGGGTTGCTGCATGGCATCGTCTGCTCGCTACCCAAGGTCAACGACATCGCCTTCGGTATCGCCCTGATCCTGCTGGGAACGGGCCTGGCCTTCTTTCTCGGCAAGGCCTTCATCCAGCCGCAGGCACCCATGCTGCCGTCGTTTTCGCTGGGGCACTGGTCCGCGGATGAGCGGGTGCGCTCGGCACTGAACATCAATGTGCTGTTCTTCCTGGGTGTGGCCCTGGCCATCCTGCTGCACTGGGGGCTGCGCAGCACCCGCTGGGGCCTGATGCTGCGCCTGGTCGGTGATCATGCCGAATCGGCCCAGGCCCTGGGCTATCACCCGATTAGGGTACGCATCTGGGCGACGTCGGTCGGCGGCTTTCTCGCCGGCGTCGGCGGCGCCTACCTGTCGCTGTACTACCCCGGCAGTTGGAACGAGGGGCTTTCCAGTGGCCAGGGGTTGATGGCCGTGGCCCTGGTGATCTTCGCGCGCTGGCAGCCGCTGAACTGCCTGTGGGCCTCCCTGCTGTTCGGCGCGGCCGGTGCCATCGGCCCCGCCCTGCAGGCGGTGGGTATCAGCACGGGTTACTACCTGTTCGCCGCCGCGCCCTATGCCCTGACGCTGCTGGTGATGTTCGTCACCTGCCGGCCGAATCGAACCCTGACTGGTGCTCCCGGCGAGCTCAGTCTTACCCGCTAGAGGTATAAGCTCATGTCCAGTGGTCTTGGTGGTTTGAACAAGTCGCCCAATGGCGTCGTTATCGGTCTGGCGCAGCTGTCGCTGCCGGATCCCCATACCCGGGAGGCTCTGTGGGCGCAGACCCAACGGGTGGTGGAGATGGTCGGCAAGGCCCGGCGGGGCATGCCCAGCCTGGACCTGATCGTCTTCCCGGAGTACTCGCTGCACGGGCTGTCCATGGATACCTCGCCGGAGATCCTCTGCTCCCTGGACGGGCCGGAAGTGGCGGCGCTGCGCCAGGCCTGCGTCGATAACGGCATCTGGGGTTGCTTCTCCATCATGGAGGCCAATCCCCATGGCAATCCTTTCAACAGTGGCCTCATCGTCGACGACACCGGCGAGATCCGCCTGTACTACCGCAAGATGCATCCCTGGGTGCCGGTCGAGCCCTGGGAGCCGGGCGACCAGGGCATTCCGGTCTGTGACGGTCCGCGCGGCAGCAAACTGGCACTGATCATCTGCCACGACGGCATGTTCCCGGAAATGGCGCGCGAGTGTGCCTACAAGGGCGCCGAGATCATGATCCGCACGGCGGGTTACACCGCCCCGATCCGCCAGGCCTGGCAAATCACCAATCAGGCCAACGCCTTCTGCAATTTGATGCAGACCGCCAGCGTCTGCATGTGCGGCTCCGATGGCACCTTCGATTCGATGGGCGAAGCCATGTTCGTCGATTTCGACGGTAGCGTGATGAACCAGGGCGGAGGGCGTGCTGACGAGATCGTCTGCTGCGAAATGCGTCCGGATCTGGTGCGTGAAGCGCGGGTGCACTGGGGCGTGGAGAACAACATCTACCAGTTCGGCCATCGTGGTTATTCCGCCGTCAAGGGCGGCGCCCAGGACTGCCCCTACACCTACATGCATGACCTGGCGGCGGGCCGCTATCGGCTGCCGTGGGAGGACCAGGTGGTCCACACCGATGGCACCTCTTGCGGAATGCCCGCACCGGAGCGCCTGTTCAAGCCCTCAGCTCAGGAGTGACCCATGAGTCCACGTCAGCTCGCCTCAGCGCCTTACCCTTGGCCCTATGACGGTCGCCTCGATCCGGCCAACACCGCCCTGGTCATCATCGACATGCAGACCGACTTCTGTGGCGTCGGCGGCTATGTCGATGCCATGGGCTACGACCTGTCGCTGACCCGCGCGCCCATCAAGCCCATAAGGACGGTGCTTGAGGTCATGCGGGCCCAGGGATTTCCCATCATCCATACCCGGGAGGGCCATCGCCCCGACCTGTCCGACTTACCAGCCAACAAGCGCTGGCGCTCGCGGAACATCGGCGCCGGCATTGGCGACGACGGGCCCTGCGGTCGCATCCTGATCCGGGGTGAGCCGGGGTGGGAGATCATTCCGGAGCTGGCGCCGCTACCCGGCGAGATCGTCATCGACAAGCCCGGCAAGGGGTCGTTCTATGCGACGGATCTTGAGCTCATCCTGCGCACCCGCGGCATCGCCAACCTGATCCTCACCGGGATCACCACGGATGTCTGTGTCCATACCACCATGCGCGAGGGCAACGACCGCGGCTTCGAATGCATCCTGCTCGAAGACTGCTGCGGCGCCACGGACCACGGCAACCACCTGGCCGCACTCAACATGGTCAAGATGCAGGGTGGGGTCTTTGGTGCGGTGGGCGACTCGTCCATGCTGCTCGCCGTGTTGGCAGGGGGCTGAGCCATGCGCGCCCTGGACCTAGAGATCATCGGTGCCGGCAAGACCTTCGGCAGTTTTCGCGCCCTGGCTGAGGTCTCCCTGAAGGTCAGGGCCGGCACCGTGCACGCCCTGTTGGGCGAAAACGGCGCGGGCAAGAGCACCCTGGTCAAGGGCATCGTCGGCTATGGCCCGCTCGACGAAGGGGCGATCCTGGTGAACGACCGAGAGCGACAGATCCGCACGCCAAGGGATGCCCACGCCCTCGGGATCGGCATGGTCTATCAGCACTTCACCGTGGCTCCGGGGCTCAGCGTCGCGGAAAACCTGGTGCTGTCGCGCGGCGACCTGGGCTGGCGTATCGACTGGTCGCGAGAGCGCGAGCGGCTGGTCGCTTTCATGGCGGGCATGCCGTTCCGCCTGGACCTAGAGCGTCCCGTGAGCAGCCTGGCGGCGGGTGAAAAACAGAAGCTCGAGATCCTCAAGCAGCTGTACCTGGAAAGGCACCTCATCATCCTCGATGAGCCGACCTCGGTCCTGACGCCCCAGGAGGCCGATGAAGTCTTGGGATTGATGCAGCAGATGGCCCATCGAGGAGACATCTCGGTGCTGATGATCACCCATAAGTTTCGTGAAGTGACCGCCTTCGCCGACGACGTCACGGTCCTGCGCAAGGGCCGGCTGGTAGGTAGCACGCCCGTTGCGGACACCTCGCCCGAATTCCTGGCCAGCTGGATGATGGGCGAGGCGGGCGCCGCCGCGGCCAAGCTCGAGCGGTCCGGCGTGATCGAGGCGGCACCTCGCCTGGAGGTGGTTAAGCTGGATGTGCCAGGCGCAAAGGGGACGCTGGCGGTCAGCGGGCTGTCGCTCGCCGTACGCCCCGGCGAGATCGTGGGTATCGCCGGGATTTCCGGTAACGGCCAGCGTGAGCTCACCGAGGCCCTGCTGGGGCAGCGCAAGGCCAGTGCCGGCGAGATCCGGGTGAACGGCCAGCGCTATCACGCCACCCGCCGCGAGATGCAGGACCTGCGCCTCTACAGCCTGCCGGAGGAGCCGCTGCGCAATGCCTGCATCGCCAGCCTGAGCGTGGCGGAGAACCTGGCCTTGAGAAATTTCGACCAGGCACCGCTGTGCCGCCAGGGCTGGCGTCTTGACCGCCGCGCCATCCGTGCCCAGGCGCAGGCGCTCATCGCGCGCTTCCAGGTGACGCCGGCCGATCCGGAACGGCCCATCGGCACCCTGTCGGGAGGTAACGTCCAGCGCGCCGTCCTGGCGCGGGAGTTGACCGAGGGGGTCGCGGTGCTGATCGTCTCCAATCCGGTGTTCGGACTGGACTTCGCGTCGGCGGCGCTCATTCACCAACGGATCGTCGCGGCCAGGAATGCCGGTGCGGCGGTGCTGCTGCTGAGCGAAGACCTGGACGAGCTGCTGGAACTGGCCGACCGCATCCTGGTGATGCACGACGGCCATATTGGCTTCGAGACCACCAGCGCCCAGGGCGACCGGGCCGTGCTGGGTCATCACATGGCCGGCGGTGCGACGCAGGCGGAGGCAGTATGATCCAGGTGAACGCCCATCCCGACGCCTTCACCTTCGAGCCGGCCAGCACCGCGCTGGTGGTGATCGACATGCAGCGGGACTTCATCGAGCCGGGCGGCTTCGGCGCGGCGCTGGGCAACGACGTGACGCCGCTGAAGGCCATCGTTCCGGCGGTGCAGCGGCTGCTGGCGTTGGCCCGTCAACACCGCGTGGTGGTGGTCCATACCCGCGAATCCCATCTTCCCGACCTGTCAGATTGCCCGGCGGCCAAGCACGCCCATGGCCTGCCTGGACTGCGTATCGGCGACCCCGGGCCGATGGGTCGCATCCTGATCCGTGGCGAACCCGGCAACCAGATCATCGCCGAGGTCGCGCCGGTCGAGGGCGAGTGGGTGATCGACAAACCGGGCAAGGGCATGTTCCATGCGACCGGTCTGCACGAGCGATTGCAAGCCCGGGGTATCAGTCACCTGGTGTTCGCCGGGGTGACCACCGAGGTCTGCGTGCAGACCAGCATGCGCGAAGCCAATGACCGCGGCTATCGCTGTCTGCTGATCGAGGAGGCCACGGAAAGCTATTTCCCGGCGTTCAAACGCGCGACACTGGACATGATCGTCGCCCAGGGCGGCATCGTCGGCCGGACGGCCTCTTTGGCGGCCCTGGAGGCCGCTCTGTACAAGGACACACCATGACATCGGTTTCCGCGATCAATCTTCCCGAGGTAGTGGCCGCGGTCACCGCGGCCTTTCGCGATTACGAGCGGGCGCTGATCGCCAACGAGCTGGAAACGCTCGACGGGTACTTCTGGTCGTCGCCCCACACGGTGCGCTTCGGGGTGGCGGAAAATCTCTATGGCAGCGAGGCCATCGCCGCGTATCGACGGCTCTGCCAACCGGTCGGGGCGGGCAGACGTTTGCACCACACGGTGATCACCACCTTCGGCGAGGACTGCGCCACCGTCAGCACCGAATTCAGCGATGGCGTTACCGCACGGGTCGGACGCCAGATGCAGACCTGGCTGTGTCTGGAAGGGGAGTGGAAGGTCGTCGCCGCCCACGTCAGTATCGACCTGGACACCTTGGACGCCCGGGGATAACCCATGACCCAGTTCCAGACCAACGCCCTGGGCGAGCAGATCTACCTGAGAATCAAGCAGGAAATCTTCGATTTCTATCTGCTGCCCCATGATCGCTTCACCGAGACGCAGATCGCCGAGCGCTACCAGGTGTCGCGCACGCCGGTCCGCGACGCCCTGTACCGTCTGCAGCGTGAAGGCTATCTGGAGGTGGAGTTCCGCCGCGGCTGGATGGTCAAGCCGCTCGACTTCGCCCGTATCGATGAGCTCTACGACCTGCGCATCGTGCTCGAATCTGCCGCCGTGGATCGGCTCTGCGGACTGGTTGACTTGCCGGAAATGCTGGAAGCCCTGTGCCAGGTCTGGATCGTGCCGCAAGACCAGCGCCACACCGACATGCAGACGGTCGCCGAACTGGACGAAGCCTTTCACAGTGGGCTGGTGGCCGCCACGGGCAACCGGGAAATGCTGCGCGTGCACCGCGAGGTGACGGAGCACATTCGCATCGTCCGACGCCTGGATTTCTCCCAGCGCGCCCGCATCGAGGAGACCTACAACGAGCACGTGAGCATCCTCAAGGCACTGCTCCTGCGCAAGCGCGAGGACACCCTGCTGATGCTGAGGGCTCATATCGAGCAGAGCAAGATCGAGGTCCGCAAGCTCAGCCTCTCGATGCTGTCCGAGGCGCGGCGCCGGTTCGAGCGTTCTCCGGCGGCGTCCAACGTGTAAAGGACGTACGCGCTCATCTACGACGTCTGCCAGCATTGCGATGTACACCGTCTAGATAGCCCTGGTGCATGCGGGCAAGTGCTTAAGTGCGTAAGCGCTTACGTAAGCAAGTATAGGCTTGAGGGCTGTTAAGCGTTGGCCGGGTTGCCAAGGTGACTTGCTCTGGTACTGCTGCTATTGATAGGCGGCTGGTATAGCAGCGTTTCGGAGCACGGCAAGCCAATGGAAGGCTTCCATCGCGGCATTACGAAAGCTCGGCCGTGCGATGCGAAATCAGATAGTAGGTAAAGGTGCGGCGTCGGACAGAGTTTATACCTGTGCTCCCGGCAGCTACAGCGGTACCGACACTAAGACGGCTGCTTATGATTTGTCGTATGCATACGACAAAGGAGAGTCAGCTCTGCTCCAGCACCGGTACTGGCCCTGCGTACCTAGTTTGTCGTATGCATACGACAAATGGATTGCCGCATGAATCATCTCGCCTTGCAGCCCGTTGCTTCTTCTGCGACTGGTCTGAATAGCGACTAGCCGAAACCAGGTCCGCCTCACCGGACAGTGCTCCACTCTCAAGATCGCACATGTAGCCACCGATTCACCATCGCAAAGACCGTGAGTAACGCAGCACCAAATCCCTCCCTTTCACGGGTCTGGGCACCGTCAACTGGCGGGAGGTCTGCCAGCTGTTGGCGTCATGGGACGAGCCGGAGAGGCTGTGGCTCGCGTTAAAGAAAAACGCCGAGCGACTGCGCGCGCTGCCTGACCAGCTGCAGCTGGTGCTGCCGCAGGTACCTGGGAGCACACCCGGATCCCTTTACGATGGCTAGAGCGTTACACGCAGAACGCAGACCTGCGATAGCGAAACGCGGCACCGCACGGTGGTAGGGAGGATGCGAGACAACTCGCCAGGCGCCGGCGAGATTGGTATCCAAGAGGGTAGGCCCCTACGAGAAGGGCCTTGGTGAAGGCGGATGCTGTAGTCAGCTAGGAAGGCTAGCTGGCGAAAGCCGCGGCCAGGGCTTTGGCGCGAGCTGACACCCTTAAATGCCGCAGCTCGGCGTCTTCGATGGCGAGAGCGCTGATGAGCTCCTCAGCCAGCTGGTCGGCAGTGCTCAGATCTGCCTGGTCGAAGTCCAACTCCAGCTCCTTGTACTTGCTGTAGGCGGTGACCTTCGAGGCAATCGCCTGGATGGCGAGAGGCCCGTATGCATCCGGATCCTCGTGATAGAAGGCGAAGTCGCCGACGGCAAGGTCGCCCGCTTGGCTGTGCGCGCCATAGGCCTCGCCCAAAGTACGCGCGTAGGCCGCCAACTGGTCAGCGTTCGCCGGTATTGCCGCTTGGCCGACGAGATCGATGATGACGCCGGCTAGCTGCGCAGCGGTGAGAAGCGCCTCCGGCTCAAACGGCAGGATCTGCTGTTGCTTCATCGACAGGCCCTTTACCAGGCCATCCTGGCTCATTACTTCGATGGCACCGAAGCGGGCGGGCTCTTCGCGATGAAAGACCAGGCGGCCCGGTACGACAGTACCTGGTGCTGTAGCGGTGGTAGGGGAGGGGAGGATTTCGGTGGTCATGGTGAGGCTCCTGGTTGATATCTGCTGCTCACCCTGACACAGCTTTTCAGAACGCAAGGTGGCAGCTCCCCCGCAGGCCTTGCCTCAATTTCCGAAATTGGTGCGGCATTCCGGACATACCTAAGCCGGACCAGCCAATGGCAGCAATCGACCCATAGCTGCCCTTCGCAGAGGACCGCAATCGGCCAAAAGCAGCCATTCGTAGCGGATAACGAAGCCATAAAACTTTGATGGCTTGTAGGATCTGTGCTCGACTGCTTAGTAGCACCTAGGGTTTAGGCGACGCACCCTGCGAAGGTACGGTAATATCGCTTATTTGTTAGGGGCCAAGCGATGACTAGCAATCTTAGACTTCAAGCGTTGATTGACGAAATTGCTCCAGCATTAGTCCCGGGCATGGCGATGGCCATTGGAAATAGTCGTGGCCTAGTGTGGCAGGGAGCCGCAGGTTATACCGACTTTGAACGACAGACATTGGCATGTCCCGAATGCGTTTTTGGAGTGGGTAGCATCACCAAAGTGTTCGTGGCGGTCGTCATATTGCAGCTTGTCGAGGAACAACGAATATCGCTCGATCATACCTTGGGCCAGCACCTTTCTCTGGACGTGCTGTACCGAATTCCAAACGCTGAGGCGACGACAATCCGCGAGCTGCTAAGTCATTACAGCGGTATCCCTAGTTGGGAGGATGACCCACGTTGGATTCGAAATGGTAGAGGCCAATGCATTACTCCTGGCAAACGCTGGGCGAGCGCAGAGCCATTGGAGTACGTCCGAGGGGCGAGACCAATATTAGAGGCGGGGAAGGGCTTCCATTATTCCAATACCCATTACACACTGTTAGGCTTACTAGTAGAAAAAGTGACCGGCCAACCGCTTGAAGACGTCTTGGAGCAGCGCATCCTCAAACCATTAGGGATGGATGCCACTGAGCTAGAAGGCGTTGCAAAAAAGCGCCCTCAGAGCATGTCGAGGCGTTACCATTGGGCTACACCTCCTTTTTTTAAAACAGCTGGTATTGCATCTTCGTACAAAGCTGTAGCACCGGGATTACTGGACGTTTCTTCCAGTAATTTGTCTGTTGAGTGGGCTGCAGGAGGCATTGTATCTACAGCCTCAGACATCATTAAGTTCATGACAGCATTAAAGTTTGGGCGGCTGCTTGGATCTGAGGTGAATCAGCAGATGCTTACGTGGCTTCCCGCCCATTCGGGCAAGCAAATGGGCCTGGGTATTTTCCGTGCGACTACGGCCTATGGCTCCATTATCGGTCACGGCGGAAATGTGCTGGGGTTTAGCTCGACAACTTGGTGGTTTGAGGAAGCGGATTGCGTACTGGCCCTCCTAACTAATGTGGGTTCGATGCACTCAGGTACTGATGTATGGTGCGCGTCCAAAATACTCGAATCCACAACTCTTGGTTTGGAAGCGCAGAAGCTGTGCCGACTCCGCCAGACCGGGTGATAGCAGCAGCGCAAAGTAGCAAACGAAGTCCATAGCCCTGAGCCGGTAATGACACCTTTAGGGCGGTTGCTCCCGCCACAGGCCGCTATTGCCCTCTAGCTGCCCTATGCCAACGGCAGCTTTGGGTCGGTAGCGGTCGCTTGTCGACGTTCGCTTCTGGCCGTAGGGCCCCTTAGGTTCGTCCAGTTACACCACTTCCAAGAACACAATCCTACCCAACTGGTCTGGGTACGTCTGATCCAATCACCCCGCATGGCGTACAATCGCCAAGCACATTCAGCCACCGGACCTCCATGGCCACTCCTAACTCCGGGCTGCGCAGCCAACAAGCCGAGGAAACCCGCGCGCGAATTCTCAAGGCCGCCACCAGGGTGTTTAGCCAAGATGGCTATTCCGGCGGGCGCATCGAGAAGATCTCGCGGCTAGCCAACTCCAACGACCGGATGATCTATTACTACTTCAAGAGCAAGGAGCAGCTGTTTATCCGTGTGCTTGAGGGCGTCTATGCCGACTTCAACGAGGCCGAAAGCCGCCAGCGCTTCGACCTCGAGCAGCCGGTCGCTGCACTGCAGCAATTAGTAGGTTTCGTGTGGCATTACTACGGTTGCCATCCCGAGTTCATCAGCATCCTTAACAGTGAAAACCTGCACAAGGGCAAGCACTCGCGCAAGTCGTCCCACCTGCTCGCGCTTTCAGGCGCGGCGCTCAATACCCTGGCGCCAATCATTCAGGCTGGCCAGGCCAAGGGGCTGTTTCGCGCCGATGTAGACGTGGTCCATACCTATTTGCTGATCTCCTCGCTGTGCTACTTCTACAACTCCAATCTGCATACCCTGACGGCGTTCCTCGGCGCAGACCTAGACAACAAGGGCGCCCGCGAGAGCTGGCTAGACTACGTCTGCGACCAGGTGCTGCGCGGCCTGGCCGCCGGCTGATGTAGCTCAGTGGCTGCCTGGGTTGGCACGTAGCCAGGCGACTTGCTTGACCAGCGGCGGCCATGGCGCCTTGTCGGCAGCGAAGGTGCTGCGCAAGTAGGACGCCAAGTCGCTGACCTGGGTATCGGAGAGGCTGTCCTTGAACGCCGGCATGTAACCCAGATCGCTGACCGCCGGATTCCCGATGCCTTGCAGGATGACCTTGATCAAATTGTCGGGCCGATCGCTGTGCACGTTGGTGTTGGCAGCCATGGACGGACTCACGCCGAACAGTTCGGGGCCTCCGTTCAAGGCGCTGTGGCAACCGGCGCAGGCGCCTTCGAACACTCGCCGACCGTTGGCCAGGTCGGCCGGCGCTGGCACATTAACCGCGGTAATTTGCCTTTGCGCGGTGGGCTCGCCGTCAAGGCTACCAAGGTAGTTGGCGATCGCCCGCAAATCATCATCCGGCAACGTCGACAACTCGCTGACCACCGGCCCCATGGGTCCGGCCGCCACGCCATGCTCGGCGCTGAACCCGGTGCGCATATAGGCGAACAGCTGATCTTCGGTCCAGGGCGTCGGCGCTTTTGACAGCCCGTTCAGCGCTGGCGCCTCCCAGCCATCGACCATCGCCCCAGACAGGAACTTCGCCCCGCCTTGCTCCGCGCCCAGCACATTACGTGGTGAGTGACAGGCGGCGCAGTGGCCCAGGCCATTGACTAGGTAGTTGCCGCGGTTCCACTGGGCACTACGGGCCGGATTGTCCTGATACTCACCCTGCTTGAGGAACAGGGTGTTCCAGCCGGCCATTAGCGATCGCACGTTGAACGGGAAGCGCATCTGGTTGGCTGGCGGCGTACTTGGCACTGCGGGCTGCGACATCAGGTAGGCGTACAGCGCCTGCATGTCGGCTTCCTTGATATTGCGAAAGGCTGTGTAGGGAAATGCCGGATACAGATGCCGACCATCGCGGCTGATGCCTTGGCGCATGGCACGGTCGAAGGCGGCGAATGACCAGTTGCCGATGCCGGTTTGGACATCCGGGGTGATGTTGGTGCTGTACAGAGTGCCGAATGGCGTATCCATGGACAGGCCGCCGGCGTTGGTCACGCCGTCATGGGCTGTATGGCACACGGCGCAGTCACCGGCGGCAGCCAGTTGCCGGCCGCGCTCTAAGGTGGCAACGCTCCAGGTACCGGCTGGTGGCGGCGTAACTGCGGCGATCTCGGCGCGCCAGGGCATGGCGCTGATGCCCAGGCCTACTGCAGTGCCGAACAGCCCTGCTAAGCCGCCGAACAGCCATTTGCTTTTCTTGCTCTTGATCGGTGCGGCATAGGGTAGCCCGATCGGGTCCTTTGGTTCGGCGGCCTTGAGCGCCGCAAGCACCCGCTCGGCGGTAATCGGCAGCTCGCGAAAACGAATGCCGGTGGCATCGAACACCGCATTGGCGATAGCTGCGGCGCTGGGCACCGAAGCCGACTCGCCCGCGCCGAGTGGCGGCTCGCTCTGGCGCGGCATCATCATCACGTCGACTTCGGGCACTTGCGGGAAGGTCAGGATCGGGTACCCACCCCACTCCTTGCTTGCCACCCGCGACTCTTCGAAGGTCACTCGTTCCTTGAGCACACGGCTGGTGGACTGCATCACGTTGCCGTGGATCTGATGCTGCACGCCCGCCGGGTTGATCATCATGCCGGCGTCATGGCCGACCACCACGCGAGTCACGGTGATGTCGCCGGTGGCCTTGTCGATGGCCACGTCGGCTACCCAGGCAGCCCAAGCGGCGCCGAAGCCGGGAAATTTGCTATGGATGTAGCGCGCGTAGGCAAAGCCACGACCGCGCAGCACACCGTCTTCGCTGGAGGTTTGCGCTGGCTGGGTGCGAGGCGTCCATTGCGCACGCTCGGCGGTGGCGCGCACCAGTTCGGCGGCGCGTTCGTCCGGTAGGTAACGCAGGCGGTATTCCACCGGGTCGACGCCGGCCTCGTAGGCCAATTCGTCGATATAGGATTCGTGGGCGAACACGTTAGGTAGCGCCGACACGCCGCGCAGCCATGAAGCGCGCACGATGGGCGCCATGTCTTCGATGCTGACGCGTAACTCGGGATACCGGTAATGGGGTACGGCGGTGCGATCACCCATTTCGTAAGCCACCGGCACCGGCTCTACCCTACCTGTTAGCAGCAGCGCCAGGGTCGGTGCGCCATTGGACGGGTAGTGGGTACGGAAGTCATAAACGGCCAAGTCGCCGGCGGAGTCGATGCCGCCGTCGACCTCCATCAACTGCGCGGTACCTTTGGGCTCCCAGGCGTGCTCCTGCTCACGGGTCAGCTGTACGCGCACCGGCTTGCCGACCGCGCGGGACAGCAGCACGGCGTCAGCGCACACGTCGTCGGCGCAGTTGCGGCCGTAGCAGCCGGCGGCTTCCATACGGATAATTTCGATGCCGGCTTCATCGCATTCCAGCAGCCAGGCCAGATCGGCGCGTAGGGCGTGAGGATTTTGCGTGCCGGACCAGATGCGTATGCCGGAAGGCTGGAAATCGGCCACCGCGCAGGCCGGGCCGATGGAAGCGTGCAGCTGGTACGGCCACAGGTAGCGACGGGTCAGTCGTGTGGCGACGCCGGCCAGTGCCGCGTCGACGCCGCCTGTATCGTGCACCACTCGTTCTATGGATGGGTTGTCGCGTAGCGCCTGTTCGATATTGTCGAGGTTGGGCAGGTGCTGCTGCCAGGGCTTCCAATGCACCTTAAGCTCACGGGCGGCCTTGATTGCCTGCTCCTCGCGCTCGGCGACAACGCCGATAAAGTCGCCGAGCACCACCACGCGGACGATGCCGGGAAGATGCGCGATAGAGCTTTCATCCACGCTGAGCAGACTGGTACCGACAAACACGCCGGTGTCGTAGCCGTCGTAGGGTGGACGCACCACGCGGCCATGAAGCATGTCAGGCACGCGCATGTCGTGCACGAAGGTCAGCTCGCCAGTTGCCTTGGCTGGGATATCGACACGCGCCGAGCTTTGGCCCACCAATTTGTAGTCGGTCAACGGTTTCAAGGGGGCATCGCCGCTAATGGTCAGCACGATGCGCCGGCCCTGGATCAATTCAGCGAAGCTTAGCGCCTGGTCGGCGCGCCCATGCACCACGCCGGCTTCGATGCGCAGATCCGCAGTGCCGAAGCGCTCGGCGGCGGCCATCAGCAGCCACCGGCGTGCTTCGGCCGCGGCGTTGCGCAGCGGCACTGCGGAGATCTGCAACGTAGCGCTGGCGATGGTGGCGCCCTGGTTCGGTGCTCGAGCAGTGTCGCCAAGCACCATGCGCAGCTGGTCTAGGCGCAGGTCCAGTTCTTCGGCAACGATTTGCCCGAGTGAGGTCTGGATGCCGGTGCCAAGGTCGACGTGGCCGTTGAAAGCGTAGTATTCGCCACTGTCGCACAAGGCGATGAACAGGCCCATTTCTTTGGGCTTGAGCACCGGAGTCTGGCCCTTGGGCACCAGGCCGGAAGGCGGCTGGATCTCGGCGATCACCAACAGCACGCCATTGCGCTCCAGCAGTTCGGCCTGGGTAGGTAGGGTGCGGTCATTCATTGCAGTGGCTCTCACGGTAAAGCTGGGAGGCACGGCGCACCGCAGCTAGGATCTCCAGGTGCGTGCCGCAACGGCACAGGTTGGCCGACAGCGCGCGGCGAATCTGCGCCTCGCTGGGGTCGGGGTTGCGATCAAGCAAGGCTTTGGCGGTCATGATCATGCCGTTCAGGCAATAGCCACACTGGGCTGCCTGGGCCTCAATGAAGGCTTGCTGCACCGGATGCGGGTGGTGACGGTCTCCGAGGCCTTCAAGAGTGGTGACGTTACGATTCGCTACCCCGCTCAGCGGCAGTACACAGGAGCGGGCGGCCTTTCCGTCGACAATCACTGTGCACGCCCCGCATTCGCCCAACCCGCAGCCGAACTTGGGGCCATTGAGGTGAAGGTCGTTGCGCAGCACCAACAGCAAGGGCGTGTCGGCCATGGCGTTGCAGATCACGGGCAGGCCGTTGACGGTGCAACCGACGCTGGCCGTGGCGGTGGACGAAAGAGGTTTGTTCATGCCGCTCTCTAATTTCGTGTAGTACTTACTACATCAAAAGGCAAAAACAGTACCAACTAGATAGCAGAGCGGGGTATGCCGAAGATTGGAGCGTCGCCGGGACAGTGCCGGCGCTCATCGTGCGCGCGATCAGCCAGGCTGGTCCGCCGGATCGGCGACCATCTTGCGCAGCAGGAACAGCATTGCAACCCGTTCGACAGGGTTGAGATTGCTCATGGTTAGCTCGCTGATCTCCTGAGCTGCGGGCACGGTCCGCTCGACCGCCAGGCGACCCGCAGCGGATAGATGCACGATGACCTTGCGCCGGTCCCGCGGATCATGGCCCAGATCAACCAGCTCGCGGGCCTTTAGGCGCTCTACGATACCGCGGATGGTGGCCTGGTCCACGGCAGTCAGCGCAACCAGCTCGGTCAGCGAGCTGGGGCCGTTGTCGCGCACGGCGCAGAGGGTGATGAACTGCATCGCGGTGAGCTGCGACTCACCGACATTCTGCTGAAAGATCGCCACGTGGCGCTGATAAGCCTTGCGCAGCAAGTGCCCCACCTGTTCGGCGAAAGCGTAGGAGGAATCGGGGGAACTCATAGGCAAGACAGGTCCGGGGCAGCTGGAAATCGCCTAACGATAACTCAAACCCCGTCACCGCCGCGCGTCCTGACCTCGCGTCACGGACGCCTGCGGCTCTAGGTCAGCGAGCGATGGAAGCTGCCGGGGCGACCACGTCGCCGGCCAATACCACGGCCTTATCATCCAGGTAGACGTCGCAGTTGCGCAGCGGGATGTCCATGTGGCACGGCGTCTTGCGCTTGCCACCCACTTCGGTGTTGGGGCCGGTGGAGAACAAGAAATTGCCGTAGAACGCGCGGGCGTCCATGCACATGCCGTCGTTCTTGTCGTGCAGGCCCATGGCGGTCCACTGCGCACGAGGCTGCAGACCCCAGCCGATATGGGAGATGCCATACACCTCGGGGTCATTGAAGTACTTCATGTAATCGCGCAGGTACTCGGCCTCGAATCCCCCGTGGATGCGGGTGATGAAGCCCTTTTCGATCTCCAGGGTGACGCGCTCGCGGCAGTAGGTCTTGAACGGCAGCATGATATCGCCAACGTCCAGCACCAGGGTGCCCTCCGCGGTTTCCTCGTTTGGCCAGGTAAACAGGAAGCCGCTCGGCCAGTGGTCCCAGCGGCCCGGGGCGTCGGCGTAACCATATTCGGTCACGGCCGGGTATTGCCCCAGCGCGGCGCAAAAGTCAGTGCCGGCGCGGGAGCGCACGGTCATGCTGCGGGCCTGCTTGAGTACCGCTTCGGCGGCCATCACCCGGGCTTTGTCGGCCTCGTTAGGTAACATGCGCGCCAGCACTTCCGGGGGCTCCACCGCCAGCAGTATGCGCGTACCGGTCTTGAGGATCTGCTCCTGCTCGGGCGAGTGCAGCAGCATCATGGTGTCGATGATTAGGTCGGCTGCCTCCAGCGCCCGCTGGGCCGCGAGATTGCCGGTCAGAGCGGTATCGCCGCAATAAGCGGTCATGTCGTTGCCCATGGCAACCGGCGCATTGAACGCCGGCAATTCCACAGCGTAGGTTTTGGCACCCAGACGCTGGGCTGCTTCCATCGCCGCGCGTACGGTGCGCGGGTTCGAGTAATGGGCCTTGAGAATGGCCACGCTCTGGGTGGCATCTACTTTCGAAAGCTTGAGCACGTGCTCGAACATCTGGGTCAGTTCACCGTCGCTGACAGCCATAGCATTTTCTCCTGAACCGGTGGGCGGGATATGCACCACGAAGGCACGGCGCGCTCTTTGATGGTGCAGATATGTAACGTATACGCTATTTAATGCCTGGGGCGTAAGGTATTGAGCTGCATCTGCAAAGCGCAAGCCAATTGGTCTTGATGGCTAAAATGCCCTCTTCACCTAGCAATACAGGCGTTACTGAGACCTGAACCGTTTTTCTGACCATCCTCAAAAATCTCTTCCCAGAAAAAAATAATGATGCATACACTGTAAATGCGTTCCGATCCCGCGCTTTGAGATCGGCTTTCGAGGAGAGACGCCCATGGGGGCTAAACACCGAATCGCTATCGTCGGCGCCGGCCTGGGCGGCGCTGCAGCAGCCGCCTCGTTGCAGCAAGCAGGCTTCGAAGTCGATATCTACGAACAGGCGTCGCACTTTGCGCGGCTAGGCGCCGGGATCCATATGGGTCCCAACGTGCTAAAGATCTTCCGCCGTCAGGGCATCGAGAAGCAGCTTGAAGCCATGGGTTCGCACCCGGAGTTCTGGTTTAGCCGCGACCAGGACGGCGAGTACCTGTCGCGCATCCCGCTGGGCGACTTCGCCCGCAAGGAATACGGCGCCGCCTACCTCACCGTGCACCGCGGCGACCTGCATGCCCTGCAGATGACTGTCCTCAAGCCCGGCTCGGTGCACTTCAACAAGCACCTGGCCAGCCTTGATGAGAGCGGCAGTGACGTGCTGCTGACATTTGCCGACGGCACCCAGGCCCGAGCCGACATCGTAATCGGCGCCGACGGCATCAACTCGCGTGTTCGTGAGCACCTGCTAGGCGTCGAAGCACCCACCTACAGCGGTTGGGTCGGCCACCGCGCGTTGATCCCCGCACACAAGCTGGCCAAGTACGATTTCAACTTCGAAGACTGCGTGAAGTGGTGGTCGGCCGACCGCCATTTGATGGTCTACTACACCACCGCCAAGCGCGACGAGTACTACTTCGTCAGCGGCGTGCCCCAAGCCGAGTGGGAAGGCGGCAACGCGAGCTTCGTCGACTGCGACCGAGCGGCCATGTTTGATGCGTTCAAGGGCTACCACCCAAGCGTGCAGGCGCTGATCGAGAACGCTGAAAGCATCACCAAATGGCCCCTACTTAATCGCCAGCCGCTCCCTGTGTGGAGCAAGGGCCGCATGGTGCTGCTGGGCGACGCCTGCCACCCGATGAAACCGCACATGGCCCAGGGCGCAGCCATGGCCATCGAAGACGGCGCTATGCTCGCCCGTTGCCTGATGGAAACCGGTCTGCGCGACTACGCCACGGGCTTCCGGCTGTACGAGGCCAACCGTAAGGAACGCGCCTCTCGCGTGCAGGCGGTATCCAACGCCAATACTTGGCTACGTACCCAGGAAGACCCTTCATGGGTATTCGGCTACGAGCTGTTCGACCATCCGCTCAAATCGGAGAGCGCGGCATGAGCCGCCTTCTCTACGGCGCTAACGTGCAGGCCAACGGTATCCGCCAGCACTACCTACGCTATGGCGGCCAGGGCCAGCCACTGCTGCTGATTCCGGGCATCACCAGCCCGGCGATCACCTGGGGCTTCGTTGCCGAGCGCCTGGCCGAGCACTTCGATACCTACGTGCTAGACGCCCGCGGCCGCGGCCTGTCGGCGACCGGCCCGGAACTGGACTATGGCACCGACGCCTGCGCCGACGACATCGCCGCCTTCGCGGAGGCGCTGGAACTGCAGGATTGCCTATTAGTGGGCCATTCGATGGGCGCGCGCTTCATCCTGCGTGCAGCCACGCGCCATCCCGAGGCGCCGTTCAGCCGCCTGGCGCTGATCGACCCGCCAGTGTCCGGCCCAGGCCGCCGCGAATACCCCGGCAAACTCCCCTGGTACATGGACTCCATCGCCCAGGCGTCTCAAGGCATGGACGCCGCCGACATGCTTGCCTTCTGCCCGACCTGGAGCGAGGAGCAACGGGCCCTGCGTGCCGAATGGCTGCACACCTGCTATGCCCCGGCGATTCTCAAGGCCTATGAAGACTTCCACGAAGTGGACATCCACCAAGACTTCCCGCGCAACACGCTGCCCACCCTGCTGATGATCGCGGGTAAGGGCGGCGTGATTGGCGCCGAAGACGAAGCCGAGATTCTCAAGCTGCAGCCATCGATCCAAACCGTGAAGGTGGAAAACGCCGGGCACATGATTCCCTGGGACGATTTCGAAGGCTTTTTTATCGCCTTCGGCACCTTTCTTGGCCACCCCCTGAGCTGATTTCGGAGAGACACCATGACCAAGGTCTACCGCATCGGCCAGATCGTGCCGAGTTCGAACACCACCATGGAAACCGAGATTCCGGCGATGCTTACCGCGCGCCAGTTGATCCGCCCCGAGCGCTTCACCTACCACTCGGCGCGCATGCGCATGAAACACGTGAAGAAGGAAGAACTGGCGGCCATGGACGCCCAGTCCGACCGCTGCGCCCTGGAACTGTCCGATGCCCGCGTCGACGTGCTGGGCTACGCCTGCCTAGTGGCGATCATGGCCATGGGACGCGGCTACCACCGTGAATCCCAGCAGCGTCTGGGGCAGGTGGTGATGGACAATGACTCCCAGGCCAAGGTGATTACCAGCGCTGGTGCCCTAGTCGAGGGTCTCAAGGTGCTCGGCGCCAAGCGCATCGCCTTGGTGGCGCCGTACATGAAGCCGCTGACCGAGTTGGTGGTGGACTACATCCAACACGAAGGCATCGAGGTGAAGGTGTGGCGTGCCCTGGAGATTCCAGACAACCTTGAAGTCGCCCGCCATGATCCGGCCAAACTGCCCAGCATCGTTGCCGGACTGGACCTGACCGAAGTGGACGTCATCGTGCTCTCCGCGTGCGTGCAGATGCCCTCGCTGGGCTCAGTCGCTAAGGTCGAGGCGCAAACCGGCAAGCCGGTGCTCACCGCCGCCATCGCCACTACCTACGCCATGCTCAAGGCCTTGCAGCTGGAGCGCATTGTGCCCGGCGCCGGTGCCTTGTTGTCTGGCGCTTACTGAGAGGCCCACCATGAGCACCGTAGAAGACAACTATGCCGGCGTCTGGGGCAACCGTGTCGGCTTCGGGCAGAGGCCCGCGCTGCTCCTGATCGACTTCATGCAGGGCTACACCACGCCTGGAGCGCCTTTGTTCGCACCAGGCGTGGTCGAGGCTGTGGCCCATAGCGTTGCGCTGTTGGCGGCCGCGCGGGCCCGGGGCATTCCGGTGATCCACACCAATATCCGGTACCACCCCGGGCATTTCGCCGACGGCGGCATGTGGGTCAAGAAAGCGCCGGTAATGCAGGACATGGTCGAGGGCAACCCCTTGGCCTCGTTCTGCCCCGAAGTCCAGCCGCTGCCCAGCGAAGTAGTGTTGACCAAGCAGTATGCCAGCGCCTTTTTCGGTACCAGCCTGGCGCCCATGCTGCACGCGATGGGCGTGGACACGTTGATCATGCTCGGCTGCTCCACCAGCGGCTGCGTGCGCGCCACCGCAGTGGATGCCGTGCAGTACGGCTATCGCGGCATCGTGGTGCGCGAGTGCGTGGGTGATCGCCACCAGGCGCCTCACGAGGCCAACCTGTTCGACATCGATAATAAATACGGAGATGTGGTTTCCCGCGCTGCGGCGCTGGACTACCTCGCCATCCAATAAGCGGCCACCGGGTAAGCGTCCGTATAAGAGCCGCTCCTGACCCCATTGCTTCCTGTCTATCAGCGAACTCAGCCCGTAGCACCGCGAAAAGCGGCCGAATCAGGAGGCACGACCATGTCACTCAGCGAAACCAGAGCCCTCGAAATGCCGCGTGCCGGGGAGTACGACAGCTATCGCAAGGTCATCTGGAGGATAATCCCTTTCCTGTGCTTCTGTTACTTGGCTGCTTACCTGGATCGCATCAATGTCGGTTTCGCCAAGTTGCAGATGCTCGACAGCCTGCACCTCAGCGAAACCGCGTACGGCCTAGGAGCGGGCTTGTTTTTCGTCGGCTACATCCTGTTCGAAGTCCCAAGCAACTTGGTGCTGGAAAAGGTCGGCGCGCGCTTTTGGATCGCCCGCATCATGATCAGTTGGGGCCTGCTCTCAGGACTAACCATGTTCGTCTCCACGGAGTGGCAGTTCTATACCCTGCGCTTCCTGCTGGGCGCGGCTGAAGCGGGCTTTCTACCGGGGGTGCTGTACTACCTCAGCCAGTGGTTCCCCTCGTACCGCCGCAGTCGCATCATCGCCCTGTTCATGATCGGCCTGCCGCTGTCGAGTCTGATAGGCAGCCCGCTCTCGGGCTGGATCATGGGCAGTTTCGGTGGCGTCGGCGGCTTGGCTGCGTGGCAGTGGCTATTCCTGCTGGAAGCAGTACCAACCGTGGTACTGGGCTTCCTGTGCTTCGCAGTGCTACCGAACGGAATTGCCGACGCGAAATGGCTCAGCAGCTCTGAAAAGGCTGAACTCAGCGCGGTGTTAGCCAAGGATGAAAGCGAGAACCTCGGCGGACATTCGTTCCGCGACGGCTTCTTCAACATCAAGGTGTGGATGCTCGGCGGCATCGACTTCTCGATCCTGCTCAGCGCCTACGCAATGGGCTTCTGGCTTCCGACCTTTATCAAGAATGCCGGGGTCTCAAACCCCGCCGATATCGGCTTGCTGGTGGCCATTCCGAGCCTGGCCGGATTGATCGGCATGCTTGCCATCGGAGCCAGTTCGGACAAGCATCGCGAGCGCCGCTGGCACATCATTGTGCCCTTCATTATCGGCGCGGCGGCAATGTTCCTAAGCACCTTCTTCACCCAGAACGTGATTGTTACCGTAGCGCTGTTTTCCCTGGCTTCAATGACCATCATCGGCGCCGTGCCGGTGTTCTTCAGCCTGCCAGCAACCTTCCTCAAGGGCACCGCGGCGGCGACCGGCTTCGCTCTGGCCTGCTCGGTGGCGAACATCGCTGGGCTGGTAAGCAACTCGTTGATGGGCGTGGTGATGGACCACTTCCATAGCGCCCAGGTGGCAATGTGGATTTTCGCGGCCTGCCTGTTGCTGAGCTCATTGCTGGTCGTCGCGTTGCCGGCGAAGACGGTCAACCGCTAGGCGGGGTAAAAGCAGCGTCGCTGGCGCTGCTTATGTCGAGTAAAGGCGCTGCTGCCGCGGGGCGATTAGCAAATTTGCGCCTGAGCATTGTATGCGTTCAAGGTGCATGATAAGCGAAGTCAAAAGCCTCGGTCGGTAGAGCCGGAAAAGACTTCCCCATGCGATTCTCTTAGGCCCAAACATCGTCGTAGGTTCGATAACGGCCGAGGGAATTCAGGACACCTTGATAGCCTTCAAGCCGGCGCTGGTCGAGCGCGTACTGGGGAGCGGAGCTTGGCCATCATCTGGCCGATTTACCTGGCGCTGCGCGCCCGCAAGGCTCCAAGAAACAGCGGAGCGGCACTCGGGGAACTTGGGGCAAGCGGCATACGACGATTGCAGCCGCAGAAGCATCGAGGCCCAGATTTCGCAATCCGCTTCTTTGTGTTCCTCAGCCAAGGCTGCGAATGACTGAAAGGCTGCGATGGATTAGTTTGCGATCCGGTATGAAGAGCGCATCACGACGCCAACCTGGCGATTTCAATGTCCGCCAGGTGGCGGGCGTTAACCGCCCGCACACGAAATCTGACAATCGCTGGCCGGGCTGCAGTGCTTTTGTTATGTATCCTTCTCCTGCATGAATGCCTCTAACTCCGCCCTCGCCGGGCAGGTCGCCGGCCCCCGCCGAGTGACGGCGACTGCCGCGGCCGCGTTCGCTAGGCGGGCGGCTTGCACCTTGCCCAGACCACGCGCCAAGCCCGCCAGCAGCACACCAGCATGGGCATCACCCGCGCCGTTGCTGTCGATAGCCTTTACCGCGAAACCCTCGACCCTCTGGCGCCAATCGCCTTGAGCCAGCCAGCAGCCGGCGGGACCATCGCGAACAACTACCAGGGCATCGCCCGGTAACCGCTCAACTAGTCTCTGCAGGGCGTCTTCCGTATTGTCTGAGGCGGTGAAGCGCAAGGCTTCATCGCGGTTGCTGCTCCACAAGCTGACCCATGGTAATAGGCGCGCCATCGACGGCCCGTCCGGTCCAGTCACCAAGGGCCCCGGATCGAACGCTAGCGAGCAGCGGCCGGCCTGCTGCGCCAACCAATCCAGCAGCCCCTCGGCCTTGCCTGGGTGCAACAGGCTGTAGCCGCTGACCATGATCCAGTCTTCAGCCGTGGGCACCAGCCCGGCAAGGTCGGCGGCGGCCAACCCGCCCTCAGCGCCAACATGGGAAATAAACGAGCGCTCTGCGCTGGCATCCGTCAGCGCCACCGACAGACCGGTGTCCGCGCCTGTGCTGATCGGGAGGAGAACCGTGATCCCTTCCTCGATCATGGCCTGGCGCGCCAGCTCGCCAAAGCGGCCACTGCCGTGGCGCCCCAGGTAGCAGGTCGCCAGCCCATTGCGCGCGGCGGCAGCCATCACGTTGAAACCGCCGCCGGTTTCGAAGCTCGCGCAGCTGGCTAGCACGTCCTGGCCGGCGGTGGGTAAGGCGTCCACCGCCATCACCAGGTCGATAATCACCTGGCCGGTATAGAGCAATCTAGCGGGCATGGAGGTTCTCTTGCATCAGGGTAGAAGGCTGGCGGTCACGGCAGCCGCCGAGCAGGGCATAGAGGCCCCCGGCAATTACGAAGGTGACAATCCAGCCCAGGCCGTTCTGACCGAACCAGGAGTCTGCCAGCCAGCCGTGAAACAGCACGTTGGTGGCAGTAGTCTTGACCGTGGTGAAGCTGAAGCCGAGCACGATGGCCACTGCCCAGGCACCCAGCGCGCGCCATTCAACGCCGCCCTGGTACCAGTAGGCACTGGTGGGGCCGACGTTCATCAGATCTGCTGGCACGTAACGATGGCGATGCAGCAGGTCGACCAGGAAGATGCCCACCCAGGCGGTGATCGGCACTGCCAGTAGGGAGATGAAGGTGATGAAGGGGCCGTAGAAGCTGTCGGCAAACAGCATGAAGTAGATTGAGCCAGCAAAGATGACGATCACGTCGACCACAACGGCGTGCACGCGCTTCACTCGTAGGCCGAGGGTCAAGGTAGTGAGGCCCGCCGAATACACCGACAGGTTGTTAGACAGCAGCAAGCCACCGAAGGCGGTGATCAGGTACGGCACCGCCATCCAGGCCGGCAGCAGTTCGCGGATCGCCACGATCGGGTCGGCAGCTGAGGCCAAGTGGTTGTTGCCAACCGAAATCAGGCCGCCGAGGGTGATCAGCAGCACCAAGGGAATACCCGCGCCAAAGGCCGCCGAAGCCACTAGGGCACCGGCCTTTACGCTTTTATGCTGATAGCGCGACATGTCCGCGCCGGCGTTGGCCCAGCCGATACCGGTGCCCGCAGCCATGGTCCCGACACCGATCAACACGGCCGACAGCGGCGCGGGGGTTGCGGCCCACACGGCAGTCCAATCGATATGCAGCGCCAGGAAACCGCCCACGATCAGGTTCAGCGCGCCGAACACCCAGGTCGCCCATTTCTGAATTACCAGCAAGGTGGCGTGACCTAAGCCCGAGACGCACAGGGTCAACAGAACGAACACTAAGATGAACAGCAGGGTCAGCAACGGCGCCGACTTAGCCTCTACCGGCGTGCCCTGGATGATCGAGACCAGTGACAGCAGCACGAAGGCTGCGGTGGTGGTGTTGACCGTTTCCCAGCCCAGTCGCGAGCCTAGCGACACAAGGGTAGGGCCAATATTGCCACGCATTCCGAAGATCGCCCGCGACAACGTCAGGCTCGGCGCGCGGCCGCGGCGGCCGGCGATGGACAGCAGACCCACCACGGCGAACGAACCGCCGGCACCCAATACCGCGACAATGAATGCCTGCCCGATCGACAAGCCCTGAAAGGCAACCAGGGTCGCCCCCAGTGGTAAACCTAAGATACTGATGTTAGCGGCGAACCACACCCAAAAAAGCTGCAAGGGGTGGCCGCTGCACTCCTGTTCCGGCACCGGTTCAATGCCGCGTGTTTCCAGTTGTCCCGCATTGTTGGAGGTACTCATGGATGACTCCTGCGATTACTTGTTGTGGTTGGGGCAGGTAGAAACAGCGATAAAGCAGTGAATTCTTATTAGGGTCGGGCGGCGGCGGCGGCGCCTGCGCTGCGTAGGGCCAGCAATTGTTCGGTGAGGGATTCGAGATCAAGCGCATTGACGGCCTTGATCTGGGCGATGGCCTCCAGCGGCCACACTTCGACTCCATGGGTGGCGCCGAGCATCGCGCCGAGCATTGCGGCGATAGTGTCGGTGTCACCGCCTAGGCTGGCGGCCACGCCTAGTGCCGGATAGGCCTCGAGCTGGCCCTCGGCGACCGCATGGGCCAAGGCGAAGGCGGCGACCACGGATTCCTGAGAGGCAACCGAGGTACCGATGACGTCGTAGATCACGTCGGGCAGGCTGTCGGCGTTGCAACTGGCGCAAACCGCCCGCGACCAAAGAATGCGGGCAGCGATGTTGCCGCCTGCTACCCAGTGACCGCGGCTGTGGCCTGAGCGGGCGGCTTTGATGCCGAATTCAAGAGCGGCCGGCAAATCGGCACCCTGCACGCCGGCCGAAACCACGGCGGCCACGGCGGCGGCGCTGGCGATGCCCAGGCCGGTGTTATGCGTCACCTGGCAGGCTTGCACCACCTGGCCCATGAAGTACTCGGGATCGTCGATAGCAGTGGCGATGCCGATCGGCGCGATGCGCATGGCCGCGCCGTTAGTGGTGCCGAATCGCCCTGCTTGCTCGGGGCTGGCGCCACTCAGGATCATTTCTATGGCGCGCTTCGTCGAAGGCCCGAGCAGGTCCTGGGAGCCTTTGGCGCGCATCTCCGCTTCCCAGTCGATTAGGTCCTGGGCCAAGGCAGCGGGCTCGATGTGGCCGTGGCCGGCGAGTAGGCGTCGGGCGACGAGAATGGCTTGCTCGGTGTCATCGGTGATGGCCCCGGCCGGCATGTTCGGTGCAATCGGCTGATCGCCGTCGGCGGCCTGCAGGGCTGTGATACGGCAGTAACGGTCGCGGATCTGCTCGCGGGACAGGGACTGGGTCGGCATGCCCAGCGCGTCACCCAAGGCCAGGCCGTAGAAAGCGCCGAGGGCACGAGCCCGTGTCTGTTCGAGACTGATCATTGTGGGCTTCCGAAATTCAAATGCAGTTGAAAGTGCGCAGGGTCAAGCAGGCTTTCTACCTGTTCCATGAAGCGGCCCCGGGTGTCGAAGGTTTCACGTACCACCTTGAGAAATACCGTGCCCAGCGGGCGCTGCAGGAGTTCGGCGGCACCGGAGTCGAGGGGTTCGGCGCCAATCCATTGCTTTCCGTAGTGGCCCTCGTAGCCGTGGGCGGCCATGGAGGCGGTCAGCGAGCCGTCTTTCAGACCGCTCAACGGCAACTGTTCAAGACCGTCCACTGCTGGAATCAACGAGCGTTCTAGCGACACCACACTGCCATCGGCGGCACGGCGACGGCGCTCCACCAGCACGAACTGCTCGGTACCCGCCATCAGCGCAAGCTCCTCTCGCTGCACGCGGCTGATGCCCAGCAATTCGGTGCTCATCTGTACTGCCCCGGCCGCCAAGGCGCGAGCCCAGCCGGCACTCTGGTCAAGGGGCACACCATCGTAGGTGACGATGGACCCAACCCCGGTCTGGGTAGCGATGTAGTTGCGCCGCTTCAGCTCCGACAGGGCTTCGCGCAGGGTGCCGCGGCTGACATCGAATTCGGCGGCTAACTCATGCTCGCCAGGCAAGCGCTCGCCAGAGCCCAGCTCACCTCGCTCGATACGCTCAACGATGGCTTGGACCACACGAGATTTCTTATCAAATCGAACCTGTTCAGACATGTATAATTTACTACCGTATTAAGGAGGACCTGGCAAAAAAAATTTAAGTTTTTCTTGGGAAAGCGATCGTTCAGTCAATGGAAAGAGACATGCATCGCTAGCGAGCGCGAGGCCTGCAAGGCGAAGGCGGGCTCGGTAGACTACCACTAAGGTCGTCGTAGTCACGTTGCAGGTACACAGGAACATGATGCCGCGCGCGTCCATGCCTTGGGTGTCTCCAACCCGACTGTCATTGATGTCGTCTAGGAGTGCCGCAGCATATCGGCAGGCCGGGCAATGCGCCTGGAAGCCGCGCCGGGGCCTTCGGCAGGGCGCTGGAAGAGCCTGCAGGCGATCTGAGAATTGCACAAAGCTGAGACTGAAAAGGGCTAGGCGATCCGCGCACAGGTCCCTCGACCGCCAATGGCTTAGCGAGTGGCCTGTCGGGTTGGTCTAGGGAGGCTCGTCGGCTTGTCGCGCTGCTTATAAGGCAGGCCGGGGCGGGTTCATTGAGCATAGTCGGTTGGCGTTTCGAAATATACCCGTGGTCGTTTGGGTAAATACGCGCTCGAGCACAGGGGCGGTCGCACCCTGCCAGTAGATCCGGCCATTTATCTCAAGGCCATCAAGGCCCGTTTGGCATGCGCCCAGGCGCAAGGTGCCAGAAGCATCTGGATCGACCACCTCGATGGGCTGTGGCATGGCAAGGCGACCCACACCGCGCTGATCAGCGCGCTGGAGCAGCTCGCTGCAGAAGGGTACGGACTGAGTTGGGACGAGATGCGCGGCATCCAGGTGCTGCGGTTGGATGTCGATCCGAAAGCGTCCCTGGCGCCGGCGGCCGTCCGCAGCGCGCTGGGCCTGGTCGACCCTGGGGCACCACTCCCTTTAAAGCCCCGGAGCCAGTGGCTTCGCCGGTGAGCCATGGCAGCCAGATGGGCGACTACCTCCTTTTCCTCGCGCTGATTGCATCCCTGGCCGGCGCCCCCTTCGGATTGGCACGTATGCTCGACGCGCCTACACCGGGCCCCTGGCTACTCGCCTTCTAATACGGGGTGTTTGGACAGACCCTCTACACCTGGGGCTCGGTTCTGGTGAAGGGCTTCCTGGCTGCGGGCCGTTCGCGCCGGCACACGCCGCCGGCCTGATACGCCACCGGCGCCTGGCGATGGCCCCTGGTGCTGGCGGCTGGCTAGATGTCCTCTTGACGCCGCGTGCTACCGGAATGACAGTCAGCGGCCCACGTTTCGGAGGGTGAACATGACTCAACCTCGTGCACGGGCACCGGGCCCGCCAATCGATGGGCCAGCGCGCGCTCGGTCGGCGCCAGCGGCGGATCACGATGCGCACGCGTTGGCCCGGCAGCTCCTGGCAGAGCTCACCGGCACGCCGGGTGAGCTCCAAGCCGAGCTCGATGCAGCATCTCGGGCAAACCCCGACTCCCCTACCAAGAAGGGCGTGAATCGCCGCTTGCGCTGAGGGCGGCAGCTGCACACTAGGCCGACCGCCTGGGTCGATGCCTTTGCTGCCAAGTGGGAAAGCGCGTTGATCTGGGACGGACCACTTCTATCGAGGACGGCCCCATGCTCGACCTGTACGACATGATCGGTGTACTGATCCCCTCGGCTGGCCCCACCAAGGCCCATCCAGATGACGCTTACCGTGAAGGCTGCGCCGCTCCAGCGCGATGACGAGGCGCTCCAGTTACGTTGAACGCGCCGGCGATCAGTGTAGAAATATGTCGTTGGGCAGGTTCAGGACCTGGATCGATGCATTTATAGCAGTGACCGCGTTATGGACGTATGAAGCCGGAGGCGCATAGGCAATCGATACGAGCGCGACAATTCGGTCAAGGATCAGCTAGGTGATCTGCAACCGAGCGCAGCGTAAGAATCTTACAGAGGAGAAGTGGGTCCAGAAGAGCCTGCTCCGAAGAGGGTGCTGTAAAGCACATGAGGGCATCTAAGGCACGGGCTTTTGATCAAGAGTGCCGATGAGGACAGCACCGGCGGTGTCGCACAATGTGCGCCGGCGTTGCGCGAGACGACTACTCGCCCACAGGACGAAAGCATCGATAGTGACAGCCCTGGCAGGCCTACATGAGTCCCGCCAGCGCCGATTGGGACGGTTACTCGTCTTGGAGCCAGCCTTCGACCGTCTCAGCGCCGTGCTCAGACTTCCATGCTTTCAGTAGCTTGTGATTGCCACCCTTTGTTTCAATGATTTCACCGGTTTCCGGGTGCTTATAGCGCTTTACAGCGCGCTGCCGACGCTGCTGCGGGGCCGGGGCGGAATTGCTTTTGCGGCCCGTATTTGTGCTGCGCTCCGGATCTAGGATGGCGATTACGTCACGCAGGGACTTATTGTGTTCACCCAACAGAGCACGCAGACGTTCTTCAAATTCAAGTTCTTTCTGAAGGCGTTCATCACCGTTTAATTGTTCAAGACGCTGCTTCAACTCTTCAATTGCGGCTTCGGTCTGACGGTATTCTTGGATTAGGGACATCGCGATCTCCTCAAGACTAGGCAATGGTCGCTGTTATAGCCTTTTCATTTGAGGTTGACTAGAGAAATTTGAAATAATTCGTCGGAATGCACCGGGATTATCAAGGTAATCAAATCTGCCCGTTGATAGCTCATTACGTGTCTTGTGAAGCGTGACTCCATGGATAGGATAAATGCCGTATCGTCTAGATAAGGATCACTCGGCCAGCAATACGGCTATAGAACCAGCTATTGCCGGGAATCGCCGGGTCGAAGCCGCCACTTCTTTCCTTCCTCGTTACGCTACACCTTAAGGCATGGGATGACGAAACCCCGAGCCAAAGCTTGCGAACGCATGACCGTCGCGCTTGTCGGGGGGAGTCTATGGTAGCTATACGATGCTTACAGGGGTTGATAGATCCCCTGTTTTGACAGTGATAGAATCGACAGTGAAAAGCCTGCAAGAATCCACTGCAATGGGCTCGTAGGCTGTACTCAAGCCTCCTACAGGTGCATTAGAGGGAAACCGCTATGGATGACTTTATTCGTGGCTTCAAACGTGGTGCCAGGGAGACCCTGTATGGCTACTGGGCGCCTGCTGTGGCGGTCTGGCGCTTGCTGTCAGACACGACGGACGATCTGATTCGTAAAGCGAATGAAGCAAAGAAGTAGAGCTTTTTCCGTGCGCAGCGGCGATGGTCACGGCTAGCTGTGGCCGCTGCGTCCGTTCACCCCTGGTGGAGCGTAGCCTTTGATGAATGGGCGCAGTTGGTTTGGGCTAATTGATCCGAAGCCATTTTGCGAATGTAGCTTTCGCAGAGCTTTTTCAACCCGGCCAATGTTAGCCGCGACCTTAGGTAGCTGATCAATAACCGCCACTAAAACGCACGTTCAAACCCTTTGTGATGTTGCAAACCCGAGCGTATGCTCAGGGCATGTATACACGAGTAGCTAAGCATGGTCCGCCGTCATCTAGTACGTTTTTTCAGAATTTTTGCTGCTGAGTTTGTCAGTGCTGCGAAGGAGGCCCCTGCTATCTATTTTGCACCGCTACGGGGCGCGATCGAAGCGGTAAAGGTGCAAGCGCGCAAGTCTTGGCCCTAAACCCGGCCAGCCTTTTGGCGATTGCGCTTTCGCTAATAAACGTATCAGCCGGCCGAGAGACCTTCTGCTACAGATGAAAGTGTGATGAATCGTAAGCAGGAAGTGCTCCCTGGCACAGATCGTTGATTTTGTAAGCACCGATATCGATCTACATTTTTAAACTGATTGCTTTAGCGATGCTCCATCCATGGATTGGGGATTTTCCCCCGTTCTCCAAGGCAGGGCTCTCGTGCTGAGGCAGCTGATGTACTCAGCTTCGGCCTATTGTTCTGACCGGCCAACTCATCAGCGTTGCGAGCTTTCTTCCCGCTAAGGTCAAAGTCTGTCCTTACCATCAGATGGTCCGCCGGTTTGAGACGCATGGCTACCGCTTTGAAGACGTATAACTGTCCCTCTGCTACTGCCTTTGTGATGGCACGATTTTTCATTGGTACGCTCGATATCGAAACGCTTATGCCGCACCAGCTACGGGATGTCACTTAAAGGTTCGGAGCATCGTCGTGTTTTGATTAGCTACCGACGGCAAATTTTGGCTGTCTGCTTTGCCGGCAAGTTCGAGCCAGAGTCGCCCTAGAATCGACGTTTGCAATTTTGGAAAGGCATGGAGACTGGATTCTAGTTACCTGCCGAGATCCAAAACGATGACCTATAAAGTTTGCAAAGTGAGCACCGCGGCCACGGACGTGCCAGGCGTCTATAACGTCCTGTTCAATGGCGACGACCGCTTCTTCCGCCGGATCGAGATCCACCTGAGCCGAGACCTGGGCGACAACGTGCTCGATTTCATCGAGCTCTACGGCCTGTGGTGCGCCCTAGTGCAATTCGAGCTGGCCGGGCACCAACGTACCTGCAGAAATCTGAAGCTCGTGGTATCGCGCGGCGCGGTGAAGCGCCTATTGCTCTCGGACAGCTCGAAGGGCGAGCTCTACGAGACGTCGAATGCGCTGCGCACCCAGTTCTTCGGCCTGAGCGGTATCAGCGTTGAGAAAAACAAGCCCTGGACCCGCGAGGAGCATCAGGCCTTCTGCATCAAGTGGGACGGAACGCCCCCTCCGCAACCGTCGGTAGAGAACCCCGTCTTCGGCAAGATCTATCTGACCCATCACACCCTGGTCGAGTACCTGGACGAGACGAAGGGTGAGTGCAAGCCGGAGAACGTCTTCCCGCGGCTGGCGCGGGTGGTCAGGGATCTGAACCGCGAGGTGGCGCTGCCGGCTGACGTTATGCGGCACAAGCAACGTCGGCACGCGGGTGACCAGGACGGCGTACGTTACCTGGGCAGCATGGCGGGCTGGCAGCTCGTGACGAGACCCGCGCTGGACCAGACGGGTCTGCTAGCGATCACCGTATACCAAAGGCAGGGGTACTGAAGGATCCATGGAAGCAGGGCTAAAGCGATACCTTTCCAAGCTACGGCCGGAGCTGCTCGCGATGGTGCGCGCCGTCGAGCCGGCGCTGTGGGAAACGATTCGCGACGCTTCGGAAGAGGAGCAGGTCGCCGCGCTGGCCAACTCCTACGCGGTCATGCAGGGCATTAGCCACCAGGCCCTCGGGCAAGCAGGCTTTGAGCAAGGCAGCCTGATCCAGCGGCGGGGGGAGCAGCGTATCTACCGCCTGCAGATCATCAAGATCGACTGGGACGCTCGCGGTAGGCCCGAAAGAATCTTTTTCTACGGGCACGACTCCAGCAAGGGCAATGCTCAGATGGATCTGCTTGGCAAAAGCAGTGAGTTCACCAGCATGCGTACTGGGCTGTGCATCGACGGACCTGACCTGCTGAGGTTCATCAGGTAACGGCAGGGCGGCGTCGGGCGATCGCCAGCTCGTACTGAGATGTCACCCAGCGAGGCCCGCCTGAATGGAGGGCCCGCGCGTCAGCGGAGCGATCGAATCTGGTTGAGCTTGAGCGAGCGCTCAGGACGCGGCATGTGCTGCAGCCGCTCAGCCAATGAACAGCCGTGCCGCGACCATAAGCGCCAATCCGACGCCCAGGGCGAGCACCTGCTTCGCTCGACGGCGATTCTGCAGCAGCTGATGCAAGCCCCGTTCGAGCCAGGCAACTGGCGAGGCGCCTCGGGTGACGACGTTGGCAAACTGCATAGCGCCCAGGACGGTGGCCAACGCCATCACCGGACCTAGCATGGGTACCGCACGTCCCCACATCCAGACAAGCCCCGCGGGCAGCAGGCTGGGAAAGACATGGCGCAGCACTAAAACGCCACTGCCTCTTCGCGTCAGGCGCCGGGGCAGCATCCTGGCGCTCAATGCCACATCTGCTGGCGCGATGGGACGTGAGAGGTCCGTCCACAGGCGCATGAGCCAGGTGGCGGGCAGCACAAACGCCAGGGGCACGACCGCTAACGGTGCTACGAGCAGTATCCCGAGGCTGTCGCCGAGGGTCTTTTCCGGGTTAGCGATCAGCATGATGGTCAGCGCTAGGGACAGCATCGCCCACAGGTAGACGTAGCCCCAGCGCCAGTAGCCGCGCGGCATCCAGGACCTCCAATCCGCGAAGTAGGGTCGCTGTAGAGCGGCCGGTATCTGGGAGAAGGACGCGATGTCCTCCTCCAACGCTATGCAGGCCTGCCAGTCTTCTGCCGTGAAGCTATCTGCCCACTGTCGCCGGCGGCGGTCGTCCAGGTCACCGAGCAGGAACCACGCTGCCCGTTGCCCGGCTGTTCTCGCCGGCGCGGCCAACTGGTCGCGCAAGCTCGCCTCCAGTGCGTAAGCATGGCAACGCCCCATCACCACGGCCCAGCGCTTTACGCTGCAGGACAGGTGGCCACGCTCTTCGCTCCAGGCATTGAGTGCGCAGACACGATAAAAGAACGCCGGCGTCCAGTGGCCGTCGTTCTCCAATAGCTCGAACACGTCGGCCTGGAACCGGGTCCGGCGGTCGAGTGGTTGCGACCAGTCGCTGTCCAGGGCCGCACGAAGCTGCTTATAAGCCTGAGTCTCGAGGCCCTGCGCGAGTGCCTGCCGCATCTGCACAAGCACCTGGTTGGCTAACTGGTTGGCCAACACAGCTTCCTCACGCGGACCCAGGTAGTCGGGCTGGGCCAGGGTCAGCCAGTGGAGATTGGCTTGCGCCCAGGCCAGGGCTCGCAGGTCAGCGCTGTTCACGCACCGTTGCAGGAGCTGCCGCTGAAAAGCAGCCTCTAGGCCTTCGCGCCTGGCTATCTCCCAGGCTAGAGTGAGATCACCCTCGAGAAGCTTGGCGAGACGACTGGAGTCGTCCGGAAGCAGCTGCTCGGATAGGCGCTGGATGGAAGGCTCTGTGGGCGGTCGTTCTGCTTCGCGCTGGACGGGCTGGACCGGTGCGCCAAGCGGCTTCCCGTCCATCGTAGGCACTGGTTCGATCAGCGTCGCGCCCGCGGAGGAGGGTGAGTACACCCATTGGGTGGCCCGAGGCTCTTCGTCCAAGCTTACCGGCCGACTGAGGTCCGCCAACGCGCGTTCGTAGGCTTGCCGCAGCCGTTGAAAGGCCTCTGGGTCCGTATCGGGTCGGTGAACCTTCAGGAGGCGCGCATAGGCGCGTTTGAGATCCCTCTCGGTGGCCGCTTGGGAGAGCTCCAACAGGTCAAGTTTCATGCCTTGCCTCAGAGACGTCGTTCGAGACGATCCAACCGCTCCGCCAGCGATTTGCGGGCATCGCGGATGACGCGCTCATCCTGGCTGTCGAGCGCTCGCTGGAAATCCTGCGCCAGGCTGCCGGCCCGCTCCCGGAGGTCACCCAGGCTTTCTTGATACAGGCGCTCCAGCCGGGCCATCAGCACGCTGTTCACCTGCTGATCGCGAGGATGCACCTTGAGGGCGGAAAGCGCTTCCAGGCGCTGCGCAATCTCCTCCGGGCTGAGGACGCCCGGGTTGTTCTCGATGACCAGGCTAAGCCTTGCGCCCGTCATCGGCACGTGTGCCTCCGCCTCCAGCAGCCCGTTGTTGTCATAGGTAAAGCGCACCTCGATTCGCACCTCACCCGCCCGGCGCGGTGGCACCGGTACCTCAAGCTCGCCCAGATAGATGTTGTGCTTCACCAGCCGGCTCTCGCCCTGGAAGATGCAGAGCTTCACCGCGGTCTGATTATCATCGAGCGTTGATACGGTCTTGACCCGGCTGACCGGGACCACACTGTTGCGCTCGATGATGGGGAGGTACATCCCATAATCCCGCCGGAGGTCATCGCCCGACGTCGTCTCGATGCCGAGCGTGTAGGGACAGACATCGGTCAGCACCACCTCGTCCAAGGAGGCGTGCCTGACCTTGAGTGCGGCTTGGATTGCCGCGCCCTGGGCCACGACCTCGTCTGGGTTGAGCTGCATCGACGGAAAGCGACCGAATAAGCCGGCCACCAGGCGGCGCACTAAGGGCATGCGAGTGGTGCCGCCCACCAGCAGTACCTCATCCAGGTCGGCAGCGTTGATGCGTGCATCCCGCAGTGCGCGCTCGATCGGTGCGCGCATGCGATCGAGCAGCGGCTGGTAGAGGGCCATTACCTCGTCCTGAGTGATCTCCAGGCTCCACTCACGGCCGTGCTCGTGGATAGCAAACTGCGCCCGGGGCTGCTGTCCGAGCTGGTGCCGCACACGCTGGGCCTCACGGCGCAGGCGCTGCGCCAGCGCGCCAGTGGTGGCGTCAGGCAGGCCTGCGGCCGTCGGCGCCGCCAGGAAGTGCGCCACCAGGACATCGTCGAAGTCTTCACCGCCGAGGAAGTTGTCGCCGGCGCTGGCGCGGACCTCCATTACCCCTTCGAACAGCTCGAGGACCGACACGTCAAAGGTACCGCCACCCAGGTCGAAGACCAGGAACGTCGTTTCCTCCTTGTGGTGCAGACCATAGGCGAGGGCGGCGGCCGTGGGCTCGTTGATGAGCTTCTCGACCTTCAGCCCGGCCAGCTCGCCGGCAATACGGGTGGCCTTACGCTGCGCGTCGCTGAAGTAGGCCGGGACGCTAATCACCGCTTCGGTGACTGGCTCGCCCAGGAAGCGCTCCGCATCTTCCTTGAGGCTTCGCAGGACCAGCGCAGAGAGTTCGTCTGCGCGGTACGGCCGGTGCCCCAGCAGCGTTTCCTGCGCGCTGCCCATGTAGCGTTTGAATAGGGCGGTTGTCATCTGCGGGTGTGTCTGCAGGCGCTCACGGGCAATGTCGCCGACCACCAGTTGGCCATTGTCGTCCAGGCCAACCACGCTAGGGGTCAGCACCTTGCCCAGGGCGTTGGGGATCAGCTGCGCGATCTCGCCGCTCCAGACGGCGACCAGGCTGTTAGTGGTACCCAGGTCTATGCCGATGATCATGCTCGCTCCTTGCGCTGTGCGGACCCGCTGGGGTGCCTTCAAAGGGCGTTATTAGAACGGCTACCACCTGGGGGGTAAAGAATCAGCTGACCGCGCGTTCCGAGCGCGGCGTCAGCGGCTGGCCGGCGAGGATGGTAGCTGCGCCTAGGCCACCAGCCCGGCCGCGGTCCTTCTGAAACACATCGCTGTGGTCAGGGCAAAGAGTGCGGGGCGGTAGAAAGGCCAGCGGCACCAGGTGTGATTTCGCGGAGGCGACAAGGCATGTGCAGTCACTATGAAGCGCCGACACCGGCGCGGTTGAAAAGCGCGTTCGGCGCGCCCGTTGATGAGCAATACCAGGGCGAGCTCTGGCCGCTCTACATCGGTCCCTTCGTCCGGTTGAACTCAGCCGAGGCGCAGGAGGATGGGGCACCTGAGTACGACATCTCGGTAGGCCAGTTCGGCTTGCTGCCTGGTTGGGCAAAGGACAGAAAGCTCGGGCGCAGCACCTACAACTGCCGTTCGGAAACGGCCGCCACGAAGAACTCCTTCCGCACCGCCTGGAAGAGAGCGCAGCACTGCATCATTCCAGCGGCGGCGATCTACGAGCCAGACTGGCGCAGCGGAAAAGCGGTGCCGACCCGCATTGAGCGGGCCGACGGCAGCCTGATGGCGATTGCCGGGCTGTGGGAAGAATGGAGTGATCATGACGGCAAGGGGCGCTTTAGCTTCACCATGCTGACCGTTAACGCTGACGATCACCCCTTCATGAAGAACTACCATCGGCCTGAAGACGAGAAGCGCATGCTGGCCATACTGCCGAATGGCTCGATCAAGGACTGGTTGATGGCGCCGGCCGAAGCCTCGACTGGCTTCCTGCGCCAGTATCCCCCGGACCGCCTTCGGGCGGCTTGAGCGCTCTCAGCCTCTCGTGTCCGCCGGCACTGCGAACGATGCCGTGCCGGTTGGCCTGAGAAGCGGTAGCATTGTTCCGAGTGGGTAGCTGAGTCAGCGAGATTTGATCATGAGCGAGAGAGAGAACTTGGAGCTCGAGTCCCGGCGTCTTCAGGTAGAGATGCAGCGGATGATTGTCCAATCTATGAGGGATACGGCCGAGATAAACCGGAAGAACCTAGAGATGCTCTCCAAACCAGTCTGGCGGTCCTTTGAGCATTTCTGGGTTCCAATCTTCATAGGGTGTGCTCTCGTTTCCACGCCGGCGGCGATTGTGTTTTTGCTACACAAGCTGTCCTAGCGCCGAGCCAACCTACATGTGTTCACCACCTTGTCGCCGACAAGCTGTCGAGGCGATTTTATGTCAAGGCTAAGTAGAGATGTCGCTCTGCTGGCCAAGTAAAAATGTCACCACTCGGGATGGAAGCAGGTGATAGCTTTTGTAAAGCTGTTTTTATTGAATCATTGCGTAGAGAAGGTAGTATTCTCGACACACGGAGGAGATTTAATGAAAAACAGTATATCGATAGTAAAACTCCAAGATTCCTCGCATCTAATGGGCACTGTCGCGGATCGTATCTGGAACGAATGGTCTAGATCTCGTGGAAAACCTTTGAGCGAGGTTATAAAAAAGCTTTCTAAGATAGTTAATTCAAAAAGCGAATTTATCTTGGTTGCTGTCCAGGGCAGTAATTTTGCGGGCACTGTATCTTTTGTAGAATCCGACCTGGCTGTCAGGACGTCCATTACCCCATGGATTGCAGCAGTCTATGTTGAGCCAAGTTTTCGAGGCAAAGGCATAGGTTCAAAGTTAATCAGGGCTGCGGAGTGCCTTGCTTGGAGTCAAGGGGCTGATAAGATTTTTCTACATTGCTCTTTCGATATGAGAGGCTTTTACTCTAATCTGGGATATTGCGAGGTCGAAGAAAAAGTTGGAGAGTATGAATCCTATATTTTCAGTAAATCTTGCGATTCTAGATGTGATCGTGCGGAGAATCTTTTAGCGCCGAACAACTGACGCATGGCAGCTCCGCTTCGGTAGTGGGCTTTGCTTCAGAGCAGCTAGGATATCTTCCGGCATGAACTCTTTGGCCTTCTTCTTCTGCGGCTCATGGCGTTGCGCTTTGGTCGGCTTCGGGTTGCCCGGTACCGCCTGGGAACGACGGCTATCGCGCTGCTCTTGCATCCGCTGCGCGACCTGAAGGACGTGCCCCAGCCGCTTGTTATCGACGATAGCGCCCTGGTTAACCTCCGGCAGCTGATCGAAAACGCTAAAGGGCAGGGGAACGCCTTCCGATCTGATTTCTATGCGCCCGCATGGATAATGATAGATGTCCACGTAGTGGCCAGCCAGGCCTCTTGTCTGTGGGGTGTCATCAATCAGGTAAAGGCGTTTGTCGTATTGTAGGGTTAGTCTTTTCGAGACGCGGCGGGGCTCGCGCCAGGTGAGGATCAATGATAGATCTTCATCGTCACGTACTGGGCGGTGGGCATCAAAGTCCGAGCGGGCCGGTTTGCCGAAGCGACGATTGTAATCGGCCATAAAGAGCGGCAGATAAGCATTGGCGGCTTCGACCGTGCTGATGTTGCGCAGGCGCAGTTCCTTGACCAGACGGTCCTGCAAGGTGAGATGGGCTCGCTCGACACGCCCTTTGGCCTGGCTGGAATTAGCGCAGAAGGTATCGATGTTCAGCTCGAACATGGCCCTGGCGAACTGCGTGTGGCCCTCGCCACCCTGAGCATCTTTGCTGTTGACTCGGAACACACTGGCCTTGTCGCTGTAGAGCGCCAAGGGCTTACCGTGGCGCTCCAAGTAGGCCCGAGTAGCCTGAAAGTAGCTGAAGGTTGATTCGCTGCGAGCGAATGCCAGATGCATCAGGCGGCTGGTGGCATCGTCAATGTAGACCAGCAGCGTACAGGCCGGTGCTCGGTCCTCGAACCAGCGGTGATCGCTGCCATCGATCTGGATCAGCTCGCCCAGGCAGGCCCGACGATTACGGGGCTGGTACACCTTAGGCGGTCGCTGCCGACGCGGCGTCCATAAGCCGGCATCCATCATGATGCGCCGAACCGTTTCCTTGGCCAGACGCAAGCCGTGGCACTCGGCCAGTTTCTCAGCTGCAAGCGTGGGACCGAAATCCTGGTAGTGCTGCCGGATCAGCGCGGCAGCGCGCTGCTCTAGGCCTGGCCGCAGCTGGTGATTGCTAGGCTGGCCACGCTTACGTGAGGTTAGGCCTGAAACGCCGGCGTCCCGGTAACGCTGCACCAGGCGGTGAACCTGCCGGGTACTCAGCTGCAGGCGCTGGGCAGCGCGGGTGGGCGTGAGGAAACCCTCGGTCACCGCCTGGATGACCTTGAGGCGATCGACTTCGCGTAGGCTCATCGTGATCCGCTCGTAGGCTGACATCCTGATTGCTCCGCATCGGCTGCAAAACCGGTAGGCTAGCCGCCACACGTGATCGGGACATTTCTATCTGGCTGGATCACGACATTACTATCTAGCCGTAACATTTTAACTTCGCATAATCATAATTATGTTAAATTTGAAGTGAATTCGACTGTTTCTTAAGAATTCTTAGCCTCTAATTTTCCTCATCCGGTCATTGCGTGCAGCTGCTTGCACAAGAAGATGATGCGCCAGCCTTGCCTGTCCTTTTCCTGTTCATCTTTGCGTGCGTATCTAATGCCGGTCTCGATGCCGGGCGGCCTAACGCGCGCTGCCAGTGCCAGCGGTGGAAGACTGGCAAGAGCGGTAGCCTTGAATGTCTTAGCAGCGCGACATTGCTATGTCTCTACTCCATTTCGTTCACATCGCAAAACGATGACATCGAGCTATTGTTCTCTTACGTATAGGTAGGTACACCTGTATCAGGTGTCACAACCCCCTACCGCGTCTTCGAGATCGCCTCTTCACCAACCAAATGCCTGTTTCAGCGCTAAAAGTCCTATATTTCGATAGCTAGCGTGTGGTTTACAGAGTTCACTAAAGATGTCGGCTGCTTCCGAGATCGACGTTGCGCAGGGCCGAGACCTTCGGCTCGGCCTTGCCGGCGAGCACGAACACCGGCAGGATGGCCTTGATGATGGCATCCCATGCTCGACGCGCTCACCGAACCAGAGCGTGCAGCGTGGATGTGGCGCCACGGCCTGGTGCTTGATCCTCACCTGGTCGTCTGCCAGGTTCGCGATGGTGCGCAGATCCTGGTGCTTGAACGACTGCTCGATCGGCATTCCCTGGTGCTGCGCCCTACTCTCAGCCTCCGCCTGCAGCTGCTTACTCTCGGTGGCCACCTGTACCCTCTGGTTGCTGGTGGTGTGGCCAGCTCAGGTGAACGAGATCCGCCGCGGTGCGCCGTCGAAGGCGTGGATGGTGTGCTGCGACGGCGTCCAGGGCGCTCTCGCGTGATTCGAGCTCGTCTATCGTGCGCTGTTTGGTTGCCTGATGGTCAACACGCCTTGCAGCGCCTTCGCCTGCAGGCGGAAGTAGCCCAGCTGGCGCATGACGGTGTCGGCGGCATAGCCATCAGATACACACAGCCAGGCGCACCGCCGCTTCAGCTACTTTGTTCGATCGTCGGGTGGACGGTGCGGTCGATGGGCAGCCAGGTCCTCAGGGAGGGTACGCTTCGCTAGCGGAGCGCTTGCCTGTCAAGCGGCGCCTCGAGAAACGTTCGGATCTTCGATGGAAGCCTATCTGCGGCAGAGCTATTCGCTGTCGCTGGTGCGTGGGAGCCGCAAAAGGATTCCAGTGTGCTGACGAATCAAGAGATCAAATGGGCCGCGCTGCTCCTAGTGGTCGTGAGCGTTGCGAGGGCGCAGTTGCGAAAGCGGTAGCCTGATCAGGTGCGACGATGGGAGCACTTGGTCGATCTGTCGATCTCGGTGACGGTGATCTTTCTGATGATGGCAGCCCTTACCAACCTAGGCAGGGAGCCGGGCCGACCGATGCCCGCAGGGCCGACCAGGATTGCCTCCGTGGAGCTGACGGATATCTCGCTCGAGCGCCACAGCTGAGCGCAGGCGCTAGGCCGGTGACTCGTAGGTGATGTCGCCCAGCCGATACGTCGAAGGCGTCTTGAGCGGTACCCGATCACCCTCCTCCACATCTGACCGCTGGCCACCGGTAGGTAGGTAGAGGTTGCGCTCCGCCCAGACCTCTGCCCGCGCTTTCACATCGCCGCGCTGGCGGCCGCGGGCCGCACGATCGAAGTCGCGTAGCGCCGAGACCTTGGGCTCGGCTTCGCCGGCGAGCACAAGCACCGGCAGGTTGGCCTTGATGATGGCGTCCCACTTCTCGCTGCGCTCACCGGACCAGAGCGTGCAGCGCGGATGAGGATCGACGACAATGACGATTTTATATAGCCAAGAACACGTTAAAGAAAGCTTAGCTGCGTTAGCTCTTACAATGACCGCGACACATGAATAGCCGCTGAGCGGTTTGCGATTGCTACGGCTGTAGCTAAGTCCGCGCCATTTGTAAGCGCTTGACTAAGCACACCTACGAAACAGTCCCCCGCGCCGTGGGTGCTGACCAACTCGACCTTTATGGCCGGCAATACCGAGCTCTGCCCTTTTTCGCAAAAGGCAACGCCATGCTCACCCGCAGTCACCACCACCCGCGCGAAGGTCGCAGACAGAGCTTCCGCCGCCGCCTGGGCGGTAATGAGATCTACGACTTGGATCCCGCTCATATCGCGCGCTTCTACAGAGTTGACGACGAGCAGCTCAATACAGGCAGTGAGCTCATGCTGCAGCACACGCGCTGGTGCTGCATTGAGGCATACCGGAATACCTCGGGCGTGTGCGGCCTGCGCTATCTCCAGGTTGACTGCGCTCGGTACCTCGTTCTGCAATACAAGTAGCGCTACGTCATCCCAAAAATCGGGTCCTTGATCACGAGCTGGCTTGATGTGCAGATTGGCATTGGAGACCACGACTGCGCCATAGTCCCCGTCCGCATCGGTGATTGCTACGCTCATTCCCGAGGGGATGCCTTGCACCACCTGTACGGCGGACGCATCGACACCCGCTTCTTCGAGATGCCGAATCAAAAAGCGGCCCTGATCATCCTCCCCTACGGCGCCGATAAATTTGACCTGTGCACCGGCCTGGGCTGCCGCAACCGCCTGGTTGCCGCCCTTGCCACCAAATTTGTAATCACAGGCCGTGCCCATGACCGTTTCACCTTTCTCCGGGCGATGGTGGGCATCCAGCATGATGTCGTAGTGCAGACTGCCGGTAACCAGAATGTTCTTCATTTTTAGAGTTCTCGCAGGTCCTGGACCGCACGCTGGGTTTTCATCAGGTTCTTCTCTGCCCGCTGCAAATCCTTCTTCGCGATGGCGACGAAGAGCGCATCAAGAATGTTGAGTTGCGCAATGCGCGAGGCAGCGTTTTCACCTAAAAGGTGCGATCCTTGGGATGTAGAATTGAGCACCACGTGGGCATGGCGCGCGATGGGTGACTCGGCGTAGTTCGTTATGGCGATCACCCGAGCACCATTACGAGCTGCCAATACCACGGGTTCGTTTACTGCCCGCGTCGCCCCGGAGTGACTGATCGCGATGACCACGTCGTCATCGGACAGTACCGCGGCGGACATCAGCATGATGTGGGCGTCATCGTAAGCCGTGGACTTGATTCCAATCTTGAGCATCTTGTGGGAAAGGTCACGCGCAACTGCAGAGGAACCGCCGACGGCATAGAGGTCGATGTGGCGCGCCTTGAAAACGATATCCGCAGCCCTGTTGAATTCCGAGATATCCAGAATCGACATTGTTTCTTCGATAGCCTGGATGGACGTTCTGAATACTTTGGCAAGCAGTTGTTCCGATGAGTCACCTGGTTCAATTTCCGCATGCAAGCCTGCTACTTCAGAAGCGTTGTAGTAAAGCAAACCGCTTCTAAAATCTCGATACCCTGTAAAGCCGAGTTTTTTTGTGATTTTTACAATCATTGCTTCGGAGACGCCATTTTCTTGCGCGATCTCTTTGAGCGATGTCTGCTCGCTAATGTCGGGACGGGCAATAATTGCCTCTATGACGCGCCGCTCGAGCGGCGTCAGTTGGGGCAGACGCATACGGATTTGAGCACCAATGGCTCGTGGGTCTTGCTTCATTATTTGCCTCGAGTGGCCCGATCTATCAACATCGCTAAGATAATAATAAGACCAATCGCAAGCAACTGATAAAAGGCCTGGATATTGAGGAGCGTGAGGCCATTGCGTAAAGCGCCGAGGATAATGACGCCGATGAGGGTCCCGAAGATGCTGCCCTTGCCACCCATCAACGAGGCGCCACCAATGGCAGCAGCGGCAATCGCGTCGAGTTCCCAAAGGTTGCCGATGGTCGGCTCGGCAGCGCCAAGGCGGCCGATCAGGATCAGAGATGCTAGCGAAGCCAGCACTCCTGAAATCACATAGACGATTACCTTAGTCCGCTTTACCGGCACACCTGCAACCCGGGCAGCTTCTTCGTTGCCTCCGATAGCCAGGATGTATTCTCCTAGAGGTGTTTTGTTCATTACGGTCCACAGTACCAAGGCGATTACCGCCACCACCAAAATAGGCACGGGGATTCCAAGCAGCGTAGTGTTGACGAGGCTACGGAATTCCAGCGGAATGCCGAACACTGGATTACCATCGGTATAGATCAGGGCAAGTGCGCGAAACAGCGAAAGACCGCCTAGGGTGACGATAAATGGCTGCAAGCCGGCGTAGGCGATAAGGGATCCGCTGAATACACCACTGCTTATGCCGACAGCGAGGGTTGCCAGTACCGCTAGAGGCACGGGAACGCCAGACACCATCAGGGTCGCACCCAACACCGCGGATAGGGCTGCGGTAGGACCAACAGAGAGATCAATCCCGCCGGAGATGATCACCAGCGTCATGCCCAAGGCAATCAAGGCATTGATCGAAGACTGCTGCAAGATGTTCAGTAAATTTGGCAGTGTGAAAAAGACAGGCGAAAGAACTGAAAACGTCACCACGATGATCAATAAGCCGATCAATGTACCGGCGTCACGCAAGTTGAATTTAAGGCGTGCCACAGGCCGACCCGCCTGTAGGGAGTCCATATGCGTCATCATTTTATTTACCTTTTTGATGAATAAGACAGGAGGGCGTCACGCCGCATCCATATCCTTTATCGCGAAGCGCGCGATATTCTCTTCAGTGATGTCATTGCCAGATAGTTCTTTGGTAATTCGGCCTTCTCTCATAACGAGAACACGGTCCGAAATCCGCAGGATTTCTGTCATTTCCGAGGAGACAACCACAATGGCCTTGCCCGCTTGCGCAAGCCGTTCAATTAAATTATAAATTTCTGCTTTGGCACCAATATCGATTCCCCGCGTGGGCTCATCGAATAAAAACACCTTGGCGTCCGCAGCTACCCACCGGCCAATGATCACCTTTTGCTGATTACCACCACTAAGGGTGCCGATGCTCTTTTCGATATCCAGTGGGCGGAGCTTTAAATCAGTCATGACATTAAGGGCCAGGCCATTCAATTTGCGCCGATCGATGATTCCGCCATTCGTAAACTGCCGCATTGAGGCCAGAGCCATATTGGTCTTCACCGCCCGGGCTTTGATGATGCCTTCCTTTTTGCGATCCTCGGGTACTAAGCCGATCCCTGCACGGATTGCGGCGCGCACGTCGTGATTGCGCACCGGATGATCCTCTACCCACACCTCTCCACTGCTGCGCTTGTCCAGGCCAGCGATGAGCTTTAGCAGTTCCGTACGGCCGGCGCCTACCAGACCGGCAACTCCCAGCACTTCGCCGGCCCGAACGCTGAAGGTTGCCGACAGAACGTCCCGGTCGCGGCCTACGTTCTGGACGCGCAGCATTTCTCGGTCCGTGACATAGCTGTTGTGTTCAAGCTTCTCCAACTCGCGTCCGACCATCTTGGCGACGATGCTCTCCTCGGTCTCGTCACGGAGGTCGACGACGCCGACCTGGCGGCCATCGCGCATAATGGTCGCCCGATCGCACACGTGGAAGATCTCGTTCATCTTGTGGGACACATAGATGAGCGACACCCCCATCGCCTTCAGCTCCCCGATCAACTCCGCCAACCGCTCGAATTCCCGCGGGGTCAGACTCGACGTAGGTTCGTCCATAGCGATGATCTTGGCATCGTCGAGCAGGGCCCGCGCGATTTCAACGATCTGCTGTTGGGACACCTTGAGGTTTTTGATTGCAGTGTTGGGGTCTATGCTGGGGTCTAGCTGCTTAAGGATCAGCCCAGCTTTGGCAAGTTGCGCCTTCTTGTCGACCCAGCACCCGCCTGCTTTGGTCAAGGGGCGGCCTAGAAACATGTTCTGAGCCACGGACAGCTCTGGAACATGCTGCAATTCCTGATGAATCATCGCGATCCCGGCTTGCCTGGCGTTGAGCGGACTCTTCATCTGCACCGGCTGGCCGTTAACGGTGATTTCACCCGCATCGGCCTCACGAACACCAGATAGGATGTTCAGCAGGGTCGACTTACCTGCGCCGTTTTCTCCGATTAATGCGTGAACCTCACCTGCCTTCACGAAGAAATCGACCTCTTGTAAGGCTGCGGCGGCGCCATAGGTTTTGCTGATGCTGCGCATCATTAAGCGATATTGTTCCATGCTCTCTGATCCCGCCTTAATGTGCCATCAGCAATTGACGCAGCTTCTCGTTATCCTTGGTGGAGAACGCTTCGGCATTATCTTTGGTGATCAGCGCCTGGGGCGTGGCAACCACCCGCGAGATCGTCTGGCCGCCGATTAGGCGCAGCATGACGTCCATGGCAACTTCTCCGGTCAGAACCGGAAAGCTGTCCACGGTACCCGTCAGCTCGCCGCGCTTAATTGAGGCGTAAGCGTCGGAGATGCCGTCGGTACCGAACACGGCCACCTGATCAGCTTTGTTTAGGGCGCGGACCGCTTCAACAACGCCCAAAGCCATCGTGTCGTTATTTGCATAGAAGCCGATCAGATCTGGATGCTGCTGCAGGATGGTCGATGCAGCGTTGTAGGCCTGCTCGCGGCTCCAGTTGGCGGGCACGCTGGCGACGATGTTAAAGGTGTTGTGGAGTGCGATGGTTTCTTTAAAGCCACGTGTGCGCTGACCCGCAGCGTACACGCCGGGCTGACCTTCAATCACCGCCAACTTGCCACCTTGAGGCTTGTGCTGAATGAACCATTGGGCCACGCGTACGCCGTTGTCCTTCTGGACGTTACCCACGTAATGAGGTGCGTTGGGCATTACGGCATCGTTCACGTTGACTACCGGTATCTGCCTACTGGTAGCGGTCTGCAATGCCGGCTCTAGATTGATATCAGTCTGGGGTGAGACCAGCAGCCCACTGAAACCCTGAGCGATCATGGTTTCTGCGATCGATAGCTGCCCAAGTTGGTCGGTTTCATTGGCAGCGGCCTGGTATTCGACGATTACACCGTAGCGCTGAGCTGCGTTCTTGTAGCCCTGTCCGAGCAGGCGCCAGTACTCATTGGTCAAGGTTTTGGAGACGCCCCCAATCTTTAATGACTTATCAGCTTTCGGCATCGGCCCATAGCGAGTATCGAGCTGCGACCAGTCTGTACGATCGGGCTCACTATCAGATTTCAAGGGCGACAGTTCGGCCGCTTGGGCAGTGGTACAAAGCCAAGCCGACACCACCGCGGAGAGCAACAGTCTTTTCATCTTTGTGGCCTTCTGTTGTTATTTTTGGGATTCAGCAACTTGGAGAACGGGTTACGAAAGCGCTATTAGCTAGCGAGTAGGATGTCGTTGACGATCTGCTGAGAGGCGACTGCATCCTGTCGGCTGATGGCCTCTGCCAGTGCAGGGTTGTCATTTAGACGCGTGCTCAGCTTGAGCAAGCGCTTCACCATCGCAATATTGGTTTCCGCTTCACGAACCGGGTCCAGGCCGCTCGCATCGGGGAAGGTGTCAAAGTAGTAGGCGCCCTTGTACCCGTCACGTTGCATCTGCCAGAGAAACTCCAGCGTGGCGCGCGGATTAACGGAACCCACCATCAAGCCATCGTCGCGCTTGCCCCATCCATCATTGAGGTCGAGACCAAGCAGGCGCGAACGCCGGGCGACCATGGCGGCTGCAAACGCGGGAACCTCATTAGCGAAGAGCACGTGGGCGAAATCTAGGGTGATACCAAGATTGGCGCAGCCCGCTTCTTCTACTGCGAGAAGGCAGGTAGTAGCGTTCGGGAAAATGCTGTACGCGCGAGGTTCATTGGGCTTGTACTCAATGCTGACGTCTACGTCGGGTGCGTATTCCGCGACTTCCCGTACGGCGCTGACAGCGTCTTCCCAAATCTTCTTGTAATCAGCTTGGAAGCAATAGTCGAAGCCGTCTTGCCCCATCCACAGGGTCATCAGCGATGCACCGAATTCGCGTCCGGCATCGATACCCCGCTTGGTTAGCTCGATCGCTTCACGGCGGATGCTGGCATCAGGATGGGTGAAGGCGCCAATTTTAAATTGGGGTGCATCCCAACGCATCTGCATGCCATTCACTGCCAGGCCTGCATCCTCAATGCCGTGTCGCAGAGTCTTGATATCGGTGGTGAGATGCTGGGGGTAGTTCAAATCCAGATGGGTCAGCCCTTTGGCCGTGCCTGCGCGGGCGATCATCTGCATTACGGACGGCTTGCCTTGTTGGTCCGGCCAGTAGAGATGCGCCCCGGACGCGAAGGAGTTCAGACGTGTTGCAAACTTAAGTTCAGTCATGAGGAAGCCCATCGATAGCTTGTGAAGTACTTTTCCAAATTACGAATTCTCGTGAAGCGGTGATATGATTTACACATTACGGGGCGTTACGCAAGGGGCTTAGCTTCAAACGGTTGTGGCAAACGGGAGACTCGTCACACGAATGGTGGTCGCACGCCGGCAGGTCGAAATGGGGTAGCGCGGATCGGCGCGTAGCCACGTCCTAGGACTCCTGCTCAACAACGGCTTACCTGCCCTGAGGTATTCAGCTGGTTGATTCCGCGGTGCTGCGTGGGGGGGGTAGGCTCGCACTGGTCGCGATGATCCATTGCGGATATCGGGCGGCTTCGCACCAGCGCGGAGCAGATTTCAAAGCGGTAGATTCGCTGTCTTTGTCTCTCGCCCGCATGAGCATAGGGCTGCCGAGATAGATGGCGAGCTATAGGCTAGGAAGGGAACAAGTAGGAGATGCCGCCTAGCCGATAGGTGGAAGGCGTCTTGAGTTGCACCAAATCGCCATTCTCCACCTGCGTCCGTTTTTCATCAGTCGGCAAGTAAAGATTGCGCTCTGCCCAGACCTCCGCCCGCGCCGTCTTATCGCCGCGCTGCCGGCCGCGGGCCGCTCGATCGAAGTCGCTCAGCGCCGAGACCTTCGGCTCAGCTTCGCCGGCGAGCAGAAACGCCGGCAGGTTGGCCTTGATGATGGTGTCCCACTTCCCGCTGCGCTCACCGAACCAGAGCGTGCATCGCGGGTGCGGGGCGACGACCTTGTGCTTGATCAGTACCTGGTCTTCCGCCAGGTTCGCGATCGTGCGCCGATCCTGGTACTCGGGCGTTTGCTCAAGCGGTACCCCCTGCTGCTGCGCCCTACTCTTTGCCTCCGCATGCAGCTGCTCGTGCACGATGGCCACCGGTATCCGGTGATTGCTGGTTGTGTGGCCAGCCCAGGTGAACGAGATCCGCCGCGGAGCATCGTCGAAGGCGTGGATGGTGCGCTGCAGCTGCTTGGTGGTGACGCCGTCGCTCAGGGCACGCCGCAAGAGCCGCGGCCGCATTTCAGGCGTGTAGCCCAAGGCGACCCGAAGCGCCTCGATCTCTTCGGTGACCACCTGCTTGGTCGCATTGAAGGCCAACATCTGCGGCAGCACGCTCGCCTGCAGGCAGGGGTGGTCGGGCAGGCGCATGACGATGCCGGCGGCTTGATCAACTTCCTGATAGTTTTTTAGCCGCTGTGATCGCAGCCTGGCTGGCGACCCTTTCGGTCTTGAACCTGTTGGCCGCCAAGCCTTTGTTCGAGCTTGTATCAGCTACTCAAGGTTTCTGCTTATCGGCCGAAACGAGTTGTCAGACAACAATAGGGCCAAAGGCCACGGAGAATTCCATGCTTTTACGCAATTGCAACATCGCGCCCCGCGCCGCCCTGGGCTTCGGGCTGATCGCCCTGATGGTGGCTTTTCTCGGATTGTTTTCCCTGGCGCAGATGGCGGGTATCCGCGAACGTCAGGTCGTCACTGAGCGCGACTGGGTACCGAGCATTCGCGCGGTGGACGCCATCCGCGAGAACATGCTGCGCATCCGTACCATCTCCCTGCGTCTGGCACTGGACCCGGATCCGCGCAACATCGACACCTATGTCGGCCAGTACGAGGCGCGTAACAAGGTGCTCATGGACGGCATCAAGGCCTATGAGGTCTTTGTCGATACCCCCGAGGAACATCAGCGCTGGGACCTTTTCAAGCGTGACTTCGCCACCTACCAGCAGGGCATGGCCGAGTCCTTCGCCCTGGCCCGCCGTGGCGATACCGCGGCGCTCAACAAGCTGACGTTGGTAGACATGAAGCCGGTGGTGGACGGTACCGGCAAGCAGCTGGGCGAGTTGGGCGACTTCTATGCCGAGGGTATCGAGCGCGACGGCAGGATTTCGGCGGAGCGCTACGACGCCTCCCGGCTGATCGTCATCGCGGTGATCGCCCTGGCCGCCCTGGCCACGGTACTCATGGCCTGGCTATTGACCCGCAGCATCGTCGGACCGCTGCGCGAAGCGCTGCTGGCTGCCCGCCGCGTCGCCCAGGGCGACCTGACGCAGACCCTGGCCGTGCAAGGCCGCGATGAAGTGAGCGAACTGCAGCGTGCTCTGCAGCAGATGCAGGCGCAGCTGCGCGAGACCCTCTCGCGTATTGCCGGCTCGTCCACCCAGCTGGCGACTGCCGCCGAAGAGCTCAATGCGGTCACGGAGGCCGCTCGTCAAGGCTTGCAGCAGCAGAACGATGAGCTCGAACAGGCTGCCACGGCCGTCACCGAGATGAGCACCGCGGTGGACGAGGTGGCGCGCAACGCCGTGTCTACATCCGAGGCCTCGCGGGCCTCCAGCCAAGCTGCGCAGCAGGGCCAGACTCGGGTCGCCGACACCCTGGATGCCATCGCCGCCTTGTCCGACGAGGTTTCCGCTACTGGAACGCTGGTTCAGCAGCTCGCTGTGCAGTCCCAAGACATCGGCAAGGTGCTCGACGTCATTCGAGCCATCGCCGAGCAGACCAATTTGCTGGCGCTCAATGCAGCTATCGAGGCGGCACGGGCCGGCGAGGCCGGGCGCGGTTTCGCGGTGGTCGCCGATGAGGTACGTGCGTTAGCCAGCCGTACCCAGCAGTCTACCCTGGAGATCGAGCAGATGGTCTCGAGCATGCGCAGTGGCGCCAGTCATGCCCTGGGCTCTATGCACAGCAGCAGTCAGCGCGCCTTGGCCACGCGTGCCTTGGCAGAAACCGCCGGGGTGGCGTTGGAAGAGATCAACAGCCGCATCGGCGAGATGTACGAGCGCAACCTGGTGATCGCCAGCGCGGCTGAAGAGCAGGCGCAGGTGGCCCGGGAAGTGGATCGCAATCTGGTCAATATCCGCGATCTGTCCACCCAGTCCGCCGACGGTGCTGGGCAGACCAACGCCGCGAGCCACGAGCTATCACGGCTGGCAGTGGACCTGCAGGGACTCGTGAATCGCTTTCATATTTAGCAGGCGCTAGATCTTGAAGCTTAGGGCAGCCAGCTTCCCAGGGAGATTACGCTGTGCTAGAGGGACACTCAGGAGTCAAGCAGCGGCTCCAGAACGTATAGATGTTCGGTTGAAAGGTATTTGCTGCGAAGCTGTCCATCTTCAGCGGTATTTGGAGGCCGGAAATAGGAGGCACAGTTGCGAATGCGATGGGCTGATCGGTTGCGACGAAGGGAGCTCCCGGTCGGTCTTTCAACCCTGGTGACGGTGATTACTTTGATGATGGCGGCGCCTAGCAATCGTGGCGGGCACCCAAGCAAGCCTATGCCGGCTGGACCTATTAGAATCGCCTGAATCACCGTCCCAATCATCCTTTCGCAGAGCCGCGCTCAAGCTCAGGTACTAGGCCTGTGACTCGTAGGTGATACCACCGAGCCGATACGTAGACGGCGTCTTGAGCGGTAACCGATCACCGGCCTCCACATCTGACCGCTGGCCACCGGTGGGTAGGTAGAGGTTGCGCTCCGCCCAGACCTCAGCGCGCGCCTTCACATCGCCGCGCTGGCGGCCGCGGGCCGCACGATCGAAGTCGCCCAGCGCCGAAACCTTCGGCTCGGCCTCGCCGGCGAGCACGAACACCGGCAGATTGGCCTTGATGATGGCGTCCCACTTCTCGCCGCGCTCCCCGAACCAGAGCGTGCAGCGCGGATGGGGCGCCACGACCTTGTGCTTGATTAGCACCTGGTCGTCCGCCAGGTTCGCGATGGTGCGTAGGTCTTGGTACTCGGGCGTTTGCTCAAGCGGTATCCCCTGCTGCTGCGCTCTACTCTCGGCCTCCGCCTGCAGCTGCTCGCGCACGGTGGCCACCGGTATCCGCTGGTTGCTGGTGGTGTGGCCCGCCCAGGTGAACGAGATCCGCCGCGGAGCACCGTCGAAGGCATGGATGGTACGTTGCAGCTGCTTGGTGGTGACGCCGGCGCCCAGGGCGCGCCGCAAGAGCCGCGGCCGCATCTCGGGGGTGTAGCCTAGGGCGAGCCGGAGCGCCTCGATCTCGTCGGTGACCACCTGCTTGCTCGCATTGATGGCCAACACCTGCGGCAGCACGCTCGCCTGCAGGCGGAAGTAGCCCGGCAGGCGCATGACGGTGCCGGCGGCTTGGCCAACGTCGCGCTGGTGGCTGGCCAAGGCCGCAGTGGCCAGCGCGATCGCCCCCTGGCCGCGGACCTCCTGGACCTCGAGGACGTCGGGCGTCTTCTGCTCGTTCAGCAGCGGCACCTGCCAAACGCGGCCGTCGACCACCAACCCTGGCCAGGTCGAATTGAAGCTGGCCAGCTGCTCGACGAGCACCTGGTGCGCACGCTGGATCCCTTCATACATGGCGGTGCCCTCCTCACGGGCGACGTTCCCAACCAAAGAATTATACCACCCCTGTACAACGCAAGCCCCTATTCAACGTTTCCCCCTTCCAACCCGAGGCCACTTTGCCCCTTTCCTTCTCTCCTTCTCTTTTTTCCTTCCCTTTCCCTTCTGTCGCGCGCGGGGCGCGAGTGGTCGGTGGGGGGAGCCCGGGCGGAGGGGGTGCAGGGGGTTGGAGTGGTGGATGTGTGCAGGGGTGGTATATTTATATTCCGCGTGCAGCCGGACCTGCACACGATTCATCACGCTTGGATACATTGCCCGATGAGCATATGTAGCTCTCAAGGCGTGCTGTAGCGACTCCCATCGAAGCAGGCGGGATCCTCATCCAGATAGCGCCGCATCCGCCGCCAGAGGGTCGCCGTGCTGATGCCGAGCCGGGCCGCGGCCTGCTTGCGATTACCCCCCACGGCGCTGAGGGCCGCATGCAGGATCGCGCGCTCGTCGGGTAACGCGGCCGCCCGTGCTGCCGGCGGGGACACCTCGGGCTGGGGCAGGTCGCCGAGCAGCTCGTCGAGCAACTCGTCGGCGGGTAGGTCGCAGGAGAGCATGACGCCCAGGCGCTCGACCAGATTGGCGAGCTGGCGCACGTTGCCTGGCCACGGGTAGTCGGCGAGTCGAGTCAGCAAGGTCTGGGTGAGTGCCCGGGTCACCGCGGAGGGCTCGGCCAGGAGCCGGTCCAGCAATTCAGGCAGGTCGTCACGGCGCTCGCGCAACGGTGGCAGCGTCAGGCGCAGGACGCAGAGCCGGTAGTAGAAATCTTCCCGGAACAACCCCTTGGCGACCTGCTCAAGCAAGGGTTTGTTGCTGGCCGTGATGATGCGGATGTCCACCGGCGTGACCTTATGGTCGCCGATGCGGACGACTTGCCGCTCCTGCAGGGTGCGCAGCAGTTTGAGCTGGATATCCGCGGAGGTTTCGCTGATCTCGTCGAGGAACAGCGTACCGGTATGGGCCAGCTCGAAGACGCCGATACGGCCCTCGCTGGACGCCCCGGTGAAGGCGCCCCGGACGTAGCCGAACAGCTCGCTTTCCAGCACTCCTGGGGCGAAGGCAGCGCAATTGATGGCCACGAAGGGGCCATGGCGGCGCGCCGAGGCATTGTGGATGCTCTGGGCGAAAAGTTCCTTGCCGGTACCGGTCTCGCCTTCGATGATCAGGGTGCTGTCAGCGCTGGCGTAAGCCTGGGCCAGCCGCTTCGCCCGCTGCAGGGCGGGACTGCTGCCGACGATATCGGCGAAGGTGCGCCGCGCCAGGTGCTGGCCGGCGAGCGCTCGCCGCATCTTGCGCTCCAGGGTCCTGATGTCCGTCTGCTTCTGCAGGGTGGCGACCGCGCCGATGACCTGGTCATCCAGCTCAACGGGGGCGATGCTCAGCGTCAGGGAGTGGCGGCCGATGTCCAGCAAGGCTCCGCGAACCGCCTTCCCCTGCTGCAACGCCGGCTCGAAATAGCGCCCGATGGGCAGGTCGAGGATGAGATCGCCACAGGCGAGATCCCCCATGTAGGACTGCGCGACCTGGTTCAGACGGGTCACCCGGCCCGCGCCGTCGACGCTGAAGATACCTTCGGACACGCAATCGAGGATTGCCTGGATCAGCTCGTAGCGACGCTGCAGTTCCTGGCGCTGCCCGCGGCGCTCATCCTCGATCCGGAGCAGATGCAGGGCTTCGTCGAGGGCCTCGGCGGCAGCGTCGCCATCGGTATCGGACATCACGAAATGCAGACCGCGGGCGGTGACGGCATCGGCGAAGGACAGCCCGCCGATGGTGACCTCGATGCCCTGGCCCTGCAGTTCGTCCAGGCGGGCATCGATCTCGTGACTGCTGGCGAGCGGATCTATCACGCAGATGTGCGCATCGGGCATGAAGGGGTGGGATCTGGCGAGAATCCGCGCGTAGCCGTCCGAGGTGGCAAGAAAGGCGACCCGAGGTGAGATGCGCGACGCCTGCCGATAGGCATTGATGCAATCGAAGAAGGTGTGCCTGAGCTCCACCACCGGCACGCGAAAGTGCTCTCGCAGGCGGTGGGCCGTTTTGCCACGGCTGATCAGGACCACGGCGCCCTGGTCCAGCAGGTGCTGGGCGGTACGCAGGGCGTCGCCCTGTACCGCTTCCACTACGGGCAGCGCCAATCCACGCCGGGCGAGCAACGCTTGCATGGTCAGGGTAAGGGTGCGCGAGGGTGCGATGATGGCGATTCTACCGGACAGACCGGCGGACACAGACGGGTTTGGCTCGGCATTCATTGACGTTCTTCCTGTTTCAGGCCTTTCACCAGCTTGAAAGCTTTTGCAAGTCCGCGCCATGACTTTCGCTTAGCAGTGTTCGGCGAAAGAACCACGACTTCCGCTTATCCAGTTGATTGCAAAGATCATTTCAGTTCGGCCTGACACTGCCGAGCGATCTGGCACAGGACTTGCGCCGCTACTGGGCAAACAACACCAAGAAGGTAGCTGGCGATGAAAATGGTCTTCATAGGCTTCGGCGAGGCCGCCTATCACCTGGCCCTCGGCCTGGGCGCCGCGGAAGGACTGCAACTGGGCGCCTACGACGCCTATCGCGACGATGCCAAGGCGGGCCCGCTGATCCGGCAGCGCGCTGCCCAGGCCGGGGTGGAACTGTTCGACAGCCCCGAGCAAGCCTGCCAGGCAGCGCGCTTCGTACTCTGCCTCACCAGCGCGAGCAGCGCCCTGGTCCTTGCTGAGCGCATCTTGCCATTGCTGACCGCAGGCCAGGACTACCTGGACCTGAATTCCGCTGCGCCTTCGGTCAAGCAGCGCATCGAGCGTCTGCCACGGGCCGCCGGTGTTGGCTTTTGCGATTGCGCCGTGATGGGCACCGTGCCGGGTAACAATCACCGCGTCCCGATGCTGCTGGCTGGCAGCGCGGCGCCGGCCTTCGCCGCCGCCCTTACCCCTTATGGCATGCGCCTCACCGTGCTGGAGGCCGAGCCCGGCGCCGCCTCGGCCATCAAGATGCTCAAGAGCGTGGTGATGAAGGGGTTGCCGCAACTATTCCTCGAATCCTTTCAGGCGGCCGAGCGCTTCGGGGTGCTCGACACCCTGGTCGCCTCCCTCAGCGAGTCCCTTGATGGCAAGACGGTGACGCAACTGGCCGACACCTTCACCGCCCGCACGCTCATCCATGCCAAACGCCGCGCCGCCGAACTGGACGACGTCGTCGCGACCCTGCAGGCGGTGGGCGTAGAGGCCAGCATGTCCATCGCGACCCGCGATCAACTGCTGAAACTGGCGCAGCAGGACTGGCACGCCGAACTCGGCCCCGGGGGCAGCGAGCTGGACTACCGCACTGCCATCGCCCATTTCACCCGCGCCCAACAGGAGCCGTCGCGATGAACACCGATCAGTACCTGCCGCTACCCGAACTCATTCCCGCCTCGCTGCTCGAGCGCTTTCGCGCGCTCAGCCCGGCGCAGCTGTGCGATGGCATGCAGAGCCTGGGCATCCCCCGCAGCGGCTGCATGGACGCCGATCTGCTGCCGCTGGACCCGGACAAGCTTCTGCTGGGCACTGCCTGCACCGTGGATACCGAGGATGGCGACAACTTTCCCATCCATGTCGCCATCTACCAGGGGCAACCGGGCTATGTGCTGGTGGTGGCCGGCAAGGCGAACCAGGAGCGTGCCTATCTGGGCGACCTGATGGCCGGGGCCGCCCAGGCGGTGGGTCTCGCGGGTCTGGTGGTCGATGGCTGCGTGCGCGACCGGCGCCCGCTGGCGGAGCTGGACATCCCGATCTACGCCAAGGGCTTCATGCAGCGCAGCCCGGCCAAGCATGGACCGGGTCGGATCAACGTGCCGGTCCAGTGCGCGGGGGTCGAGGTCGCCCCGGGCGATCTGGTCTTCGGCGACTACGACGGCATCACCGTGGTGCCCCGCGCGCGTCTGCTGGAAGTGCTCGAAGCCGCGGAGAAGAAGGACGCCTACGAGGCGCAACGCCGCACGGTCATCGCCGACTATGCCCGCTGTCGTGCCCAGGGTGAGCCCCTGCCGCCGCTGGCGCCGGACTGGGTGACCGCGCTATTGGAAAAGCGCTGACCGTCGCCCGAGGAGTCCACCACCAGGACTCCTCCCGCTCCACTCGTTTCGCGTCCCGATAACAATAAGACTGGGAGTTGCTCCGAATGCTGACCTTCCTCGGCTATGCGCTGATCATCGCCTTTCTGTTTCTGGTCATCCGGCAGAAGCTGTCACCCTTCACTGGCCTGATCGTGGTCTCCCTGGCCGCCGGCGCCCTGGCCTGCCTCGCCAACGGCATCCCCTTCGAATCCCTGGTCACCTGGATTCGCGAAGGCCTGTTCTACTCCAACAGCCAGAGCGGCAAGGTGGCGCTGGGCACGGTCAACCCCACGGTGATGATCCTCTTCGCCATCCTCTACTTCAGCCTGATGATGAACGTGGGGCTGTTCGATCCGCTGTGTACCTATCTCATCCGCAAGGCCAACGGTGATCCCCTGAAGATCATCCTGGTGACGGCCTTCACCTCCTCGGTGGTGACCCTAGACGGCGATGGCACTACCACCATCCTGATCATCACCAGCGCCTTCCTGCCGCTGTACAAGCAGATGGGGCTGAAGCTGTCGAACCTGGCCATGCTCATCATCCTGCCCTGCGGCCTGGGCAACTGCCTGCCCTGGGGCGGCCCGCTGGCACGTGCCGCCGCGGTGCTGAACGTGGAGGTGAACACCCTCTTCGTGGCGATCCTGCCGATCCTGGGGGTGTCCTTCGTCTATGTGTTCTGCATGGCCTATCTGATGGGGCGCAAGGAACGCGCGCGGCTCGGCTACATCCCCGGCGAACACGCCATCGTCACGCAGCAGCAGATCGAGGATATGGTCACCGTCATCCAGGAGAACGACCGGGAATTCAAGCGCCCCCGCCTCTTCCTGTTCAACCTGGCGCTGACCGTGATCATGCTGGTCACGCTGCTGGCCGGCTGGGCCAGTGGCGCCATCGTTTTCATGCTGGGAACCGCCATCGCCCTGGCCGTGAACTACAGCGCCACCGAACAGCGCGAGCGCATCACGGCCAATGGCGGTGACGCCATCGCCGTCGCGTCCATCATTCTGGCGGCGGGCTGCTTCCTCGGCATCTTCAACGGCAGCGGCATGGCCGCCGCGGTGGCCACCAGCATCGCCGGATTGATTCCCGAGTCCATGGGCAGCCATACGGCGCTAGCCTTCGCCTTCCTCGGCGCCATCGCCTGCTATGCGCTGCCGGTGGACGCCTACTACTTCGGCATCCTGCCGGTGGTGGCGCCCATCGCCTATCAGTTCGGCATCACCCCCACCGAGATCGGCGTGGCCTCATTCATGGGGCAGGCCCTGCGTTATGCGAGTCCCACCGTCGCCTGGCTGTTCCTGCTGATGAATCGAACGGAAATGACCTTCGGCGAGTACCAGAAGGAATTTTTCAAGTGGTCGCTACCAATGTTTGGCCTGTTCATCGTCACCGCCATCGTGACCGGTGAACTGCCCATCGGCTAATCAGTAAGTGCCCTATCCGCTACGGCAAGACAGGAGGCAGGAGGAGAGCTAACGCGGCGGGGCATAGGGCAGCAGGCGGGCCAGGAGTAAATGGTAGCCTGTTTCTCGCCTCCTTGCGGTTGTCCACGGTGACCCGCTCTCGGGTCTCCAGCACGATCTTCTACCAGCTAAGGACAGACGACTGCCGCGGCACTTCCTGAGCCGCGTCAAACTTACTGTCGATCATTTGGCTGGTCGCTCGATGTCGCGGCCAACCCATTCGCCGCAGCCAATCTCCCATTGCTCTACTGCGCGGGCGAAGACCGAATAGCCCTGCCCTGCGGCGACGAGTTTCCTGATCAGGCAGATATATCTCAGCCTCAATAGTGATCGCGTCCGATGGCTTCACCTATGCGCATTGGCAAGCATAGGAGCGCTCACCCTTTGCGAACAACCGCCGTAACCAGCCTTCGCCTGTCTAGCTTACGGAAACCCTGGGGATCGAGGGCGTAACGGCTTTTTCTCTTACGCCACAATTGACCGCTGCGGCGATCAGGCTGAGGACCACGGCCGCTTTCCAGACCAAGTCGTAGCTGCCGGTCATGTCGTAAGCCATGCCACCGGCCCAACCGCCGAGGAAGGCGCCGATCTGATGGAAGAAGTAGACGAGTCCGCCCAGCATGGACAGATTGCGCACGCCAAATACGGAAGCGATGACGCCATTGGTCAAGGGCACGGTGGACAGCCAAAGAAAGCCCATGGCCATACCGAATAGATAAGCCGTCACATTGCTCACCGGGAAAGAGACGAAGGCGACGATCACCACCGCTCGCAACAGATAGAGCGCCGTCAGCAGTTTGGGCTTGGACAGGCGCCCACCGAGCCAGCCCGCGGTGTAGGTCCCAAAAATGTTGAACAGCCCGATGAGTGCGAGAACCGTGGTTCCGGTTTGCGTGGTGAGCCCCTTGTCCATCAGATAGGCGGGTAGATGCACGCCGATGAAGACGACTTGGAAGCCGCAGACGAAGAAGCCAAAGGTCAGCAGCCAAAATCCAGAATGGGAGCTCGCGGCGCGCAGCGCCTGCATCATCGTCTGGTCACCCAACTGCCGCTCGGTCGGTTGGTCTTTCAACATCGCGACCAGGGGAATGATGAGCGATGCAAAGAGCGCCAGAACCAATAGTGCCTTGTCCCAGCCGATTTCCTGAATCAATCCGAGAGAGCCCGGCAGCATCACAAATTGGCCGAAGGAGCCCGCGGCGCTCGCCAACCCCATTCCCGTACTGCGTTTCTCCGGGGGCAGCGCCCGCGCCACTACGCCCAGGATCACCGAGAACGAGGTGCCCGAAAGACCGATGCCGATGAATACACCCGCACTGACCATCAGGGTCGACGGCGAATCGGAGAAGCTCATCCCGATCAGACCGATGACATAGAGCAAGCCTCCGATGGCGACGACCTTGCCCGCGCCATAGCGATCGGCCAGCGCGCCAGCAAAAGGTTGTGCAATCCCCCAGATCAAGTTCTGCATCGCGATCGCGAATGAAAAAATCTCCCGCCCCCAGCCGAATTGGGCACTCATAGGCGCAAGAAACAATCCAAAACCGTGCCGAATCCCAAGTGACAGCGTGAGTATTATGGCGCTCCCCACCAACACATACCTGCTATCGCGCCAGATCTGAGCCATTTACATCCCACCTTGTCAATTTCGACATCCGTACACAGAGCGCATACTCGGACCTGAGCATGCGAAGTACCTGAAAAATATCTAGAAACAAAGGGCGTAAAGGTGCCATTTGCGACATTTTTTAGATGCTTTACGCCGCGCCATCCTTATTTTCATTAAAAATAAAATCCTTGATCCTAACGCTGTGAAAGTTATTTATGGATCAATTAAAACAAACTCTTAGGGCTGATTTTATTTATGCCTGAAAACACTCAAGGCAAAATCACCCCATACGCAGGGCCTTATAACGAAACGGCGGCACGTCAATAAGAAAATACTGGGGAAGGACGATTTTCTTCTCCAATCGAGCGAAAACGTGTTCGGACGTTCAAGTAAAAATCTCGCGACTTGGCAGCGACAGCCATCGCCTCCGCGAAGTAGCGGAGTTCAGGGCGACTGACTGTCGATACCCAATCGGAAACTCAACGGCTCAGGTTCACCACCACTCGTCCACGGACCTTCCCATTTAACAGATCGTCGGATACGGACACGGCGTCCTGCAGGGAGATCTCTCGGCTGATCGCGAGCAACAGGTCGCTGTCGAGTTCTTCGGCCAGTCGCCGCCAAGCTTCCACCCGCCGCTCATAGGGTTGGGTCACGCTGTTGACGCCGAGCAGGCTCACTCCGCGCAAGATGAAGGGCGCGACCGTCATGGGCAGGTCCATTCCCTGCGCCAGGCCACAGGCGGCGACCGCACCCTCGGCGGCGGTTCCCGCGCAGACGTTGGCCAGGGTATGGCTACCGACGGAATCGATGGCCGCCGCCCAGCGCTCCTTGCCGAGCGGTCGACCCGGCGCGCTGAGTTCTGCCCGATCCATCACGGACTCGGCGCCCAGGCGCTGGAGGTATTCCCCTTCCTGTTGCTTGCCCGTGACAGCGATCACCGAGTAACCGCGGCGGGCCAGCAGGGAAATGGCAAAGCTACCCACCCCGCCCGTGGCCCCGGTAACCAGCACCTGGCCGCTTTGCGGGGTGAGTCCGTGGCGCTCCAAGGCCATCAGGCAGAGCATCGCGGTATAGCCGGCAGTCCCCACGGCCATTGCCTGGAACTCCGACAGCGCAGGCGGCAGGGGAATCAACCATTCGCCCTTCACCCTCGCCTTCTCCGCCAGGCCACCCCAGTGGTTCTCGCCCACGCCCCAGCCATTGAGCAAGACCTGGTCGCCGGGTTGGTACTGGGGATTCGAGCTGACCTCGACCACGCCGGCGAAATCGATCCCGGGAACCATGGGGAACTGACGAACGACCGGGCCGCGCCCCGTAATGGCCAGTGCATCTTTGTAGTTGAGTGTGCTGTAGAGGACCCGAACCGTCACGTCGCCTTCCGGCAGCTGGGTGTCGACCAGTTCGGCGATACCGACATGAGGCGTCTCGTCGTGCTTCTCGATGAGTAGGGCTTTGAACATGCAGCCTCCTATTTAGACCGATCGTCTAAAAATGAACCAAAAGAAATCATCGCGTGATTCCAGCCAGGTATCCCGTGATGAAGATGTCCAGCGGCGTGGCATTCTGCGCCAGCCGCGCGCGCAGCACGGCGCCCTCCCAGCCGATCCAGAAAAAGGCCGCCAGGGCGTCACAGTCGGTGCCCGCCGGTAGCGTACCGTCCTTGACCGCCGCCCTCAGGCACAGCGCCAGGCGTGCCTGCCAATCCACCAGGACGGCCTCCAACTGGGCACGAAAACTCTCTGGAAGCACCAGGATCTCTTGACCGAGATTGCCCACCAGGCAACCACGGCGGAAGCCATGCTTGGTCATGCCCGCCTTGGCGTCCTGGACGAAATTCCACAGCCGCTCGAGCGGAGGGACATCACTCGCCAGAAACCACAGATCGAGCTTTTTAGCGAAATAGGCGGCGTAGCCCTGTAGGACCTCCTGGCCAAAGGCTTCCTTGCTGGCGAAGTAGTGATAGAACGAGCCTTTGGGAACCTGGACCTGCTTGAGCACGGCGTCGATGCCCGTCGCCGAAAAGCCCTGTTCGGTGAAGATCGCCATGCCGACGCGAAGCAAGGCTTCGCGGGTATCGGCAGTCCGCGCTACCTTGGGAGGGCGGCCACGGCGAGGAGGGGAGCTGAGCGCGGTCATGGCCCTAGTATTTAGACCGACCGTCTCGAAAGTCAAAGATTTCTGTCAGACGATGTGCAACAGTTGCGCAATACCCAAGAGTGACCAGGGCGGGAGCGCCGCGCCCGATACCGCCTAGTGCCAACTGCCAGCCCACCGAGTGAGCCATGAAAAAACGCCTTCCTCCACTGAATTGGCTGCGTGCCTTCGAGGTATCGGCGCGCCACCTGAACTTCACCCACGCCGCCCAAGAGCTGAACCTGACCCAAGCCGCCATCAGCCAGCAGCTCAAGGCGCTGGAGTCGCAACTGGGAGCCGTACTGTTCAAACGGCTGCCGCGGGGGCTGGAACTCACCGAATTGGGGATGGCGTACTTCCCGGTGGTGCGGGATTCGGTGGAGCGGTTGGCGGCGGCAACCGATGAAATTTTCGGCCAGGGCCACCGGAGCGTGCTGATCGTTCGCAGCAGCCTGGTGTTCTTCACCCACTGGCTGGCGATCCGACTGCCGCGCTTCAAGGCGCTGTACCCGACTATCCAACTGCGCGTGGACAGCAGCATCTGGGTCGAAGACGCCGATTCCGATGCCGACCTGGAGATTCGCTATGGTCAGGGACGTTGGTCCGGTCGCAAGTCCGAACGGCTGACCTGGGACACCCTCCAGCCGGTCTGCGCGCCCACCTTGCCCACGGCCGCGAAGCCGCTGGCGAAACCCGAAGACCTGAAGCACCACGACCTGCTACACGTGATGGGCTACGAGGAAGGCTGGGGCTACTGGCTCAAGCGCAAGGGCGCCGAGCACCTCGACTCGTCCCAGGGCCTGCAGTTCGACACCCTGATTTCAGCGCTGGAAATGGCCGAACTCGGGCAGGGCGTCGCCCTGGCGCGCTCGTCATTGGTCCAGCATCAGCTGGCGTCTGGTCGGCTGATCGCTCCGCTGGCCAACGATATCGTGACGCAAGAGGCGTTCTACCTGGTGTATTCCGCCCACAGCCTGATGAATCCCGCTGCGGCGGCCTTCGCGACCTGGATTGCTCAGGAAGCCCTGACGTTCAGGGATGAATTGCTCGGCAGTGGCGAAGCCCCCGATTAGCGATAAGCCAGCCAGCCGATCCATAAAAAAAATGGCCCCCTAGGGCCATTTTTTATTGCTTTCGCCGTGTGCCGATTTTTCTGACAGTACCGTTCAAATCGTCAGCCCAAGACACCTCGGGCCACTGACCGATTGAGGGTGTTTCTCGACAACAACAATAACCGAGCGCCTCGGGTGAACGCTCTCGGTTGTCAGTAGGGTTACCTCATGGGACAGGCTAAGCAACTCCCCCTTCAGGGCGTCAACGTCGTCGACTTCGGCCAATACATCGCGGGCCCCGCCGTTGCGATGATCCTGGGCGACCTCGGGGCCACGGTCATCCATATCGATCCGCCCACAGGTCCGCTGTGGACCAGCCCGGCCAATGCCACGCTCAATCGCAACAAGCTCTGCCTGCGCCTTGATCTCAAGAGCGCGGAAGGCCTGGAGCAAGCCCGGCAACTGATCGCTCACGCGGACATCGTGGTCGAGAACTTCCGTCCCGGCGTCATGAGTGGCCTGGGTCTGGATTTCGCCGAGTTGCGGCGCGACCACCCCGAGCTGATCGCGCTGTCGATCCCGGGCTTTGCCAGCAACGATGAGCTGCGCCGCGAATGGCGGGCGACCGAAGCCGTCATCGCCTCCGCGTCCGGAGTGTTCACGGACATGGGGCAGAACCGCGTGCTGATGGGTATCAACCCCAGCTTTTCGCCACTGCCGCTGGCCTCCGCCTACGGCACCATGCTGGCGGTTTCCGCGGTGGTGCTGGCGCTGCAGGCGCGGGAAAAGAGCGGCCTGGGCGACGAAATCGAGGTACCGCTAGCTTCGGCGGTGATGGAAGGCCTCTCCTACAACTCCATCAAGATCGATGGCTATCCGCTGCGCTACAAGACCCTGCGCGAGAAGGAAAGCGAAAGACGCAAGGCCGAGAACCTGCCGATGAACCTCAGCTATGAGGATCTGCAAGAGTACCTCGACCCCTTCTATCGCACGTACGAGTGTGCTGATGGCCGGAAATTCTATGCGGTCTGCCCGTCCCATGGCGATCACGCCAAGCGCTGCCTGCAGGCCATGGGGCTCTACGAGGAGATGCTGGCTGCCGGTCTGCCGAAAGTGGCAGACCCCTACCTGCCCATCGATCAGTGGGAGGGCAACGCCTCGCTGGGCGTGTATCCGCTGCCGGCCGATTGGGCAGCGCGCATCTCGGCGCGAATGAAGGAGGTGTTCCTGACCAAGACTGCCGCCGAGTGGGAAGTGATCTTCGGCGAAGGCCGCTTCCCCGGCGCGCCCCATCGCTCCACCCAGGAGTGGCTGCACGACGAGCACGCCAACGCGGCCGGCCTGGTCATCGAGGTGGTGGACCGCGAGTACGGCGCCATGCAGCAGCCCGGTCCGGTGGCCTGGCTGGAAGGCACCGCAGAATCCATGCTCAAGCCGGTGTCCCGCCGTGATGTCACCTACGCCGAAGCCTTGGCCACGCTCCTGGAACGCCCGCAGACCGAGCTGCCGGCGCCCGCGTCGACGGCGGCTGGCGGCTGGCTCGACGGGGTGAAGATCCTCGACCTCACCAATGTCATTGCCGGCCCGCATTCCACCTCCTTCCTGGGTCGCTTCGGCGCCGAGGTGATCAAGCTCGATCCCGCGGTGCCCAATTACGATCCCTGGAACACCGTCGTCTTCGGCCTCTCCTCGGCACGCGGCAAGGAAAGCATCCTGGTCGATCTCCGCGATGCCGAAGGGCGCGAGGTGTTCAATCAACTGGTCCGCAGCGTGGACGTCATCGTCATGAACGCCCCGGATCGCCAGTTGGCGCCGCTGGGACTGGACGAGGCGAGTCTGCAGGCGGTCAATCCCGGGGTGATCTTCTGTCAGCTGGACTGCTTCGGCGGGCCGCGCCGGGGCCCGCGGACCGACTACCTCGGCTACGACGATCTGATTCAGGCCACCACGGGCATCATGCTGCGCTTCGGGGGCGGCATGGCCACGCCGGAAGAGCATGCCCACGTCGGCACCATCGACGTGATGTGCGGCTTCGCCGCAGCCTTGGGCGTCGCGACGGCCCTGTATCGCAAGCATCGCCACGGCGAGGCCCATAGAGCCCGTACCTCGCTGGCCGCCCTGGGTAACCTGGTGCAAATCCCGTTCTGCTACGACTACCCGGGCCGCGGGCCTTTCGACGAGCCGTCCGGGCGTGAGGTGAAGGGCTACAGCGAACTGTCGCGTTTCTACCGGACCGCCGATGGCTGGATCTATCTGGATGCGCAAGAGCGCGACCTGGAGCGACTCTGCGCCCTCCCCGGCTTCGCCGGCCTGGCTTCGGCGGTCGACCGCCAGACCTACCTGCAACAGGTGATCGGTGAGATGTCCGGTGCCGCGCTGCAGGCCAGCCTGCAGGCCGCGAACATCGCCGCAGCCGTACCGGACAACATCGATAGCCTGCGGCAAGGCTACAGCCGCCAGGCGGATGGTCTGCCGGGCACCGCGAACGGCAGCTACTCCTTCAGCGTGTACGAGGACCACCCCAGTGGTCACCGGATCACCCAGCTGGATCCCTATGCCATCCGGCCCCGTAGCGCCCCTATCCGGGCGTTGCCACCGGCGGAAAAATTCGGCGCCTCGACGCGCAAGGTCCTGCAAAGCCTGGGTTACAGCGCCGAACAGATCGACAACTTGCTGAAGGAAGGCGCGATCAGCGAAAGCTGGAGCGCGGAGTACCTCCCCAGCTGAGGGAGGGAGAACAGCTCGGTTCCTGACCGAACCGAGCCTTGCTGAATAGCCGATTTTTCACCGAACGAGTGCCCACCTTTGCGCGGGTCCTCGTTCCTGCCGCGGACAGTGAGTTCATCATGACCTACACCAGCATTCTTCCCCGCATCCTGCAGACCGGCGCTGGCGCCAGCCCGCAGATTCCGCAGATCCTTGCCAGCCTCGGCTGCCAACGCCCCCTGATCATCACCGATCGGATGATGGTCCAACTGGGCTACGCCGAGCGTATCTGCAGTGCCCTGGCCGAGGCCGGACTGCCCTGCGACGTCTTCGCCGATACCGTGCCGGAGCCCACCGTGGCATCTATCCAGTCAGGTGTAGCGACGGCGCGCGAAGGCCGCTACGACAGCATCGTCGCGCTCGGTGGCGGCAGCCCGATCGACAGCGCCAAGGCCATCGGCATCCTGGCCAAGCACGGCGGCGAGATGCGCGACTACAAATTCCCGCGCAACGTGACCGAAGCCGGCCTGCCGATCATCGCGATTCCAACCACGGCCGGAACCGGCTCGGAAGTCACCCGCTTCACCATCATCACCGATGAGACCAGCGACGAGAAAATGCTCTGCGTGGGGCCGGCCTTCATGCCGGTGGCCGCACTGGTCGATTATGAGCTGACGTTGAGCTTGCCGCCGAGGGTCACCGCCGATACCGGCATCGACGCCCTCACCCACGCCATAGAAGCCTACGTCAGCAAGAAGGCCAACCTGTTCAGCGATGCCCAGGCCCTGGCGGCCATGCGCCTGATCGGCCCCAACCTGCGCCGAGTGTATCAGCAGGGCGACGACCGCGCGGCCCGTGAGGCCGTGATGCTGGGCTCGACCCTCGCGGGCATGGCCTTCTCCGCGGCGTCAGTCGCCCTGGTACACGGTATGAGCCGGCCTATCGGCGCCTTCTTCCATGTGCCGCACGGGCTTTCCAACGCCATGCTGCTGCCCGCCATCACGGCGTTTTCCATTCCGGCAGCCCAGGCGCGTTACGCCGACTGCGCTCGCGCCATGGGCGTTGCCGGCGCGACCGACAGCGACGAGGCGGCGGTCGCGAAGTTGCTCACCGAGCTGGAAGCCATCAACCAGGAATTGAACGTCCCGACACCCGAGCAATTCGGCATCGATCGCGAGCAGTTCTTCGAGCTGATGCCGACCATGGCGCGGCAGGCCCTCGCCTCCGGCTCGCCCGGCAACAATCCGCGGGTCCCCAGCGAGGCCGAGATGATCGAGCTGTATCGCAGCCTTTGGTAGCAGCGGCACAACTGTCGAAATTCATAGACTTGGTGACGCACCAAGCATCGAGGGACATCGGAGGAATCGCTAGGCTATAGCCAGATGGCGAATGCCAGCATCCGCGCCACTTAGAATTAGCTGTCTAAAATCGGAGTTTTGTATGACCGCGACCGATGTCGTTACAGCGGGCAGCGAATCCGCTCAATTTCGCCTCAAACTCAGGTGGCTTATTCCGTGGGCTGTCTTCGCTGGTTTGCCCATGCTACTGGCAATCACCCTTCTCCTAAGCGAGCAGAGTGTGACCGCACTGATCGCGCAAGCGTACCTAAACGAGTTCGTTCAAAATGGCCGTCATTCGCTGGGTATCTCCTGCCACTGAATTACCGGCGCCCCCTGCTGCTCAATATTCCGCGCTGACTGATCGGGTGTAGAGCTCCTCTTCTCGCTT
>NZ_JALNUX010000013.1:0-133186 GCF_026544185.1 Pseudomonas sp. GM_Psu_1
ACGGCGTCCGGATGGCCTAAGAAAACCCCTCTCCCTTTGGGAGAGGGCCGGGGTGAGGGAGCCACGACTACCGCCGCATCGGCATCCGGTCGATGGTGCCGAACAGCGCCTTGAGCGACCAATCCTGCTGCTCCCGCACCTTGACCCCGCCGTCCTTGCCCACCAGATAGAGCGTTGCCGGCTGGCCAGCGCGGGCGTCCAGGGCCTTGAGCAGCGCCCGGGTCTGCTTCGGCCGCAGCGGCTCGCCGTTGCGGCTGCCGGCCTCGCCCACCACCGTATAGAGCACCATTTCCCGCTCGACGAAGGCTTCGCGATTGGCCGGCTGCGCCAGTTCTTCGCGAAGCTTCGCGACCTGGGGATCCTTCGCCGTCGGCGCCACCAGGATCAGCGGCCGCGTCTTCCAGCGTTCCGCCTCCAGAGGGTTGTCGGCGGCCTGGGCCGCCGACGCCAAGCCGGCGATCAGGGTGGTCGCCAGCCCTGCCAGCACCAGAGTCTTCATGGACGCCTTCCTTCCGTTCGTTTGCAGGGAATCGTCCAAAATTGACCCCAACCCGACGCCAGGGATCGCCCCGGCGATTTCGGGTTACACAAAAAACAAAAACCCGCTTTTTTAGAAATCACCAATAACCAGCCTCAGCCAGCAATAAATCATCAGCAAATCGCGCTGATCGAACATTCCTGCCAATTTCAAAAAGAACATTGCGAGGCCTGGCCTGGGCGGACTAACGTAAGCGCCATGCACAACGCCCATACCCTCATCCTCCTCCGGCAGCACCGCTGCCTGCGACTGGTCAGTCCACGACTGCGAAGCTCGACCGCGCTCGCTTCGTAAGTCCCGACCACGCCCAAGGAAAGAATCGCCATGACCATGCTCAAAGATCCCTCGCAGAAGTACCGTCCCTTCACGCCCGTCGCCCTGCCCGACCGCACCTGGCCGGACAAGGTCATCGACAAGGCGCCGATCTGGCTGTCCACCGACCTGCGCGACGGCAACCAGTCGCTGATCGAGCCGATGGACGCCGAGAAGAAGATGGCCTTCTTCAAGTGCCTGGTCGCCGTGGGTCTGAAGGAGATCGAGGTGGGCTTCCCCTCCGCCTCCCAGACCGACTTCGACTTCGTCCGCGAGCTGATCGAGGGCGGTCACATCCCCGACGACGTCACCATCCAGGTGCTGACCCAGGCCCGTGACGACCTCATCGAGCGCACCTTCGAATCGCTCAAGGGCGCCAAGCGCGCCATCGTCCACTACTACAACGCCTGCGCGCCGAGTTTCCGCCGCATCGTCTTCGGCCAGGACAAGGCCGGCGTCAAGGCCATCGCCGTAGCCGCCGGCCAGACCATCGTGCGCCTGGCCGCCGAGCGGCCGGAGACCCAGTGGGGCTTCGAGTACTCCCCCGAGGTGTTCAGCTCCACCGAGACCGACTTCGCCGTCGAGGTGTGCAACGCGGTGATCGCGGTGTTCGCGCCGACCCCCGCCAACAAGCTGATCCTCAACCTGCCCGCCACCATCGAGTGCGCCACGCCCAACAACTACGCCGACCAGATCGAATGGTTCGGTCGCCACATCGACCGCCGCGACAGCGTGCTGATCAGCGTCCACACCCATAACGACCGCGGCACCGGCGTCGCCGCCTCAGAACTGGCGGTGATGGCCGGCGCCGATCGCGTCGAAGGCTGCCTGTTCGGTAATGGCGAGCGCACCGGCAACGTCTGCCTGGTGACCCTGGCGCTCAACCTCTACACCCAGGGCGTCGACCCCGAGCTGGACTTCTCCGACATCGACGCCGTGCGCAAGACCGTCGAGGAGTGCAACCAGCTGCCGGTGCACCCGCGCCATCCCTATGTCGGCGATCTGGTCCACACCGCCTTCTCCGGCTCCCACCAGGACGCCATCCGCAAGGGCTTCGCCCAGCAGAAGCCGGACGCCCTCTGGGAAGTGCCCTACCTGCCCATCGACCCGGCCGACATCGGCCGCGACTACGAGGCGGTCATCCGCGTCAACAGCCAGTCGGGCAAGGGCGGTATCGCCTTCCTGCTGGAACAGGAATACGGCATCAGCCTGCCGCGCCGCATGCAGATCGAATTCAGCCAGGTGGTGCAGCGCGAGACCGATCGCCTGGGCCTGGAGATGACCGCGGCGCAGATCCACGCCCTGCTCGAACAGGAATACCTGCAGGCCAAGAGCCCCTACGCCCTGGTCAGCCACAAGCTGCGCGAGGAAGACGGCACCTCCACCGTCGACATCAAGGTCGCCGTCGAAGGTCGTACCGAGCACTGGCACGGCACCGCCAAGGGCCCGCTGGAAGCCCTGGTCGCCAGCCTGCCGCAGGCGGTGGAAATCATGGACTACCACGAGCACTCCATCGGCGCCGGCGCCAACGCCAAGGCCGCTTCCTACATCGAGGTCCGCCTGGAAGGTCAGCGTCCGCTGCATGGCATCGGCATCGACGAGAACATCACCACCGCCAGCTTCCGCGCCCTGCTCAGCGCCCTGAATCGCGCGGTGACCCAGGCCCAGGCCAAGGCCGCCTGAAACTGACATTCGTCAAACCAAAGGGAATACCTGTCGGTGTTCCCTTTTTTTATGGCGAATCAGCGGAGATACTCCCCGCTTCCTAGGGATCGTCTCGCCTGCCCGCTTCGGCCAGCCGGGCAGCTTGTCTGGATAGGCAATGACCTTCACTCTGTCGCGAAACACCTCTCTGCTGCGTGACGCCACCGCGCTGGCGCTGCTGTTCCTGATCAGTTCGGTCCTGTGCATCCTCTTCACCCGCCAGGCGTCCTCCACCGTGGCCACCCTCTGGTTGCCCAATGGCCTGGCGATCGCCTGGCTGCTGCGCTCGGCGCCCCGGCGCTGGCCGCTGCAACTGCTGGCGGTCTGGCTGGCCGGCGCCCTGGCCGAGTTGCCCTTCAGTGGGGACCCGGCCATCGGCGCGCTCTATTCCCTACCCAATCTGGCCGAGATCCTGTTCGGCGCCTGGCTGCTGCATGGCCGCATCCTCCATCCCGAACGCAATGTCGCGGCCATGGGCCGACTGCTGTTCTACGGGGTGCTGGTGACGCCCCTGGCCGGTACCGCCCTGGGCACCCTGATCGCCGCTCAGCAGGGCAATCCCGAGCTGCTGCGGGTGGCCCTGCACTGGTACCTCGGCGACGCCCTCGGCCTGCTGGTGATGATGCCCCTCGCCTTTCTCGGCCGCCCGCTGCAGTGGCGGCAATTCAGTCGTCAGGGTGCCCGTGAGTTCATCGTCCTGCTGCTGATCAGCCCCGTGCTGGTGCTCGGCCTGCTGGCCTATGTGCCCTACCCCTTCGTCTACGTCTCCACCCTGCTGCTGCTGATGACCCTGAGGCTCACTGCCCTGGGTACCGCGGTGGTCGGCGGCCTGAACATCCTGATCTTCACCTACCTGGTGGCCCACGGTTATCTGCTCGGCGTTCGCGGCGCCACCCTGGTGCAGGAAGCCCTGACCTACATTCCCGTGGCCCTGATGCAGATTCCCCCACTGTTGCTGGCCGCCGCCGTGCAGCAGAGCCGTCACCACAACCAGCGCCTGGCGCGCAACGAGGCACGCTTTCGCCATGCCCTGAGCGCCGCGCCCTACGGCATGGCGCTGCTGTCGGTGGAGGGCCGCCTGAGTCAGGTGAATGCCGCCCTGGAGGCCATGCTCGGCTATCCGCGCCACAGCCTCGACGGCCGGTCGCTCAAGGAGTTGATCGCCGATGGCGAAGAACCCCTGACGATCGAGGAAGGCGAGCAGACCCGCCGTCTGCTGCACCGCGACGGCCAGGGACTGTGGATGCAACTGGCGCTGTCGCCCGACCATGATGATGGCGACCTGCTCACCGGCTATCTGCTGCAGGCCCGCGACATCGACGCCCAGCGCCGCGCCGAGGCGACCAACGCCCGGCTCCGCGAGCGACTGCAACTGGCCATTCGCGCCAGCAACGTGGGGATCTGGGAGTGGGATACCCGCAGTCCGGGTTTCAATGCCGATGCACGGCTGCGCGATCTCTATGGCATCGCCCCGGACAATCTCAGTCGGGACATGGACTTCTGGCTCACCTTCATCCACCCGGACGACAAGGCGCGTTCGCTGGAGGTGTTCGACAAGGTCGCCAGCGAGTCGATGTTCTACACCTTCAACTTCCGCATCAACCGCGGCGGCCCCGGCGGCGAGGTGCGCCATATCCGCTCCGAGCTGATCTCGGTGGTCGAGGCCGACGGCCATGTACGCCTGGTCGGCAGCAACAGCGACGTCACCGAGCACCACCAGCTGACCACGGCGCTCTACGAGGAAAAGGAACGGCTGCAGGTCACCCTGGCCTCCATCGCCGACGCCGTGCTGACCACCGACGTGGACGGGCGCATCCTCTTTCTCAATCCGGTCGCCGAGCAGCTCACCGGCTGGTCGCTGGCGGATGCCCGGGGCCGGCCCCACGAAGAGGTGTTCCTCATCCACGACAGCCAGAGCGACGAGGTCCTGCCCAGTCCGGTGACCCGCTGCCTGCGCGAGCAGACCATCACCTCCCTGGACGAGGGCGCGGTACTGCTCAGCCGCCAGGGTGACAGGCACGAGGTGCAGGATTCGGCCGCGCCAGTGCGTACGGTGGATGGCCGCATCATCGGCGCGGTGCTGGTGTTCCAGAATGTCACCCACGCGCGCAATCTGCAGCGCGAACTGAGCTACAACGCCTCCCACGACGCCCTGACCGGCCTCTACAACCGCTTGAAGTTCGAGCAGGAGCTGGACGCCGCCTGGCAGCAGGCCCAGGCCGGGACCGTCCAGCACGCGCTGTGCTTCATCGACCTCGATCGCTTCAAGGTGGTCAACGACTCCGCCGGCCATGCCGCCGGGGATCTGCTGCTGCGCGAACTGGGCACCCTGCTGCGCGACTCCCTGCGCGGCTCGGATGCCGTGGCGCGGATCGGCGGTGACGAATTCGCCCTGCTGCTGCGCGACTGCGATCTGGTGCAGGCCGAGGCCGTGGCCGAAAAGCTCATCGCCAGCATCGGCGCCGTGCGCTTCAACTGGCAGAGCCGGATCTATGACGTCGGCGCCAGTGCCGGCATCGTCGCCATCACCGCCGAAACCCCGAGCCCGGCCGAATTGATGAGCCAGGCCGACGTGGCCTGCTACACCGCCAAGCACGCCGGGCGCAATCGCGCGGCGCTCTATCGCGCCGGCAGCGAGGACGTCGAGCGCCAGCACCGCGAGATCCTCATGGCCAGCGGCCTGCGCGAGGCCCTGGAGCAGCACCGCTTCGAGTTGCACGCCCAGGCCATCGTCCCTACCCGGAGCCGCAGCGACGCGGCGCAGCATGTCGAGTTGCTGCTGCGCCTGCGCGATGTCCAGGGCCAGCTGATCTCGCCGGCCACCTTCATCCCGGCCGCCGAGCGCTTCGGCCTGATGAGCAGCATCGACCGCTGGGTGGTGCGTCAGGTGCTGGTCGAGCTGGTGCCCTGGCTGCAGGAACGACCCGGGCTGCACGTGGGCATCAATCTCTCGGGCAACAGCCTGAGCGATCCCGACTTCCTGCCCGAATTGCTGGAGCTGATCGCGGCCTCGCCGCTGGATCCGCAGCGCCTGCTCTTCGAGCTGACCGAGACCGCAGTGATCAACAAGCTCTCGGTGGCCTCGGCGCTCATCAGCCAGGTCCGCGAACGCGGCTGCCGCATAGCCCTGGACGACTTCGGCGCCGGCCTCAGCTCCTTCGCCTACCTCAAGCACTTCCGCGTCGACTACGTGAAGATCGACGGCAGCTTCATCCGCAGCCTCGACCAGGATCCGCTGGATCGCGCCATCGTCGAGTCCATCAACCAGGTCGCCCACCACCTCGGCGCCGAGACCATCGCCGAATTCGTCGAGTCCCAGGCCACCTTCGAATTGCTCGGCACCATCGGCGTGGACTACGCCCAGGGCTATGCCCTGGGCAAACCCCTCCCCCTGCGGGAGTGGCCCGGGCCTACGCGCCTCGAACCTTGAGCCGCGGCCATCGGTCGTAACCTGCATGACTCCCCCAACCGGATGAGGATTCCATGCACACTCGTACCCTTGGCCACTCAGATCTCCAGGTGCCCCCGCTCTGCTTTGGTGGCAACGTCTTTGGCTGGACCCTGGACGAAGCCCAGTCCTTCCGCATGCTGGATGCCCTGCTCGAAGCGGGCCTGACTTTCATCGACACTGCCGACGTCTATTCGCGCTGGGCACCGGGCAACCGCGGCGGCGAATCCGAGACCTTGCTGGGCAAGTGGTTCGCCCGCAGCGGCAAGCGCGACCAGGTGATCCTGGGAACCAAGCTGGGCATGGACATGGGTGAGGGTCGCAAGGGCCTCAAGGCCAGCTATGTGCAGCAGGCAGTGGAAGCCTCGCTGAAGCGCCTGCAGACCGATCGCATCGACCTCTATCAGGCGCACTGCGACGACGAGGACACCCCGCTGGAGGAAACCCTGGGCGCCTTCGCGCGGCTGGTGGAACAGGGCAAGGTGCGGGTGATCGGCGCCTCCAACTACAGCGGCCAGCGCCTGCGCGAAGCGGCCCAGGTCGCCGAACGCCTGGGCGTGCCGGCCTACCAGAGCCTGCAGCCCCACTACAACCTGCATGCCCGCCAGGACTACGAGACCGAGCTGGAACCCGTGGTCAAGGAACTCGGCTTGGGCGTGATCAGCTATTTCTCCCTGGCCAGCGGCTTCCTGACGGGCAAGTACCGCACCAAGGACGATCTCCAGGGGTCGCGCGCGGAGATGGTCAAGCGTTACCTGGACGAACGCGGCATGGCCATCCTGGCCGGCCTCGACGAGATCGCCGAGAAGCACGACGCCACCCCGGCCCAGGTCGCCCTGGCCTGGCTGATCGCCCGCCCCAGCATCACCGCGCCGATCGCCAGCGCCACCTCCCAGGCCCAACTGGACGACCTGGTGGCCGCCACCCGGCTGCAACTACCGGCCGACGACATCACCCTGCTGGATCAGGTCAGCGCCTATCGCTGAGGTGTCGCGGCCAGGGGCCGCTCCTACAGGCCTGATCCATACCCCGTAGGAGCGGCCCATGGCCGCGATAGCCCAATCCTCCTACCGCACATAATCCAGCGGCAAGGCGGTGCTGTACTTGATCTGCTCCATGGCGAAGCTGGAGCTGACGTCCAGCAATCCCGGTACCTGGATCAGCCGCTTGTAGACGCCATCGTAGGCGGCGATGTCCGGCACCACGATGCGCATCAGGTAGTCGGTATCGCCGGCCATGCGATAGAGCTCGACCACCTCCGGAATGGCCGCTACCGCCTCATGGAAACGCTGCAGCCAGTCCATGGCGTGCTGATTGGTGCGCACGGAAACGAAGACCGTCACCCCCACGTTGAGCTCACGGGGATCGAGCAGCGCCACCCGGGCGCGGATCACGCCCTGCTCCTCCAGCTTCTGGATACGCCGCCAACAGGCCGTGGTACCCAGGCCGATGCGCTCGGCGATATCGGCCACCGGTCGGGTGCTGTCCTGCTGCAAGATCTCGAGAATGGCACGATCGAAGCGATCCATGAATTCATTTTCTCTACAACGGCTATTAGAGAGAATTCTATTCTGCTCGAAAGCTCAATGAGCGATAAAAAAGCAAATTTCTTCACGCGCGCCAGCGTTAGCCTAGGTCCATTCAAATGCCCGAGGCCGCCATGGACGCTTATCCCCTGTATTTCGATTACGCCGCTACCACCCCTGTCGACGATGTCGTCATCGAAGCCATGCTGGGCTGTATGGGGCGCCAGGGCGTCTTCGGCAATCCCGCCTCTCGCGGCCATGCCTTCGGCAACGACGCCCAGCGCGCCGTGGACACCGCCCGCCAGCAGGTGGCCGACCTGGTTGGCGCCCGGCCCGAACAGCTGATCTGGACCTCCGGCGCGACCGAATCCAACAATCTCGCGCTGCTCGGCGTGGCCCGGCGTCGCGGGCATGGCCATCTGATCACCAGTTGCCTGGAGCACCGGGCGGTACTGGATACCGCCGCCCAGCTGGAAGCCGAGGGCTTCACCGTCACCTACCTGGCGCCAGACGCGGCAGGCCTCATCACCCCTGAGGCCGTCGCCCAGGCCTGGCGAGCGGACACTTGCCTGGTCTCGCTGATGATGGTGAACAACGAGCTGGGTACCCTGACCGATATCGACGCCATCGGCCGGCTGGTGCGCGTCCGGGGCGCCCTCTTCCACGTGGACGCCGCCCAGGCCACCGGCAAGGTCGCCATCGACCTGGCCGGCCTGGAAGTCGATCTGATGTCCTTTTCCGCGCACAAGACCTATGGGCCCAAGGGCATCGGCGCCCTCTATGTCGGTCCGCGCGCCGAGGGTGCCCTGCAGGCGCAGATCCACGGTGGCGGCCATGAGCGCGGGCTGCGTTCCGGCACCCTGGCCACCCACCAGATCGTCGGCATGGGGACCGCTTTCGCCCTCGCCGGCCAGGCCATGGCGCGAGAGAGCGAGCGTCTCGGCCAGTTACGCGAGCGATTCCTGGCCGGGGTACAAACCCTGAACGGCATGCGGCTCAATGGCTGCGCCCGGCAGCGCATTCCCCACACCCTGAATCTGACCTTCGCCACGCCGCTGGACACCGCGGCGCTGCAGCGGCAGCTGGCCTTCTCGACCACCTCGGCCTGCAGTTCGGCCAAGGCGGCGCCCTCCCATGTGCTCCTGGGCCTCGGCCTGACCGCCGAACAGGCGGCGCGCAGCTACAGATTCAGCCTGGGTCGCTACACCACCGCGGCGGACGTGGACCAGGCCATCGCCCTGATCCACCAGCATGCTGCCCAGCCAGCGCCCTTCTGGGCCTGATCAGTCCAGGCGGAAGGCATCGGCATCGCGCTGCGCCGGAAAGCGCTCGCGATAGGCCGTGAGGGCTGCAGCGGACAGCGTGGCGTGGAAGATGCCGGATTCCGCGCCGGCGTCGATCAGGGGCTCCCCCTGGAAGTCCAGCACCTGGCTGTCACCGGCATAGGGATGACCGTTGCCGTCACTGCCGATGCGATTCACCGCGGCGACATAGCAGAGATTCTCGATGGCCCGTGCCGGCAGCAGGCGATTCCAGTGACCGCGCCGCGGCGCCGGCCAGTTGGCCACATAGAGCAGCAGGTCGGTGTCGTCCTGGGCGCGACTCCAGACCGGGAATCTCAGGTCGTAGCAGATCAGCGGGCGGATCAGCCATCCCTTGAGCGACACCCGCAGTCGCTGCTCGCCCGGGGCATAGTGCTCGTGCTCGCCGGCCATGCGAAACAGATGGCGCTTGTCATAGTGCTGCAACTCGCCATCCGGCGTCGCCCACAGCAGGCGATTGCGGTGCTGTCCAGCCGCGTCCCGCACGATCAGGCTGCCGGTGACCACCGCGCCGAGCCGCTGCGCCTGTTCGCTCATCCAGGCCGCTGTCGGACCCTCCACGGGCTCGGCGAGCGCGGCCGATTCCATGGAAAAGCCGGTGGTGAACATCTCCGGCAGGATGATCAGGTCGGTCTCGCCCACGTCCCTCAACAGCGCTTCGAAATGGGCACGGTTGGCGGCCGGGTCATGCCAGGCCAGTTCGCTCTGTACCAGCGCCAGGCGCAGGTCCTGGATGGGGGTCAGATCGCGCATAGCCGCTCCGCTGCCTGGCGCAGGGTGTCTTCGCGCTTGGCAAAGCAGAAGCGCACCAGGCGCAGGTCCGCGGGTGGCGCCTGGTAGAACACCGACAGCGGAATGGCGGCGACGCCATGCTCGCGGGTCAGCCATTCGGCCATGGCCACGTCGTCCAGCTCCGGGCGGATGGCGGAGTAGTCGACCACCTGGAAATAGGTGCCGGCGGCGCGCTGGAAGGTGAAGCGCGAGTTGCCCAGCAGATCGCAGAAGAGATCGCGCTTGGCCTGGTAGAAGGCCGGCAGCTCGCTGAGATGCTCGGGATGGACGGCCATGAAGTCGGCCAGGGCGGCCTGGATCGGCGTCACTCCGCAGAAGCTCACGTACTGGTGCACCTTGCGCAATTCCGCCGACAGCGCCGGTGGCGCCACCACATAGCCGGTCTTCCAGCCGGTGACGTGATAGGTCTTGCCAAAGGAGCTGACCACGAAGGCGCGGGCATAGAGTTCGTCGTGGGCGATGACGCTGGCATGGCGCTCGCCGTCGTAGACCAGGTGCTCATAGACCTCGTCGCTGACCAGATAGAGATCGCGCCCGCGGATCAGCGCGGCCAGGCGGTCCAGCTCGGCGGCGCTGACCAGGGCGCCACTGGGGTTGTGCGGGGTATTGAGTACGATGGCACGGGTGCGCGGACTCAGGGCCGCCTCCAGCGCCGGCCAGTCGATACCAAAGCCCGGCAGCGCCAGGGGCACGTGCACGCAGCGCCCGCCGGCCAGTTGCACCGAGGGCTCGTAGCTGTCGTAGCAGGGATCGAAGACGATCACCTCGTCACCTGGCCGCACCAGCGTCTGCAGGGCGCAGAACAGGCCCTGGGTGGCGCCGGGTACGATGGTGACCTCGGTCTCGGCATCCACCTCTCGGCCATAGAAGGCGGCGACCTTGGCTGCCACCTGCTGGCGCAGCGCCGGCAGCCCGGTCATGGGCGCGTACTGGTTGTGGCCGGCCGCGACATGGCGACCGACCGCCGCGAGCAACTCGGCCGGGCCATCGAAATCGGGAAAGCCCTGGGACAGATTCAGCGCACCGGTCTGGGCGGCGAGCTGGGACATGCGGGTGAAGATGGTGACGGCGAGGCCGGGAAGCTTGCTCTGGATCATCGCGCGGGCACAGGTCTGGCTGGAAGGAGATCGGCAGACTGCGATTTTTTGTGCGAGAGGGCAAGTAGTGCTAAGCCGATCAGCCAGCCAGCGGTCTAGGCATAGCCTGGGTACAAGGCCTGATCCGAACATCCCCTCTCCCTCCGGGAGAGGGCCAGGGTGAGGGCAACCGCTGGCAGTCAGGTCACCCCTTGGCGAGGCGAAGGGGACAAGGCTACGATCTTTTTCACTGCTAGGCCGTCGCAGGGATCACCCTCACCCCAACCCTCTCCCAAAGGGAGAGGGGGAAGTTCGGTGTGCGAGGAGCCTCCTCGCCAGAATCCGCTAACAAAGAGAAAGGGGGCTATTAGCCCCCTTTCCTTCACAACGCCCGACCGGCTTACCGCCGCTTGTCCTTGCGCTTCTTCTCGGCCTTCTTGTGGTGGCTCATCAACCGGCGCTTCTTGTTGACCTGGCGCTCGGTGAGGGTGTTCTTCTTGCCCTCGAAGGGGTTCTCGCCACCGCGGTATTCGATGCGAATCGGCGTCCCCACCAGCTTGAGCACCCGGCGATAGGTCTTTTCCAGGTAGCGGGTATAGGACTTGGGCACCGCTTCCGTCTGGTTGCCGTGGATGACGATCAGCGGCGGGTTGGCGCCGCCCAGGTGGGCATAGCGCAGCTTGATGCGGCGTCCGCTGACCATCGGCGGCTGGTGCTCCTGCACCGCGTCCTCGAGGATCTGGGTCAGGCGGCTGGTAGGCCAGCGGGTGGTGGCCGAGGCGAAGGACTGCTGCACCGACTTGTACAGATGGCCCACGCCGGTGCCATGCAGCGCCGAGATGAAGTGGATGTCGGCGAAGTCGACGAACAGCAGCCGGCGTTCCAGCTCGGTCTTGACGTAGTCGCGCTCGCCGGACTCCATGCCGTCCCACTTGTTGAGGGCGATCACCAGGGCACGACCGGTCTCCAGCACGAAGCCGAGCAGGTTGAGGTCGTGCTCGACCACGCCTTCGCGGGCGTCCATGACAAAGATCACCACGTTGGCGTCCTGGATCGCCTGCAGCGTCTTGACCACCGAGAACTTCTCGACCGCCTCGAAGACCTTGCCACGCCGGCGCACGCCGGCGGTGTCGATCAGGGTGTAGCGTTCTTCGTTGCGCTCGAAGGGGATGTAGATGCTGTCGCGCGTGGTGCCGGCCTGGTCATAGACGATGACCCGTTCTTCGCCGAGCATGCGGTTGACCAGGGTCGACTTGCCGACGTTGGGTCGACCGATCACGGCGATCTTGATGCCGGTGGTCTCGTCGATGCCCTGCACGCGCCGGAAGACGTCACCGCCCTCTTCCGCGGCCGCCCGCACCTGCTCCTCGGAGAGCTCCTCGACCTCGACCTCGTCCTTGGGGAAGACGCCCAGGGCGGCTTCCAGCAGGTTGTTCACGCCACGGCCGTGGGCCGCCGCGATGGGAAAGGCGTCGCCGATGGCCAGCGGGCTGAATTCCGCCCGGGCGATTTCGGGATCGACGGTGTCGACCTTGTTGGCCACCAGGAAGGTGCGCTTGTTTCTCTTGCGCAGGTGCTCGGCGATCATCTGGTCGGCGACGGTCATGCCGTCACGGGAGTCCACCAGGAACAGCACCGCATCGGATTCTTCGATGGCCTGCAGCGACTGCTCGGCCATCTTCAGGTCGATGCCTTCCTCGTCACCGGAGATACCGCCGGTGTCGACCACGATGTAGGTGCGTCCCTGCCACTTGGCTTCGCCGTACTTGCGATCGCGGGTCAGGCCGGCGAAGTCGGCGACGATGGCGTCCCGGGTCTTGGTCAGGCGATTGAAAAGCGTGGATTTGCCGACGTTCGGCCGCCCCACCAGGGCAATTACGGGAACCATGCGGCTCTCCCAGAGCAGAAAACACGATGGCCGCTACCGAACTTCACGGTAGCGGCCATCGGTTGAGGATAATAGTTTCTAGCGCAGACGATAGGCGACGAGTTTACCGCCATTGCCGTAAACGTAGAGCATATCGCCGACGACCAGTGGCCGTACCCGGACGCCGTCACCGTCGACCTTGGTGCGACCGACGAAACGCCCATCGACCTGGCTCAGCAGGTGGATGTAGCCGGCGTAGTCACCTACCACCACGTTGCTCGACCAGACCACCGGCCCGGTGAGCTGGCGACGGGCCAGATCGGCGTTGGTCCAGAGCGCGGAGGTCGAGGATTCCTCGACGGCTTCCACGGTGCCGTTGTCCAGGCTCAGGTAGACGTTGCCGAAGCCTTCGGCCACGCCGTCGTAGCTGGAGGCGTCACGCTGCCAGAGGATCTGGCCGTTGGCCGGATTGAGCGCGACCACGCGGCCGTTGTAGCTGACCACATAGAGGGTGTCGCCCGACAGCGAGAGGCCGCCGTCCACGTCGACGATGCGCTCCAGTTCGGAACGGCCCTTGGGCACGGCGATCTGCTGTTCCCACAGCGGCAGGCCACGCTGCACGTCCAGGGCGACCACCTTGCCGCTGGCGAAACCGGCCATCACCACCTGGTTGGTGACCAGAGGGGCACCGGTGCCCCTCAGACTCAGCACCGGCTGGGTGTCTTCGTAGATCCAGCGACGGGTACCGCTGCCCAGCTCGAAGGCCTGCAGCTTGTCGTCCTGGGACTGCACCACCACCACGTCGTTGTTGACGACCGGAGCGGACAGCACCTCGCTGGAGGCCTGGGCGCGCCACTTCTCGTCGCCGCTGCCGGCGTCGAGGGCGATGACCTGGCCACGCAGGGTACCGACCAGCACCAGACCGGAGCCGACTCCGACGCCGCCGGAGACCGGCAGGTCCAGGTCCTTCTTCCACAGCACCGCACCGGTCTCGCGATTCATCGCCATGACCCGGCCATCGGCATCGGCGGCAAAGATGGTCTGGCCGTCCACGGCCGGGACCAGGCGGTTGTATTCCTTGCCCTGGCCATCGCCCACCGAGCGACTCCAGACTTCATCCAGCCGGACCTCGGCCTTGATGTCCTTCAGCTCGGCCGGCGGCAATTCCTTCTTGCCGGTGCTGCTGCACCCGACGACCGCAAGGGCGAGACCCAGTACCGCGATAGGCTTCCAGCGCAACATCAGGCGTCTCCTTTGGCGAGATCATCGAGTTTCATCTGCAGCACGCCTTCGGCTGCATCGTTGGGCAGCGCGGCGCGGGCTTTTTCGTAGGCGGCGCGGGCCTCGGTCGGCTTCTTCAGCGCCACCAGCAGATCGCCCCGCAATTCTTCGCGGTTGGCGACATAGGCCTTGGGCGCCTCGCCATCCAGCAGCTTGAGGCCCTCTTCGGCCTTGCCCTCGGCCGCCAGCACCCGGGCCAGACGCTGCCGCGCCAGCTCGCCGAGTTCGGCATCGTGGGGCTTGTCCACCACGGCCTTGAGTTCGGCGGCGGCGTCGTCCAGGCGATTGTTCTCCACCGCCACCTTGGCGACGAAGAGACTGCCGTACTGGGCGTAGGCGGTACCGGAATAATCCTGCTTGAGCTTGCCGTAGGTATCGGTCACCCGCGCGGTGTCGACCTTGCCACCGGGCGCCAGCGCGGCTTCCACCAGCTGCTGATAGAGCACCGAGGCGCCTTGCGCCTGGTTGTTCTGATAGCGCTGCCAGCCCTGCCAGCCGAGTACCGCCACCAGGGCGATGACGCCACCGGCCACCAGCGGCTTGCCGTTACGCTGCCACCAGGCCTTGGCGACCACCAGATTGTCGTCGTCGATGGAACTCAAATCCGTTCTCCTCAATTCCCGCGACCGGAACCGGCCGGGGGCAAAATCTCGTCCAGACGAGCGGCCAGGGCCGCGAAATCGACCTTTTCCTGGGGCGCCTCGCCACGCAGGGGCTTGAGCGCCACCTGTTGCGCGGCCAGTTCGTCCTCACCCAGGATCATCGCCCAGAGCGCGCCGCTCTTGTCGGCCTTCTTGAACTGGCTCTTGAAGCTGCCGGCGCCGGCGTTGACCAGCAGACGCAGGTCGGGACGGGCATCGCGCAGCTGCTCGGCCAGCTTGAGGCCGGCCAGTTCGGCCGCCTCGCCAAAGGCGCAGAGATAGAGATCGGCGGGGCGCTGCAGATCACCGGGCAGGCACTCCAGGGTTTCCAGCAGCAGCACCAGGCGCTCGACGCCCATGGCGAAGCCGACGCCCGGGGTGGGCTTGCCGCCGAACTGGGTGATCAGGCCGTCGTAGCGGCCACCGGCGCAGACGGTGCCCTGGGCACCCAGCTTGTCGGTGACCCACTCGAAGACGGTCCGGCCGTAGTAGTCCAGGCCACGCACCAGCTTGGGATTGATCTGGTAGCGGATGCCGGCGGCGTCCAGGCGGGCCTTGAGGCCATCGAAGTGGGCGCGGGATTCGTCGTCCAGGTAATCCGCCAGGGTCGGGGCGTCCTGCAGCAGCGCCTGGGTCTGGGCGTTCTTGCTGTCGAGGATGCGCAGCGGATTGGTGGTCAGGCGGCGCTGGCTGTCTTCGTCGAGTTGCTCGAAGCGTTCCTGCAGATAGGCCACCAGGGCTTCGCGATAACGCGCGCGATCGGCGCTGGAACCCAGGCTGTTGAGCTGCAGGGTGACGGCGTCGGTCAGCCCCAGGCGCTGCCAGAGGCGCGCGGTGAGCACGATCAGCTCCGCGTCGATGTCCGGGCCGGGCAGGTTGAACACCTCCACGCCGATCTGGTGGAACTGGCGATAGCGCCCCTTCTGCGGCTTCTCGTAGCGGAACATCGGGCCGGCGTACCAGAGCTTCTGTACCTGGCCACCCCCGGTCATGCCGTGCTCGAGCACGGCCCGCACGCAACCCGCGGTGCCTTCCGGCCTCAGGGTCAGGGACTCTTCGTTGCGGTCGAGGAAGGTGTACATCTCCTTGTCCACCACGTCGGTGCCCTCGCCGATGCCGCGGGCGAAGAGTTCGGTGAACTCCATGATGGGCAGACGGATCTCGTGGTAGCCATAGCCGTCGAGCAGCGTCGCGAAGGTACGTTCCAGGTAGCGCCAGGCCGGGGTCTGCTCCGGCAGGATATCGTTCATGCCACGGATGGCTTGCAGGGACTTGCTCACGAAAGGGCCTTATTCCTTGATCTTTCAGCTGCGCGCGATGAGCGCGGCATCCGCTTCGGCCTTTTCGGCCGCCTTGCGGCGGATGAGCCCTTCCAGCTCGTCCACCAGATTGTCGTTGTTCAGCTTGGAGGCGGGCTTGCCGTCGATGTACACCAGGTTGTTGGGCGTACCCCCGGTCAGGCCAACATGGGCCTCCTTGGCTTCGCCGGGGCCGTTGACCACGCAGCCGATCACCGCGACGTCCAGGGGCACCAGCAGGTCCTCCAGGCGCCCTTCCAGCTCGTTCATGGTCTTGACCACATCGAAGTTCTGCCGCGAGCAGCTCGGGCAGGCGATGAAGTTGATGCCGCGCGAACGCAGGCGCAGGGATTTCAGGATGTCGAAACCGACCTTGATCTCCTCGACCGGATCGGCCGCGAGCGAGATGCGGATGGTGTCGCCGATGCCTTCGGCCAGCAACATGCCCAGGCCCACGGCGGACTTCACCGTACCCGAACGCAGGCCACCGGCTTCGGTGATGCCCAGGTGCAGCGGCTGCTCGATGCGGGTGGCCAACTGGCGGTAGGCGGCCACGGCCATGAAGACGTCGCTGGCCTTCACGCTGACCTTGAAGTCCGGATAGTCCAGCTTCTCCAGGTGGTCGACGTGGCGCATGGCCGATTCCACCAGGGCTTCCGGGGTGGGCTCGCCGTATTTCTTCTGCAGGTCCTTTTCCAGCGAACCGGCGTTGACGCCGATGCGGATCGGAATGCCGCGCTCGCGGGCCGCGTCGACCACCGCCCGGACCCGGTCTTCGCGACCGATGTTGCCGGGGTTGATGCGCAGGCAGTCCACGCCCAGTTCGGCCACGCGCAGGGCGATCTTGTAGTCGAAGTGGATGTCGGCCACCAGCGGCAGGCTGACCCGCTGCTTGATGCGACCGAAGGCTTCGGCGGCGTCCATGTCGGGCACCGAGACGCGCACGATGTCGGCACCGGCGTCCTGCAGGCGCTGGATCTGCGCCACGGTGGCGTCGACGTCGCAGGTTTCGGTGTTGGTCATGCTCTGCACGGCGATGGGGGCATCGCCGCCGACCGGCACCGAGCCGACCCAGATCTTGCGGGACAACCGACGTTTGATGGGCGATTCGCTATGCATGCTGGTTTCCCATGGGGTCGCCGGACGTCATTGTCCGGCCTGACCGAGTTTGATGCGGGCGGTCTCGCCCTTGGTGTAAGGCGCGAGGTCGACGACCTGGCCGTTGTAGGAGATCTGGGCACCGCGGGCAAAGCCGAGACGGATGTTCACCGGCGCCTTGATCGAGGCGTATTCGAGGCTCTCGCCGCCTTTCTTCACGCCGCTGAAGAGGATCTTGCCGCTACCGTCGCTGACCTGCGTCCAGCAATTGGCAGTGAAGCGGATGTTCAGGCTGTCGCTGCCGGCGACGGGCGCCGCGGCAGGGGCGCTGGCCGGCGCGGCCGGGGTCGCGGCGGCGGGTGCCGTGGGCGCTGGCGAGGTCGAACCCGTGACCGGGGCCGGGGTGGGCGCGGCGGTCGGGGCGGTCATGGCGGCGACGGCATTGGCATCCGGCGTCGGCGTGCCCACCGGGGACGGCAGGGTGGCGGCCGGCTGCTGGGCGGTGACCGGGGGCTGTTCTTCCGGCTCGTCGATGGGATGGATCTCGGTCTTGCCGTCGGCGCCCTCGACCTCGACATGCTCCATGCTCACGGCACTGGCGCTGGAGGCCTGGCGACTGCGCTCCTGCCACCAGAACAGGCCCATGGCGATGATCAGCACCACCAGGATGAAACTGACGAATCTCAGGACATTGCGCGACAACCGCACCGGCTCATCGAGACGCCCCAGGCTGTGCACGGTGCTGCCCTTGGCATCGGTGCCGGTGTAGCCGTCGAAGGTCCGCACCAGTTCGACCTGGTCCAGGCCGAGCAGCTTGCCGTAGGCCTTGGTATAGCCGCGGGCAAAGGTGTGCCCCGGCATCTGCTGATAGTTGCCGGACTCGAGCTGCTCGATGATGCGCTCGCTGAGATTGAGATTCTGGGCGACCTGGGCCTGGCTCCAGCCAAGCGACAGGCGCTTCTGACGCAAGATCTCACCGGGATTGCCCCGTCCGGCGTGTACCGCTTCGGATTGCACTGCGGTCATTTCTGCTCCGACTGAAGTTGACGATATTCAGGTGAGTTCGGGTAGAGGCGCTTCAGCTGCAGGGCATAGCTCGCGGCGGTGTTGCGATCATTGAACACCTCGGCGAGGCGGATCCCGAGCAACAGGCTGCGGGCATCCTGGGGACTGAGCTGGCTGAAGGCCTGGTAATAGCTCCGGGACGGCACATAGTCGCGCGTCTGGTAGGCCAGTTGAGCCAATTCGAACAGGGCCCTGGGCTGATTGCGATCCAGCCGCAGGGATTTTTCCAGATTTTCCTTGCCCAAGTCGACCTGATTGAGTCGCAGGGCGGTCAGGCCGAGATTCTCGAACACCCGGGCGCGCTCGGGGTAGAGACTGTCTTCGGCGGCCTGGGTGAAACGTTCGTAGGCATCCTTGTAGCGCCCCTGCTCATAGAGGAAGCTGCCATAGTTGTTGAGGATGCGGGCATCGCGGGGCCGCTCGCGCAGGGCCAGGCGGTATTCCTGATCGGCCAGGTCGGTCTCGCCCTGGGCCTGGAACACCAGCCCGAGGGCGGCATGGGCGTCGGCGCTGGACGAATCCAGCTCCAGCGCCTTCTTCAGCGGCACCTTGGCCTGTTCGGTGTTGCCCTGCTGGACATAGCCGAGGCCGAGCTGGATGTAGGCATCACGGGCCTGCATCCGCCCCTGGCGGGTATCCATGGGATTGCGGTCACCCTCGGTCACGCAGCCGGCGAGGCCGCCGACCACCAGGGCGAGCGCGACAGCCGCAAAGCGCGTGATCGCCATGGTCGCGCCCTCAGCCCTGGAGCGGCGTTACGGTTTCGGCACCGTCGAGCTGGCGAACGGCGATATAGCGCTGGCTGCGGCGGGTGCGGTCCATGACCTGGCCCACCAGCTGGCCGCAGGCGGCATCGATGTCGTCACCGCGGGTGGTGCGCACCGTGACGTTGAAACCGGCCTGCTGCAGCAGCTCCTGGAAACGGCGGGTGGCGTTCTTGCTCGGCCGCTCGTACCCGGAGTGCGGGAAGGGATTGAAGGGAATCAGGTTGATCTTGCAGGGCACGTTACGCAGCAGCTCGATCATCTGCAGGGCGTGCTCGGGCAGATCGTTGACGTCCTTGAGCAGAGTGTACTCGATGGTCAGGACGCGTTTCTCGCCCAGTTGGCCGATGTATCTCTGGCAGGCGTCGAGCAGCATGGCCAGGGGATACTTGCGGTTGATCGGCACCAGCTCGTTGCGCAGCTCGTCGTTGGGCGCGTGCAGCGACAGCGCCAGGGAGACGTCGATCTGCTTGGCCAGCTCTTCGATCATCGGCACCACGCCCGAGGTGGACAGGGTCACCTTGCGCTTGGAGATGCCGTAGCCGAGGTCGTCCATCATGATGCGCATGGCGGCAACGACGTTGTCGAAGTTCAGCAGGGGCTCGCCCATGCCCATCATCACCACGTTGGTGATGGCACGGTCGATCTTGGCGGGCACGCTGCCAAAGGACTTGTTGGCGATCCACACCTGGCCGATCACCTCGGCGGCGGTGAGGTTGCTGTTGAAGCCCTGCTTGCCGGTGGAGCAGAAGCTGCAGTCCAGCGCGCAACCGGCCTGGGACGACACGCACAGGGTGCCGCGGCCGTTCTGCGGAATGTAGACGGTCTCGACGCAGCTGCCGGAGGCGACGCGGATTACCCACTTGCGGGTGCCGTCGCGGGAGATGTCCTCGCTGACGATCTCGGGGCCACGGATCTCCGCGGCGGCCTTGAGCTTTTCCTTGAGCGCCTTGCCCAGGTTGCTCATGGCGTCGAAATCATCGATGCCGAAGTGATGGATCCACTTCATGACCTGGCCGGCGCGAAAGCGCTTCTCCCCGATGGACTCGAAGAACGACTCGAGTTGCGGCTGGGTCAGGCCCAGCAGATTGACCTTATCGGTGGCTGTGGTCATGGGATCACCTCGACGAAATCTGTTTGAAGCCCGCGCAGGGCGCGGGCGATGCCAGGAAGGCGGGCTGGCCGCTTCCCTGGCCAGCGCTCATCCTTAGCGGATGCGCTCGCAGACTTCGGTGGCTGCGAAGAAGTAGGAGATCTCGCGAGCGGCGGACGCTTCGGAGTCCGAACCGTGGACGGCGTTCTCGTCGATGGAGACGGCGAAGTCGGCACGGATGGTACCGGCGTCGGCCTTCTTGGGATCGGTGGCGCCCATCAGCTCACGGTTCTTGGCGATGGCGTTGTCGCCTTCCAGCACCTGGACCACGACCGGACCGGAGGTCATGAAGGAGACCAGGTCCTTGAAGAAGGGACGCTCTTTGTGTTCGGCGTAGAAGCCACCGGCTTCGCGCTCGGACAGCTGGACCATCTTGGCAGCGACGACGCGCAGGCCAGCCTTCTCGAAGCGGGTGACGATCTCACCGACGACATTCTTGGATACGGCATCGGGCTTGATGATCGACAGGGTACGTTGAACAGACATGTGAACTCCGAATGTGGGAATAGAGCAAAAACGAAACCCGCGGATTATACGCGGGTCCCGGTGAAAAGCGTAGCGCGGTACGGGCGATGCGTCAGGCGGACTCTTCGATCCAGGCGGCCTGGATGGCCTCCAGCACCTTCTCGCCACCCCGCTGGGGATCGTCGTCGAATTCCGGCAGCTCCACGACCCAGTTGCGCAGCTTGAGGAAATTCACGTAGCGCGGATCCACGTCGGGATGGGCGTCGTTGAGTTCGATGGCGATATCCAGCACATCGGTCCATTTCAGTGCCATGACAGCTGTCCTCAGTGACCTTCGGAAACCTGGTTGATGGTGTAGCGCGGAATCTCCACCACCAGGTCTTCGCTGCCAACTACCGCCTGGCAGGACAGGCGCGAACGCATCTCCAGGCCCCAGGCCTTGTCCAGCATGTCGTCCTCGAGTTCATCGGAAGGCTCGAGGGAGTCGAAGCCTTCCTGGATGACCACGTGGCAGGTGGTGCAGGCACAGGACATCTCGCAGGCGTGCTCGATGTCGATACCGTTGCGCAGGGCCGCGGCGATGATGGTTTCGCCTTCGCTGGCTTCGAAGACCGCGCCCTCGGGGCAGTGCTCGGCGTGGGGCAGCAGGGTGATCTGCGGCATGATGGAACTACTCCTCGATATCGTTGAGACGGCGACCCGCCAGGGCCGCCTTGACCGAGGCGTTCATCCGCCGGGCGGCGAAGGCATCGGTCACGTGAGAAAGACGCTTGGTCTGGTCTTCGAGCGCCTGGACGTCGGTGGCGTCCAGCAACTCGGCCAGCCGGCCGATTTCCAGCTCGATCACCTGACGCTCCTCGGCGTCCAGCAGGCGCTCCCCATCGGCGGCCAGCGCGGCGGTGACCGCCTCGATCAGCCGCCGGGCCTCGACCTGCTGCTCGCGTAGCGCGCGGGCCTGCATGTCGTCTCCGGCATGGCGGAAGGAATCCTGCAGCATGTTGGCGATCTCGCCATCGGTCAGGCCATAGGACGGCTTGACCTGGACGCTGGCTTCCACGCCGCTGGACAGCTCGCGGGCGCTGACGCCGAGCAGGCCGTCGGCATCGACCTGGAAGGTGACGCGGATCTTGGCGGCCCCGGCGACCATGGGCGGGAAGCCGCGCAGCTCGAAGCGCGCCAGGGAGCGGGCGTCCTTTACCAGCTCGCGCTCGCCCTGCAGCACATGCACCAGCATGGCGGTCTGGCCGTCGCGATAGGTGGTGAAATCCTGACCCCGCGCCACCGGGATGGTGGTGTTGCGCGGAATGATCTTTTCCATCAGGCCGCCCATGGTCTCGAGTCCCAGGGACAGCGGGATGACGTCCAGCAGCAGCAGTTCTTCGCCGGCGCGGTTGCCGGCCAGGGAATCGGCCTGCAGGGCGGCGCCGATGGCGACCACGCGATCCGGATCGATGTCGGTGAGCGGGGTGCAGTCGAACAGCTCGCCCACGGCTTCACGGACATAGGGCACGCGGGTGGAACCGCCGACCATGACCACGGCGCGGATATCCGCTGGCTCCACGTCCGCATCGCGCAGGGCACGGCGACAGGCCTTGAGGCTGCGCACGACCAGGGGTGCGATGAGGTCCTGGAAGGTGCTGCGGTCCAGCACGCCCGACCAGTCACCGTGACTCACCTCGACGCGCTCGGCGGCCGACAGGGCTTCCTTGGCGGCGCAGGCGCTCTGCAGCAGGCGGCGCTGGGTGCCCGGATCCAGATCGCTGGACAACCCGGCCTGCTGGACGATCCAGCCGGCGATGGCGTGATCGAAGTCGTCACCGCCCAGGGCGCTGTCGCCACCGGTGGCCATGACTTCGAAGACGCCGCGAGTCAGGCGCAGGATGGAGATGTCGAAGGTGCCGCCCCCCAGGTCGTAGATGGCGACCACGCCCTCCTCGCCCCGGTCCAGGCCATAGGCCACGGCCGCCGCGGTGGGTTCGTTGAGCAGGCGCAGGACATTCAGGCCGGCGAAGCGGGCCGCGTCCTTGGTCGCCTGGCGCTGGGCATCGTCGAAGTAGGCCGGCACGGTGATGACGGCGCCGACCAGCTCGCCACCCAAGGTGGCTTCGGCGCGCTCGCGCAGCACCCGCAGGATGTCGGCGGAGACCTCTACCGGACTCTTGCGCCCGGCAGCGGTATCGATGAAGGGCATTTCCGATTCACCGGCGACGAAGCGATAGGGCAACTGCTCGCCCAGCTGCTTGACGTCGGCGATGCCACGCCCCATGAGGCGCTTGACGGAAAGAATGGTATTGAAGGGGTCCTGGGCGGCAGCGGCCTTGGCGCCCGCCCCCACCTCCACGCCAGCGGCGGCGTAGCGCACGGCGGACGGCAGGATCACCTCGCCCTGCAGATCGGGCAGGGTCTCGGCCACGCCACTGCGGACGGCGGCCACGAGGGAATTGGTGGTGCCCAGATCGATGCCCACCGCCAGCTTGCGCTGGTGCGGCTTGGGCGCCATTCCGGGTTCGGCTATCTGCAATAGAGCCATTGGCTAGTCGGCTTATGGTTGTCGGTGCCGGAGCGACACCTGTGATTAATCGTCCAGACGCTCTTCGAGCTGGCGGATCTCGCTGGCCAGCTTGTCGAGAAACTGCATGCGACGGACCAGGCGCTCGGCAGACTCGCGCTGGGCGGGATCCTGCCAGATCGCGGCGAAGGCCTGCTCGATGTCACGCTGCGCATCCTTGAGGCGCTGGCGGAAGGCGGGAATGCCCGCGCTGTCGCCGGCGTCCTGCAGGTCTTCCAACTCCTCGCGCCACTGCAATTGCTGCATGAGGAAGTCGGTGTCCTGGATGGTCGCCTCGAGCGGCATCTCGTGCCCTTCGAGCTCCAGCAGATAGCGCGCGCGGCGCGACGGAGCGCGCAGCACGTGATAGGCCTCGTTGAGCTCGGCCGACCGCTCCAGCGCCTGGCGTCTTTCGCGCTCCGGCGCATCGGCGAAGCGATCCGGATGGACCGTGCGGGCCAGATCGCGATAGCGCGAGGCCAGACCCGCCTGATCGATCTCGAAGGCGGGCTTGATCTCGAACAGGGCGAAGTGACAGGGCTTACCCATGGCGGGCCTCAGATGTTGAAGCTTTCGCCGCAGCCACACTCGCCACGCACGTTGGGATTGTTGAACTTGAAGCCCTCGTTGAGGCCTTCACGCACGAAATCCAGCTCGGTGCCGTCCAGGTAGACCAGGCTCTTGGGGTCGATGATGACCTTGACGCCATGGCTTTCGAACACCTGATCCTCGGCCGCGAATTCATCGACGAACTCGAGTACGTAGGCCAGTCCCGAGCAGCCCGTGGTACGAACACCCAGGCGGATGCCCTCACCCTTGCCGCGTCCGTCGAGGGAACGCTGCACGTGGCGGGCGGCGGACTCGGTCATGCTGATCGCCATGGTTCCTCCTCAGAGCAGGCCTTTCTTCTGCTTGTAGTCGCTGACCGCCGCCTTGATGGCGTCTTCGGCGAGTACCGAGCAGTGGATCTTCACCGGCGGCAGGGCCAGTTCTTCGGCGATCATGCTGTTCTTGATCGACGCCGCTTCCTCGATGCTCTTGCCCTTCATCCACTCGGTGGCCAGGGAGCTGGAGGCGATGGCGGAGCCGCAGCCGTAGGTCTTGAACTTGGCATCTTCGATGATGCCCTGCTCGTTGACCTTGATCTGCAGGCGCATCACGTCGCCGCACGCGGGAGCGCCGACCATGCCGGTGCCGACATCCGGATCGGCCGCGTCGAACTTGCCGACGTTGCGCGGATTTTCGTAGTGGTCGATGACCTTTTCACTGTATGCCATGGTTCAATCCTCACTCATCAGGGGGTGGGTCAGTGGGCTTGCCACTCGACCTGACTCAGGTCTACGCCTTCTTTGAACATGTCCCACAGCGGAGACAATTCACGCAACTTGTTGACGGCTTCGGTGACCTTGCTCGCGGCATAGTCGACGTCTTCTTCGGTGGTGAAGCGACCGAAGGTGAAGCGGATGGAGCTGTGCGCCAGCTCGTCGTTGCGGCCCAGGGCGCGCAGGACGTAGGACGGCTCCAGGGAGGCCGAGGTACAGGCCGAACCGGACGAAACCGCCAGGTCCTTGAGCGCCATGATCAGCGACTCGCCTTCGACGTAGTTGAAGCTCAGGTTCAGGTTGTGCGGCACACGGTGGATCAGGCTGCCATTCAGGTAGACCTCTTCCAGGCCTTCGAACTGCCGGTAGAAGCGCTCGCTCAGGGCCTTGATGCGGGCATTTTCCTGGACCATCTCTTCCTTGGCGATGCGGAAGGCTTCGCCCATGCCGACGATCTGGTGGGTCGCCAGGGTACCCGAACGCATGCCACGCTCATGACCGCCACCATGGGTCTGGGCCTCGATACGCACGCGTGGCTTGCGGCGGACGTAGAGAGCGCCGATGCCCTTGGGACCGTAGGTCTTGTGCGCCGAGAAGGACATCATGTCGACCTTGAGCTTTTCCAGATCGATCTCGACCTTGCCGGTGGACTGGGCGGCATCGACGTGGAAGAGCACGCCACGGGAACGGGTCAGCTCGCCGATGGCGGCGATGTCGTTGACGGTACCGATCTCGTTGTTGACGTGCATGATGGACACCAGGGTGGTGTCGTCACGCAGGGCCGCCTCGACCATCTCGGGGGTGATCAGGCCGTCTTCGCCCGGCTCGAGGTAGGTGACCTCGAAACCTTCGCGTTCGAGCTGGCGGGTGGTGTCCAGCACCGCCTTGTGCTCGATCTTGGAGGTGATCAGGTGCTTGCCCTTGTTCTGGTAGAAGTGCGCGGCGCCCTTGATGGCCAGGTTGTCGGACTCGGTGGCACCGGAGGTCCAGACGATCTCGCGCGGGTCGGCATTGACCAGTTCGGCCACCTGACGACGGGCGTTTTCCACGGCTTCCTCGGCCTTCCAGCCGAACAGGTGGGAGCGCGATGCGGGGTTGCCAAAGTTGCCGTCCACCAGCAGGCACTCACTCATCTTCTGAGCGACGCGCGGATCGACGGGCGTGGTGGCGGAATAGTCTAGGTAGATCGGCAATTTCATCGGTTACTCCTAATCAGACGGGCGTCTCTGCTCAGTCGATGGTGGACGCTTCGATTTTTTCGACCGCTAAAGGCGATTGCTTGCTGGCACAGACCTTGGTGTCCTGACGCTTGGCAACCTGCTGGATCTCGTTGCGGGCGACCAGGTCGGCCAGGGTGATGCCACTGAGGAAGGTGTGGATCTGATCGCTCAGGTCGCACCAGAGGTGGTGGGTCAGACAGGTATCACCCTGGTGACAACCCCCACTGCCCTGGCAGCGGGTGGCATCCACGGATTCGTTGACGGCATCGATCACCTGGGCGACATGGATACCGCCCATGTCGCGCGCCAGCTGGTAGCCGCCGCCGGGACCGCGCACGCTGTTGACCAGCGAGCCGCGGCGCAGCCGGGCAAACAGCTGCTCCAGATAGGACAGCGAAATGCCCTGCCGCTCGGAAATGTCGGCCAGCGACACCGGGCCCCGCTGGGCATGCAGCGCCAGGTCGAGCATGGCGGTTACGGCATAGCGGCCTTTGGTGGTCAGTCTCATGACGAACTCGAGCGGGTTGCATCGGATGACCCCGATTATCGGATTCCCGACAAAAAAGGTCAACTTTAAAACCGACCAAATCACTCAGGCATTATCTATCGGGGGGATAGTCCGCGGATGAGATTCGCCCCGGGCGGCCTTCTGGGTTTCGGTGAGAATGCCGCGCAGGATGTTCATCTCCAGCTTGCTGATGCCGGCCCGGCCATAGAGGCGGCGGAGGCGACTCATTAGGTGACGCGGCTTGGCCGGATCGAGGAAGCCGATCTCCACCAGGGTCTGCTCCAGGTGCTCGTAATAGAGCTCCAGCTCCTCCACCGTCACCGGCTGGGTGTTGAGCATGGCGGTGGCCTCGACCTTGTTCATCTTGGTCGGCTGGTTCTGCGCCGCGAGCCAGGCCATGCGCACCTCGTACACCAGCACCTGGACCGCTGCGGCGAGGTTGAGCGAGCCGAAGGCCGGGTCCGAGGGGATGTGCACATGGTAGTGGCAGCGCTGCAGCTCCTCGTTGGTGAGGCCGGCGTATTCGCGACCGAACACCAGGGCTACCTCGCCACCCTGCTCCACCTGGGCCAGGGAGGTGGTGGCGCATTCGCGCGGATCCAGCAGCGGCCAGGGGATGCGGCGATCGCGGGCGCTGGTGCCCAGCACAAGACTGCAGCCGGTCAGGGCCTCTTCCAGGGTGTCGACGACGATGGCGGCGTCGAGCACGTCGTTGGCCCCGGAGGCGCGGGCATTGGCCTCGCCGCTGGGAAAGTCCTCGGGATCGACCAGATAGAGGCGCGACAAGCCCATGTTCTTCATTGCCCGGGCGGCACCGCCGATGTTGCCGGGATGGCTGGTATTGACCAGAACGACGCGGATGTTGTTCAGCACGTGGCTATCCTCGAGCGGACGCGGGAAGTCGGCGCCGTATACTACGCCCACACGCGCCCGCTTGCCACGAATACCCCTTCCAGCGCCGCGAAGTCTGCTATCATTGCCGGCTTTCCTTATACAACCCAGGTGATTTATCCATGCAGCCCATGCTGAACATCGCACTGCGCGCGGCCCGCAGCGCCGGTGAACTGATTTTCCGTTCGATTGAGCGCCTGGACGTGATCGCCGTCGACGAAAAAGGCGCCAACGACTTCGTCTCCGAAGTCGACCGGGCCGCCGAGCAGACCATCCTCGCCACCCTGCGCAAGGCCTACCCCACCCACGGTTTCTACGGTGAGGAATCCGGCTACCTGGCGGGCGAAGGCGAAGGCGCCGACTACGTCTGGATCGTCGACCCGCTGGACGGCACCACCAACTTCCTCCGTGGCGTCCCGCACTTCTCGGTGAGCATCGCCTGCAAGTACAAGGGCCGCCTGGAGCACGCCGTGGTCCTGGATCCGGTGCGTCAGGAAGAATTCACCGCCAGCCGTGGCCGTGGTGCCGCCCTGAACGGTCGCCGCATCCGCGTCACCAACCGGCGCAGCTTGGAAGGCGCCCTGCTGGGTACCGGCTTCCCCTTCCGTGCCAATGACGTCGACCACCTGGACAACTACCTGGGCATGTTCCGCAGCCTGATCGGTCAGACCGCCGGCATCCGCCGTGCCGGCTCCGCCGCCCTGGACCTGGCCTATGTCGCCGCCGGTCGTTTCGACGCCTTCTGGGAAATGGGGCTGTCGGAGTGGGACATGGCCGCAGGCGCCCTGCTGGTGCAGGAAGCCGGTGGCCTGATCGGTGACTTCAACGGTGGCCACGACTTCCTCGAGAAGGGCCACATCGTCGCCGGCAACCCCAAGTGCTTCCGCGGCCTGCTGACCCAGATCCAGCCGCACCTGCCGGCCTCGCTCAAGCGCTGAGTCCGCCTGGCTTACGAAAAAGCCCCTGCCGGCCATGCCGACAGGGGCTTTTTCTTGCCTGCCGCAAAGAGACTTCGCGGCAGGCCGGCAGGGCTTACTTGACCACTTTCAGACTCGGCCGCGCCGGTGCCGGCTTGGGCGCCTCGGGCTTGCTGCCGCCAGTGTCGGGACCCTGGTCATCCGGCGGGCTGGGCTCGCTGTCGAAGACCATGCCCTGGCCGTTCTCCCGGGCATAGATGGCCAGGATGGCGCCGATCGGGACGTAGAGGTTGTAGGCCACGCCGCCGAAGCGGCCATTGAAGCTCACCGCCTCGTTGTCCATGTGCAGGTCGCGCACGGCACTGGGCGAGGCGTTCAGCACGATCTGGCCGTCGTTGGCATAGCCCGGCGGCACGCGCACCTCGGCGTAGTCGGCATTGACCAGCAGATGGGGCGTGCAGTCGTTGTCCACGATCCACTCGTAGAGCGCGCGGACCAGGTAGGGGCGACTGGAATTCATGGGGTTCTCCTCTAGCGCATCTCACGCTCGGTGACCGAAAGACTGGATCGGAAACTGTCGCGCGCGAACATGCGATCCATGTAGTCCTGTAGCGGCTTGGCGGCCCGGGGCAATTCGACGCCCAGGCGCGGCAGGCGCCACAGGAGGGGGAGCAGGCAACAGTCCACCAGGGAAAAGTCGTCGCTCAGGAAAAAGGGTTTTTCCGCGAAGATCGGCGCCACGCCGGTCAGGCTCTCCCGTAATTCCTTGCGCGCGGTGGCGAGGTCGGCGCCCGGCGCGGCCTGCAGGATGGCGTCCACCAGGCTGCACCAGTCACGGCCGATGCGGTGCATCAGCAGTCGCGACTGGCCACGGGTGACCGGATAGGCCGGCAGCAGCGGCGGATGCGGATAGCGTTCCTCGAGGTACTCCATGAGCACCTCGGTGCCATAGAGCACCAGGTCGCGATCCATCAGCGTCGGCACGGTGCCATAGGGATTGTGCTCGGCCAGCTGCCGCGGACACTCGCCCCGGCGCACGGCGATCAGCTCGCACTCGACGTTCTTTTCCGCCAGGATCAGACGGATCCGATGGCTGTAGTGATCCTCGGGATCATGGAAACAGGTCAGGCGGGTTATGGCGCCCATGGGTCCCTCCCCCGTTGGGGGCGAAGCTGCAAAGGAGGGATTATCTCGCACCTTGCCGCCCGCCACCTAGTCTCATCGCTCACTGTCGGGCAATCGCCGCCAGAATTCGCGCTTGAGCCAGAAGGCCAGGACGGCGAACAGCAGCAGATAGCCCAGCACCCAGGGCGCGAGGCGCCAGGCCAGGCTGCGCTCGGGCGCGGCGGAATAACCGAGGTAGGCGACCAGATCGTCGACGGTGCGCGCGAACTGCTCGGACGTCTGGGCGCCGCTGCCGGGTTCCAGGCGCAGCACGCAACGTCCCGCGCTGCAGTCGCGCACCTGGCGGCCGCGCAGGGCAGCCAGGACGTCGGGCATGCGCGTGCCGGGTGCCCTGAGGTTGTCGACCCCGAGCGGCCGCCCGGGCGCCACATAGAATTCCTGCAGAAAGGCGCGCAGCCAGGCCTCGCCGCGCACCGCGGCGATCAGGGTGAGATCCGGCGGCACGCTGCCAAAGGCACGCCGGGCGTCCTCGGGCTTGAGCAGCCCGAGCATGGGCGCGCTGGGGGTGCGCCCGGGCGCCCAGCTGGCGAGGTCGAGGTGAAGATCGGCGGCGACCCGGTCGAAGCGCTGGTACTCCTGGCCATGGCAGGCCAGGCAATAGCGGCCGAAGCTGATGGCACCGGCCCGGGGATCGCCTTCGGTGCCCATGGCCAGACCACTGCCCAGCAGCAGGACCAGCAGCAGAACGCGACTCATGACCGGGACTCCGCTGGCGTACGCGGACGACCCAGCCTGCTGTACCAGGGCATGCCCAGCAGGCCGATGAAATAGACACCCGCCGCCAGACGCGCCAGCAGCAGGCGCCCATCGGTCAGGGCGACTACGCCCAGCACGCCCAGGGCGACAAAGGCCAGGCAGGCCAGGTACAGCCCCAGTCGCGCCGGCCAGGCCTTGTGGCGGACCGAGCGGACCGGACTGCGATCCAGCCAGGGCAGCACGAACAGCAGGGCGATGGCCAGGGCCGCCAGGCCGAGACCGCCGGCCTTGCTCGGCACCGCGCGCAGCAGCGCATAGAAGGGTGCCAGGTACCAGGGCGGCGCGATATGTGCGGGAGTCACCAGCGGATCGGCCGGTTGCTGGTTGGCCGGTTCCAGCACCAGACCGCCCAGGTCAGGCGCCAGCAGCACCACGGCGAGAAAGACCAGCAGGAAGACCGCCAGGCCGCAGAGGTCCTTGAGCGTCAGATAGGGATGGAAAGGCACCCCGGCGGCACCGCTGACATCGCGCTCGTCACCCTCGGGATTGTTCGAGCCGGTCTGGCGCAGGGCGACGACGTGCAGGCTCACCAGCGCAAGGATCAGCAGTGGCAGCCCGACCACGTGCAGGGCCTGGAAGCGGCGCAGGCTGGCATCGGACAGCACTATCCCGCCGCGCAGCAGGTCGGCCAGGGTCGGGCCGATCAGGGGCACGGCCTCGACGGCACTGAGGGACACCTGGGCGCCCCAGTAGGAAAGTTGTCCCCAGGGCAGCAGATAGCCGAAGAAAGCCTGGGCCAGCAGCAGCAGATAGAGCAGCACGCCAAAGCTCCAGACCAGCTCCCGTGGCGCGCGATAGGAGCCATAGAGCAGGCCGCGCAGCATGTGCAGATAGAGGCAGACGAACAGCGCCGAGGCGCCCACCGCGTGCAGATAGCGGATCAGCCAGCCGAAGGGCACCTCGCGCATGAACAGCTGGACCGAGGCGAAGGCACCCTTCACGGTGGGCTCATAGCCGAACAGCAGCCAGAGTCCGGTCAGCACCTGCAGCGCCAAGATGAAGAGCAGCAGCGAGCCGAACAGATAGAAGACGTTGAGGTTGCGCGGCACCCGGTAGTCGCTGAGGTGCCGGCGCCAGAAGGCGCCGATCGGCAGCCGTCGCTCCAGCCAGCCGGGCTCCCTGTCCCTCATGCCACGCCCTCCCCGTCGCTGCCGATCACCAGCAGGCTCTCGCCTTTGAAGTGATAGGGAGGCACGGCCAGATTCAGGGGTGCCGGCTGGTCGCGATAGACCCGCCCAGCGAGATCGAAATGGGAGCCATGGCAGGGACAGAGATAGCCTTGGTTCGTCGTTGCGGTGTCCAGGGAGGGAATACAGCCCAGGTGGGTGCAGATAGCGGTGACCACGAAGATGTCCGGCCGCCGCGATCTCAGCCGTGGATCGACATAGGGTGGCTGGCTGGATTCCCGGGAATCCGGGTCGGCGAGGCCGGCCTGGTCGGCCAACAGCCGGGCCTGGTCGGCCGCACTGCGGCGCAGCACGCAGACTGGCTGGCCGCGCCACTGCACCGTGAGTTGCTCGCCTTCGCGCAGGGTTTTGAGATCCACCTCGACCGGCGCCGCCGCCACCTCCGCCGAACGACTGGGCCGCAGGGCGCAGACGAAGGGCACGCTACCCGCCACCAGTCCCAGGCCGCCGACGGCGGAGGTGGTGGCGATCAGCAGGCGGCGGCGTTGGGTATCGGGGGCGTCGTCGGTCACGTCAGGCTTCCCGGCTCCATCTCCAGCGTCACGCCGAAGCGCTCGCGCACCGAGGCGCGGATGCGCTCGGCCAGGGCCAGGACGTCGCGACTGCGGGCGCCGCCGAAGTTGACCAGCACCAGCGCCTGGGCGGCATGCACCCCCACGGCGCCATCGCGATGACCGCGCCAGCCGGCCTGGTCGATCAGCCAGCCGGCGGCCAGCTTGACGCTGCCATCGGCCTGCGGATAGGTCGGCAGACCTGGATAGCGGCCCTGCAGCGCGGCGGCTTCGGCAGCGGTCACCACCGGATTCTTGAAGAAGCTGCCGGCATTGCCCAGCACCGCCGGGTCGGGCAGTTTGCTCTGGCGGATGCTGCAGATGGCCGCGCTGACGGCCTCGGGGGTTGGCTGCGTGACGCCCGCCTCGGTCAGGGCCTGGCGCACCGGGCCGTAGTCCAGCACCAGCTGCGGCTTACGACTGAGGTGGAAGCGCACCCGCAGCACGATCCAGCGACCAGCCTCGGCCTTGAAGCGACTCTCGCGGTAGGCGAAGGCGCAATCGGCCGGACTGAGGTCATGGAGTTCGCCGCTGTGGCGGTCGAGCGCCGTGACGCCCGCACATCTGTCCTTCAATTCGACGCCATAGGCGCCGATGTTCTGGATCGGCGAGGCGCCCACGGTGCCCGGGATCAGGCTGAGATTTTCCAGGCCGTACCAGCCATTGGCCAGGGTGGCCATGACGAAGGGGTGCCAGGGCTCGCCGGCTTCGGCTTCCACCAGCAGGGCATCGCCCTCCTCCGCCAGCAGACGGATGCCGCGCGAGGTCAGCCGCAGCACCAGGCCCTCGACCCGTTCGGGCAGGACCAGGTTGCTGCCACCGCCCAGCACCCGCAGGGGCACGCCCAGTTGCCGGGCCAGCGCCAGGGCCGCGCGGACCTCGACGTCACTGGCGGCTTCCAGATAGCGGTCGGCTTCTGCCACCAGGCCAAAGGTATTGAGGCCCTGCAGCGGGACCTGCTGTTGCAGCTCAGCAACCATGACGGGCAGCCACCTCGGCGACCAGGCCATCGCAGGCGCTTTCCAGCAGGTCGAGGACCCGCTCGAAGCCGGCTGCACCGCCGTAATAGGGATCGGGCACCTCGTCCACCGCCAGGCCCTGGCGCGCCAGGAAGAGTTCGGGCACCGCGCCCGCACCCGGACGCAGCTGCTCCAGCCAGGCGAGGTTGTCCTGGTCCATGGCCAGGATCAGATCGAAGCGCTGGAAATCGTCCTCAGCGACCTGGCGCGCGCGCAGGTCGCCGATGTCATAGCCGCGACCGGCCGCGGCCTGGATGGCCCGGGCATCCGGTGCCTTGCCGACATGCCAGTCACCGGTGCCGGCCGAGTCCAGCTCCACCGCCTCGGCAAGGCCCGCGGCGTCCAGCTTGGCCCTGAGGATGCCTTCGGCGGTGGGCGAGCGGCAGATGTTGCCCATGCAGACGAACAGGATGCGCAGGGTCATCTAGGCTCCCAGCAGGCGACGGACGCGTTCGAGATCTTCCAGGGTATCCACGCCGGCCTGGGGCGCTTCCAGGGCATCGGCGACATGGATGCGCACGCCGTGCCAGAGGGCGCGCAATTGCTCCAGGGCTTCGGTCTCTTCCAGGGCGCAGGGACCCCAGCTGACGAAATCGGCAAGGAAGCCGGCGCGGTAGGCGTAGATGCCGATGTGGCGACGATAGGGAAAGCCCTGGGGCAGCTGCGCGCGATCGCTGGCGAAGGCGTTGCGCGCCCAAGGCAGCGGTGCTCGGCTGAAGGTCAGTGCCAGGCCGTTCACGTCGGTGCTCACCTTGACCACATTGGGATTGAACAGGCTATCGACGTCACTGATCGGCTCAGCCAGGGTGGCTACCCCGGCTTCGGGATGGGCGGCGAGGTTGGCCGCCACCTGGTCGATCACCGCCGGCGGAATCAGCGGCTCGTCGCCCTGGACGTTGACCACCAGGGCGTCGCTGGCCAGGCCGAGCAGCTCGGCCACCTCGGCCAGGCGATCGGTGCCCGAGGCATGGTCGGCGCGGGTCAGCAGGACCCGGGCGCCAAAGCCTTCGCAGGCACGCAGGATGTCGTCGTGGTCGGTCGCCACCACCACCTGCTCGGCGCCGCTGCGGCGGGCCTGCTCCCAGACGTGCTGGATCATCGGCTTGCCGGCGATGTCGAGCAGCGGCTTGTTGGGCAGCCGGGTGCTGGCCAGTCGCGCCGGAATGACGACGGTGAAGGCGGTGCTCATTTATCCAGACGCTCGTCCGTGGTGATGATGCGCGCCTCGCTTTCCAGCATCACCGGGATGCCGTCGCGAATCGGGAAGGCCAGGCCGGCGGCCTTGCTGATGAGCTCGGTCTTGTCGTCGCTCAAGATCAGCGGGCTCTTGGTCAGGGGGCAGGCAAGGATGTCCAGCAGCTTGAGATCCATGGGCAGAGGTTCCGTCAGTGAGAGTGTTCGGGCAGGAGTCGGTCGAGACGCCCGTCCAGCCAGGCGACGAAGGCGGCCGAGGGCTGGGCGTCCACCGCCAGGTACCACCAGTCGGCGGCGGCGAAGGACCGGCACTTGACCGCGTCCTTCTCGGTCATCACCAGCGGCAGCGCGGGGGTGAAAGTCAGGTCCGCGGCGCTGTAGGTGGCGTGATCGGCGAAGGCATGGGGCAACGGCTGCCAGTGTAGTCCTTCGAGGGTGGCGAAGAAACGCCCGGGGTTGCCGATGCCGGCCAGGGCGTGCAGGCGCTGCCCCGGCGGAAAGAAATCCAGCGGTCGCGTCTCGCCGCTGCGCAGATTGACCAGGGCACTGGGCTGCAGGGTCAGGCCGAAGCCGTCGGCCGGATCGACTGCGGCGCCGTTGTGGATCACGGCGTCCACCTCGGCCAGGCGCTCCAGGGGTTCGCGCAGGGGGCCTGCCGGCAGGCAGCGACCGTTGCCGAAGCCGCGCGCCGCATCGACCATCACCAGCTCCAGGTCGCGGGCCAGGCGATAGTGCTGCAGGCCGTCGTCGCTAAGGATGACGTCGAGCGATTCTTCGGCGAGCAGGCGTTCGACGGCGCGACCGCGGTCGGGATCCGTCACCAGCGCCACCCCGGTGCGCTGCACGATCAGCAGCGGCTCGTCGCCGGCGACGGCGGCGGTGTCGCTGGCCCGGACCCGCCAGGGCAGACTCGGCGGCGTGGCGCCATAGCCGCGGCTGACCACCCCGACCTTGAGCCCACGGGCGCGCAGGTGGCCGATCAGCCAGAGGATCATGGGCGTCTTGCCGGTACCGCCCACGGTGAGATTGCCCACCACGATGACCGGTACCGGCGCGCGATGGATGCTGCCCTGCCCCGCCAGGAAACGCTGGCGCTTGCGCCGGGCGACCCGGCGATAGAGGACTTCGAGCGGCGCCAGCAGGCCCAGGGCCGGATGCCCCTGGTACCAGGCGCGGACCAGGCGCTCGCCCAGGCTCACGGCCGTTTCGCCTGGGCCTCGAGGGTGGTGATGCGCAACTGGCTGAAACCCAGCTTGCCGGCGGCGTCCATGGCCATGACCACCGCCTGGTGGGTGGCGCGGCCATCGGCGGTGATCACCAGCGGCAGGCTGTTGTCGCCGCCGGATTCCCGCTGCAGCGCGGTGGTCAGGCCGGTCAGGTCGTTGCGCGCCAGGGTCTGGCCGTTGAGCGCCATCTGGCCTTCGGCGGTGATGCTGATTTCCAGGATCTTGCCCTGGTTGGCGGCCGCGGCGGCGCTATCGGCCTCGGGCAGTTCGATCTTCAGCTGGCTGGGCTTGCTGAAGGTCGCGGTCACCACGAAGAACAGCAGCAGGACGAAGATGACGTCGATGAAGGACGCCAGGTTGATATAGACCTCTTCGCGAGCGGCGCCCCCGGCGCGGCGACGGAATTTCACGCCGGGGCTCCTTCGCGGACGTCCACCTCGCGATCGCCGTGAAGGATGTCCACCAGCTTGACCGCTTCCTGCTCCATGCCCACCACCAGCTCATCGACCCGGCGCAGCAGGTAGCGATGGAAGAACACCGCGGGAATCGCCACCAGCAGGCCGGTGGCGGTGGTGACCAGGGCCTTGGAGATGCCACCGGCGAGGATGGGCGCATTGGCCATGCCGTCGTTCATGAAGGCGCTGAAGATGTCGATCATGCCGAACACCGTACCCAGCAGACCCATCAGGGGCGCCAGGGCGGCGATGCTGCCGAGGGTGTTGAGGTAGCGCTCGAGGTCGTGCACCACGCGGCTACCGGCTTCCTCGATGGCTTCCTTCATGATGTCGCGGCCGTGGCGGGAATTGGCCAGGCCCGCGGCGAGGATGTCGCCCAGGGGCGAGCCGGCGCGCAATTCGCGCAGCCGCTCGGCATTGAGCTGCTTGTCCTGGATCCAGCGCCAGACCTGGGCGAGCAGCGTCGGCGGTGCGACCCGGCTGCGCCTGAGGGTCCACAGCCGCTCGGCGATGATGGCCGTGGCCAGGATGGAACTGAGAATGATCGGCAGCATCATCCAGCCGCCCGCTTTGACCATTTCGAACACGAGACCGTTACCCCTGCCGCAAAATGCGGCCACTCTAGCACGAACGCCGGAGAGCCTGTTCAAGGGCTCGCGAGCTAGAGACAAACAAGGCGACAAGACCTGAGGAAGCGGAGTTTACGAATGGTAAATGAGCATTCCGAAGGTCTTTTCAACGCGGTTTGGCCGACGCGCAGCAGCCTTTGAATAGGCTATCAGGGTGTCGGCGGGCTTATCCGCCACCAATGCCGCACCTGGCGTTGCCCGCGTGGTACTTCCCAGCGACCCAGGGTCCAGCTCAGGGCGCCCCGCTCGACGGTGTCGTAGGGCAGCACGCCGCGCTCGCGATAGCGCGCCAGTACCTGGGGATGGGGATGGCCATAGCGATTGTTCAGCCCTCGGGAGATGAGCACGCCACGTGGCTGGACGGCGTCGATGAAGGCGGCGCTGGAGCCGCTGCGACTGCCGTGGTGCGGCGCGACCAGCCATTCCGCCGCCACGGGCACACCGCTGGCCAGCAGTTCGGCTTCACGGCGGGCGTCGATGTCGCCGGTCAGCAGCAGGCGCTCGCCCCTGGCCACGACGCTGAGCACGCAGGAGGACGCGTTGGAATCCGCCGCGGGGTGCCACCAGGTGGTGAAGGCGACCTCGTTCCAGCGCCACTCGGCCCCATCCGTGCAGTCCCGGGCGTGCAGTTCCGGCGTGAGGCGTCCCGCCTCGCCACTGAGCACCTGTCCTGGCGGCAGTCCCCTGGCCACGGCCGGCGCACCACCGGCGTGGTCGGCATCGGCATGACTGAGCAGCATGACGTCCAGGCTGCCGATGCCGAAGGCCTTCAGGTTGGGCAGGACGACCCGGGCGCCGCTGTCGTAGCTGCCCTGGCGCGGACCGGCATCATAGAGCAGTGCATGGTCACGGGTGCGCACCAGCACCGCCAGGCCCTGCCCCACGTCCAGCACGGTGATCCGTGCCAGGCCCTCCGCGGGTAGCGGTGGCGGGGGAAACAGCCCCGGCAGCATCAGCAGCGCGCCGAAGACTCGCAGCGGCACCCCCGCGGGCAGCAGGGCCAGCAGCGCGCCCAGCCCCGCCAGCCATAGCGCCCAAGTCGGTGCCAATACCGGTTGCCAGGCCGCCCCCAGGTGCGCCAAGCCGCCCAGCAGCCAAAGCAGTCCCTGCAGCAGGCCACCCGCCAGCAGCAAGGCCGGAGTTCCCAGCGGCGACCAGAGCAGGGACAGCAGCGTCCCCGCCAGGGCCAGGGGCACGATGGCCAGGTCCATCAGCGGCACGGCCAGGGCATTGGCCAGCGGGCCGCTCAGACTCAAGGGCAGGCCCAGCGCCAGCAGCAGCGGCGCCAGGCCCACGGCCATGCACCACTGGGCGCGTCCGAGGGTGAGCCACCAGGGCAGGCGGCCCAGGCGGCCAGCAAAGCTCCACAGCAGCAACAGTACGGCGCCAAAGGACAGCCAGAATCCAGGCAGCAGACTGACCAGCGGATTGGCGGCCAGCACCAGTACCAAGGCCAGCAGCACGGCATCCGCCAGCCGCACCTGCTGGCGCCCGAGTTGCCAGACCAGGCCCAGGGTGACCATGACGCAGGCCCGCTGCACCGGCACCTCGAAGCCGGCCAGCAGTCCGTAGCCCAGCGCAGTGGCGATGGTCAGCACCGCCGCGGACAGGCGCCAGGGCAGCCGGCGCGGCCAGAAGCCATGCCGTGCCAGGAGGACCACTCCGGCGTAGACGCCCAGGGCGATCAGGCCGATGTGCTGCCCGGAGATGACCATCAGGTGCACGGTGCCGGTGTCCTGGAACAGCTGCCACTGGGCATCGGTGATGCCCGAGCCGTCGCCCACCACCAGGGCGGCGAGCAGCCCGCCCTGCCCGGCCGGATCGCGCCTCTGCAGGTATTGCCGGATGCCGTCGCGCCAGGTCGCCAGGCCACTGGCGGCGGCCAGGCGCTGGCCATCCTTGACGCTGCCGGTGGCGCCTATGCCTTGGGCCAGCAGCCAGGCTTCGCGATCCTGGCCGAGGGGGTTGACCAGACCGGCGGGGCCGCGCAATTCCGCGGCCAGGCGCCAGCGTTCGCCGGCCAGCGGGCGCGGCCCGCCGTGCCAGCTCAGGCGGATCCGCGCCGGCAGCTCAAACGCGCGGCGGCTGGTCGCCCCGGCGAGCACGAAACTCACCGAATCGGCGTCCACCGTGGGCAGCCCGCTGATCTGGCCGTCGATCCACAGCACCCGCTGTTCCAGCGCCGGATCCAGGCGATCGTCCAGCGCCCAGTGGCCATTGAGCAGCGCCCAGGCCAGACCCAGCCCGAGGGCACCGAGCGCCAGGAGGCGGGTGAACAGCAGCACCAGGGCCACGGCCGCGAGGGCCGCCAGCAGCGGTAGCGACGGCAGCGTGGCGAAGGCGCGCAGGAGCAGCACGCCCAGGGCAAAGGACAGCAGAGCGGCGCGCATCAGGACTCCATCCATGGAGAGCCGAAAGGGCTTCAGAAGCGCGGATTAGAGCAGTTTGGACACCACAGGACCAGGGGCATGGCGCCACCTGGCCCGGCAGGAATCAGTCGTAGCGCAGGGCTTCGGCCGGTGAGGTGCGCGAGGCGCGCCAGGCGGGATAGAGGGTCGCCAGGAAACTCATGCTCAGGGCGGCCACGGCGATCAGCACCACGTCTTCCAGCTCCAGCCGCGACGGCAGGTTGCTGATGAAGTACATGTCGCCGCCAAATAGCTTGTGGCCGACCAGGCGCTCCAGGGCGGCGATCCAGCTGCTGACGTTGAGCGCCGCGATGACGCCCAGCACGCCGCCGATCAGGGTACCGACCAGGCCGATCACCGTGCCCTGCACCATGAACACCGCCATGATCTGCCCGGGCGTGGCGCCCAGGGTGCGCAGGATGGCGATGTCGGCCTTCTTGTCGGCCACCACCATGATCAGGGTGGCGATGATGTTGAAGGCGGCCACGGCGACGATCAGCAAGAGCAGCAGGCCGATCATGGTCTTTTCCATCTGCATGGCCTGGAACAGGCTGCCCTGGGAGATCGTCCAGTCGCGCGCCTGGTAGCCGTCGCCGAGGGCCTTGGCCACGTCACGGGAAATGCGCGGCGCCTGGAACAGATCGTCCAGCGCCAGGCGGATGCTTTCCACCTGGCCCGGCTGCCAGCCCTTGAGCGGCGCGGCATCGGCGACGTTGATCAGCGCCAGGGAGGCATCCAGTTCGGCGCCGACCTTGAAGGTGCCGACCACGGTGAAGCGCCGCAGCCGCGGGGTGATGCTGCCGGTGGCGCCGACCTCGGGGATGATCACCGTGACCTGGCTGCCCAGCTCCAGCTGGAAGCGCCGCGCGGCGATCTCGCCCAGCACGATGCCGAATTCGCCAGGCTTGAGGGCGTCGAGACTGCCCTGGGTCATGCGCTCGCCAACGATGGACACGCGTTTTTCCTGGGCGGGATCGATGCCGTCCACCAGCAGCGGCTGCATGCGCCCCCGTACCGAGAGCATGCCCTGCAACTGGGTATAGGGCACCGCCGCCAGCACATGGGGCTGCTGCTCGGCCTTGGCCGCCAGCGGGCGCCAGTCGTCCAGCGGCTGGGCCGCGCTGATGAAGGCATGGGGCACCATGCCGAGGATGCGGCCACGCATTTCCTCCTGGAAGCCGTTCATCACCGACAGCACCAGGATCATGGCCAGCACGCCCAGCGCCAGGCCGAACATGGAGACCAGCGAGAAGAAGGAGATAAACGACTTGCGCCGCTTGGCGCGGGTGTATCTCAGGCCGATGAACAGCGAAAGCGGTCTGAACATGGCGACCTCAGACCTGCCGGGCCGGCGTGGCATCGACCAGATGGCCTTCGTCCAGGCGCAGCATCCGGTCCATCTGGCCGGCCAGCACCTGGTCGTGGGTCACCACCAGGAAGGCGGTGCGCAGCGAGGTGGACAGCTCCAGCATCAGATCCTGGATGCCGTGGGCGGTGTGCTGGTCGAGGTTGCCGGTGGGTTCGTCGAGCAGCACCAGCTTGGGCTGGTTGACCAGCGCCCGGGCGATGGCCACGCGCTGGCGCTCGCCACCGGACAGCTCGGCCGGCTTGTGGCCCAGGCGATGGCCGAGACCGACCCGCTCCAGCAGCTTGGCGGCGCGCTCGCGGGCCTCGCCGATGGAGGCCTTGCCGATCAGCAGAGGCATGCAGACGTTTTCCAGGGCGCTGAATTCGGGCAGCAGGTGGTGGAACTGGTAGACGAAGCCCATGGCGCGATTGCGCAGGAGGCCGCGGGCCTTCTCGTTGAGCGCCGACAGCTCCTCGCCGTCGAGCCAGACACTGCCGCTGCTGGGGGTATCCAGGCCGCCGAGCAGGTTCAGCAGGGTGGTCTTGCCCGACCCCGAACTGCCGACGATGGACACCCGCTCGCCCGGTTGCAGGGTCAGCTGGACGTTGCTCAGCACCTCGACGGTCTGGGGGCCTTCCTCGTAGCGCTTGCCCAGGTCCTGGCAACGCAAAACGGCTCGATCATTCATAACGCAGGGCCTCGGCGGGTTGGGTACGGGCGGCGCTCCAGGAGGGATAGAGCGTGGCCAGGAAGCTCAGGGCAAAGGACGCGCCGCAGACCAGCAGGACGTCGTGCAGCTGCAGCTGCGCCGGCAGGTAGTCGATGAAGTACACCTCGGCGTTGAGGAACTGGTGCCCGGTGACCCGCTGCACCCAGGCCAGGGCGGCGCTGACGTTGAGCGCGGCGAGCACGCCCAGCAGGCAGCCGATGGCGGTGCCGATGACGCCGATGAAGGTCCCCTGGACCATGAACACCGCCATGATCTGCCGGGGCGTGGCGCCCAGGGTGCGCAGGATGGCGATGTCGGATTTCTTGTCGGTCACCACCATCACCAGGGTGGAGACGATGTTGAAGGCGGCCACGGCGACGATCAGCAGCAGGAGCAGGCCGATCATGGTCTTTTCCATGCCGATGGCCTGGTAGAGATTGCCGTGGGTGCGGGTCCAGTCGCGGGCGTACCAGTCGTTGCCCGGCAGCTGGCGAGCGATGTTCCAGGACACGTCCGGCGCCTGGAACAGGTCGTGCAGCTTGAGGCGCACGCCCTGCACCGCGTTCGCCGGCCAGCGCTGCAGCCGCGCGGCGTCCTCGATGTCGATCAGGCCCACCGAGCCGTCCAGCTCGCCGGCGCCGACGCTGAAGATGCCCACCACGGTGAATCTCTTCATGCGCGGAAACATGCCGGCCGGGGTCACGGCCACTTCCGGGGCGATATAGGTGAGCTTGTCGCCGACCTTGACGCGCAGTTTCTCGGCGGCCAGGGAGCCGATGATGATGCCGAATTCGCCCGGCTTGAGGTCGTCGAGCCGGCCCTCGCGCATGAAGCTGGGGATGATCGAGACCTTGGGCTCCTCGGCCGGATCGATGGCGTTGAGCAATACCGTCTGCACCGCCTTGTCGTGGGCCAGCATGCCCTGCAACTGGGTGAAGGGCGCCACCGCGGCCACCTGGCTGTTCTGCAGCGCCAATTCGCGCACGCTGCGCCAGTCGTTGACCGGCTGGTAGGACTCCACCGTCGCATGGGGAATCATGCCGAGGACGCGATCGCGCATCTCGCGATCGAAGCCGTTCATGACCGACAGCACCACGATCATCACGACCACGCCGAGGGCCAGGCCGATCATGGAGGTGAGCGAGATGAAGGAGACGAAATGGTTGCGGCGCTTGGCGCGGACGTAACGCAGGCCAAGGTAGATCGGCAGGGGTCTGAACATAGGCTCGCTTGCACGGCGGAAAGACGTAGGCGCCCTGCGGGTTGGACGGCGACACCGTGCCGGCTCGCCGGCTACACTCGGGGCCATCACCCACGGAGCGGCCCGACATGACCACCCCAGACGCGCGTGAACGGCGGGAATACTATCGCATCACCGACCGTATCGCACTGCAAATCAGCCCTGCCGACGGGGTCCCCGGCGAGACCGCGCCGCTGTTCGCACTCCTGAGCGAACTGCATCAGCTGGAATTCGAATCCCGTCACCTGCTGCGCAATCTGGACGAGCGCGACCGCGCCGTCACCGCCTGCCTGCGCCTGGTGCACAAGCGCCTGGACCTGCTCGGCCAGGCCTTTACCTGGAATCTCCTGCACGACAGCGGCGCCACCCGCGACGTGGTGCTGTCCGAAGGCGGCCTGGCCTTCGTCGATGCCGAGCCCTATGCCCTGGGCACCCGCCTCGACCTGCGCATGGCATTGCCGCCCCAGGGCCTGGGCCTGCAGGTGCTGGCCGAGGTGACCGGCTGCCAGGCCGTCAAGGGCGGGTACGAGATCGGCACCAGTTTCATCGACCTGGAAGACGCCCAGCGCCAGCTGCTGGCGCGCCACGTCCTGCGCCAGCAGGCCCGGGTGCGCCGCGCCGACCGTGGAGACGAGGCGTGAAACGCCCCTGGCTGGCGCTCCTGCTGCTCGGCGCCGCCCTGCCCGGCTGGGCCGAGACCCTGCAGATCCCGCTGGGCCAGCAGGGCGATGGCAGTACCCCGCTGCCTCTGCGTGGCGACAGTCGCAGCCAGGTCCTGGAGCGCTTCGGCCTGCCCGATCAGGAGCACCCGCCGGTCGGTCGGCCAGCCATCCGCCGCTGGGACTACAGAGATTTCAGCGTCTATTTCGAAAACGACCGGGTGCTGGATGCGGTTCGCGAACCGCAGCGCCCGGTCCCCTCACCCTAGCGCCAAGGAGCCCTCATGACCCTTATTTACGGACACCGCGGCGCCCGCGGCGAAGCCCCAGAAAACACCCTGGCTGGTTTCGAGCTGTGCCTGGAACTGGGCGTCACGCGCTGCGAGCTGGACCTGCACCTCTCACGGGACGGCGAGCTGGTGGTGATCCACGACCCGACCCTGAAACGCACCACCGGTCGTGGCGGCAAGGTCAGCGAAAAGGCGGTCGCCGATCTAATCGCCCTGGATGCCCGCCAGGGCGGACCGGTGTGGCCGCGCCCCTGCCCCATCCCGACCCTGCGCGAGCTGTTCGAGAAGTGTTCCTTCGAACACTGGCAGCTGGAGGTGAAGAGCGCCTCGCGAGTGCGGGCGGCGCAGACCGTGAGAGCCATCGCCCAGCTGGTCGAGGAATTCGGCCTGCAGGACAAGGTGACCGTCACCAGTTCCTCGCGCGAGGTCCTGCGCGCCCTGCAGCGCGACACCCCACAGCTGGCGCGTGGACTGGTGGCGGAATACGCCTGGCTGGATCCGCTCAAGGTGGCCGCTCACTACGACTGCCACCTGCTGGCGCTGAACTGGACGCTGTGCACCCCGGAACGGCTGCTCAAGGCTCAGCGCCAGGGCCTGCACGTCTCGGTCTGGACGGTGAACGACGCCAGCCTGATGCGCCGCCTGGCCGACTTCGGCGCGGACAGTCTGATCACCGATTTTCCGAGCCTGGCGCGGCGAACGCTGGGGTAGGCTCCTGCCTGCCCGAGCAGTCGCGGCCATGGGGTCCGTCGCTGCGGCCGCCTCTGCGGGACTCTGATGCTTCACTGATCGCGGCCATGGGCCGCTCCTACAGGCTCGATGTAACCGTAGGAGCGGCCCATGGCCGCGATAAAGACAGCGCTCCTACCTCTAGGCAAACACCCGTAGGAGCGGCCGCAGCGGTGGACCGCCATGGCCGTGATGCGAGCCGACTCCGTAGCGTGGAAAACGGCGCAGCCTTTTCCACTGGAGACTGCTACGGGGAGCACCCTCACCCCAGCCCTCTCCCGAGGGGAGAGGGGGGCTAGCCGAGCGGACATTCGCCTCCGTCCGCTCAACCTGGGCCGACTCAAAACAACCGATTCAAGCCATCGAAAGCCGCTACCCGGTAGGCCTCGGCCATGGTCGGGTAATTGAAGGTGGTGTTGACGAAATAGCGGATGCTGTTCGCCTCGCCTTCCTGGTTCATGATCGCCTGGCCGATGTGCAGGATCTCCGAGGCCTGGTCGCCGAAGCAGTGCACGCCCAACACCTGCAGGGTCTCGCGGTGGAAGAGGATCTTCAGCATGCCCACCGGTTCGCCGGAGATCTGCGCCCGCGCCATGCTCTTGAAGAAGGCCTTGCCGACCTCATAGGGCACTCGCTCCTGGGTCAGCTCGCGCTCGGTCTTGCCCAGCGAACTGATCTCGGGAATGGTGTAGATGCCGGTGGGAATGTCGTTGACCACCCGCCCGTTGTTGTCGTGCAGGATATTGTCCGAGGCCGAACGTCCCTGGTCGTAGGCGGCACTGGCCAGGCTTGGCCAGCCGATGACGTCGCCCGCCGCATAGATGTTGGCGACCGAGGTCCGGTAGTTCTCGTCGACGGTGACCTGGCCCCGGCTGTTGACCGAGATGCCCACGTTCTGCAGGCCCAGCTGGTCGGTGTTGCCGGTCCGGCCGTTACACCACAGCAGGGCATCGGCGCGCAGCTTCTTGCCGGACTTCAGGTGCAGGACGACGCCGTTTTCTTGGCCTTCGATGCGCTCGTATTCCTCATTGTGACGAATGAGCACATTGTTGTTCTGCAGGTGATAGCTCAGGGCGTCCGAGATCTCGTCGTCGAGGAAGCTGAGCAGCTGGTCGCGGTTGTCGATCAGGTCCACCAGCACGCCGAGACCACTGAAGATGGAGGCGTATTCGCTGCCAATCACCCCGGCACCATAGATGATCAGCCGGCGCGGGGTATGGGTCAGCGACAGGATGGTGTCGCTGTCGTAGATGCGCGGATGGCTGAAGTCTACGTCCACCGGGCGATAGGGTCGCGAGCCGGTGGCGATGACGACCTGCTTGGCCACCAGGCGCTCCAGGTCGCCACGCAGGTTGACGATCTCGATGGTGTTCTCGTCGGCGAAGCTGGCGGTACCGAAGAACAGGTCGACGCGATTGCGCGCGTAGTAGCTGGTGCGGGACGACACCTGGCGGGCGATCACCCGCTCGGCGCTGCGCAGCACGTCGGGAAAGGAGAACCAGCGCGGCTCGCCGATGGAGCGGAACATCTCGTTGGTGTTGAACTGGATGATCTGCTTGACCGAATGGCGCAGCGCCTTGGAGGGAATGGTGCCCAGGTGGGTGCAGTTGCCGCCGACCACCTGGCGATTGTCCACCACCGCCACGCGACGGCCATTCTTGGCGGCGTTCATCGCCGCGCCCTCGCCTGCCGGTCCCGAACCCAGTACCACCACGTCGTAGCTATAGACCGCCATGCTTTCTCCTCAGAAGGTTAGCCGTCCGCAGGCGACGGCTGGAGCCGGACCGCCTCGCGAGAGACCGGATCCGGCGCGAGATCGCCCCAGGGGGCTGCGACCTCTTGTCACGGGTCGCTATTGTGGCGCAAAACCCGGTCAAAACGAAAACGGGAGCCACGCGGGCTCCCGTTTTTTCTTGCAAGTCAGCCTTGCCTAGGACGCAAGACTCAGGCCGGGAAGGCCGGCGGATTGACACCCGCCATCTCTTCCAGCACCCGCACGACCTGGCAGCTGTAGCCGAACTCGTTGTCGTACCAGACATAGAGGACGACACGGTTGTCGCTGACGATGGTGGCACCGGCATCGACCACACCCGCATGACGGGAGCCGACGAAGTCGCTGGACACCACTTCCGGCGAGTTCACGAAGTCGATCTGCTTGTGCAGCGGCGAATGCAGCGCCATCTCGCGCAGGTACTCGTTGATCTCGTCCTTGCTGGTGGCGTTTTCCAGGTTCAGGTTGAGGATCGCCATGGAGACGTTGGGCGTCGGCACGCGGATGGCGTTGCCGGTCAGCTTGCCAGCCAGTTCCGGCAGCGCCTTGGCCACGGCCTTGGCGGCGCCGGTCTCGGTGATGACCATGTTCAGCGCGGCGCTGCGGCCACGGCGATCGCCCTTGTGGAAGTTGTCGATCAGGTTCTGGTCGTTGGTGTACGAATGCACGGTCTCGACGTGACCGTTGACGATGCCGTACTTGTCGTTGACCGCCTTGAGGATCGGCACGATGGCGTTGGTGGTGCAGGAGGCCGCGGTGACGATGGTGTCTTCGGCGGTGATGGTGTCATGGTTGATGCCATGCACGATGTTCTTCAGGCTGCCCTTGCCGGGTGCGGTCAGCACCACGCGGGAGACGCCCTTGCACTTGAGGTGCTGGCCCAGGCCTTCGGCATCGCGCCACTTGCCGGTGTTGTCGACCACGATGGCATCCTGGATGCCGTACTGGGTGTAGTCGACGGTGGTGGGATCGTTGGAGTAGATCACCTTGATCAGGGTGCCGTTGGCACACAGGGTGCTATTGGCTTCGTCGACAGTGATGGTGCCGTCGAAGGAACCGTGCACGGAGTCGCGACGCAGCAGGCTGGCACGCTTGACCAGATCGTTGTCGGCGCCCTTGCGCACGACGATGGCGCGCAGGCGCAGGCCGTCGCCGCTACCCTGGTGCTCGATGAGGATGCGCGCCAGCAGACGACCGATGCGACCGAAGCCGTAGAGGACGACATCCTTGCCCTTGCGCTGCTCGACGCCCTGCTTGCCGACCACGGCGGACAGCTCGCTGCGCAGGAACTCCTTGAGGTCGCGACCGGCGCCTTCGGCCTTGAATTTCAGGCTCAGACGGGCGAGGTCGATGGAGGCGGCGCCCAGTTCCAGCTCGCTCAGGGCCTTCACCAGCGGGTAGGTGTCCTGCACGGACAGCTCGACGTTGTCGATCTGGCGGGCGAACCGGTGGGCCTTGAGAATGGAGATCACCGAACGGTTGACCAAACCGCGACCGTAAATGGAGGTCACAACATTGTTGTTACGGTACAGCTGACCAATCAGGGGAATCATGGCCTCGGCGAGCGCTTCGCGATCGATCCATTCTTCAAGGCACTGCTCAGGCTTCTGACTCACGACAAATCCTTCCCTATGTAGGAGCTGAAAAAAGGAACTACATTATGACCGCGCTGCCTGTCCCAGGCAATCTACGCGCGTCGCTGCACTGACAGCGTGAAAGCCCGGTCGTTACAATCCCAACCCTCCCGAAATCCACCGGAGTTCCGCCCGCGTGTCAGTTTTGCGTACCCCGTCAATTCCTGAAACCGCCGGCCGCCAGCAGTGGGGCAATCTGCCCGGCGCCGCGCTAGCCCTCGCCATCGCTGAAGCCGCCAAGGCCGCGACCCGCCGCTTCACCCTGCTGATCACCCAGGACAGCCAGACCGCTGATCGCCTGGAGCAGGAACTGCGCTTCTTTGCCCCTGAACTTCCGGTACTGAATTTTCCCGATTGGGAGACGCTGCCCTACGATGTCTTCTCGCCCCACCAGGACATCATCTCCCAGCGTGTCGCCACCCTTTATCGGCTGCCGGAGCTGTCCCACGGCATTTTGGTAGTCCCTCTGGCGACTGCCCTACACCGCCTGGCGCCCACGCGCTTCCTGCTCGGCAGCAGCCTGGTGCTGGACGTCGGCCAGCGGCTGGACGTGGAAGCCACCCGCGCGCGCCTGGAAGCGGCCGGCTATAGATATGTGGATACGGTGTACGAACACGGCGAATTCGCCGTGCGCGGCGCCCTGATCGATCTCTTTCCCATGGGCAGCAACCTGCCTTACCGGATCGACCTGTTCGACGACGAGATCGAGACGCTGCGTACCTTCGATCCGGAAACGCAGAGATCCATCGACAAGGTCGACAGCATCCGTCTGCTGCCGGCGCGGGAATTCCCGCTGCATAAGGAGGCGGTGACCGGCTTTCGTGCGCGGTTCCGCGAAAGATTCGACGTGGACTATCGCCGCTGCCCCATCTATCAGGATCTGGCCAGCGGCATTACCCCGGCAGGCATCGAGTACTACCTGCCGCTGTTCTTCGACGAGACCTCGACCCTCTTCGACTATCTGCCGGCCAACACCCAGGTGTTTTCCCTGCCGGGTATCGAACAGGCCGCCGAGCAATTCTGGACCGATGTCCGTAATCGCTACGAAGACCGCCGGGTCGATCCGGAGCGGCCGCTGCTGCCGCCGGCCGATGTCTTCCTGCCGGTGGAAGACTGCTTCGCCCGGCTGAAGGCCTGGCCGCGGGTGGTCATCGGCGCGGACGACCTGGAAGCCGGCGTGGGCCGCGAGCGCTTCGCCGCACGCGCCCTGCCGGACCTGGCCATCGACGCCAAGGCCAGCCAGCCGCTGGCGGCCCTAGAGCACTTCATCACCGATTTCCCCGGTCGCGTGCTGTTCACCGCGGAAAGCGCCGGTCGTCGCGAGGTGCTGCTGGAGCTGCTCGCCCGACTGAACCTGCGCCCTGGCCAGGTCGACGGCTGGGCAGCCTTCCAGGCCAGCGCCGAGCGCATCGCCATCGCCCTGGCGCCGCTGGACGAAGGCCTGGTGCTGGATGACGCCGGCGTCGCCCTGATTCCGGAGAATCCGCTGTTCGGCCAGCGCATCATGCAGCGCCGCCGGCGCGAGAAGGGCCGCGACGCCGGCGAGAACGTCATCAAGAACCTCACCGAGCTGCGCGAAGGCGCGCCGGTGGTGCACATCGACCACGGCGTCGGCCGCTACATGGGCCTGATCACCCTGGAGCTGGACGACCAGCCCCAGGAATTCCTGCTGCTCGAATACGCCGACGACGCCAAGCTCTATGTGCCGGTGGCCAACCTGCACCTGATCGCCCGCTACTCGGGCACCGACGACGCCCTGGCGCCGCTGCACAAGCTGGGTTCCGAGACCTGGCAGAAGGCCAAGCGCAAGGCCGCCGAACAGGTGCGCGACGTGGCTGCCGAACTGCTCGACATCTATGCCCGGCGCGCCGCGCGCAAGGGCTATGCCTTCAAGGACCCGGCCGTCGACTACGCCACCTTCTCCGCCGGCTTCCCCTTCGAGGAGACACCGGACCAGCAGGCCGCCATCGAGGCGGTGCACAAGGACATGCTGGCGGGCACGCCCATGGATCGCCTGGTCTGCGGCGACGTGGGCTTCGGCAAGACCGAGGTGGCCATGCGCGCGGCTTTCATCGCCGTGCACGGTGGCCGCCAGGTGGCGGTGCTGGTCCCCACCACCCTCCTCGCCCAGCAGCACTACAACAGCTTCCGCGATCGCTTCGCCGACTGGCCGGTACGTGTCGAGGTGATGAGCCGCTTCAAGTCGGCCCAGGAAGTCGCCGCTGCTGCACGCGAGCTGGCCGAAGGCAAGATCGACATCATCATCGGCACCCACAAGCTGTTGCAGGGCGACGTGAAGTTCAAGGACCTGGGCCTGGCCATCATCGACGAAGAGCACCGCTTCGGGGTGCGCCAGAAGGAACAGCTCAAGTCGCTGCGCAGCGAGGTGGACATCCTCACTCTCACCGCCACGCCGATCCCACGCACCCTGAACATGGCCGTGGCCGGCATGCGCGACCTGTCCATCATCGCCACCCCGCCGGCTCGGCGTCTCTCGGTGCGCACCTTCGTCATGGAGGAGCAGAACGCGGTGATCAAGGAAGCCCTGCTGCGCGAACTGCTGCGCGGCGGCCAGGTGTACTTCCTGCACAACGAGGTCAAGACCATCGAGAAGCGGGCCCGCGAACTGGCCGAACTGGTGCCGGAGGCCCGCGTCGGCATCGGCCACGGACAGATGCGCGAACGCGATCTCGAACAGGTGATGAGCGATTTCTACCACAAGAGATTCAACGTGCTGGTGGCCTCGACCATCATCGAGACCGGCATCGACGTGCCCAATGCCAACACCATCATCATCGAGCGCGCCGACAAGTTCGGCCTGGCCCAGCTGCACCAGCTGCGCGGCCGGGTCGGCCGTAGTCACCACCAGGCCTATGCCTATCTGCTCACCCCGCCGCGCAAGGGCATGACGCCGGACGCCGAGAAGCGCCTGGAAGCCATCGCCGGTGCCCAGGACCTGGGGGCAGGCTTCATCCTGGCGACCCACGACCTGGAGATCCGCGGCGCCGGCGAACTGCTCGGCGAAGGCCAGAGCGGCCAGATCCAGGCGGTCGGCTTCACCCTCTACATGGAAATGCTGGAGCGCGCGGTCAAGGCCATCCGCAAGGGCGAGCAGCCCAACCTGGAACAACCCCTGGGCGGCGGTCCGGACATCAACATGCGCGTGCCCGCGCTGATCCCGGAAGACTACCTGCCCGACGTCCATGCGCGGCTGATCCTCTACAAGCGCATCGCCTCGGCGGCGGACGAAGACGCCCTCAAGGAATTACAGGTGGAGATGATCGACCGCTTCGGGCTCCTGCCGGAACCGACCAAGAACCTGGTGCGCCTGACGCTGCTCAAGCTGCGTGCGGAAGGCCTGGGCATCGTCAAGGTGGATGCCGGGCCTCAGGGCGGACGGCTGGAATTCGCCGCCGACACCCAGGTGGATCCGCTGGTGCTGGTGAAGATGATCCAGGCGCAGCCGAAGAAGTACCGGCTGGAAGGCGCGACCCTGTTCAAGTTCCAGGTACCCATGGAGCGGGCGGAAGAGCGCTTCAACGTCCTGGAAGCCCTGTTCGACCGCCTGACGCCCGCCGCCAGCTGATCGAAGAGCCGCTCCCGGTCCCGGGAGCGGCTCGGGCGCTATCAGCCCGCCAGCACCTCGGCCAGCACCTGCCGCACCTCGTCGATGCCGCTGGCCAGGACGGCTTCGATCTCGGCCATGGTGATTTCCCGCTGCACCTTGCCGGCCGCCGGATTCACTACCAGCGCCAGGCAGGCGTAGGGCAGGCCCAGCTCGCGGGCCAGGGCCGCTTCCGGCATCCCGGTCATGCCGACGACGTCGCAGCCGTCGCGCTCCAGCCGGACGATCTCCCCCGCCGTCTCCAGGCGCGGCCCCTGGGTCGCGGCATAGACGCCATGGTCGCTGTGCGGCAGTTGCAGGCTGCGCAGTGCGCCGAGCAGACGCTGCCGCAGGGGCTCATCGTAGGGAAAGCTGAAGTCGATGTGGGTGACGTGCTCGAGGTCGGCCCCTTCGAAGAAGGTATGGCCGCGCCCCCAGGTGTAGTCCACCAGTTGATGGGGCACGCACAGATGGCCGCTGCCCATGGCGGCGTGGATACCGCCCACGGCGTTCACCGCGACGATGGCCTCGGCCCCGGCCTCCTTGAGCGCCCAGAGATTGGCGCGGTAGTTGACCTGATGCGGCGGAATGCGATGGGGATGGCCATGGCGCGCCAGGAACAGCACCGGGCGCCCGGCATAGTGGCCGCGCTGCACGGGCGCCGAGGGCGCGCCCCAGGGCGTCTCGAAGGTCTGGGCCTGGTCCAGCTCCAGACCCGCGAGCGCGGTGAGGCCGGTACCGCCGATGATGGCGTAGGTAGTCATGGGAATGTCCTTTAGATGAGGTCAGCCTGGCGCAACCGCCGCAGGGCAAAACTCCACTGCGGTTGCTGCCGGTAATCGAGATCGACGTGGCGGCGGGCCCTCATGCTGGCCAGCCGCGGCGCGGGCGAGACGCCCAACTGCTGCACCCGGGTCAGGGCCAGCTCGGCCGCTGCGCGGTCATTGCACACCAGCCCCATGTCGCAGCCGGCGCTGAGCGCGGCCTCGACGCGCTGGCCGGCATCGCCCGCCACGTGGGCGCCCGCCATCGACAGGTCGTCACTGAAGATCACGCCCTGGTAATCCAGTTCGCCGCGCAGGATGTCCTGCAGCCAGCGCCGGGAAAAGCCGGCCGGCTGGGGATCCACCGCGGGATAGATGACGTGAGCGGGCATCACCGCGCCCAGGGTCGGCAACAGGGCCTGGAAGGGGCGCAGGTCGGTGCGCAGCAGGGTATCGAGATCGCGCTCGTCGGTGGGAATGGCATAGTGGGAATCGGCTTCGGCCCAGCCATGCCCGGGGAAGTGCTTGCCGGTGGCGGCCATACCGGCGTCGCCCATGCCGGCGATGAAGGCACCACCCAGTTCGATCACCTGCTCGGCCTTGCCGAAGGAACGTGCGCCTATGACCTGGCTGCGCCCATGGTCGACGTCCAGCACCGGGGCGAAGCTGAAGTCCAGGCCCACCGCCAGGATCTCGGTCGCCATCAGCCAGCCGCAGAGGCGGGCCAGTTCCGCGCTGTCCGCGCGACCGCCCAGTTGCCCCATGGCCGGCAGCCGCACCACGTCACGGCGCAGGCGCTGCACGCGACCGCCTTCCTGGTCCACGGCCAGCAGCAGTTCCGGCCGCAGGGCGCGGATGGCACGGCATAGCTCGCGAACCTGGCCCGGGGTTTCGATGTTGCGGGCGAACAGGATCAGTCCGCCCACCTCCGGCTGACGCAGCAGCTGGCGATCCTCGGCGGTGAGCCAGGTGCCAGCGATATCGACCATCAGGGAGCCTTGCATGGGTACCTCGTCCGAATGCTCCGGCGCACGGCGCCGTGAAAGGGACGCAAGCTTACCCCAGCCACCCTTGATGCCGCAGCCTAGTAGGTCTCGGCCGTCTCCACGGCGACCGGCCGCCGCGGCCGATACTGGGCCTGGGCCAGTTCCGGTGCGTGCATCGCCGTGGGCGCCCGCATGCCGGTGGCGAGGAAGGGCACCATCAGCCGCAGCACCTGGTCGGTGTGGGTATCGACGCCGAAGTCGTTCTCGCCGATCGCCCGCAGCGCCTTGATGCCGGACATGCTGAACACCGCCGCCCCCAGCATGAAGTGGGCGCGCCAGAACAGCTCCAGGGGCGGAATCTCGGGAACGGCCCGATTCACCAGCAGCAGGAAGCGGCGGAAGGCGCGGCCATAGGTCTGCTCCAGGTATTTGCGCAAGTGCCCCTGGCTCTGGCTGAACGCCAGTCCCAGCAGCCGCATGAACACCGAGAGGTCATTGCCATGCCGCGGCTTAATGGCCAGGGAGTGATCCACCAGCAGATTCAGCAGCGCCTCCAGGCTCACCTCCTCGCCATTCCTGGGCTGCCACTGATCCAGATCCCGCTCCAGGTTGAAGCAGAAGGGATCGAGAAAGCGCGAGAACACCGCCTGGATCAGGGCCTTCTTGGACCCGAAGTGATAGTTGACCGCCGCCAGGTTGACCCCGGCTCTGGTGGTGATGAGTCGCAGCGAGGTCTCGGCAAAGCCGCGCTCGGCGAACAGTTGCTCGGCCGCATCCAGAATGCGCTCCACGGTATCCGACTGCGCCATGACCTTCCCCGGTAGATGAATTCCGTTTGAAACATATGTTTCAAACGCTATCGAAGTCAATCGCGGTTCGGTCGGCGAGCGGCCAGCTGATGGCCTGGAAGCCGCGTCTTTCCACCCTCTGCGGGCTTCTGGTCACGATCGCGGCCTGTCGTCCGAAGTCGTGGTCGGCGGCCTTGCCTACCACCCGGAGTTACTGTATATAATCACAGCATCATTAGACGACGCGACGTGCATCATGCTGAAACTGACACCGCGACAAGCCGAGATCCTGGCCTTCATCAAGCGTTGCCTCGAAGCCAATGGCTTTCCGCCTACCCGCGCGGAGATCGCGCAGGAGCTTGGTTTCAAATCGCCGAATGCGGCCGAGGAGCACCTCAAGGCGCTGGCCCGCAAGGGTGCCATCGAGATGACGCCGGGCGCCTCCCGGGGCATCCGCATCCCGGGTCTGGATACCTCACGCAAGGCCGACGAGAGCCTGCCGGTCATCGGTCGGGTCGCTGCGGGCGCCCCCATCCTGGCCGAGCAGAACGTCGAGGAAAATTGCGCCATCAACCCGGCCTTCTTCCAGCCGCGTGCCGACTACCTGCTCAAGGTCAAGGGCATGAGCATGAGAGACGTCGGCATCCTCGATGGCGACCTGCTGGCCGTCCATGTGACCCGCGAAGTGCACAACGGCCAGATCGTCGTGGCCCGGGTGGGCGACGAAGTCACCGTGAAGAGATTCAAGCGCTCGGGCAACCAGGTCACCCTGCTGGCGGAAAATCCCGAGTTCTCCCCTATCGAAGTCGATCTTTCCACCCAGGAATTCGCCATCGAAGGGTTAAGCGTTGGCGTCATCCGCCGCTAACGTCTAAGGCTGGCCTTCGGGCCAGCCGTTATCACGCCTTTATGCCTTACGCCGAAGTCTTGATCGGGGGTATCTGTTCGCGCTCCGGAAAGCGCTCAAGACCAGGCTGAGCACAGTGACGTCATGTATCCGTGGTACATGATCTCGAGTGGATTTGATCGAGTCGCCTCCAGGAGGTCGCCATGCAATTTCCCCTGATGTTCGATGCGCCGCGCTCGTCGGTTCAAGAGCTGGATCTGGCACCGGAGTTCCTGCTGCAGGAGCTGACCGCCTTTCTGCCCAAGCCCGGCAAGCAGGCCCGGGAACTGCCCGCCGCTCCACTGCCGGACACGTTCAGCGAGATGTCCCTGCACGGCAGCCAGGAACAGTGTCTGCAGTTGCTGGCGCCCATCCTGCGCCAGTTGAGCGACAAGGACGATGCCCGCTGGCTGACCCTGGTCACCCCGCCGTCGCTGCTCAGCAACGCCTGGTTGCGCAGCACCCATCTGAATCCGGAGCGTGTGCTTCTGCTACAGACGCCGAGCGCTGCCAAGACGCTGCAATTGGCCTGCGAGGTGCTGCGCAAGGGGCAGAGCCATACTGTGATCAGCTGGTTGCACGACCTGAGCGATGCGGGCAAGCAGCAGCTGGCACGTGCCGCGGCCCAGGGCAACAGCCAGAGTCTGAACGTCAGATTCGCGTAGGAAGCAGGCGGCGGGACGGGATGTAGCGGCGGCATTCCAGGACGGAATGCCGGATCTGAAAAAGAATCAGTGCAGGACGCGCGGTTGATCGTCGCGCTGGAGGCTATCGCCTTCGGCCAGGCGCCCGGCCATCTGCACACCCAGGTTGAACATGGCCTTGGCCACCTCTATCTGCTGTCCATGCAGGAAATCCTTGGCATCGCTGGAAAACTCCAGGGTAACGAGGGCTTCCTCGTCGTCCGCACGGCGCAACACGATGCGACCATCGGAGAGTTCAACGATTTCCAGGTAGGCAGTAGTCATTCAGTATCTCCACAGCTAAGCGGACAGTGTAACAGCGTGGGGTCTGAGAGGCTGACTTGCCTGAGCCTTTTTCGACGGTCTGCAAGGCCATCGTCCTGACGGCCTCTATGGCATTGTAGCGAGAACTACCCTACCACTCGGTCATGGCGCCACGGAATCTGAGCGCCGTCTGCTTGAGGCTTTCACGCCAGGCTTCCACCTCCTCGAGACCCAGCTCCGGCTCGGCCGGCTCCAGGCTGACCGCCTCGATCAAGGGCAGCGTCGGATCCTGCTTGGGTCGCCGGGGTGCCTGGGGCGGCTGCAGCAGCCGCTGGTACTCGGCGATCAGTCGCGCCAGCCAGGTCTCGGGGTTACCGGCCAACTCGATCAGCTCGCCCATTTCCGGGCTGGGCGCTTCGTTGAGCGCCTCGGGAGCGAGCAGAACGGCCAGCGAGGTGGCCTCCATGGTGGGGTGGCGGTAAAAGCCCGCCACTTCCTGACAGAGTCCCAGCAAGGCGCCGTGCAGGTGAAACAGGCAGGCTTCCCGCTCGGCCATGATCCGGCCCTGGCTTTGCGCGGCGGGCGCAGCCTGGGCCAGGCGCCAGCTTTCCAGGGCCAGACCGGCAAAGTACAGCTTCTGGTTGGTGCGGGTATAACGCTCGTTGGCCATGCCCTTCTCCTGGAGCCGGCTCACGCCGGCCTCCTGTCTGCAGTTGGCGCTAGAGACGCTAGCGCTTTTCTTCCACCTGCCACTTCTTGCCGTCGTAGAAGGCCTTCCAGCCGGTGGGCTTGCCCTCGACCTCGGTCTGCACGTACTGCTCCTTGGTCTTGCGGCTGAAGCGGATCACCGCCGGACGGCCTTCAGAGTCCTTCACCGGGGCACTGAGCAGATAATGGTACTTGGGATCGATCTCGTCGCGATGGGGTAGCAATTCGCTGACCAACGGCGCGCGGGTCTCGCGATTCTTCGGGAAGCCACTGGCAGCCAGGAACAGCCCCGAAGCGCCATCGCGCAGCACATAGGTGTCGTCGACCTTTTCGCAGCGCAGCTCCGGCATGGGCACGGCGTCCATCTTCGGCGGGGCCGGCTCGCCGTTCTTGAGCAGCTTGCGGGTGTTCTTGCAGGCCGGATTGGTGCAGCCGAAGAACTTGCCGAAGCGCCCGGTCTTGAGTTGCATCTCGCTGCCGCACTTGTCGCATTCCAGCGACGGGCCCTCGTAGCCCTTGATGCGATAGCTGCCCTCTTCGATCTCGTAGCCCGGGCAGTCCGGGTTGTTGCCGCAGACGTGCAGCTTGCGGTGCTCGTCGATCAGGTAGGCATCCATCGCCGTGCTGCAGATAGGGCAACGGTGCTTGCCGCGCAGGACCAGGGACTCGGATTCGCCCTCGTCGTCTTCGGCGATCTCGTCGCCCGGCACCAGGTTGATGGTGGCCTTGCAGCGTTCCTTGGGCGGCAGGGCATAGCCCGAGCAGCCGAGGAAGACCCCGGTGGACGCGGTGCGGATCATCATCGGCCGGCCGCAGACCTGGCAGGGAATGTCGGTCAGGGTGGGCTGGTTGGCCCTCATGCCCTTCTCGCCGGCCTCGGCGGTCTCCAGCTTCTGCTTGAAGTCGCCATAGAATTCGTCGAGCAGGTTCTTCCAGTCCCGCTCGCCCTGGGCAACGTTGTCCAGGTTGCCTTCCATGTTGGCGGTGAAGCTGAAGTCCATCAGGTTGGCAAAGCTTTCGTTGAGGCGATCGGTGACGATGTCGCCCATCTTCTCGGCATAGAAGCGGCGGTTGTGCACCGTCACGTAGCCACGATCCTGGATGGTGGAAATGATGGCCGCGTAGGTGGAGGGTCGGCCGATGCCGCGCTTCTCCAGTTCCTTGACCAGGCTGGCTTCCGAGAAGCGCGCCGGCGGCTTGGTGAAATGCTGGCTCGGGTCGAGCTTGACCAGGCCGAGGTCCTCGCCCTGCTTCATCTCGGGCAGCACGTCGTCGTCGCCCGGCTTGCTCTGTTGCGGCAGGACGCGGGTGTAGCCGTCGAACTTGAGGATGCGGCCGCGGGCACGCAGCTCGAAGTCACCCGCCGCGGCGGTCACCGTGGTGGACAGGTACTCGGCCGGCGGCATCTGGCAGGCCAGGAACTGGCGCCAGATCAGTTCGTACAGGCGCTCGGCGTCACGCTCCATGCCTGACAGGCTGTTGGGCTTGACGTTGACGTCGGACGGGCGGATGGCCTCGTGCGCTTCCTGGGCGCCTTCGCGGCTGCCGTAGACATTGGCCTTTTCCGGCAGGTACTGCTTGCCGAATTCGCTCTCGATGTAGCCGCGGGCCATGGCGATGGCATCGCCCGACAGGTTGGTCGAGTCGGTACGCATGTAGGTGATGTAGCCGGCCTCATAGAGACGCTGGGCCATCATCATGGTCTTCTTCACCCCGAAGCCCAGGCGATTGCTCGCCGCCTGCTGCAGGGTGGAGGTGATGAAGGGCGCCGAGGGCCGGCTGCTGGTCGGCTTGTCTTCGCGCTTGGCGATGCGATAGGCGGCCTTTTCCAGCTTGGCCAGGGCGGCCTTGGCCTGGGCTTCGTTCAGCGGCTTGAAGGCTTCGCCCTTCTCGCGCACCACTTCGAAGCGCACCTGGGCCTTTTTCGGCGTGGCCAGGTCGGCATGGATCTCCCAGTATTCCTCGGGGACGAAGGCGCGGATCTCGCGTTCGCGCTCCACCACCAGCTTGACCGCGACGGACTGCACCCGACCGGCGGACAGGCCACGGGCGATCTTCGACCACAGCAGCGGCGAGACCATGTAGCCGACCACGCGGTCGAGGAAGCGCCGCGCCTGCTGGGCGTTGACGCGATTGATGTCCAGCTCGCCGGGCTGGGAGAAGGCTTCCTGAATGGCCTTCTTGGTGATCTCGTTGAAGACCACGCGCTTGTAGCGCGAGTCGTCACCACCGATGGCTTCCCGCAGGTGCCAGGCGATGGCCTCCCCTTCGCGGTCCAAGTCGGTTGCGAGATAGACGGTGTCGGCGTCCTTGGCCAGGCGGCGCAGCTCCTCGATCACCTTTTCCTTGCCGGGCAGGATCTCGTAGTGGGCCTTCCAGCCGTGCTCGGGATCGACGCCCATGCGGGCGAACAGCTGGCGCCGGGCCTTTTCCTTGGGTGACAGCGCGGGCGCCTCGGCGGCGGTCTTGCGCGTCTTGGCGGCGGGCTCCTTGGCGGTGCCGGCGCCGCTGGTGGGAAGGTCGCGGATGTGGCCGATGCTCGACTTCACCACGTACTGGTTGCCCAGGTACTTGTTGATGGTCTTGGCCTTGGCCGGGGATTCCACGATGACCAGCGATTTACCCATGGGAGAGTCAGATTCCTGCTTGAAAGCGATGAGCGAGCGAAAGGCGAGCGCCGGAACGGCGAATGGAGGACCAGAACGTCTTCAGTCTGGTGCGCCGGGGGCGGTCGGCCAACGCGGCACCGCTATATATAGTGGCGATGTCGGCAAGGTCAAGGCTGCGGCGTGGCATCCAGACCCAAGGGATCGGCTTCGACGCTGATCAGCGCGAAGCGCGGCACCTGCTCGCCATCGACCTGGACGCTCTCGCGAAACATGCTCAGAGGCCGGGCCCAGAGTCCGTATTCGCCGTACAGCGCCTGATAGATGACCAGCTCTTCCTCGGTCTCCGAATGCCGGGCCACGCCCAGTACCCGATACTGCTGACCCTTGTAGTGCCGGTAGAGTCCCGTCTGTAATGCCATGTTCCACCTCGAAAAAAGAAAACCGGGGCAGCCCTGGGGCGCCCCGGTCGGATGACGCACGCTGCGGCGGATCAGCGCAGGCGTTCGAACACCGTGGTGATGCCCTGGCCGAGACCCACGCACATGGTGGCCAGGCCGAAGGTGCCGTCATTCTGTTTCATGACATTTAACAGCGTGCCTGAAATTCTGGCGCCAGAGCAACCGAAGGGGTGACCCAGGGCGATGGCACCACCGTGCAGATTGACCTTTTCCTCCATCTTGTCGAGCACCTTGAGGTCCTTGAGCACCGGCAGGGCCTGGGCCGCGAAGGCTTCGTTGAGTTCGATGAAATCGATGTCGGCGATGGTCAGACCGGCGCGCTTGAGCGCCTTCTGCGAAGCCGGGACCGGACCGTAGCCCATGATCGCCGGATCGACACCGGCCACGGCCATGGCGCGGATCCTGGCCAGCGGCTGCAGGCCGAGGTCCTGGGCGCGCTGGGCCGACATGACCAGCATGCAGGAGGCGCCGTCGGTGATCTGCGAAGAGGTACCGGCGGTCACGGTACCGCCCTTGGGGTTGAAGGCCGGCTTCAGTGCCGCCAGGCCTTCGAGGGTGGTTTCCGGACGGATGGTCTCGTCATGGCTGAAGACCTTGAGGAAACCGTTCTCGTCGTGACCTTCCAGGGGAATGATCTCGTCCTTGAATTTGCCTTCCTGGGTGGCCTTCCAGGCCAGCTGGTGCGAGCGATAGCCGAACTGGTCCTGGGCCTCGCGGGTGATGCCGTGCATCTTGCCCAGCATCTCGGCGGTCAGGCCCATCATGCCGGAGGCCTTGGCGGCATGCAGCGACAGCTGGGGATTCGGGTCGACGCCGTGCATCATGCCGACGTGACCCATGTGCTCCACCCCGCCGACGACGAAGACGTCGCCGTTGCCGGTCTGGATCGCCTGGGCGGCGGTATGCAGGGCGCTCATGGAGGAACCGCACAGGCGGCTCACCGTCTGGGCACCGCTGGTGTGCGGGATGCGGGTCAGCAGCGACGCCATGCGGGCGATGTTCCAGCCCTGCTCCAGGGTCTGGTTGACGCAGCCCCAGATCACGTCTTCCACCTCGGCCGGATTGACCTGGGGATTGCGGTCGAGGACCGCGTCGATCAGCCGCGCGGACAGGGTCTCGGCGCGGGTGTTGCGGTGCATGCCGCCCTTGGAACGACCCATGGGCGTGCGGGCGAAGTCGACGATGACGACGTCTCTCGGATTCAGACTCATTTCTTTACTCCAGGCTCAACCGAAGAAGCGTTGGCCAGCGGCGGCCATTTCGCGGAGTTTGGGGGTCGGGTGGTACAGCGGCCCGAGGTCGGCGTACTTGTCGGCCATGGCGACGAATTCGGCCACGCCCAGGCTGTCGATGTAGCGCAGCGCACCGCCGCGGAAGGGCGGGAAGCCGATGCCGTAGATCAGGCCCATGTCGGCCTCGGCGGCGCTCTCGACGATGCCGTCCTCCAGGCAGCGCACGGCTTCCAGGCACAGCGGCACCATCATCCGCTCGACGATCTCCTCGTCGGTGAATTCACGCTGCTCGTAGGTGACCGGTGCCAGCACCTCGGCCACGGCCGGGTCGGCGACCTTCTTCGGCTTGCCCTTCTTGTCGGTCTCGTAGACATAGAAGCCCTTGCCGTTCTTCTGGCCGAAGCGCTGGGCTTCGTAGAGGGCGTCCACCGCGGTCTTGCGGCTTTCCTTCATGCGCTCGGGGAAGCCCTCGGCCATGACGTCGCGGGCGTGGTGGGCGGTGTCCATGCCGACCACGTCCATCAGGTAGGCCGGGCCCATGGGCCAGCCGAACTTCTCCATCAGCCGGTCGACGCGCTGGAAATCGGCCCCCTGGGCCAGCAGCGCGGCGAAGCCGCCGAAGTACGGGAAGAGGATGCGGTTGACCAGGAAGCCGGGGCAGTCGTTGACCACGATGGGGTTCTTGCCCATCTGGCGGGCATAGGCCACGGTGGTGGCGATGGCCTTCTCGCTGGTCTTCTCGCCGCGGATCACCTCGACCAGGGGCATCATGTGCACCGGGTTGAAGAAGTGCATGCCGCAGAAGTTTTCCGGACGCTTGAGCGCCTGGGCCAGCAGGCTGATGGAAATGGTGGAGGTGTTGGAGGTGAGGATGGCGTCCTCGCGCACCTGGCCTTCCACTTCGGCCAGCACGGCCTGCTTGACCTTGGGATTCTCGACCACGGCCTCGACCACCAGGTCGACGCTCTTGAAGTCGCCATAGGACAGCGTCGGGCGGATGCGATTGAGCGCCTCGGCCATCTTCGCCGGCTCCAGGCGGCCCTTCTCGACCCGCTTGTTGAGCAGCTTGCTGGCTTCGCTCAGCCCCAGCTCCAGGGCTTCGTCGCGAATGTCCTTCATCAGGATCGGGGTGCCCTTGAGCGCGGACTGGTAGGCGATGCCGCCGCCCATGATGCCGGCGCCCAGCACGCTGGTCAGCTTGACCGGCGCGGCCTGCTTCTCCAGCACCTTGGCCTTGCGCTTGAGCGCCTGGTCATTGAGGAACAGGCCGACCAGGCTGGCGGAGACCGAGGTCTGGGCCATCTTGGCGAAACCGGTGCCTTCGACTTCCAGCGCCTTGTCGCGGCCGTAGTTGGCGGACTTCTGGATGGCCTTGATGGCTTCCAGCGGTGCCGGATAGTGCGGACCGGCTTGGCTGGCGACGAAGCCCTTGGCCGATTCGAAGGCCATCATGGCTTCGATGGCATTGAGCTGCAGCTTTTCCAGCTTGGGCTTGCGCTTGGCGCGGTAGTCCAGCTCGCCGGCGGCGGCGCGGCGGACCAGGTCCAGGGCGGCGTCGAACAGGTGCTCGGGGGCGACCACGGCATCGGCCACGCCGACCTTGAGGGCGGTGGCGGCGTCGTTTTCCTTGCCGGACGCGATCCACTCGATGGCGTTGTCGCTGCCGATCAGGCGCGGCAGGCGGACGGTACCACCCCAGCCCGGATAGATGCCCAGCTTGACTTCCGGCAGGCCGATGCGCGCCGCGGTGCTCAGCACCCGGTAGTCGGCGGCCAGGGTCATCTCGCAACCGCCACCCAGGGCGATGCCGCCCACGGCGGCCACGGTGGGCACCGGCAGGTCTTCGAAGTCGTTGAAGATGCGGTTGATCTCGGCGATGCCGGCCTGCAGCTCTTCGGTCGGCCGGCCGAACATCTCGACGAATTCGGTGATGTCGGCGCCGACGATGAAGACGTCCTTGCCGCTGGTGACGATGACGCCGCGCAGGCCGGCGTGGGCTTTCAGGGCATCCACGGCCTGGCGGAATTCGCGCAGGGTGATGGCGCTGAACTTGTTGACCGATTCGCCTTGGAGGTCGAAGCGAAGTTCGGCGATGCCGTCCTCCACGTCGCGCACCGAAAGGGCTTTGCCTTCGAAAATCATCAGCGGGTCTCCCTTGAGTCCTGGTCGCGAAGCGGGCGGCGGCTTGGGTGGAAGCCGAGAATCGCCAGCCCCGATATTGTTCTGTGGAGGGCACCGGCCGGGCCGGGGCGAAAATTCATACAACCGTTTGAACGGCTCGCACAACCTTCTGGCAAAAGCGGGCGCTTGTCAATTGGGACGCACGGGGAAAGCGCGAGCGGGGTTCGCGTGGCGGGCGCTTGAGCTTGGCGCGCTTCTGTGCAAGATAGCCGTGGAGCTATCCCCGACTCCTGGAGTCGAAACTACAAGTGGGCTAGAGCCTGCGAATCGAGCGCCAGCCACGGTACGGTCTGGCGCCCCATCATGAAGGAGAGATGTGTATGGCCTACCAACACATATTGGTTGCCGTCGACCTGACCGAAGATTGCCAGCCGGTGATCCGCCGTGCGGTTGCCCTGGGTCAGTGCTGTGGCAGCAAGGTGTCGCTGGTGCACGTGGTCGAGCCCATGGCCATGGCCTTTGGCGGTGACGTGCCCATGGACCTGTCGTCGCTGCAGCAGCAGCAGATCGAGCAGGCCCGCGAGCGACTGGACGGTTTCACCACCCAGTATGCGGAGCTGGCCGGCAATTGCGTGCTGGCCTATGGGCAGCCGCGCCAGGAAATCCACCGCATGGCCAAGGAACAGGGCTGCGACCTGATCGTGGTCGGCAGCCACGGTCGTCACGGCCTGGCGCTGCTGCTGGGCTCGACGTCCAACGACCTGCTGCACGGCGCGCCCTGCGATACCCTGGCGGTAGCCTTGAAGAAAGATAAGGCCTGATCCCGCGGCCGGGCTGGATTATTCCAGTTCGGCCCAGCGTTCGATGAGGCGATCCAGTTCGGCCTGCAGCGCGTCCATTCGGGCGAGCTTGGCCTGGGTGACCTCGTTCGGCAGCTGGTAGAAGCCCGGGTCGGCAATGGCGGTCTGCAGGGCCTCCAGCTCGATCTCCGCGGTTTCGATGGCGCCCGGCAGGGCGTCCAGTTCACGCTGCTCCTTGTAGCTGAGCTTGCGCTTGGCCGGTGCGGCGGCAGCGGCCACGGGTGCCGCAGCGGGCGCGGGTTCGGCCTTGGCCGGCGCCGGCTTGCTGTCCTCGCGGGTCTGCACGCCGAGCAGGCGCGGCGAGCCGCCCTGACGCAGCCAGTCCTGGTAGCCACCGACGTATTCGCGGACCCGCCCTTCCCCCTCGAACACCAGGGTGCTGGTCACCACGTTGTCGAGGAAGGCCCGGTCGTGGCTGACCATCAGCACCGTGCCCTCGAAACTCAGCAGCACCTCTTCCAGCAGCTCCAGGGTCTCGACGTCGAGGTCGTTGGTGGGTTCGTCCAGCACCAGCAGGTTGGCCGGCTTGCTGAACAGCTTGGCCAGCAGCAGGCGCGCGCGTTCGCCGCCGGACAGCGCCTTGACCGGCGTGCGGGCACGCTGGGGGCTGAACAGGAAGTCGCCCAGGTAGCTCAGCACATGGCGATCCTGGCCGTTGATGGTGATGAATTCGCGACCCTCGGCGAGGTTGTCGATCACCGTCTTTTCCGGTTCCAGTTGCAGGCGCAGCTGGTCGAAATAGGCGATCTCCAGCTTGGTGCCGTACTGGATCTTGCCGGAGGTGGGCTGCAGGTCGCCCAGCAGCAGCTTGAGCAGGGTGGTCTTGCCCGAGCCGTTGGGACCGAGCAGGCCGATGCGATCGCCGCGCTGGATCAGCAGGGTCAGGTCGCGGATCAGGGGTTCGCCGCCGGGATGGGCATAGCTCATGTGCTCGGCGAGGATGACCTGCTTGCCGGACTTGTCGGCGGTTTCCAGCAGCAGATTGGCCTTGCCCTGGCGTTCGCGGCGCTCGCTACGTTCGTTGCGCATGGCCTTGAGCGCACGGACCCGACCTTCGTTGCGGGTACGCCGGGCCTTGATGCCCTGGCGGATCCAGACTTCTTCCTGGGCCAGGCGCTTGTCGAACAGGGCGTTGGCGGTCTCTTCGGCCGCCAGTTGCTGCTCCTTGTGCACCAGGAAGCTGGCGTAGTCGCCCTGCCAGTCGATCAGGTTGCCGCGATCCAGTTCGAGGATGCGGGTGGCCAGGGCCTGGAGGAAGGCACGGTCGTGGGTGATGAACAGCACGGCGCCCGGATAGCCGCGCAGGGCGTCTTCCAGCCAGGCGATGGCGCCGATGTCCAAGTGGTTGGTGGGTTCGTCGAGCAGCAGCAGATCCGGCTCGGCCACCAGCGCCTGGGCCAGCAGCACGCGCCGCCGCCAGCCGCCGGACAGTTCGGCGAGGGTCTTTTCCGCCGGCAGCTGCAGCCGGCTCAGGGTGCTTTCCACCAGTTGCTGCAGGCGCCAGCCATCGCGGGCCTCCAGCTCCTGCTGGACGTGCATGAGCCGCTCCATATCCAGTTCGCCGCTGGTGTCCTGGGTCAGGTGATGGTACTCGGCGAGCAATTCGCCGACGCCGGCCAGGCCCGCGGCCACCACGTCGAACACCGAGCGGTCGTCGGCGCGCGGCAATTCCTGCGGCAGTTCGCCGATCTTCAGCGCCGGGGCGCGCCAGACCTCGCCGTCATCGGCCTGCTGCTCGCCCTTGACGATGCGCAGGAGGCTGGATTTGCCGGTGCCGTTGCGGCCGATGATGCATACCCGCTCGCCCCGCTCGATCTGCCAGGACACCCCGTCCAGCAAGGGGGTGACGCCAAAGGCCAGGGATACGTTGGTGAACTTGAGCAGCGCCATGGGTTTCTCCGCGAAAAAGGCCAGCCAGTCTAGCAGAGACGCCCACCCCGGCGCCGGTCGACACGAGCCGGCGAAACGCCCGGACCGCCCGACGGCAGGCCATGGCCGACGCTTTCGCCGCCTGGCGCCGGCACGTAAGCTAGACTGCCCCGTGACGGTCGGCCGCTTGCCTTGCGCAGTGCGCGCCGCCCCCTCCGCATCCAGCTTTTACGGAATTCCCATGCGCGGTCGCCTGTTCGTCATCCTGCCCCTGCTCCTCGCTCCCCTGATCGGCTCCACCACCTCGCAAGCCGCTCCCCTGGAGCAGCAGCGGCAACTCTACGACCAGGCCAAGGCGGCGCTGGACCGCGGCGATGCCAGTGTCTACCTGGCCAATCGCGGCGAATTGCGCACCTATCCGCTGGAGCCTTACCTGGCCTATGACGAGCTGATCAAGCGCGTTCCCGGGGCCAGCGATGCCGAGATCGAGACCTTTCTCGCCGAGCACGGCGATCTGCCGCAGTCCAACTGGCTGCGCCTGCGCTGGCTGCGCAGCCTGGCCGATCGCGGCGACTGGAATCGCTTCGAGAAATACTATTCGCCGGACTTCAACTTCACCGAGCTGGACTGCCTGCACGGCCAGTACCTGATCGCCCAGGGCAATGCCAGCGAGGGCTTCAAGCTGGCGGAGAAATACTGGCTGGTGGGCAAGGCCCAGCCGACCACCTGCGACGGCCTGTTCCAGGCCTGGGCGGCACGCGGCCAGCTCACCGAAGAGCGCGTCTGGGAGCGTGCCAAGCTGGCTGCCGACAAGGGCGAGTACGGCCTGGTGCGCATCCTGTCCGCCCAGTTGCCGACGCTGTCCGGCCAGGCCCAGCGGCTGATCGACGTGGCCCAGAAGCCGCAGCAGATCGCCAATGTCCAGGCCTTCGCCCCGGCCAGCGAGAGTCTCGCCGACGTGGTCGGCCTGGGCCTGCGCAAGCTGGCGCGCCAGGACCCGGAACAGGCCATGAGCCTGCTCGAAATCTACAGCCAGCGCATGCCCTTCACCCGCGATGAAAAGGTCGCCATCGCCCGCCAGATCGGCCTGACCCTGGCAAAGAATTTCGATCCCCGCGCCCTGCCGCTGATGGAGCGCTATGACCCCGAGCTGCGGGACGACGACGTCAGCGAATGGCGAGCCCGCCTGCTGCTGCGCCTGGGTCGCTGGAGCGATGCCCATGCGCTGATCGAGCGCTTTCCGCCGAGCCTGGCCAAGGCCAATCGCTGGGAATACTGGCGCGCCCGCACCCTGGAGCTGATGCAGCCGCAGAGTCCGGCGGTGCTGCGGGAATACGCCGAGGTCAGTCGCGAGCGCGACTACTACGGCTTCCTTGCCGCCGACCGCAGCAAGGCGCCCTATCAGCTCAACAACAAGCCGCTGATGCTCAGCGACGCCCTCAAGCGCAAGGTGCGCAACACCCCCGGCGTGCAGCGGGCCCTGGAATTCATCGCCCGTGGCGAGCCGATCAATGCTCGCCGCGAGTGGTTCTATGTCAGCCGTCACTTCAACCGTGACGAACTGGTGGCCCAGGCCCGCATGGCCTACGACATGCAGTGGTACTTCCCGGCGATCCGCACCATCAGCCTGGCCAAGTACTGGGACGACCTGGACATCCGCTTCCCCATCGCCTATCGCGAAAGCTTCGTGCGCGAGGCCCAGACCCGCGGTCTGCACAGCAGCTGGGTGTTCGCCATCACCCGCCAGGAGAGCGGCTTCATGGCCGATGCACGCTCCGGGGTGGGCGCCATGGGGTTGATGCAGCTGATGCCGGCCACCGCCAGCCATACCGCCAGCAAGTTCGCCATTCCCCTGGCCTCGCCGCAACAGGCGCTGACCCCGGAGAAGAACATCCAGCTGGGCACTGCCTATCTGTCCATGGTCCATGCCCAGTTCAACGGCAACCGGGTGCTGGCCTCGGCCGCCTACAACGCCGGCCCGGGGCGGGTGAAGCGCTGGCTGACGGGCGCCCGCCACCTGGCCTTCGATGTCTGGGTGGAGACCATTCCCTTCGACGAGACGCGGCAATACGTGCAGAACGTGCTGGCCTATGCGGTGATCTACGGGCAGAAGCTCAATTCGCCGCAACCCCTGGTGGACTGGAACGAGCGTTTCTTCGACGAGACCTGAGTGCTCGCCGACCCGTCCTGACACCACCGCAGCGGACCCGCACGCCGGGTCGCGTCCGCTGCCTAACCCCTTCCCAGAGCCGTCACGCCACGCCGCAGCTGCATCCTGCCAGGCCCGCGGCCTCGTGACGGCTGCGCAAAACAGCGCCACCCCCTATACTGCAGCCCCTTTTTTTCCGCTATTGAACCGGAGAAACCCATGCTCAAGCGTTCGCTGGCCCTGGCAGCAGGCCTGGCCCTGTCCCTGACTTCCCTGCTCTCCCACGCCGCCGACGAACTGCGCGTCTCGGCCATTCCCGACGAAGCGCCCACCGAGCTGATCCGCAAGTTCAAGCCGCTGGGTGAATACCTGGAGCAGCGCCTGGGCATGCCGGTGAAATTCGTCCCGGTGTCCGACTATGCCGGCGTGGTGGAAGCCATGGCCTCGGATCGCCTGGACCTGGCCTGGTTCGGCGGCTTCACCTTCGTCCAGGCGCAGCGCAAGGCGCCGATGACCCCCCTGGTGCAGCGCGCAGAAGATCAGCAGTTCACCAGCAAGTTCATCACCGCCGACCCGGCCGTGAAGACCCTGCAGGACCTCAAGGGCAAGACCTTCGCCTTCGGTTCGGTCTCTTCCACCTCGGGCAGCCTGATGCCGCGCTACTTCATGCAGCAGGACGGCATCGTCCCCGAGCAGTTCTTCTCGCGGGTGGCCTATTCCGGCGCCCATGACGCCACCGTCGCCTGGGTCGCCGCGGGCAAGGCCGATGCCGGCGTGCTCAACGCCTCGGTGTGGAAGAAGCTGGTCGACGCCGGCAAGGTCGACACCAGCAAGGTCCGGGTCATCTCCACCACCCCGGCCTACTACGACTACAACTGGACGGTGCGCGGCAATCTGGATCCGCAACTGGCGGCCAAGATCAAGCAGGCCTTCCTCGACCTGGATCCGGCCAAGCCGGCCGACAAGGCGATCCTCGACCTGCAGGCGGCCAGCCGCTTCGTGCCGACCTCGCCGGACAACTACAAGAGCATCGAGGCTTCCGCCCTGGCGGCCGGCCTGCTCAAGTGAGTCTCGCCCTCAGGGGCGTGACGCTGGTACACGCCGACGGCTCGCCCGCCCTGGCCGATCTCGACCTCAACCTGCAACAGGGTGAGCAGGTCGCGCTGATCGGTCCGTCCGGGGCGGGCAAGACCAGCCTGCTGCGCCTGCTGGCCACCGGGCTGCGGCCGCTCGCGGGTGAGCTGGAGCTGCTCGGCCAGCAGCCCTGGAGCCTGGGCAACCGGGCGCGGCGTCAGTTGCGCGCCCGTATCGGCCTGATCCACCAGGCGCCGCCCTTGCCGGCGCGCCAGCGCGTCATCACCGCGGTGCTGGCCGGACGTCTCGGCCAGTGGTCGCTGGCGCGCAGCCTGGTCAGCCTGGTGCATCCGCTGGATCGCGCCGGCGCCGCGGCGGCCCTGGCGCCGCTGGATCTCGCCGATCGGCTCTACTCCTCCTGCGATCAGCTGTCCGGTGGCCAGTTGCAGCGCATCGGCATCGCCCGGGCGCTCTACCAGCAGCCGCAGCTGCTGCTCGCCGACGAACCCGTGTCGGCCATGGACCCGGTGCTGGCCGCCCATACCCTGGAGGTGCTGAGCGACGCCGCGGCGCGCCAGGGCACCACCCTGGTCACCAGCCTGCACAACGTCGAACTGGCGTTGCAGCGCTTTCCGCGCATCCTCGGTCTGCGCGCCGGTCGGCTGCTGTGGGACAAGCCCGCCAGCGCGGTCACCCCGACCGATCTCGCCGCGCTCTATGCCAACGAAGGCCTGAGCACCACCCTGCCGCCCGCCGCCCGGCCCCGGCTGCTGCTCACCCTGCTGGCCCTGCTGCTGGCCTGGCCGACGCTGCGCCTGGCGGAATTCGATCTGCTGGGTCTCTTCACCGGCGACAACGCCCGCACCATGGGCAACTTTCTCGCCGGCTTCTGGCCGCCCGCCCATGACGCCGACTTTCTCGCCGTGCTCGGGCGCGCCACCCTGGAAACCCTGGCCATCGCCACCCTGGGCATGGCCCTGGCGGCGCTGATCGCCCTGCCCGCCGCCCTGCTCGCCACCCGTGTGCTGTCGATCTCCGCCCTGCCCCGCGGCGGCCGTCCAGGCCGCCTGCCGCGCCTGCTCCGCGGACTGGTCCGCGGGGTGCTGATCGTCCTGCGCAGCGTGCCGGAGATCGTCTGGGCGCTGCTGTTCGTCCGCGCCGTGGGCCTGGGGCCGACCGCCGGGGTGCTGGCCATCGCCATCACCTATGGCGGCATGCTGGGCAAGGTCTATGCGGAAATCTTCGAATCGGTCGATCCCGGTCCGGCGCGGGCCCTGCTGCTGCAGGGCGCCGGTCGCCTGCAGGCCTTCGTCTATGGCGTGCTGCCCAACGCCGCGGGCGAGATGATTTCCTACAGCGTCTATCGCTGGGAGTGCGCCATTCGCGCCTCGGTGGTGATGGGCTTCGTCGGCGCCGGGGGCCTCGGCCAGCAGGTCGATCTGTCGCTGCGCATGTTCGCCGGTGGCGAGGTGGCCAGCCTGCTGCTGACCTTCCTGGTGCTGGTGCTCCTGGCCGATGTGCTCAGTCGTCTGCTGCGCCAGGTGGAGCGTGGTCAGGGCCGGGGCCGGGGCGCTCTGACGGTGCTGGCCATGGGCGCCGCCCTGGTGGCGTCCGCCAGCTACCTGGGCACCGCCTTCGGCGAATTGCTGAGCGCTCGCGCCCTAGGCCAGATGGGCAGCTTCCTGGCCGACTTTCTCCAGCCGGACTTCTCCCTCGCCCAGCTGTCGGCCGTGGCCCACGGCGCGGTGGAAACCCTGGCCATGTCGGCCCTGGGTACCCTGCTCGCCGGGCTGCTCGGCATCCTGCTGGCGCTGCCGGCGGCCGGGCGCCTAGGCCTGGGCGCCCTGGCGCTGGCGCGGCTGCTGCTCAATGCCCTGCGCGCCGTGCCGGAACTGGTCTGGGCGGCGCTGATGGTGCTGGCCGCCGGCCTGGGACCCAACGCCGGGACCCTGGCCCTGGCCCTGCACACCGCCGGGGTGCTCGGCCGGCTGTTCGCCGAGGCCCTGGAAAACACCCCCAAGGCCCCCGCCGAAGCCATTCGCCTGGCCGGCGGTGGCGCGCTGGCGGCCTTTCTCTACGGCACCCTGCCGGCGGTCTGGCCGCAGTTGCTGGCCTATCTGCTCTATCGCTGGGAAAACAATATCCGCATGGCCAGCATCCTCGGCTTCGTCGGCGCCGGTGGCCTGGGGCAGCAGCTGTACTTCAGCCTGAGCCTGTTCCAGCAGGCCCAGGCCGCCACCGTGATCCTCGGCATGCTGGTGCTGGTGCTGGGCGTGGATCTGCTGAGCAATTGGGCCCGGCAGCGCTGGGTCGTCCGTTAACGAATCTCCGGCAGCAGCAGCGCTGGCAATTGCGCGAGAAAAGCGGCTTCATCGTCGAGCTGGCGCAGATCCAGCCAGAGCGCATCGGCGTCGATGCGCCCCACCACCGGGATGGGTAGCTGGCGCAGGCCTTCTTCCAGTTGCCGCAAGGCGCGCCCACGCAGGCGCTTGCTGACCTGGGGGCGACAGCACAGCGCCGCCCCAGGCAGGCGGGCCACCGGCTGGGCGCCACTGCCGATCATGCCCAGCGCCGGCTCCACGCTGACCGCATAGGTCGAGCCCAGCACGGCGGCGAAGGCCGGTAGCAGCCGCTCGGCCTGAGTGGTGATGGCCTCGGCCGGGCGCGACAGCAGGCGCAGGCTGGGCAATCGCTCGGCCAGTCGATCCGGATCGCGATAGAGCGCCAGGGTCGCCTCCAGGGCGGCCAGGGTCAGCTTGTCGACCCGCAACGCCCGCTTGAGCGGATTCTTCTTGATGCGCTCGATGAGGTCGCGGCGACCGACGATGAGGCCGCACTGGGGGCCGCCGAGCAGCTTGTCGCCACTGAAGGTCACCAGGTCGGCGCCGTCGCGCAGGGCCTGCTGCACCGTGGGTTCGGCGGGCAGTCCCCAACGGGTCAGGTCCACCAGGGTGCCGCTGCCCAGGTCTTCCAACAGCGGCACTTTATGGGCGCGGGCGATGGCGGCCAGCTCCGCCGTAGCCACGCTGGCGGTAAAGCCCTGGACGCTGTAGTTGCTGGTGTGCACCCGCATCAGCAGCGCGGTGCGCGGGCCGATGGCGGCTTCGTAGTCGCGGGCATGGGTACGGTTGGTGGTGCCCACCTCCACCAGCTTGACCCCGGCGCGGGCCATGATGTCCGGGATACGAAAGGCGCCACCGATCTCGATCAGCTCGCCGCGGGACAGTACCCCTTCCTTGCGTGCGCCTATGGCATGCAGGGCCAGCAGGACCGCCGCGGCGTTGTTGTTGACCACCGTCACCGCCTCGGCGCCGGTGAGTTCGCGCACCAGGTCGGCGACCAGGTCGTCGCGATCGCCGCGTTTGCCAGTGGCCAGGTCGAATTCCAGATTCATCGGCTGACGCGCGGCCTCGGCTACCGCGGCGATGGCCTCTTCCGCCAGCAGCGCCCGCCCCAGGTTGGTGTGCAGCACCGTGCCGGTGAGGTTGAACACCCGCCGCACCCGCGGCTGGCTGTGCAACGCCAGGCGCTCGCCCAGACGGCCGGCCAGCACGCCCTCCTCCACCTCCACCGCGGTCAGGGTGCCGGCCCTCAGGGCCTCGCGCAGATCGTCCAGCAGCGAGCGATAGCCGCCAAGGACCTGCTCGCGACCGTGGCGTTCCTCCAGCGGACGCGAAGCGGGATGGCGCAGCAGGCGGTCGATGGACGGCAGGCGGATGGCGGTCATGGGAGCCTCTTGGGTCGAGTCGACCCCCAGTGTAGCCCGAACCCGCGGCGGGTCGACCAGGGGCGCCGGACTGCCGCAGGCTCGTCCCGCCCTGGGAGAGAGCGGCCCGAACCCGGACCCGGGGCGTCCGGAAATGACCCCCGGGTTCCCGGTTTGCCGCGTGCCAGAGCCCGTCCTAGGATGGTTTCGCGGGCTCTTCCCAGCCACCTGCCGCGGTCCTGGCGTGGAGGGCCCTGGCCACCACGTCCACCTCACGACAATAACAAAGGTGCCGTCATGTCCAAGAAATCCTCCCTCTGGGCCAGCGATGGCCTGCTCGACAACAGCGACATCGTCAGCCTCGGCAACTTCACCTACCTGCACACGCTGAAGAGCGCCGCGGCCACGCCGCTGGCGCAGACCCACACAGCCAGCACCCCTACCGTCAGCGAATTCCTCAACGGCGCCATCAGCGAGTACGTGCTGGGTGGCACGCCCGACGGCATGCGGCCGTTCCTCGTCGATGGCCATCAGCTGACGCTGCACAACTCGCTCAACGGCGCCACGGCCCACAGCTGGATCACCGCCGAGAACCAGGTGCTCATCACCTATGCCGGCACCACCAGAGGCGAGAATCTGCTGATCGATCCCCTCTCCACCGCCGGTGGCCTGCTGAGCGATCTGCAGATCCTCGGCCAGCAGGTCTCCAGCGCCCAGCGGCAGTCGCTGGACTTCGCCCACCAGGTGATCGAGGCGGCGGCCAAGCAGGGTTATGGCACCCAGGACATCTTCGTCACCGGCCACTCCCTGGGTGGCATCTCGGCGGCCTACGTCGCCCAGCAGACCGGTCTCGGCGGCATCAGCTTCGAGGCCTCGGGCATTCCCCGCGATGCTCAGGCCGTGGGCCATGGGGGCAATTTCGTCAATGTGGTCACCCTCGGCGATCCGGTGGCCAACTACAGCTCCGACATCCGCGGCGAACAGCCCTTCGCGCCGAGCTTCGTCAGCCAGGCCGAGGGTGGCGGCAGCCTGCCCCACTATGGCTCGCTATTTTTGATCGGTGCCCAGGCCGACCAGCACGACCTGACCCAGGCGGCGGCCAAGGTCGGCCACCTGTTCAACGGCGACAACGGTGGCCAGGTCAATCCACTGGGGGCGGCCCTGCATCCGCTCAGCGTGGCCGCCGGAATCGCCGAAGCGGCGCGCCTGATCGCCGAATTCCATCTGCCGGCCGCCGAATACACCAACCTCGGGGTGACCCCTACCGGTGGTTTTCTGGACACCCTGCCGGCGCAGATCGGCACGGCCCATGGCCCGGTGCTGATGGTCGGCAACTACAGCGTGGCGGAATTGCAGGCCTTCGCCGAGACCCACGCCACCTTCGGCTAGCCGGCTCGCGGCGGCCTTGTTTCGCCGCCGCGAGAGAACTCCCTCCTGCCGTTCGGGTCTGCCCTCCTATCGTCCGGGACCCCGTGGGTCCCGCCCGCCTTTAGCCCAGGAGAACCCCATGACCGCAGACGGTCCCCAGCGCATGACCGATGAAGAAGCCCAGGAATTCGCCACCGAGGTGTTCAACCTCGCGCGCACCGGCAATGCGAAGGTGCTGGCCCTGGTGCTGGAAAAGGGGCTGACGCCCAATCTGCGCAATCACAAGGGCGACAGCCTGCTGATGCTGGCCAGCTACCACGGTCACCTGGACGCCAGTCGTGTCCTGCTGGAGCACCGGGCCGATCCGAACCTCGCCAACGACATGGGCCAGTCGCCCCTGGCCGGCGCGGCCTTCAAGAACAACCTGCCGATGGCCGAACTGCTGCTGGAGCACGGCGCCGCCGTGGAGGGCGCCATGCCCGACGGCAAGACCGCGCTGATGATGGCGGCCATGTTCAATCACGTGCAGATGGTGGAATTGCTGGTCGCCCGCGGCGCCGACCCCAAGGCCCGGGACGCCGCCGGCAACACGGCGCTGAGCGTGGCCCGCGCCATGGGCGCCCAGGACACCCCTGCCGTGCTGGAGCGACTGGGCGGCGTCTGATCAGCGCTTCTGGTAGCGATAGAACAGATTGGGTTCGCTGACCACATAGAGGTTGCCGGCCGTATCCAGGGTGACACCCTCGGGCTGGCGGATCCGCCGTGACAGGCCGCCGAAGGGCGCCACCAGGGAACGGGTATCCAGGGTATGGCCCTGGTCGTCGAACTCGATCAGCACCCGCGACTCGTCGCTGAGCAGCAGCAGGTGACCGGTGCGGCGATCGACATGGACCGCGGACAGGTCACCGGTGCTGGGCGCCTGGTCCAGCCAGGCCTGGCGATCGATGATGCGCAGGGCGAAGTCGCCGTCGAAGCTCCTGAGCAGGCCACGGATTTCATAGAGCTTGCGCGGCGAATGCTCCTTGACCACGAACAGGCGATCGCGGGCGGCGTCGTAGTCCAGGCCTTCGAAGCCCTGGTTGGCGCGGGGGAAGAGATCCAGGGTCAGGCTGCGATAGTCCTTGCGCCGGAGCACGTCGTCGCCTTCGGGGATGCCTACCAGGGTCAGGGCGTTGGCGCCCTCTTCCGCCAGCAGCAGGCGGTCGTTGCCTAGATAGGTCACGCCTTCGACGTCGTCGAAGCCTTCCAGGCGATGGCGTTGCAGCAGCTCGCCGTCACGGCTCAGGGCCAGCAACTCCGGCGGATTGTTGACCACCGCCCAGAGCCGATCCCGTTCCGGGTCATAGCTGAGGTCGGACAGATTCTCGGTGACCCCGGCCACCGGCTTGGCTTCCACCGCCACCCGGTAGCGACCCAGTTCCAGGGAGGTTCGGGGTTCGCTCTGCCACTGCTGGCCGAGCCAGAACAGCAACTGGCTGTCCAGATGGCTGCTGCGCAGGCCCTGGGTCACCCCCAGTGCCAGCAGCAGGGCCAGGCCCAGCAGCCAGCCGGTCCGTCCGATCCTGATCCGTCGTACCCTCGCCGTCATCGCCTTGCCCCGTCATTGTTGTACGGGGCGGAGTATCCGGGGCTGTCTTTATGGTTGTGTGACAGTGCTAACGCCGGGGCTGAACGGGGTTACCCTCCCAGCGCGAGCGACCTGGCAGGGTTTCGCCCTTCATCACCAGCGACAGCGGACCCAGTTCCACGTCGTCGCCGACGCGGGCGCCATAGAGCACCACGCTGCGCGGCCCCAGGTTGACGCCCTTGCCCAGCTCCACCTCGCCGACCTTCATCACCCGGTCTTCGAACAGATGGGTCTGGGGCCCGGCCAGGGCGTTGAGTTCGCCGTGGTCACCGAGGCGCACGCAGTCGAATTCGGTGAGGTCGGTGGTGTCCAGGTAGGTGCCACGACCCAGGCGGGCGCCGAGCAGGCGCAGCGCCAGCGGCAGCCAGGGCGTGCCGCGCAGGGCGCCGAGCAGATTGGGCACCGCCAGGGTTTCGTAGAGGCTGGTGATGGCCTCGCTGCGCCAGACGAAAAAGGTCCACATGGGTGCCGAACGCGGGCGATAACGGCCTACCACCAGCCACTTGAGCCCCAGCACGACCAGGAAGCTGGCCAGGGCGAAGGCGCTGCCGGCCAGCAGGGTCTCGCCGAGCAGTTGCAACCAGGCGCCCTGCTGCCACAGCGGCACCAGGGCCTCGGCGATGGCGCAGCCGGCGGCCACGGTGAAGCCGGTGGGCAGCACGATGCGCAGGGCTTCGATCAGGCCACGCGCCACCCGGCGCCAGGGGGCCGGGCGGAAGGTCAGGCTTTCCGGGTAGCCGGTCAGGGTTTCCCGCGCCGGCAGCCGGACCGCCGGCGAGCCGAGCCAGGTTTCGCCCTGGCGCAGGGGCACACCCTCGTCGAGTCGACCCAGGACACCGATCAGGGCGTCTTCGGGGATGTGGCAGCCGTCGGCGACATAGGCGCCGTTGCCGACGAAACTGCGCCGGGCGATGGAGGTGCGTCTGAGGGTCATCCAGCCCTGGGCGACCTGTTCGTCACCGAGCATCACGGCATCGGCGATAAAGGTCTCGGCGCCCAGTTCCAGCAGCGAGGAGACCGGACCCTGGGCGGTGGATATCTCGGCATCGCGACCGACCCGGGCACCCAGCAGGCGATACCAGAGCGCCGAATAGACGGTGGCATAGAGGCCCTGCAAGCTTTGCAGCGCCGACTCCTGGATCAGGTTGGCCAGCCACTTGCGCCAGTAGAAGAGGCTGTCGATCGACCACTGGCCTTCTTCCAGCCGCGGCAGGATCAGCCGCCGCGCCAGGGCGCAGCCGAGCAGGGTCAGGGCGACGCTGACCACGCCCAGCGGCAGGGCCAGGACGCCGTATTGCAGGGCATCGAGCAGCAGCGAAGAGGTGTGCCACCAGGGTAGTCCACCAAAGCTTTCCAGTTCGTCGATCAGCAGCGCCAGGGGAAACAGCGGCATGAAGAACAGCACCGAGACCACCAGGCCGCTGAGGGCATAGAGGCCCTTGAGCAGGGCACGCTGGGCACGGGACACCGGGGCCGGCGGCAGCACGCGGGCACCGGCGGCACCCTGATCGCGGGCCGGCGCGCCGCCCCAGTGGCGGCCGGCCGGGATGCGCTGACCGCTGCGCAGGGCGGATTGGGCCTGCAGCCGCGCACCGTCACCGAGGGCGGTGTCGCCTTCGAGGATGGCATAGGAGCCGACCTGGGCTTCGCGCCCCAGGGTCACGGCGCCGAGCAGCAATTCGCCGCGCAGCACCCGGGCGTTTTCGAAATTGACGCCGTTGCCCAGGCTGGCGCCCTGCCCCAGGGTCAGCAACTCGGGGACGCGCAGGGTCAGGGTGCCGACGAAGGCTTCGGCGCCGACGCGTGCGCCAAGCAGGCGCAGCCAGCCCCGCGCCAGGGGCGAGCCGCTGAGCAGGTAGGCCGGCGCCAGAGCGAGGAAACGCTCACCCAGCCACCAGCGGTAGTAGGTCAGACCCCAGAGCGGATAGCGACCGGGCTGCAGGCGGCCGGTGAGGCGCTTGCCCACCACGGCCACGGCGAATTCCAGGCCGATGGCCAGGACGAACAGGCTGAGGGCGGTCAGCATCGCCAGGGGCAGCGCGGTGCCGGAATGGATCAGCAGCGGGAAGGCCAGGAAGGGCGCCAGCCAGCGGCCCAGGCGCAGGGTCAGCAGCGGCGGCAGGGCTACCGCCTGGGCCAGGCCACAGCGCCAGCGCCGCCAGCGGCTGGGTGGCGCCCAGGCCTCGGTGGCCGTCGTTGCGCCCGCTTCGGCGGCGTCGGCCTCCAGGGCCTCGGCGATGGCGCCCAGGGTGCGGCCGGCATAGACCGCCTTGACCGTGGCACTGGCATAGCGCGGATCCTGGCGCAGGCGCGAGACCAGCCGGGCGGCGAACAGCGAGTGCCCGCCCAGGTCGTCGAAGAAATCCATCTCGGCGTGCAGCGGCTGACCGGGGAAGAGTTCGGCGGTGGCCGCCAGCAGCGCACCCAGGGCGCCGCTGGCCGGAGCGACCGGCGCCACCGCAGCGATGGCCAGGGGGCGGGCCCGCAGTTGCTTGCGATCGATCTTGCCGGAATTCAGCCGTGGCATCTCGCCGAGCCATTCGAAGCGGCTGGGCACCATGTACAGCGGCAGGCAGCCGGCCAGTTCGGTGCGCAGCAGGTCGCTGCGTGGCAGCGGGCCGCCATCGCCGACCAGGAAGGCCACCAGTTGCTCCACGCCGCCCTCTTCGCGCAGCACCACGGCCACGGTCCCGACCCCGGGTTGGCGGGCCAGGGTGGCTTCGATCTCGCCCAGCTCGACGCGATAGCCGCGGATCTTCACCTGGTCATCGACCCGGCCCAGGCAGTGCACCTGCCCGTGTTCGTCGACCCGCGCCAGGTCACCGGTGCGATAGAGCTTGAGATCGTGACTGCCGGTGCTCCAGGGATTGGGCAGGAATTTCTCGGCGGTCAGCTCCGGGCGGCCCAGGTAGCCATCGGCCACGCCGGGACCGGTGATGCAGAGTTCGCCCACCTGGTCGCGCGGCAGCAGCGCCAGCGGCTGGCTGGCATCGGCAGGCACCACCAGCAGGCTGTAGTTGGGCAGCGGCCGGCCAATGGTCACCGGCTCGCCCGGTTGCAGCTGCGCCAGACTCGCCGAGACGGTGGCCTCGCTGGGGCCATAGGTGTTGAACAGCCGCCGCTGCGGCCGGCTCCAGCGTGCCACCAGGGGCTCGGGGCACATCTCGCCGCCCAGGTTGATCAGGCGCAGGCTGGGGACGTCTTCCGGCAGCAGCGCCAGCAGGGTCGGCACCACGTGCAGCACGCTGATGCGATTGGCGCTCAGGGCGCGGGCCAGGGCCTCGGGATCGGCGGTGATCTCGCGCGGGGCCAGCCAGAGGGTGGCGCCCACCAGGTAGCTGATCCAGATTTCTTCGAAGGACATGTCGAAGGCCACCGAGAAACCCTGGTAGACCCGATCGCCGGCTTCGATGCCGAGCAGCGAATTCTCGCTGCGCAGGAAGTGGCAGATGCTGTCCTGGCGGATGCCGATGCCCTTGGGCTTGCCGGTGGAGCCGGAGGTGTAGATCAGATAGGCCAGATTGTCCGGAGAGACCAGGCCGCGCCGGCGCAGGGTTTCGCCGCTGCCCAGGGCGACGCTCAGCGCGTCGGGGGTCCAGCAGTGCAACCCGGGGCGCGCCAGCAGATCGGCGAAGGGCGCCCCGGTGATCACGCCTACCGCCTGGGCGTCTTCCAGGCACAGGGCCACGCGGTCGGCCGGGGTTTCGGCATCGCAGGGCAGCCAGGCGGCGCCGGTCTTGGCGATGGCCAGCTGCATCACCAGCAGCTCAATGCCGCGCGGCAGCCAGAGGCCGACCACGCGACCGGGCCCGACGCCGGCGGCCAGCAGCCGCGAGGCGGCGCGGTCGGCCCAGGCGTTCAGTTCACCGTAGCTCAGGCTGCGCTCGCCTTCGAGCAGGGCGGGTCGCTCCGGCGCCCGCGCCGCGGTGGCCTCGAACAGATCGGCGAGGACTTCATCGCGGCACAGATCGGGGCGGATGGGGCCTTCGACCAGACTGAGGGAGAGTTCGGCAAGCGCTTCCATGGGGGACAGCCTCTGGGTGTTTAGCGCAGTTTGTATCTCCCGGGTTACGCGCTCCTTAAGGGGCGCTTAGGGTTTGCTTAAGGCTGGCGGCCCCTCGCGCTGGGGGCGCCGGAATGGCTCTAGGCTGCGGCCTTCGCGAGACTCGCCACTGATCGGGGATGGACGGCGGGTCGCTGGCGAGGCCAAAAAAAACGCCTCCCGAAGGAGGCGTTTTCCGTCACCGCATGGCGATCAGCGCAGATCGAAACGATCCAGCTCCATCACCTTGGTCCAGACCTTGACGAAGTCCTTGACGAACTTCTCCTGGGCGTCGGCACTGCCGTAGACCTCGCTCAGGGCGCGCAGCTGGGCGTGGGAGCCGAACACCAGATCGACCCGGGTACCGGTCCACTTCACGGCCCCGGTCTTGCGATCGCGACCTTCGAAGGTGGCCTTGTCCGGACCGGTGGCCTTCCATTCGGTGGCCATGTCCAGCAGGTTGACGAAGAAGTCGTTGGTCAGGGTCTGCGGCCGCTGGGTGAAGACACCGTGCTGGGCGCCGCCGACGTTGATGTCCAGCACGCGCAGGCCGCCCAGCAGCACCGTCAGTTCCGGCGCGGTCAAATTCAGCAGATGCGCCTTGTCCACCAGCAGGAATTCCGGCTTGACCTTGAACTCCCCGCCCACGTAGTTGCGGAAGCCGTCGGCCCAGGGCTCCAGGTGCCCGAAGGATTGCACATCGGTCTGTTCCTGGGAGGCATCCACGCGACCCGGGGTGAAGGGAACGCTGATCGAGTGCCCCGCCGCCTGGGCGGCCTTTTCCACCCCGACGCTACCGGCCAGCACGATCAGGTCGGCGATGGACACCTGCTTGCCCTGCCCTTGGAAGTCACGCTGGATACCCTCCAGCACACCCAGCACCTTGGCCAGTTGCGCCGGCTGGTTGACGGCCCAGTCCTTTTGCGGCGCCAGGCGCAGCCGGCCGCCATTGGCCCCGCCGCGCTTGTCGGAACCGCGGAAGGTGGAAGCCGCCGCCCAGGCGGTGCCGACCAGTTCGGACACGCTCAGGCCGGACGCGGCCAGCTTGTCCTTGAGCGCCTTGACCTCGGCCTCGCCCAGGGGCGCGCCTTCAGCCTTGGGCAGCGGGTCCTGCCAAAGCAGCTCCTCGGCCGGGGTTTCCGGGCCCAGGTAACGGGCCAGCGGCCCCATGTCCCTGTGGGTCAGCTTGAACCAGGCACGGGCGAAGGCATCGGCCAGCTGGTCCGGATTTTCCAGGAAGCGGCGGGAGATCTTCTCGTAGGCCGGATCGAAGCGCAGCGCCAGGTCCGAGGTCAGCATGGTCGGCTGGTGACGCTTGCTGGGATCGTGGGCATCGGGCACGGCATTGGCACCGGCGCCGTCCTTGGGCCGCCACTGGTGGGCACCGGCCGGGCTCTTGAACAGCTCCCACTCGAACTTGAACATGTTCTCGAAGTATTCGTTGCTCCAGCGGGTCGGCGTGGAGGTCCAGGTCACTTCGAGGCCGCTGGTGATGGTGTCGGCGCCCTTGCCGGTGCCATAGCTGTTCTGCCAGCCGAAGCCCTGCTGTTCCAGGTCGGCCGCTTCCGGCTCGGCACCGACGCTGGTGGCCGGGCCCGCACCGTGGGTCTTGCCGAAGGCGTGGCCGCCGGCGATCAAGGCGACGGTTTCCTCGTCGTTCATGGCCATGCGGCCAAAGGTTTCGCGAATGTCATGGGCCGAGGCCACCGGATCGGGATTGCCGTTGGGACCTTCGGGGTTCACGTAGATCAGGCCCATCTGCACGGCAGCCAGCGGGTTCTCCAGCATGCGGCTGGAACCCAGGTTGCGGCTCTGCTCGACCGGATGCTGCTCGGGCTGTGCGGTCAGCACGCCGTCACCGGGCTGCTCCATCTGCTTGTGCTCGCCGTAGCGGACATCGCCCCCCAGCCAGACGGTCTCCGAGCCCCAGAACACCGCGTCGTCCGGTTCCCAGACGTCCTGGCGACCGCCGGAAAAGCCGAAGGTCTTGAAGCCCATGGATTCCAGGGCAACGTTGCCGGTGAGCACGATGAGATCGGCCCAGGAGATCTTGCGGCCATACTTCTGCTTGACCGGCCAGATCAGCCGGCGCGCCTTGTCCAGGCTGACGTTGTCCGGCCAGCTGTTGAGCGGCGCAAAGCGCTGCTGACCCTGACCGGCGCCGCCACGGCCGTCACCGACGCGATAGGTGCCGGCGCTGTGCCAGGCCATCCGCACGAACAGCGGGCCATAGTGACCGAAGTCAGCCGGCCACCAGTCCTGGGAATCGGTCATCACGGCGCGCAGGTCGGCCTTTACCGCTTCCAGGTCGAGGCTCTTGAATTCGGTGGCGTAGTCGAACTCTTCGCCCATGGGATCGGAGAGCGAGGAATGCTGGTGCAGGAAGTTGAGATTGAGCTGGTTCGGCCACCAATCCTTGTTGGTGGTACCGCCGCCGGCGGCGTGATTGAACGGGCACTTGGATTCGGTCGACATCTTCTTGGCTACCTCAGGGTCTTGTTCATCCGGTTGTCAGCCGCGACAGCAGCACGGCCTGCAGAAGGCGTGGTTCCGGTCGCGTCGGCCTAGGGGCTCGACAGACACCGATGCCGGCGTCGAGCCGGCTCCGGAGAGAGCCCCACCATGGGCGAAGCGGACGTTGCGGTCATTGTTATCCCCTCATCAGATGGGCACACCGACGAAGCGGCGCAATCTCCATACTAGACGGCTTCGCCGCCCGGTGTGATAGAAGGTTTTGTGCCCCTCGATAGACTGGCTCTGCAAGATGACCCGCAGGTGACAGGGCATCCTCGAGCGACTCTTGGCGCGATAAGCAACGTTGGCGACCGCTTCGCCGAGGTTCGCGCGGCTTGGCTTCACGAAGCGCGACTGGGGAGCGTGCGCCTACAGAGGCCCGGGCGGAGCAGCGCGCCATATGCGGAAACAGAAGGAACGGCGACCGCCCTGCCCCGGGCGGTCGCCATGCCCGGTCTAGCCCGGGGCGAACAGCAGGTTGGGCGCGTGGCGCTCGTAGCCCTCTTCCGCCAGGCGCACGTCCAGCGCCAGGCTTGCGAGGTCGGCGGACAGGGGTTCGCTGCGGGCGTCGTGGTCGCGATAGAGGTGCTTGAGGTAGGTCTTGCAGTGGGCACAGGTCTCGGCGCGCAGCGGGGCCTTCTGGGCGTTGGCGTCGTCGGTGCTCAGGGAGTAGTAGCCCAGCCCCTTGCCCGTCTCGCAGTGGCTGCACTTGACCCGCACGAAGTGCCATTCGCAGGCGCACAGCGAACAGGTGAGGTACCTCAGGCCATTGGCCTTGCCCAGGTGATGGATGACGCCGGCCATGGGCGGCGCGCCGCAGCAGGGGCAGGCCGTCTGGCTGCCCTGTTCGCGCAGGGCGCTGAAGTCGCTGCGCTGCAGCCAGTGGGTCCAGGCCACCTGCAGGGCGGCGCCGAGGAAGGGCACCACTCCGGCCGGCACCAGCTCGTAGCTGCCCGCCAGCAGGGCGATGGCCCAGGCCTTGCGCTGGCCGGTGTCGGCCTGGCGCAATTCGTCCAGGGCGGCCTGCACCGGTGCCTGAGAGAGCGTGAGGGTCTCCAGCAGGGCATCCAGGGCGGGCAGCCAGTCGCCTTCGCGGACCAGGGTGTCGTAGCCCAGGGGCGGCAGACCGTGCTGCAGACTCCGGGCGCTGCGCGCCTCGTCCAACGGCAGGGGCGCGAGGCGGTCGAAGACGCCTTGCTGGGCCTCGCACACCTCGGCCATCAGCAACAGGTAGTCGCCCAGGGCATTGCCGGTGGCCAGCAGGCGCAGGCGGTCGGCGCGATAGCCGAACAGCTCGCCACCGGGCAGCAGGATGAAATCGGGATTGACGGCCGCGGCTTCGATTTCGCCGGGCTCGAGGATCTGGCCCGCCATGGCAGGGCTCCTTAGCAGAACGGTGGAAGAGAGTATTCAGGATAGCGGGCGGGTTGGGGTGCGGGCTTCGCTGCCCTCACCCCAACCCTCTCCCGGAGGGAGAGGGGGCAAAATGCCGCGCACCTCATCCGGTAGGTGGGGTTGAGCGCAGCGAAGCCCAACAGCAAAGGGCTCACTTCTTCTCGCGGGTGACCTTCTCGTACCACAGCGAGTGGTGCTTCTTCGCCCAGGCCCGGCTCACCCAGCCGGTCATCATCGCGGTCACCGAACCCTTGATCCAGATCCCGGCATAGATGTGCACGATGATCGACAGCACCAGCACGAAGGCGGCGACGGCATGGGCCAGGGCGCCCAGGCGGATCACCGGGATGGGGAACAGGTGGGCGAAGTATTGCCGCCAGATGACCACGCCGCTGACCAAGAGGACCAGCATGCAGGCCAGCAGCACCCAGAACAGGATCTTCTGCCCGGGGTTGTACTTGTCGATCGGCGGCAGCTTTTCCTCGCGGTTGTTCAGGACGTCGTTGATCTGCTTGAGCCACTGGGCGTCTTCGCGACCGATTTTGTTGTGCCGCCAGAAACGGATCACCAGAAAGGCGAAGAATACGAACATCGCCACACCCATGAAGGGATGCAGGATGCGCGTCCAGGTGCCGCCGCCGAACAGGTTCGAAAGCCAGAACAGCGCGGGATGGAACAGAGCCAGCCCCGACAGCCCGGCCATGAAGAACAGGATCGCCACGATCCAGTGGTTGGTCCGCTCGTTGGCGTTGTAACGCTGGATTTCAGGTTTCATCTCGATCTCCCAGGACGCCCCCGGCCAAGCCGGGGGCGTACCCCTGCTAGGGCTGCTTGTCGTGCGGATCGAAGATCTGCACGGACGGACTCAGCTGCTTGACCTCGCCCCTGGGCGTATCGCCCTCGGGACGGGGCGGCGCCTCGACCACCTCGTCGTCGTCATCGGTCCGGTTGGGGCCGACACGCACGTAGTGGAAGAAGCCGGCCAGCACCGCCGCGCCCATGGCGAACAGCGCCAGGGGTTTGGTGAAGCCCTTCCACAGGCCCACGGTGGGGCTGATGGTCGGGTCCTTGGGCAGGTGGTTGTACAGCTGCGGCTGGTCGGCATGGTGCAGCACGTACATGACGTGGGTGCCCCCTACCCCAACCGGGTCGTACAGACCGGCGTTCTCGTAGCCGCGGCTCTTGAGATCGACGATGCGCTCGGCGGCGTGCTCCTTCATGGCGTCCTTGGTGCCGAAGGTGATGGCGCCGGTCGGGCAGGTCTTCACGCAGGCCGGTTCCAGGCCGACCCCGACCCGGTCCGAACACAGCGAGCACTTGTAGGCCTTGTTGTCCTTCTTCGAGATCCGCGGGATATCGAAGGGGCAACCGGCGATGCAGTAGCCGCAACCGATGCAGTGGTCCTGGTTGAAGTCGACGATGCCGTTGGCGTACTTGACGATGGCCCCCGGACTCGGACAGGCCTTGAGGCAACCCGGCTCGGCGCAGTGCATGCAGCCGTCCTTGCGGATCAGCCACTCCAGCTTGCCGGCCTCGTCCTCGTGCTCGGTGAAGCGCATCAGCGTCCAGGAGTCCGCGGTGAGGTCCGCCGGGTTGTCGTAGGTGCCGTGGGTGTGGCCCACCTCGTCGCGCAGCTCGTTCCATTCCGAGCAGGCGACCTGGCAGGCCTTGCAGCCGATGCACTTGGACACGTCGATCAGCTTGGCCACTTCCGCCTGGGTGCGCACCGAGGTGTAGGCCGTGGTGGTCGCGGAGCGGGCATAGATATCCTGACTGGCCATCACGCTTTCTCCACGTTGACGAGGAACGACTTGAACTCGGGCGTCTGGGTATTCCCGTCACCCACGAAGGGGGTCAGGGTGTTGGCCAGATAACCCATCCGCGCCACACCGGAGAAGCCCCAGTGGATGGGGATGCCGACGTGGTGCACCGTCTCGCCGTTGACCTGCAACGGACGGATCCGCTTGGTCACCACCGCCTTGCAGACGATGTGGCCACGCTTTGAGGTGACGCGCACCAGATCACCGGCGGCGATGCCCTTCTGCTTGGCCAGCACCTCGCCGATCTCGACGAATTGCTCCGGCTGGATGATGGCGTTGAGGCGGCAGTGCTTGCTCCAGTAGTGGAAGTGCTCGGTCAGGCGGTAGGTGGTGGCCGCATAGGGGAAGTCCTTGCGATCGCCGAAGTCCGCCCAGTCGTCCTTGAGCACCCGCGCCGCCGGGCTGTTGAGGGCCTTGCGGTTGTTGGGGTGCAGCGGGTTGACGCCGATGGGGGTCTCGAAGGGCTCGTAGTGCTCCGGGAAGGGCCCTTCGGCCATCTTGTCCAGGGCGAAGAAGCGCGCCACCCCTTCGGGGTTCATGATGAAGGGACTCATGCCATCGGCCGGCTTGGCGTCGATCTTGTAGTCGGGTACGTCGGTACCGCCCCACTTCTGCGCCTTGTCGTTCCACCACACCAGCTTCTTGCTCGGGTCCCAGGGCTTGCCCTGGAGATCCGAAGAAGCCCGGTTGTAGAGGATGCGTCTGTTGTTCGGCCACGACCAGGCCCAGCCCAGGGTCTGCCCCATGTGGAAGGGATCGCTGTTGTCGCGCCGCGCCATCTGGTTGCCCTGCTCGGTCCAGGACCCGCAGAAGATCCAGCAACCCGAGGCCGTGCTGCCGTCGTCCATCAACTGGCCGAAACCGGCGAGCTGCTGCCCGGCCTTGGCCGAGACCGCACCCTTGGCATCCAGCACATCGGTGACGGCGTAGCCGTTGAACTCCTTGGCGAGTTCTTCCGGTGCCGGCTCCTCGGGCTTGGCGTAGGGCCAGGACAGCCCCAGGATGGGATCGGGGAAGGCCCCGCCCTCCCTGGCATAGGCCTCGCGCAGCTTGAGGAACAGCTCGGACATGATGGCGATGTCGCTGCGCCCTTCGCCGGGTGCCTCGGCGCCCTTGTAGTGCCACTGCAGCCAGCGGCTGGAGTTGACCAGGGAGCCGTCTTCCTCGGCGAAGCAGGTGGTGGGCAGGCGGAACACCTCGGTCTGGATCTCGGCGGTGTTCACATCGTTGTGATCGCCGTGGTTGCGCCAGAACTCGGAGGTCTCGGTGGCCAGGGGATCCATGATCACCAGCCACTTGAGCTTGGACAGCCCGCGCATCACCTTGGCCTTGTTGGGGAAGGCGGCGATGGGGTTGAAGCCCTGGCAGACATAGCCGTTGACCTGGCCCTTGCCCATCATGTCGAAGTAGCGCAGGACGTCGTAGCCGGCACCGGTGACATCGACCTTGGGCAACCAGTGGTAGCACCAGTCGTTGTCCTTGGTGGCCTTGTCGCCGTACCAGGCCTTCATCAGGCTGACGTGAAACTTGCCGTAGTTCTGCCAGTAGCTCAGCTGCCCCGGGCGCAGCGGCTTGCTGGCGCGCTTGGTGATGAAGGCGTTGTAGTCCTGCTCGCCGTCGCCGCCGATGGTCAGGTAGCCGGGCAGTTGGATCGACAGCAGGCCCAGGTCGGTGAGGCCCTGGATGTTGGAGTGACCGCGCAGGGCGTTCATGCCGCCACCGGGCATGCCGATGTTGCCCAGCAGCAGTTGCACCATGGCACCGCAGCGGATGATCTGCGCGCCGATGGAGTGCTGGGTCCAGCCCAGGGCATAGAGGATGGTCATGACGCGACCGGGCGCCGAGGTCTCGGCGATCTCGGCCCAGACCTTCTGGATCGCCTCGGGCGGCGTGCCGCAGGTCTGGCTGGCCACCTCCAGGGTGTAGCGGCTGTAATGCTGCTTCATCAGCTGGAAGACGCAACGCGGATCCTGCAGGGTCGGATCGATCTTGACGAAGCCGTCGTCGCCGATCTGATACCCCCAGTTCACCTTGTCGGTGTAGGTGCGCTTCTCCGCATCGTAGCCGTTGTACAGGCCGTCCTCGAAGGTGAAGCCTTCCTTCACCAGGAAGCCGGCGTCGGTGTAGTTGCGGACGTACTCCTGCTGGATCTTGTCGTTCGTGATCAGGTAATTGATCAGCCCGCCCAGGAAAGCGATGTCGCTGCCGGTACGGATCGGCGCGTAGTAATCCGCCACCGAGGCGGAACGGGTGAAACGCGGATCGACCACGATCAGCCGGGCGTTGTTGTGCGCCTTGGCTTCGGTGACCCATTTGAAGCCGCACGGATGGGCTTCAGCGGCATTGCCGCCCATGATGAGGACGAGATTGGCGTTCTTGATGTCGCTCCAATGATTCGTCATCGCACCACGGCCAAACGTCGGGGCAAGACCTGCCACCGTCGGGCCGTGTCAGACGCGCGCCTGATTGTCGAAGGCCAGCAGGCCCAGACTCCGTGCGATCTTGTGCGTCAGATAACCGGTTTCATTGGAGGACGCCGAGGCGGCCAGAAAGCCCGTGGTCAGCCAGCGATTGACCGTCTGGCCCTTGTCGTTGGTGGCGATGAAGTTGGCATCGCGGTCTTCCTTCATCAGGGTGGCGATGCGCCCGAGCGCCTCGTCCCAGCTGATGCGGGTCCACTCGTTGCTGCCGGGCTTGCGGACTTCGGGGTACTTGAGGCGATTGGGGCTGTGGATGAAATCCAGCAGGCCAGCGCCCTTCGGGCAGAGGGTGCCGCGATTGACCGGGTGGTCGGCGTCGCCCTCGATGTGAATGATGTTCTGGGCCACGTTCTTGGCCCGGTCGCCCATGCTGTACATGATCAGGCCGCAGCCGACCGAACAGTAGGGACAGGTGTTACGGGTTTCCACGGTGTGCGCCAGTTTGAAATGGCGCACCTGGTCGGCAAAGGCGGCTGTGGGAGCCATGCCTAACGCCGCCAGGCTGGATCCCGCAAGGCCGACTCCAGCGACCTTGAAGAATTGCCGACGGTTCATATCCACGGTTCTTATCCTCGTTCAGGCTGGGTCCGGTGCGTAGCCGGACCCTGCACAGAGAGTAACTCAACCGTTTGGCTTATCGAGCGCTTCGCTGTTGTCGCCGATCAATGGAAGTCGGCCTTCCGTCTCCTGATCCGCCGCGGTCTGACGAACGGGGTGGCGAGTGGGCAGCGGATCGCGACTGCTTATCCAGCGGATGTGCAAGGTCAGGGCCTGGCGAAAGGCGTCCGGTAGAGCGGTCCGCTGATCCTGTCGATTCGGCAGCGCCGGAAAGTCATGCTAAGCTAGCTAACTTTCCTCGCGATGCCTCGGACCCCTTCACCATGTCCAAGCGCCTGCCGACGCCGCCATAGCACCACCCCTCCCCCGGTAACCGCCCCTGCGGCGGCTGCCCGTGTCTTGCTGCCCTGTCGTCTCTCCGCGATCGCGCCCCGCCGCGCCATCGCCCGTTCTGGATACGCCATGAAAAGTGTCTCTCCCCGCGCCGACATCCTGGCCGGTCTCACCACGTCCTTTGCCCTGGTGCCCGAGTGCATCGCCTTCGCCCTGGTCGCCCATCTCAACCCGCTGATGGGGCTCTATGGCGCCTTCTTCATCTGTACCCTCACCGCCCTCTTCGGTGGCCGCCCCGGCATGGTCTCCGGCGCCGCCGGCTCCATGGCGGTGGTCATCATCGCCCTGGTGGTGCAGCACGGCGTGCAGTACCTGCTGGCCACGGTGGTGCTCGGCGGCCTGCTGATGATCGGCTTCGGTCTCCTGCGCCTGGGCAAGCTGATCCGCATGGTGCCGCACCCGGTGATGCTGGGGTTCGTCAACGGCCTGGCCATCGTCATCGCCCTGGCCCAGCTGGAGCACTTCAAGCAGGGCGAGACCTGGCTCAGCGGTACCCCGCTGTATCTGATGATCGGCCTGACCGCAGCGACCATGGCCATCATCTGGCTCCTGCCGCGCCTGACCCGCGCCGTGCCGCCGGCCCTGGCCGCCATCCTCGGCGTCGGCCTGGCGGTGCACTTCCTCGACCTGCCGACCCGTACCCTGGGCGACATGGCCCATATCGCCGGCGGCCTGCCGCGGCTGGCGCTGCCCGACATCCACTGGAGTCTGGAAACCCTGCAGATCATCCTGCCCTATGCGGTGCTGATGGCCCTGGTCGGTCTGCTGGAGACCCTGCTGACGCTGAATCTCACCGACGAAATCACCGAGAGCCGCGGCCGCCCCAATCGCGAGTGCGTGGCGCTCGGCGCGGCCAACCTGGCCTCGGGGCTGTTCGGCGGCATGGGCGGTTGCGCCATGATCGGCCAGACCATGATCAACCTGAGTTCGGGTGGCCGTGGCCGGCTGTCAGGGGTGGTCGCCGGCGTGCTGATGCTGCTCTTCGTGCTGTTTCTCTCGCCGCTGATCGAGCGCATTCCCCTGGCGGCGCTGGTCGGCACCATGTTCGTGGTCGCCCAGCAGACCTTTGCCTGGGCCTCGCTGCGGGTGCTGCACCGGGTACCGCGCAGCGACATGCTGATGATCGTCGCCGTCACCGTGATCACCGTCTTCGCCGATCTCGCCACCGCGGTGCTCTGCGGCATCGTCCTGGCCGCGCTCAACTTCGCCTGGCAGCACGCCCGCCGGCTCTATGCCGACAGCCACCTGGAGGCCGACGGCAGCAAGAGGTACCAGGTCCACGGCACCCTGTTCTTCGCCTCCACCGCCACCTTTCTCAACCAGTTCGATCCGGCCGGCGATCCCGCGAAGGTCGTGGTGGACTGCCGCCACCTGAGTTTCGTCGACTATTCCGCGGTGGCGGCGCTGCATACCCTGCACGAACGCTATGCCAAGGCCGGCAAGCGGGTGCGGGTGCTGCACCTGTCGCAACGCTGCAAGCAGCTGCTGCGTCGCGGCGGGGTGACGGACGACCTCGCCCTCGGTGATTGAACCCCGGACGGCGCCGCCGGGTCTTTCCCAGCAATGTCCTGCTCCCGGAGATCCGCGGCCATGTCCAAGATCCTTGCCTGCCTCGACGGCTCGGCCGTCAGCGCCGCCGTCTGCGACTTCGCCGCCTGGGCGGGCCTCGCCCTGGATGCCCCGCTCACCCTGCTGCATGTACTGGATCAGCGCCGCTTCCCGCGGCCGGGCCAGGCCACGCCGCCGCTGCTGGTCAACCGCGAACACCTGCTCACCGAGCTGGCCGCCCTGGACGCCCAGCGCGGCAATCTCGCCGAAGACCAGGGGCGGCTGCTGCTCGATGCCGCCCAGTTGCGGGTAGAGGAGCAGCAGGCCCGCTGCGCCGGCGCCGTGCTGCAGCACGGTGACCTGATAGGTTCGCTGGAGAGTCTGCAGGAGGATTTCGACCTCATCGTGCTGGGCCGTCAGGGCGAGGACAGCCCGCCCAAGCGGTTGATCGGTCGCCATCTGGAGAGCGCCATCCGCCTCCTGCACCGCCCGCTGCTCGTGGCCGGCCACCTGTTCGTCAAACCCGACGGCGTGCTGCTGGCCTATGACGACAGCAGCAGCGCCCGCAAGGCGGTGACCTGGGTGGCCAACTGCCGACTGTTCGACGGCCTGGCCTGCCACCTGGTGACCGTCGGCCGCGACCGCGAAGAACGCCGCGTCGCCCTCGCTCGCGCCGCCGACGAACTCAGAGCCCGGGGCCGCACGGTCACCACCGCCATCACCGACGGCGACGTGGAGCTGGGCCTGGAGCGTTATCGCAAGCAGCACGGTCTCGAGCTGGTGGTGATGGGCGCCTTCGGCCACTCCCGCCTGCGCCACTTCTTCATGGGCAGCAACACCCGCAACATGCTGGAAGCCGCCGGCAGCGCGCTGATCGTGGTGCGCTAGTTAAGGCTCGCGCGCACCCTAGAAATCCACCCGTCCGCGACTGGCCTTGAGGCCGCTGCGACGCGACTTGCCTTCCAGGCGGCGCTGCTTGGAGCCGTAGGTGGGCTTGGTGGGTCGCCGTGGCTTTTCCTGGACGTTGGCGGCGGCGATCAGCGCGGCCAGGCGCTCCAGGGCATCGGCGCGATTCTGCTCCTGGGTGCGGTATTGCTGCGCCTTGATCACCACCACGCCGTCGCGGCTGATGCGCCCATCGCGCAAGGCCAGCAGGCGCGCCTTGAGCGCTTCCGGCAGCGACGAGGCCTGGATGTCGAATCTCAGGTGGACGGCGCTGGAGACCTTGTTGACGTTCTGGCCACCCGCGCCCTGGGCGCGCACCGCGGTGAGCTGGATTTCCTGCTCCGGCAGCGTCAGACGCTCGTCGATGACCAGGGTCACGCCGGCTGCGCGCCGCGGCTGAGCCAGGCGTCCAGCAGCGGCTCCAGTTCGTCCAGCGGCTGGTAGCCGTTGGTGATCAGCGCCAGCTGGCCGTCCCGCTCGGCCAGCAGCGTGGGGAAACCGGCGATGCCCAGATTGAGTGCCCAGTCGAAGTCGGCCTGGGTGGCCAGGTGCGCCGCCTCACCGTCGAACAGCGGGGCGAATTCGATGCGCGGCAGGCCACAGGCCTCGGCCAGTTCCACCAGCAGCGCCGGCTGGGTGACGTCGCGGGCTTCGACATAGAAGGCCCGCTGGATGCGCTTGGCCAGCGGCCAGACGGCCTCCTCGTCGAGCTGGCGCGCGGCGACCAGGGCGCGGCAGGCCGGCTCGGTGTCGTACACCAGGCCCTCCGGCGGGCCCTGGTCGAGGGCGAAGGGCTGGCCGGTGGTCTCCTGTACCGCCTGCCAGTAGGCCAGGGTGCGCACCCGGCTGGCGGTGTCCTGGGCCACCCGCTCGCGGCGCAGGCCGCCGACCACCAGCTGCAGGGGGATGTTCTGGGCAGCCGCCCGCTCGGCCAGGCGCTCGACCACCGGGGCGAAGCCCCAGCACCAGGAGCACATGGGGTCCATCACATAGAGCAGGCGACCGGTCATCCTAGACCTCCTCGAGGCTGGGCGTGGCGTTGAGCCGCGGATCGCGGCCGATGGGGTGGGGTTCGTTGCGCAGACGCGCCAGTTCGATCTGCTTCTGCCGCTCGCGAGCGCCGGCGCGGGTCTTTTCCGACAGCGAATCCCAGCAGTGCGGGCAGCTGATGCCGGGGCTGTAGTGCGGCGACTGCATGTCTTCCGGCGAGACCGGCGTGCGGCAGGCATGGCACTGGTCGTAGACCCCTTCGGCGAGGTCATGGGTCACGGTCACCCGGTTGTCGAAGACGAAGCACTCGCCCTCCCAGCGCGACTCGGCCGCGGGCACCTCTTCGAGGTACTTGAGGATGCCGCCCTTGAGGTGGAAGACCTCGGGAAAGCCCTCCTGCAGCATGAAGCTCGACGCCTTCTCGCAGCGGATGCCGCCGGTGCAGAACATGGCGACCTTCCGGTGCCGGGCCGGATCGAAGTGCTCGCGGATATAGGCCGGGAAATCGCGGAAGCTCTTGGTCTTGGGATCGATGGCGCCCTTGAAGCTGCCGATGCCCACCTCGTAGTCGTTGCGGGTGTCGATCACCAGCACCTCGGGATCGTCGACCAGGGCATTCCAGTCCCGGGGTTCGACATAGGTCCCCACGCGCTGGTTGGGATCGACGCCGGGCACGCCCAGGGTGACGATCTCCTTCTTCAGCTTGACCTTGGTGCGATAGAAGGGCTGCTCGGCGCAGTAGGATTCCTTGTGGTCGATGTCGACCAGGCGCGGATCGGCGCGCAGCCAGGCCAGTACCGCATCGATGCCTTCGCGGCTGCCAGAGACGGTACCGTTGATGCCTTCCTCGGCCAGCAGCAGGGTGCCCTTGACGTCGTTCGCCAGGAGGGTCTGCAACAGGGGTTCACGCAATTGGACGTAGTTGTCCAGGGTGACGAACTTGTACAAGGCCGCCACGACAATCTTGTCGGTCATCTTCGGGTTCCCAGGGGTCGCCCTCGCAAAGGGCGGACCGGTTAGACGAAAACGCCGGCAAGGATGCCGGCGCCGATCAAATTTTAACCAATACAGGCTGCCGCTGAACAGGGCTGGCGGGATTCAACCCGCCAGGTCGTGCTTGCTGCCGCCGCGGCAGGTGGGCGAATCCGGTGCCTGCCCCTGGGCCGCCCACTCTTCCGGGGTGTAGGTGTGCAGCGCCAGGGCATGGAACTGGCCCATGAGTTCGCCCAGGGTGCCGTAGACCTTCTGGTGGCGCTTCACCGCGTTGAGACCGGCGAAGTGCGGGCTGACCACCACCGCCTTGTAGTGGGTCTCCTGGCCGCGACTGTGCATGTGGCTTTCGTCCAGCACCTCCAGGTGCTCGGGTTGCAACAGGCCCAGGCTGGACTGGATACGTTCGCGCATGCTCATGGGGATACCTCGACTGTGAGAACCCGCATTCTAACGGGCTGGCGGCCCGCCCGGAATCGCTCCGGTCGGTCCACAAACGACAAAGCCCGGAACGGGTCCGGGCTTCGTGGCAACGGCGGGAATCAGCGCTTGGCGGGCGGCGGCGCGTTCTCGGCACCAGCCGGCGGCTTCACGCCCAGCTCCTTGTCCATCTCGGCGAGGATGCCGTTGACCTTGGGTACCGCCTGCTCCAGCTTGGCCTGGGTCAGCTGGGCGGACTGCGCCGACAGGCGCGGCAGGGTGGCGATCATCTTCTTGCCCAGATCGGACTGGTAGAACTTGATGAGGCCTTCCAGCTCGTCTTCGGTGAAGTTGTCGGTATACAGCTTGACCATCTCGGGCTTGATCTTTTCCCAGCCGATGGTGCTGTCCAGCGCCTGGTTGGCGCGGGCGGTGTAGCTTTCCAGCACGGCCTTCTTGGCCGGCGCCTTGGCCTGCTCGAAGTGCTGGGCGAAGAGTTGCTGGACCTGGGCATAGACCGGCGTGGTCAGCTTGTCGGCGTTGGCCAGCTTGAGAAAGCGCTCCGCGTCGGCCGCGTGGCTCTTGGCATCGGCCAGGGCGAAGCTGCTGGCGCTGGCGAGCACAACGACGGCGCCAAGCGTACGGAGGGTCTTCTTCATGGGCATCCTTCAGGAGGCTGAAAATGGACCGCGAGTGTGCCACAGAGCGGCTGAACCTGGCCTGAACTTGGCGAGGATCCGCAGCCATTTGAGAACACTTCCCATTTGGGAACCCTGGCGCTAACCTGCTGCCCAAGTTAGTTGGACCCTACCTCATCAACGGAGACCACCATGAGCCGCACCGAAACCGATAGCATCGGCCCCATCGAAGTAGCCGACGACGTCTACTGGGGTGCCCAGACCCAGAGGTCGCTGGAAAACTTCGCCATCGGCAACCAGCAGATGCCGCTGGCGGTGGTGCATGCCCTGGCGACGGTGAAGAAGGCGGCCGCGCGGGTCAATCTGCGCCTCGGCGAGTTGCCGGAAGACGTTGCCACCCTGATCGAGAAGGCCAGCAGCGAGATCCTCGACGGTTTCCATGACGACCAGTTTCCCCTGGTGGTCTGGCAGACCGGCAGCGGCACCCAGAGCAACATGAACGTCAACGAGGTCATCGCCGGGCGCAGCAACGAGCTGGCCGGCAACGGCATGGGCGGCAAGAAGCCGGTCCATCCCAATGACCACGTCAATCGCGGTCAGAGCTCCAACGACTGCTTCCCCACCGCCATGCACATCGCCACCGCCCTGGCGGTGCAGAACGACCTGCTGCCGGCCATCGCCGAGCTGTCCGGCGGCCTGGCGCTGCAATCGGCACGCTACCAGAACCTGGTCAAGACCGGCCGCACCCACATGATGGACGCCACCCCGGTGACCTTCGGCCAGGAGCTGTCGGCCTTTGTCGCCCAGCTGGATCTGGCCGAGCGGGCCATCCGCAACGCCCTGCCGGCGGTCCTGGAACTGGCCCAGGGCGGCACCGCCGTGGGCACCGGTCTCAACGCGCCCAAGGGCTTCGACGAGGCCATCGCCAAGGAAATCGCCGAACTTACCGGTCTGCCCTTCGTCACCGCGCCGAACAAGTTCGCCGCCCTCGCCGGCCATGAGCCGCTGGTGGCCCTGCACGGCGGCCTCAAGACCCTGGCCGTGGCCCTGATGAAGATCGCCAACGACCTGCGCCTGCTGGGCTCCGGTCCGCGCGCCGGTTTCGCCGAGGTCAAACTGCCGGCCAACGAACCGGGCAGCTCCATCATGCCGGGCAAGGTCAATCCCACCCAGTGCGAGGCCCTGTCGATGCTGGCCTGCCAGGTGATCGGCAACGACGTCACCGTGGGTTTCGCCGCGAGCCAAGGCCATCTGCAGCTCAACGTCTACAAGCCGGTGATCGCCCACAACGTGCTGGAATCCATTCGCCTGCTGGCCGATGGCTGCCGCAACTTCAACACCCATTGCGTCACCGGCATGGAGCCGGACGAGCACAAGATGGCCGAGCACCTGGAACAGGGGCTGATGCTGGTGACGGCGCTCAACCCGCACATCGGCTACGACAAGGCCGCCGAGATCGCCAAGAAGGCCTATGCCGAGAACAAGACCCTGCGCGCCGCCGCGCTGGAGCTCGGCTACCTGACCGATGCGCAGTTCGACGAGTGGGTACGTCCGGAAACCATGCTGGAAGCCGGTGGCCGTGGCTGAGGCACGCGGCGCCACGCCGCTGGAAGGGGATGGCCGGCGCCTGCTGGTCATCCAGGGCAATCCCAAGCGGACCAGCTTCTGCCAGTCGCTGGCCGACGCCTATGTCCAGGGCGCCCAGGCCAGTGGCCAGGTGGTACGCCAGCTCAAGCTGGCCGACGCCCAGTTCGATCCGGTGCTGCGCGAGGGCTATGACCTCTCGCAGACGCTGGAGCCGGATCTGCTGGAAGCCCAGCGGCAGATCCACTGGGCCGAGCATCTGGTGTTCATCTACCCGGTGTGGTGGAACGGCCTGCCGGCGGTGCTGGCGGGCTTTCTCGAGCGCGTGCTGCAACCGGGCTTCGCCTTCGCCCAGCGCGATCAGACCTGGGGCGGCGAGCCGCTGCTGACCGGCCGCAGCGCCGAGCTGCTGGTCACCTCCGACACCCCGCCCTCCCCCTGGCAGCGCCTGCGCAACCAGGCGCCCCATCGCCAGGGCATCCAGGAAGGCCTCGAAGCCTGCGGCATCCAGGTGCTGCAGGTGCACGAGTATTCGCCGGTGCGGGCGGCGGACGAGGAGCAGCGGCTGCGCTGGCTGCAGGAAGTGGAGCGGTTGGGGCGGAACGAGTAGTTGGGTTTTTTGATCGCGGCCATGGCGGTCCGCCGACGCGGCCGCTCCTACACAAGACAGATATTTCCGTAGGAGCGGTCGCATCGGCGAACCGCCACGATCGCGATTCCGCCACTGCATACCAAGGCGTAAGGCATAACCAAAGCGCCTTTTATTCTTTCTCCTGCGGATCAACCGTCGGCACTATCGATGCTCCCCTTCCCCCGCGGAGCACCGCCATGACCCGCTATCTCATCCTTCCCGGTTGGCAAGGCTCCGGTCCCGAGCATTGGCAGACCCACTGGCAACACCGCCTGCCGGATGCCCGTCGGGTCGAACAGGACGACTGGCAGCGTCCCGATCCGCAGCGCTGGGTCGCCGCTCTCGACGCGGCCATCGCCCAGGCCAATGCGCCGGTGGTGCTGATCGCCCATAGCCTGGGGTGCGTGACCGTCGCCCGCTGGGCGGCCAGCGCGCCGGTGGCCCGCCGGCAGCGGGTGCTGGCGGCCTTGCTGGTGGCGCCGGCCGATGTCGAACGTCCGGGTTGCCCCGTGGAGCTAGTGGGTTTCGCCCCCTTGCCACGCCAACCGTTACCCTTCCCCTCGCGGGTGGTGACCTCGGACAACGACCCTGCCATCAGCCTGCCGCGGGCCGAAGCCCTGGCCCAGGCCTGGGGCAGCGAACTGGATATCCTGCCCGGTGCCGGCCATATCAACACACGCTCCGGGCATCGGCAGTGGGAGGAAGGCCTGCTCCACCTGGCGAAGCTGGGGTCGAGCCAGGGCCTGCGCGTCGCCTGATCCCTGCCCTTCCAGATTCAGAAGCGCCCCATCACCTGGCTCTGCCCGGGCCTGAGCCAGCCGATGCTCTGCAGCACCGACGCCATGTCGCTGCCGGGCTGTGCCGTGCCCTGCACCTGCCCGCGCCAGTTGGCCAGGCTCAGGCGCAGTTCCAGGCGATGCTGGCCGGTGCGCTCGAAGACGCCCTGCAGCCAGGGCGCCGTCTGGCAATCCACCTGCAACCGGGACTCGCCCAGGGCGAGACGCCGGGGCGCCAGGAGCTGCAGGCCATCGCCCTGCCATCCGCCACCCGCCGCCTGGCAACGTCGCCAACTGCCTGCCAGGCGTACCTCGCCCACCAGCCGACCGGCGAGCAGCGCGCTGCCCGGCGCCTGCAGCCAGCGCAGGTCACCTCCGGCGAGATCGGCCTGCCACCGCCAGGGCCAGCCGCTGAGGACCATGCCCCAGGGCGCAGCCTCGGCCTCGCCGATCCTGACCTGCAACCGGCCCGGCCAGCGCAGCTGCCATTGCCAGGGTCCGGCACCGCCGCCCGGCCAGTCGAGGCGCTGCATGCCGCCGCCCAGCAGGGAACCCTGCAGCCCCACCGGGGTGACCTGGGGCGGTAGCAGCCGCGGCAGCCAGTCCGCCGCGGGCCAATAGAGCAGGCAGCCCAGGGCGAAGATCAGCAGGGCGAACAGGGTAACGACCAGGCGCGCGAGCCAGCGCATCATGGCGTCCGCCCCACCAGCACCGCCAGGACATCCAGTTCGAAGGCCACGCCCCCTGACTGGCTGCGAATCCTGAGGGTCTGCGGCAACCAGCCACGTGCCCGCGCCCAGGCCTGCAGCCGTTCCACCGCAAAGATATCGGCCGCCTCGCCACGCAGGTGCCAGACCGGCTCGGCCAGGGTCAGGGCGCTGAAGGTCACCCCACCTACCGCAGCGCGCCAGTCCGCTTCCTGCAGCGGCTGGGCGACCGGCAGTGCCCGGGCCTCTGCGGCAAGGCGGACCCAGTCCACCGAAGCCGGTCGGCCGCCGGGTGTGGGGCGCAGCCAGAGGATGGCGGCCAGCAGCAGAATGACCAGACCGCCGAGGGCCAGTCGCTGGCGTTCGGCAGGCAACCGCTGCCAGCGCTGCAAGAGGGTGCTCATGGTCGTTTCTCCGTCGGGACTGCCAGGCGCAGGGTCAGACGCCCGGCCTGCCGTTGCCACTGCAGGGTAGCGAATTCCTCGCCGAGTCGGCTGCGCAAGGTCTTGTCCAGACTGGCGGGGCCTTCCAGCACCAGCTGGATACCCTGCTCATCGAGCGACCACTCCACCAGACGCAGCCCTGGTGCGCTGGTCAGGGCGGCGCCAAGGGGCTCCCTGAGGCGCTGCCAGAGGCGCCACTGGCCCTCCAGCTGCCGCCGGGTGCGGCTGGCCAACTGGAGTTCGCGTTCGGCGCGGCCGGCCTCGAGACGGTCGCTGGCCAGACCCAGCCGTTGGGCGACATAGGCCCGGTCGAGCTGGGCCAGTCGCCACTGCTGGACCTGTTGCAGGCCCAGGTGCAGGATCGCCAGCACCGCGGCCGCGGCCATGCCCAGCACCAGTGGACGCGGCAGGCCCAGCGCGGGTCGGCTGCGACGCTGGCCCTGGCGCGGCCAGAGATCCAGGGGCGCGAGACCTGCGGCGGGCCGGGGCCAGAGCGGATCGCGGGAGGCCTCGGGCCCGGCTTCGAGCAGCGCGGCCAGGGCGGGCGACAGACTGGCTTCGAGGGCGTGCGGCCAGGTCAGCCAGACCTCGTGGCCCTCGAGGCGGGTCTTGAATCTCAGGCCTTCGCCCAGGCGCATTCCGATCCCGCTCTCGGCGGTGGGCTCGGGCAGCAGCTGGAAGTCGACCCAGCAGGCCGCCACCGTCCAGCCGCAGGCGGCGCAGTGCTCCCGCCAGGCCTCCAGCAGCGCCCGATCCAGTGCCAGCAGGCGCAGCCGACCCGGGGTGCGCCCCAGACAGACCAGGTGCTGGTCACTGGCGTCCGCCAGCAGCTGGTCCTCCAGCAGCAGGCCCCATTCGTGCGGACGCAGCCCCTTGGGCGCGGCGACATCGAACAGGCTGCAGTCTTCGCCATGCAGCAGCAGGGTCATCGGCTGGGCGGACGCGGGCAGCGCTGCCGCGGCTTGCAGCTGGCCGTCCTGAAGGCGCGCGGCCACCAGCGGATTGTCCGGGCCCGGCGGACCGGGTCGCCGCGTACGCAGGAGCAGCCGCGTGGAGCTGTGGGCGGGGCTGAGGTCGCGGCGCAGCAGGGGCAGCAGGCGCGCGAGCGGGAGGGAGGCGAGCATGGGGTCAACCTGTCTGAGGCAGGGCGAAGGTACAGACATAGCCGGCACCCTGCAGGGTAAAGGTCAGCCGTACCCCGTTGGCGGGTTCGGCCGGGGGCGGATAGGCGAGCCAACGACCGCCGCCGTGGAATTCCAGTTGCAGGCGCTCGACGCCGGGCTGATCGAACACCGGTTGCCAGACCGGGGCCTCCACCGCATCCAGCTCGGCACTGCGCCAGAGTCGCAGCCGTTCCTGGGCGGCATCCCATTCCAGGCGTTGGCGGCGCAGGCGACCGGCGCCCTGCCCCGCACTCAGCGGCAGGCTGTCCAGGGCGACCCAGTCCAGGCGGTTCTCGGCGGGGCGCCAGTCCAGCAGGGCGTTGTGCAGCGGCAACCGGTGCTCCTGCAGCGGGCGCAGGACCAGACCACCCAGGCGCCGCTCCAGCAGGCCGCAGAGGTCCAGCACCCGGGCGTTGGTCGATTCCCGCGCGGCCAGGCGACCGCGGGCGTCGAGCCAGAGATTGACCAGACTGCCGAGCAAGACGGCGAGCAGCGCCGTGAGGGCGATGGCCAGCAGCACCTCGATCAGGGTCATGCCCGCCTGGTTTCTCATGGCTGGACTCCGGCCTGGATCGGCCAGTCGCCCAGGCTTCGACTGAGCGCGGCATCGGCATAGAGCGTCAGCCGCCCGCCGAGGGGGCCGCTTGCGCCCTCCAGGCGCCAGTAGCAGCGTTCGCCACCCTGGTTCAACTCGCCCTGGCCGGTGGCCAGGCCCTCCACCTGCGCCCGGGCAGTGAGTTCGCGGGCGCACAGCTGGGCCAGCTCGCGGGACTGGGCGACCCCGGCGATGTCCAGTCGCTGGCCGATCACCTGGCTGACGCCCACCGCCATGAAGGCGACGATGGCCAGGGCCACCAGCACCTCCAGCAGGGTGAAACCGGTCTGCTTCATGGCCGCTCCACCGAGGCGCGGCCGCGCCCGTCGACCACCAGCAGCCACTGCCGCTCGTCTTCGGCAAAGGCCAGGCGCTGGCCCTGGGTATCGCCATTCGGCCACCAGATCAGCCGCGGCTGGGCACTCACCGGCTCGGCCAGTTGCAGACCACTCGGCCAGCGCCCGTCCGGCAGATCGGCACTGGCCAGGGGTTGCCAGCGTGGCCCGCGGGTGTCGGCCACCAGTTGCAGATAGCGAAAGCCGGTGGCGTCGGCCTGCCAGCCGAGGATGCGGCCGCTGCGGCGGGCGGTGTCCCGCGCCAGCTGGAAGTCGCCCGCCAGACTTTCCAGGCGCCACTGCCCGGCCGGGCTGCCGCCGCCCAGGCGCGCCACGCCTACGGCGGTGAGCAGGCCGACGATCAAGAGCACGACCATCAGCTCCAGCAGGGTGAAACCGCCCTGGCGCCCCGGCATGGCAGCTCAGAGGGTCCAGTTGCCGATGTCGGCGTCGCTGCCCTCGCCGCCTTCGCGACCGTCGGCGCCGAGGCTGTAGAGATCCACTCGGCCATGTTCGCCGGGGATGCGATAGCGATAGGCGGCGCCCCAGGGGTCTTCCGGCAGGCGGCGGATATAGCCGTCGGCGCGGTAGTTGCGCGGCTCGGGGGCCTGGGTCGGCTTGCTCACCAGGGCGGCTAGGCCCTGCTCGGCGGTGGGATAGCGCAGGTTGTCCAGGCGGTACATGTCCAGCGCCTGCTCCAGGCTGGCGAGATCGGCGCGGGCCTTCTGCTGCATGGCCTTGTCCTGGTTGTCCAGCACATTGGGCGCGACGATGGCCACCAGCAGGCCGATGATGAAGATCACCACCATGATCTCGATGAGGGTGAAGCCGGCCTGGCGGGCGGGTACGGCATGAGAGCGCATCGCGAAAGTCTCCTTGGGGTGCATCAGAGGTTGAGCGCCTGGTTGAGCTGCATGATGGGCAGCAGGATGGCGAGGACGATGGCCAGCACCACGCCGCCGAGGATGAGGATCAGCACCGGTTCGAACAGCGCCAGGGCCAGGTCCACCTGCTGGTTGAAATCCCGCTCCTGAGCATCCGCAACCCGCTCCAGCATGGCGTCGAGGGTGCCGCTGGCCTCGCCGCTGGCGACCATGTTCACCAGCAGCGGCGGAAACACCGCGGGGCGATCCAGCGCCCGGCCGAGGCCGGTACCGGCGGTGACCTGCTCGATGGCGGCGTCCAGGGCGTCACCCAGGACCTGGTTGCTCAGGGTGGCACGACTGACCTGCAGGCCTTCGAGCACCGGGATGCCGCTGCCGACCAGGATCGCCAGGCTGCGGGTTAGGCGGGCGCTGTCGAGGGTGCGCAGCAACTCGCCCAGGCGCGGCAGGCGCAACAGCTGGCGATGCCAGCGTCGCCGCCACAGGACCTGGCGCAGCAGGCGCTGCAGACCGACACCGGCCAGCACCAGCAGACCCAGCAACCAGGGCCCAAAGACCAGCAGGCCATCGCTGACGGCCACCAGGGCGCGGGTGATCCAGGGCAATTGCAGGCCACTGTGGATGAATTGCTCGGTGAGCTTGGGCACCACGAAGGTCATCAGGCCGGCCACCACGGCGATGGAGACCAGGGCCAGCGCCAGGGGATAGATGAGCGCGGTACGCGCCTTGTGGCGCTGGCGCTGCACCCGTTCGAGATAGTCGGCCAGGCGTTCCAGCACCGGGCCCAGGCGCCCGGCCCGCTCCCCGGCGGCCACCAGGGTCAGGTACAGCGGATCGAAGGTGCCGGGATGGCGACCCAGGCTGTCGGCCAGGGTGTAGCCCTCGCGCACCTGGCCCAGCAGATCCAGCAGCAAGGCCTTGAGCGCCGCCTGGCGACTCTGGCGCTCGAGCATCTGCAGGGCCTCGGCCAGGGGAATGGCGGCGCCCACCAGGGTCGCCAGCTGGCGGGTGAAATCGGTGCGACTGTTGGCGTCCAGCCGTCCGCCGCGACCGCGCGCGCCGCGCACCGGACCGCTCGCCTGCACCTCGCGGGGAAAGAGGCCGCGCTCGCGCAGCAGCTGGCGGGCGTGGCGCTCGCTTTCGGCCTGGATGACATCGCGCTGGCGACGCCCGTCGCCGTCCAGCGCCAGGTAGCGGTAGGCCGGCATCAGCGCAGCGCTCCGCCGAGGGCGTTACTGGTGCACCGCACGCAGCACCTCCGCCAGGCTGGTCTCGCCCGCCGCCAGGCGCGCCAGGGCGCCCTCGGCCAGGGTCGCGCGGCGGCCTTCCAGCAGTCGCGCCATCTCGCCTTCACCGGCGCCTCGATAGATGAGCTCGGCCAGTTCGGCGTCCAGGGCGACGAATTCATAGAGCCCCAGGCGACCGCGATAGCCACTGCCGTTGCACGCCGCGCAGCCCTGGGGCTCGCGCAGCCGTTCGAGGCCGGCCAGCCCCGGCAGGAGCGCCTGCTCGGCCGGGCGCAGCGGACGCCAGGCAGCGCAGCCACAGAGCCGCCGTACCAGCCGCTGGGCCAGCACCCCCTTGAGGCTGGAGGCCAGCAGGAAGGGCTCCACGCCCATGTCGCGCAGCCGGGTAATGGCGCCCAGGGCGCTGTTGGTGTGCAGGGTGGAGAGCACCAGGTGACCGGTGAGACTGGCCTGCACGGCGATGCCGGCAGTCTCCACGTCGCGGATCTCGCCGATCATGATGACGTCCGGATCCTGGCGCAGGATGGCCCTCAGGCCGCTGGCGAAGGTCAGGCCGGCACGGGGGTTGACCGGGGTCTGGCCGATGCCGGGCAAGGCGTATTCCACCGGGTCTTCCACGGTGAGGATGCTGCGGCTGCCCTCGTTGAGCAGGCCCAGGCTGGCATAGAGGGTGGTGGTCTTGCCCGAGCCGGTCGGCCCGGTCACCAGCAGGATGCCGTTGGGCTGGGCCAGGGCACCACGCAGGCCAGTGTCTATGGCCGGCGGCAGGCCGAGGCGCGGCAGCTCCAGCAGGCTGGCCTGCTTGTCGAGGATGCGCATCACCACCCGCTCGCCGTGGACGCCGGGCAGGGTCGAGACGCGGATGTCCACGTCCCGGCCGCTGGCCCTCAGGGTGATGCGGCCGTCCTGGGGCTGGCGCTTCTCGGCGATGTCCAGCCGCGCCATGACCTTGATCCGCGACACCAGCATGGCCGACAGGGCCCGCGGCGGGCGCAGCAATTCGCGCAGCACCCCATCCACCCGCACCCGTACCACCAGCGCCTGCTCGAAGGTCTCCACGTGCAGGTCGGAGGCGTCCAGGCGCAGGGCCTCGGCGAACAGGGCGTTGATCAGGCGGATCACCGGCGCCTCGCCGGCGCTGTCGAGCAGGTCCTCGACCCGCGGCAACTCCTCCATCAGCCCGGCCAGGTCGACGGTCTCGCCCAGGCCTTCCACCAGGGCTTCGCTGGTGGCCTGGCCGGCTTCGTAGAGCGGCCCCAGGCGCTGCTCGAAGACCTCGCGGGGCAGCCAGTCGCAGCCCAGGGGGGGACCATGGCGGCGCTGCACCTCCTGCAGCAGGGCCAGGTCGGCATCCGTGCGGCACAGCAGCCGATAGCCGTCGGGCGCGGCGGCCAGGGCGATACCGGCCTGGCGCGCCAGGCGATAGGGCAGCGTCGGTGTCATCAGAGGCCGTCCAGGCGCGCCCGCGCCGAGGGATAGAGACTCTGCAGGGTGGGCGCGCCGCGACTGCCCGGCGGGGTGGCCGGCAAGGCAGCGGCCGGGGCGGCGGCGCGCATGCCGCGATACTTGTCTTCGCTGATCTGCTGCACCAGCGCCGGATCACGCAGGATGCGCGGACGGATGAACACCACCAGATTCTGCTTGGTGCTGGAGCGGGTACGCGACTTGAACAGATTGCCCAGCACCGGCACGTCGCCCAGCAGCGGCACCCGCTGGTCGCTGTCGTTGCCCTCGTTGCTGATCAGGCCGCCGAGGACGATGAGGCCGTTGTCCTCGACCATCACCGTGGTCTTGATCTCGCGCTTGTTGGTGACCACGTCGCTGGCGCGCACGTTGTCGGCCAGCGACGAGACCTCCTGGACGATCTCCATGCGCACGGTGTCGCCTTCGTTGATCTGCGGCTTGAGGCGCAGCTTGACCCCCACCTCGCGGCGCTCGATGGTCTGGTAGGGGTTTGCGTTGTTGCTGGTGACCGAACCGGTGACGAAGGGCACCTCCTGGCCGACCATGATCGAGGCCTCGGCGTTGTCCAGGGTCAGCAGCGTCGGCGTCGACAGCAGGTTGAAACCGCTCTCGCTGCGCATGGCCTGCAGCAGGGTAACGAAATTCAAGCCGCTGCCGCCGATGCGCCCGACCCCGGCGGAGATGCCCTGCATGCCCGACAGCAGACTGCCCAGGGCGGTGGTGTCCTGGTTGGCCGCGGCGGCGGCGATGCCGTTGATGGGCGTGCCGTTGGTGAAGTTGACGCTGCCCGCCGGCAGGTTGCCGTTGCGGTCGAGAAACAGCCACTGGACACCCAGCTGGTTGGCCTTGGTGTCGGTGATCTCGGCGATGATGGCCTCCACCACCACCTGGGCGCGGCGGATATCCAGCTGGCTGATGATGCGCTTGTAGCCGGCGAGCTCCCGTGGCGGACCGATCAGCACGATGGAGTTGGTCCCCAGGTCCGCTTCCAGACGAATACCGGGCGCCCCCGGCGCCAGCGTCCCGCCGCCCTTGGGCAGCGGGGCTTCCCCTTCCGCTCCACCTTCCGTAGGGGTGGTATTACCAGGGGCGGGCGCCGCGGGAATCTCCACCCGTGCCTCCTGGGTGACCTCCCCGCTCAGGCCGCGCAGCACCTTGACCACCTCGCCGGCCTTGGCGTGGTGCAGATAGACCACCTCGGTGTCGCTGGCCGCATCGCGGGAGACGTCCAGTTCGGCCACCAGCCGGCGCACCTGGCGGCGCACGGCCTCGTCGCCGCGCACCATGAGGGCATTGCTGCGGGCGTCCGCCAGCACCTGGACACCACCACCGGCCTGGCCGCGACTGGCCAGCAGCCGCTCCACCAGCGGCGCGGTGTCGCGCGCCTGGGCATGGCGCAGGGTGATCATCTCCACCGGCTCGTCGCGGCCGCGGTCCAGCCGCGTCAGCAGCTGACCGATGCGACTGAGGTTGCTGCGCCAGTCGGTCACCACCAGCAGGTTGCTGGCCGGATAGGGCGTGGCCACCCCGACCCGAGCGTCCATCAGCGGACGGACGATGCCCAGCAGCTGTTCGAGATTGCCACCGCGCACGGCGAACACCCGGGTCGCCACGGTATCGCCGGCCCCGGCCTTGGCCGGGGCGCCGTCATCCAGCTCCACCGGCAGCGGTTCGGTGCGCGCCGCCTGATCGGGCAGGATCTTCACGCTGCCGTCGTCCAGCTCCACCGCGGCGTAGCCGTTGGCGCGCAACTGGGCCAGGGCCAGGGCATAGACATCGTCGGCGGCCAGGGGCTGGGCGCTGCGCACCGTCAGGGTGCCGCGCACCCGGGGGTCGATGACGAAGTTGGTGCCAGTGATGCGCCCGACGCTTTCGATGAACAGATCGATCTCGGTGTTCTCGAAGTTGACCTCGAAGCGTTGTTCGGCCTGGGCGCCGAGCAGCCAGAAGGCGAGGAGCAGGCCGCAATAGCTGCGTTTCTTCACAGGGACAGTCTCACGGGTAGGGCCAGGGCGCGGCCCTGACGTTCCAGTTCCAGGGTCAGGGCGCCGGTGGCGCGCCAGTGCGGCAGGCGTTGCAGGAGCGCCCGGGTATCGGCCACGGGGACGGCGTCCACCCGGCGCAGGACGTCGCCGGGCTCCAGGCCCAGGCCACTGAAGAAGGCCGGTTCGGCGCCGGGTTGCAGGCGGTAGCCGGTCAGCTCGCCATGCTCGCGCACCGGGGTGGCGCGAATGCGCCTGAGCAGGCTGGCCAGGTCACCCTCCTCCGCGCTCGGCAGGGGCGCGGCCTTGACCGGCGCCGGCTTGGCCGTACCGCTGGCGGCGAGCCCGACGAGTTCGCGCGGCGCCGGCCAGGGCAACCGCTCTTCGCGATCGCCGCGGGTAAAGACCAGGCCCTGGGCGTCGATGGCGGTCAGCACCAGACCGGGCGCCAGGCTGTCGCCCAGCACCAGGGACAGCTGGCGATCGCCGTGGCGCAGCACCACCACCGAGCCGTCGATGGGCACCGCCTTGATCGCCCCGACCCACTGGATCGGCAGGCTGCTGGGTGCGGCCTGGCTGGCGGCGCGCCAATGGCCGGCAAGCAGATCGGCCGCCGGTGCCGTCTCGACCTGGGCGCTGGGCGCGGGCGTCGGCAGCCACAGCAGGCGCAGGTCGCAGACCACCCGGGCCGCCAGCCAGGCGGCGATGCCCAGCCACAGCAGGGTCAGCAGCCGCAGCGCCAGGGGATGGATGAGCAGGCGCGCCATCAGGCCAGCGACTCCAGACGGCGGCGCAAGGCAGCCAGCGGATGCCAGCCCGGATGGCCTTCGACGAACTCCAGGCGTGGCGGCGCCAGGGGTGCCAGGCCCCAGTCGGCGGGCCGGGCGCGCAGATAGGCTTCGAGGCGCTGCCACAGCGCCTCGCCGGTGCCGAGTTCACGCCCCAGGGCAAAGGTGCGAGAGGTAAAGGAGGCGCCCAGGGGTGCCTGCAGCGGTCCGATGCGCTGTCCACGCGGCGCGCCGTAGCGGCAGGTCCACGGGACGCCCAGCAGCCGCGGCAGATCCTGGCTGTTGTCCAGCAGCAGGGGTTCGCCGAAGCGGTTGTCGGCGGCCTCTTCCAGGAGCGTGCGCAGACCGTCCGCCGAGGTGGGCAGATCCAGCACCGTGGCCTCGTGGCCGCCACAGAGGGCGATCAGGTGCTCGCGGGTGATCCAGTCGCCCCGCCGCAGGGGCAGGTCATATCTCAGCCCTGGCAGCAGCACCGGCTGCGCATCGCCACCGCCCAGGGCCGCGGCGATCAGGGCATCCCAGCTGCCGCCGAGCAGGTCGCGGCGCCAGAGGTCCACCGGCGCCCGTGCCAGGTGCTGGTCGAGCCAGCCGGCATGGGGCGCCCGGGCCTGCGCCAGTTGCCGCTGATAATGTTCCAGCAGGGCTCGATCCGAGACGCGCTCGGCCTGCACCGGATGGAAGACGGCGTCCAGGCGCCAGCCGTCGCGACCGCCCCGGCAGCGGATCTCGAAGATACCGACGCCGCGGCAGCCCGGCAGGCACACCGGCAGCGGACGCCCGCTGCCGCGCATCACCGGGATCAGTTCCGGCCAGAGATCCTGGCCGCGGGCGCAGAGCAGCAGGTCCGCTTCCTCCAGCCGCTCGGCCAGCCACAGGCCCGGCCCGCTGCCGACATCGGCCAGCACCACCAGCAGATCGGCCTTGCCCCGGGCTTCGGCCAGCACCGGACGCAGCCGGGCATACCAGTCGGCCAGCGGCGCCTGCTGGTCGCTGGCATAGGGATCGGTCACGCCGACCAGGGCGATGCGCACCCCGTCGCGCTCGATCAGGGCGAAGGGGGCGACGCCCAGGGTGGTGCGCTGTTCTTCGGTAAGGGTGGCGCCCAGCACCGGGCGACCATAACGGCGATAGAGGGCGGCGCTGCGCTCGGGCCAGAGCAGGCGTTCGTCGCTGCTGACGCGGACCTCGCTGCCCAGCAACCGGCTGCCCTCGACCCCGGCCTCGCCGCGGGTCAGCTGGGTCAGGCCGCTGCCGTTCCAGCACTGGCCGTTTTCCAGGGTCAGGCTACGGATCGCGCCCTGGCGGGTGCGCAACTGGGTCAGCTGGCAGGCCAGGGCGGCATAGCCACCATAGCGCTGGCCGTCGCCACGCCCGGCATCCAGCAGCGGTGCCAGCGCGGGAGCGAGACGAGCCGCGTCGGCGCCGGTACGCCAGGGCGCGGCGCCGATCCGCCCGGCCGGCCCGAGCCGCACCCGCGGCACCACCGGCCAGCCGGGTTCGCGGGCATCCAGGGTGTCGGCGACATAGAGCAGCTGCAGATCGGTGTCCGCCGGACTGGCGGAAAAACCCCGGGCACAGCCACCCAGCAGGGGTGCCGTGGCGCCCGCCGCGAGCCAACCCAAGACCTGGCGTCGTGCCCAGTTGCCCATCCGATGTCTGCCTTGCGCGCTTAAATGAGGGCGGCATCCTAGGCGGCGAAAAGCTACAAATTCATGACAAAACAGCAGGTTACAAACTGTTACAGCGCGACTGGCGGGAAATGACCGGCTGTAACCTTTCAGTCACCAGACCATCACAGAGGCTTCCTAAAGTCGCCGGCTCCCGTGATCAACCAAGGAAGCTTTGCGCATGAGCACTTTCACGAGCGACGACCGTAACCGCAACGAAAGCGGCAACGAACCGCTGGATGCCGTCGTCGACCGTTACCTGTCGCGCCGCAGCGTCATGAAGGGCGGTCTGGGTGCCGCCATCGCCATGATCGCCGGCGGTGGCCTGACCGCCTGCTTCGACGGCGGTGGCGGCTCGCACGACGATCCGGCCCCCAGCCAGCCGGCCCCGGCGCCGCAGCTCAAGCTTGGCTTCGAATCCATCCGCGGCGCCCGACTCGACGCCATCGTCCTGGCCTCTGGCTACAGCGCCCGCACCCTGGCGCCCTGGGGCACCCCGCTGAACAACCTGGCCAACGCCTGGCGCAGCGACGGCAGCAACACCTCCACCGACCAGGCCAATGCCGCCGGCATGCACCACGACGGCATGCACTTCTTCCCGCTGAACAATTCCAGCAGCGACGGCCTGCTGGCCATCAACTACGAATACATCGACCAGAAGGTGCTGCACCCCAACGGCCCGACCACCACCAACGGCAAGCGTCCAGCCGAGGAAGTGCGCAAGGAGATCAATGCCCATGGCGCGGCGGTGATCCGCATCCGCAAGGTCAACGGCATCTGGCAGGTGGTCACCAACGACGCGCTGAATCGCCGCTTCACCAGCGCCACGCCCATGGAAATCGCCGGTCCGCTGCGCGGCAACGCCAATCTGGTCACCCCCTACTCCCCCGACGGCACCCGCACCCGCGGCACCAACAACAACTGCGGCAACGGCTTCACCCCCTGGGGCACCTACCTCACCTGCGAGGAGAACTGGCCGGGCATCTTCGTCAACAAGGGCACCCTGCCGGTCGACCAGAAGCGCATCGGCATCACCAACAAGAGCAACTACGGCTGGGAGACGCCGGCGGGTGACGCCAGCGAGGTGGACAACGAATTCCGCCGCTTCGACCTGACCCCCACCGGCGCCAGCGCGACCCAGGACTTCCGCAACGAAGCCAGCGGCTACGGCTACATCGTCGAGATCGACCCCTACAACAGCGCCGCGCCGGCCACCAAGCGCACCGCCATGGGTCGCTTCCGCCACGAGGGCTCGGCCTACGGCATCCCGGTCGCCGGCCAGCCGCTGGCGTTCTACATGGGCGACGACTCGCGCAACGAATACATCTACAAATTCGTTTCCGCCGCTGCCTGGGATCCGGCCGACGCCAATTCGGCCAATCGCCTGGCCATCGGCGCCAAGTACCTGGACAACGGCACCCTCTACGTCGCCCGTTTCGATGACGGCGGCAACGGCAAGTGGCTGCCGCTGACGGTCAATGCGCCGACCAAGGACGGCCGTACCCTGGGCGCCCTCTACGGCGACCTGGCCGGCATCATCCTCAACACCCGCGGCGCCGCCGACGCCGTGGGCGCGACCCCGATGGACCGCCCGGAGTGGACCACGGTCAACCCCTTCACCGGCGAGGTCTACGTCACCCTCACCAACAACTCGGCACGCACCTCGGCCAATGCCGCCAACCCACGGGTACCCAACGTCAACGGCCACATCGTGCGCTGGAAGGACAACAGCAACCAGACCGACTTCACCTGGGACATCTTCGTCTTCGGCTCGGACGCCGGTGCGGCCCCCGACATCAACCGCTCGGGCCTGACCGAACTCAACCAGTTCGCCAGCCCCGACGGCCTGGCCTTCGACAGCCGCGGCATCCTCTGGATCGAGACCGACAACAGCGACAACGCCGTGGCCGAGTACACCAACGACCAGTTGCTGGCGGTCATTCCGGCCCAGGTGGTGGATGGCAGCGGCAAGCAGGTCGCCATTTCCGCCACCAACCAGACCGCGCTGCGCCGCTTCCTGGTCGGTCCCAATGGCTGCGAGATCACCGGTATCACCTGGACCCCGGACCTGACGACCATGTTCATCAACGTCCAGCACCCGGATAACTGGCCGTTCAGCGAAGTCGCTACCGACGCCACCCCGGCCGGCACCAAGGTGCGTCCCCGCGCCTCCACCGTGGTGATCCAGAAGCTCGACGGCGGCCCCATCGGCGTCTGATCGCGTCGGCGAGAGCCCGGCTCCCCCGGTTGGCGACGACCGCGGGAGCCTTTTGCCTTCCAGCGGATTCGAAATCCGTCCCGTCACATGGAGAGCCGCGCAGCGTTTTCCACGCTACGGCTCCGGCGTTGATGGAGCGGATCGCCTGCTCCGACAACCCCCTCTCCCCCTGGGAGAGGATTGGGGTGAGGGCATGCCCCGCGCTACGGAGCCACCTGTGGAAAAGGCTGCGCCGTTTTCCGCGCTACGGATCTGGCATTGATAAAGCGGCTCGCCTGCTCCGACAGCCCCCTCTCCCTCTGGGAGAGCGTTGGGGTGAGGGCAGGCCCCGCGCTACGGAGTCACCTGTGGAAAAGGCTGCGCCGTTTTCCACGCTACGGCTCCGGCGTTGATGGATCGGATCGCCTGCTCCGACAACCCCCTCTCCCCCTGGGAGAGGGCTGGGGTGAGGGCATGCCCCGCGCTACGGATTCAACTGTGGAAAAGGCTGCGCCGTTTTCCACGCTACGGTTCAAGCGTTGATGGAGCGGATCGTCTGTTCCGACAACCCCCTCTCCCTTTGGGAGAGGGCTGGGGTGAGGGCATGCCCCGGGCAACGAATCACCTGTGGAAAAGGCTGCGCCGTTTTCCACGCTACGGCCCGGACCGCAAGGCTACTGCAACACCTCCGCCCCACCCGGCCCCGGTACCCACAGCGTGGTGTCCCGTGTCGCCAGCCAGCGCACCCGTTGCGTCGGCACCGCGGCAGCCCAGCGACTCACGCCCTGGGCCGCCAGCTGCCGCACCTGACGAAAGACCTGGCCGTCGCGACTCACCTCGACCCCGAGCAGGAAGTCGCCGCTGTTGAGGATCAGCCGCTGGGTCAGCAGGCTGAAGGTCTCCTCCCCCACCCCCGGCAGCGCTTCGCGCAGGCTCTCGACCGTGGCATAGCCCTGGGCGGGCCGCGCGGTGATCAGCAGTTGCAGCGTCTCGCGCGGCACCTCATCGAGAAACAGCGCCTCCAGCAGCGCCAGCTGACCCAGCCCCAGGGCATTGGCATTGAGGCGCCAGCCGGAGGTTTCCGGCAGGGCACAGAGTTCACGCAGGTGCAGATGCCGACCAGGGCGCGCCGGCTCCAGCCGATCCAGTTCGCCGATCTCGGCCAGCGGCAGATTGGGCACCAGCAGCGGCGGCGCCAGCCGCAGGGCCTCGGCACTCTCCAGACCGAATTCACGGGTCTCGCCGTCGGCATCTACCCAGTCGGCGAGGCGCTCGGCAAAGGCCGTAGCCGTCAGTCCGGGCTCGCCCAGGCCGCCCGGACGCTGCGCCAGCAGCTGCTTCAGCTGCCGTAACGCCAGGTCCCGCTCCGGGCCGGCCAGGGCGTTGACGTTGAAGCAGCCGTGCAGATCGCGCAGCTGGGCACGGACCTGGGCCCCCTCCACCTCATAGGCCAGCACCTCGCCCCTCAGGCTCTGCCAGAACTCGGGACGCTGGCGGGCCCCGGCCTGTATCAGGCCCTGGGTGACTACCTGCTCGGCGCCCGCCGCCAGCGCCCGCGCCAGGGTCTCGTGCTCCAGCAACCGCGCCCGCTGCAGTTCGGCCCGCCCTTCGGCCAGCAGCACCGGCAACAAGGCCGCCACCAGGGCCAGCGCCCAGAGCGCCATCAGCAGGGCCACGCCCCTTTGTCGCCGCACCCGCATTCCTCCAGGCAAAAGCGGCATTGGAACCGACCCAGGTTGCAGAATCGTGGCAATGCGTGGATCAGCTTCCCCGTTGGGCTTCGCTACGCTCAACCCAACCTATAAATGCTGCCGTCATGTGGAGGCGCGTGTGGTTACCCAAAGCAGCAGGACGCCAATCAGAAGCGCAAACACCAGGAGTATCGCCAGGCATCCCACCCCCTCGGGTACATCCGATAGCCAGGCGTTCTTCTCTGGAAAACGGCCGCGAGTCAATTTACGGAGCACCCATAGGCCAAGGCTGGCGCATAGATAACTCCAGAGAAAATTCAGTATCCATTCCATGGGCAATGCCAAAAGCCGATCTTGCGGATCCATTCCGGGAATGGTACCTACCCGTCAACTCCTATACTCGCTCATTCCTTACCGCTTGGCGAAGGCAAAAGGTACACAACAAAAAACCCGCCACCAGGGCGGGTTTCCTCACCAGCAGGGCCGCCTCACAGCTTGGCGATGGACACCTCGGTGGATTTGACGAAGGCGATCACCTCGCTGCCCACCTGGAGTTCCAGCTCCTTGACCGAGCGGGTGGTGATGACGGAGGTGACGATGCCGGCGGCGGTCTGGACGTCGATCTCGGAAAGCACCGAGCCCTCGATGATTTCCTTGATGGTGCCCTTGAACTGGTTGCGAACGTTGATGGCCTTGATGGTCATGGCAGAACTCCTCGGGTGATCGATCAGTAGGCCCAGCGCAGTTGCGTGGGCAGGGGTTGCACGATTTCGGGTAGATCGGGGTTGAGCGGCTGCTGCAGCACCCGGGCCAGTACCTCGGCTTCCAGGCGGGCCAGTTGGGCATCGCCGGCGGCCCGGGGGCGCGCCAGGTTGACGTCGAGATCCAGGCCGACGTGGCCGTCTTCGATGAGCACCACGCGATCGGCCAGGGCCACCGCCTCGCCCACGTCGTGGGTCACCAGCAGCACGGTGAAGCCGTGGCGCTGCCAGAGGCCCTCGATGAGTTGCTGCATCTCGATGCGGGTCAGGGCATCCAAGGCGCCCAGCGGCTCGTCGAGCAGCAGCAGGCGCGGCTGGTGGATCAGGGCGCGGGCCAGGGCCACGCGCTGCTTCTGGCCGCCGGACAGCGCCGAGGGCCATTCCTGGGCGCGATCGGCCAGGCCGACCGCCTCCAGGGCTTCCAGCGCCTTGGGCTTCCAGTCGCCCTTGAGACCCAGGCCGACGTTGTCGATGATGCGTTTCCAGGGCAGCAGGCGCGCGTCCTGGAACATCAGCCGGGTGTCTTCGCGGTGCTCCGCCAGGGGTTCGTCCTGCCCCAGCAGGGTGCCGCCACTGGCGCGGTCGAGTCCGGCCACCAGGCGCAGCAGGGTGCTCTTGCCGCAGCCACTGCGGCCCACCACGGCGACGAACTGGCCGGCCGGGATCTCCAGATCGATCCCATGGAGCACGGTGCGCTCGCCAAAGGTCTTGACCACCTGTTGCAGCTTCAGGGCGATGCCCCGCGCCAGCGGCGGAACGGCTTGCAGACTGGTCATGCGTGGGCTCCCTTCTGATAGGCCGGGTGCCAGCGCAGCCAGGCGCGTTCCAGGCCGCGGGCGGCGAGATCCGCCAGCTTGCCGAGGACGGCATAGAGCAGGATGGCCAGCACCACGATGTCGGTTTGCAGGAATTCCCGGGCGTTCATCGCCAGGTAGCCGATGCCGGAGCTGGCGGAAATGGTCTCGGCGACGATCAGCGTCAGCCACATCAGGCCGAGGGCGAAACGCACCCCCACCAGGATGGCCGGCAAGGCGCCCGGCAGTACCACGTGCCAGAACAGCCGCGCCCCGGAGAGGCCGTAGCTGCGGGCCATCTCCACCAGCGCCGGATCGACGTTGCGGATGCCGTGGTAGGTGTTGAGATAGATGGGGAAGAACACCCCCAGGGCCACCAGGAACAACTTGGCCGACTCGTCGATGCCGAACCAGAGGATCACCAGCGGGATCAGCGCCAGGTGCGGCACGTTGCGCACCATCTGCAGGGTGCTGTCGAGCAGGCGCTCGCCCCATTTCGACAGCCCGGTGATGAAGCCCAGCGCCAGGCCGATGCTGCCACCGATGGCGAAGCCGATACCGGCACGCCAGCCGCTGATGGCCAGGTGTTGCCAGAGCTCACCGCTCTTGACCAGGCTCCAGCCCGCTTCCAGCACCGCCGCCGGTGACGGCAGGATGCGGCTGGACAGCAGGCCGCTGCTCACCGACAGCTGCCAGGCGACGATCAGGGCCACCGGCACCACCCAGGGCGCCAGGCGCTGGAGTTGACGTTCGGTCGTACTGCTCATGCCCGCCCCTCAGCTCTGCGCCGCTTTCTGCGGCAGGATGTCGTTGGCCACCATCTCGCCGAAGGGACTCACGTAGTTGGCGCCCTCCACCTGGGTCGGCCGCTTGACCGGCAGGTGCGGGAACAGCAGTTCGGCCACCCGGTAGGATTCTTCCAGGTGCGGATAGCCGGAGAAGATGAAGGTATCGATGCCCAGGGCGGCGTATTCCTTGACCCGCGCGGCCACGGTGGGACCGTCGCCGACCAGCGCGGTCCCGGCGCCGCCCCGCACCAGGCCGACACCGGCCCAGAGGTTGGGGGCGATCTCCAGGTTGTCGCGGCGGCCCCCGTGCAGCGCGGCCATGCGCTGCTGGCCGACCGAGTCGAAGCGGGCGAAGGCGGCCTGGGCCTTTTCGATGGTGGCATCGTCCAGGTTGGCGATGAGCCGGTCGGCGGCCTTCCAGGCCTCTTCGTTGGTCTCGCGGACGATCACGTGCAGGCGGATGCCGAAGCGCACCGTGCGGCCCTGGGCGGCGGCCTTGGCTCTGACCGCCTCGATCTTCTCGCGCACCGCGTCCAGGGGCTCGCCCCAGGTCAGGTACAGCTCCACCTGCTCGGCGGCCAGGTCCTGGGCGGCATCGGAGGAGCCGCCGAAGTACAGCGGCGGGCGCGGTTGCTGCAGCGGCGGATAGAGCAGCTTGGCGCCCTTCACCTGGATGTGCTTGCCGTCGTAGTCCACCGTCTCGCCTTCCAGCACGCGACGCCAGATGCGGGTGAATTCCACCGAGGCTTCGTATCTTTCGCTGTGGGACAGGTGCAGGCCGTCGCCGGCCAGCTCGTCGGGATCGCCGCCGGTGACCAGGTTGAACAGCGCCCGGCCGCCGGAGAGGCGATCCAGGGTGGCCGCCTGCCGCGCTGCCACGGTGGGCGAGATGATCCCGGGGCGCAGGGCCACCAGGAACTTGAGTTTCTGGGTGACCGGAATCAGCGAGGCGGCCACCAGCCAGGAATCCTCGCAACTGCGACCGGTGGGGATCAGCACCCCGCCGAAACCCAGGCGATCGGCGGCCTGGGCGACCTGGGTCAGGTAGCCGTGGTCGACGGCGCGGGCGCCTTCGGCGGTACCCAGGTAGTGGCCATCGCCGTGGGTCGGCAGGAACCAGAAGATATCGAGACTCATGGGGACTTTCTCCAGCAGGCGAATTCAGGGTTTGGCGGCAGCGGTCTGCAGACTGGCGGGCGGGGTCCACACCACGTCGCGGATGACCAGCGGCTTGGGAATCAACTTGAGGGCGGTGAAGGCGTCGGCGATCTTCTGCTGCTGCGCCGCCACCTCGGGACTGATGAAGCGGGCGCCATAGCCCTGGCGCTTGACCACCCGTTCGGCGGTGTCCAGCGGCAGGTTCAGCAGCGGCGCCACCTGGGCGGCGACCTGGTCGGGGTGGGCCTTGGCCCACTCGCCCACCGAGCGCACCTCGTCGACGATGGCGCCGACCTGTTCGGGATGGGCCTTGGCGAAGCTGCGGGTGGCCAGATAGAACTGGTGGTTGTCGGCGAGGCCGGTGGCATCGGTCAGGGTGCGCGCCTGCAACTGGGTCTCGGCGGCGGCCTGATAGGGATCCCAGATCACCCAGGCATCCACCGCGCCGCGTTCGAAGGCGGCGCGGGCATCGGCGGGCGGCAGGTAGACCGGCTGGATGTCCTGGTAGGGGATGCCGGCCTTGGCCAGCGCCTGCACCAGCAGGTAGTGGACGTTGGAACCCTTGTTCAGGGCGATCTTCTTGCCCCTGAGATCGGCCAGCGACTGGATGGCCGAATCCTTGGGCACCAGGATGGCTTCGCTGGTGGGCGCTGGCGGTTCGTGGGCCACATAGACCAGATCGGCCCCGGCGGCCTGGGCGAACACCGGCGGGGTCTCCCCGGTCACGCCGAAGTCGATGCTGCCGACGTTGAGGCCTTCCAGCAGCTGCGGGCCGCCGGGGAATTCGGTCCACTGCACCTTGACGCCGTCCTTGGCCAGGCGCTGCTCCAGGGTGCCGCGGGCCTTGAGGGTGATCAGGGTGCCGTACTTCTGGTAGCCGATGCGCACCGTCTCTTCCGCCTGGGCCAGGCCGGCGGCCAGGGTCAGCAGGGAAACGGCGAGCAGCGAACGGGTGAAGGAGAACTGCATGACTAACGCTCCTGGTCAGATGCCCCAGCGCGCCTGACCGATGCGATCGGCCAGCAGCTCGGGGGTCAGGGGTTGGGGACGCCGCACCAGGGCCGCGTGGAATTGTTCGAGGGATTCGTGCAGGCGCTGCTCCAGTGCCGGGGTCAGGGCGACCCCGGTCTCGGTGTAGCTGACCTGGCTGTCGTCGGCGAAGACGCCATTGAGGATTTCCTGGGCCTTGAGCGCCGAGAGCACCGGCTTCAGCGCGTAGTCGATGGCCAGCAGGTGACCGCTGGAACCGGCGGTGGCCAGGGGCAGCACCACCTTATGGGTCAGGGCGCGTTCGGGCAGCAGGTCCAGCAGGGTCTTGAGGGCGCCGGCCAGGGAGGCCTTGTACACCGGGGTGGCGATCACCAGGCCATCGGCGGCCTGCAACTGGGCGATCAGTTCCACCACTGGCGGACTGTCGAAACGAGCACCGATGAGGTCGGCAGCGGGAAAGTCCTGGATACGCCAGCGCGACAGTTCCACGCCGCGCGCCTGCAGCCAGTTCGCTGCCAGATCCAGCACGCCGGTGGAGCGCGACCGCGCTCCCGGACTGCCCGCCAAAGTCACCACCTGCATCGCCGCCTCCAGGATAAAAAGGAGCGGTGTCGCGCCGCTCGAAAAGGAATGAGCGGACCTTAGCAAGGGGTGCTTATTCCCTAAAAATATCCTTTAGGCACTTGGTTATAACCAGAAAACAAAAACCCCGGCCGGAGCCGGGGTTTTCTTGTCACCGCAGGTGTCAGCGATTGGGCTGCGGGGTCAGGCGCAGATAGGGCTTCACCGCGGTGTAGCCCTTGGGGAAACGGCGCTTGAGTTCTTCTTCGTCCTTGAGCGACGGCACGATGACCACGTCATCGCCATCCTTCCAGTTGCCCGGGGTCGCCACCTTGTGATTGTCGGTGAGCTGCAGGGAATCGATCACCCGCAGGATCTCGTCGAAATTGCGTCCGGTGCTGGCCGGATAGGTGATCGACAGCCGCACCTTCTTTTGCGGATCGATGACGAACAGCGAGCGCACCGTGAGGGTGTCGTTGGCATTGGGGTGGATCATGTCGTAGAGGGTCGAGACACTGCGATCGGCGTCGGCCAGGATCGGAAAGCCCACGGCGGTCGCCTGGGTTTCTTCGATGTCCTTGATCCAGCCCTGGTGCGATTCCAGGCCGTCCACCGAGAGGGCGATCACCTTGACGTCGCGCTTGGCGAATTCGTCCTTGAGCTTGGCGGTGAGGCCCAGTTCGGTGGTGCAGACCGGGGTGAAGTCGGCCGGATGGGAGAAGAGCACGCCCCAGCTGTCGCCCAGCCACTCGTGGAAGCGGATGCGACCCAGGCTGGAATCCTGTTCGAAATCGGGGGCGATGTCGCCCAGACGGATGGTCATTGGCAGTTCTCCTGATGCAGGTAGGGATAGCGGCACTATGCCGCCCACCAGAGCGGGCGGGAAAGATCGGATCACGCTGTGGTTATAACGCGAAAGACGACCCGTCCAGGGCCATCGTCCGGCGGCTACGCCCTGTGCTGCGTGATGCCCCTCACAATTTCGTCGCGCTTTTTCCACCCAGGCGCCGCGGCCGCTAGGGTGCTACACCTAAGGAAGATCGACGGACCGCCATTTGGCCGAGCGGGGCAACCCGCAGCGCTCGCCATGGTCTGTTGGCAAGACGAGGAGGAGATTCTCATGTTAGGCAAACGTAATGACGACCCCGGTGCCAGCACCCATTTCCGTAGCGAGCGCGTCAGCGTGGTCAACGGTCAGTTTTTCTTCACCACCCGCGAGGGCACCCTGGAAGGCCCCTTCTTCAGCCGCGAAGAAGCGCTCAACCAGATCGATCGCTACGTCGAGCGGCTGCAGACCTCTCAGGGCCTGATGCGCCAATCCGTCAGCAACGTCTGACCGCCTGCGCTCGATCCTTTAGACTGCGCGCCCTGAATCCCAGGCCGCGCCGCTCATGACCGATTTCCAGCACGCCCAGCTCGACTGGGATGCCTCCGGGCAACCCCTCTCCCGCACCTATGGCGACGTCTACTTTTCCCGCGCCAGCGGTCTGGAAGAGACGCGCTATGTCTTCCTGCAGCAGAATCGCCTGGCCGAACGCTTCGCCGCGCTGGTGCCGGGCGAAGTCTTCACCATCGGCGAGACGGGTTTCGGCACCGGCCTCAACTTCCTCTGCGCCTGGCAACTCTTCGACGCCCTGGCACCACAGGAAGCGCGCCTGCATTTCGTCAGCGTCGAGCGCTTTCCGCTGACCGCTGCCGATCTCGCCCAGGCGCTGAGTCTCTGGCCGGAACTCGCCCCCTACAGCGCAGCGCTGCAGCGGCAGTACCAGGCGATCCATCCAGGCTTCCAGCGGCTGATCCTGGGCGACGGGCGCATCACCCTGACCCTGCTGGTCGGCGATGTGCTGGAGCGCCTGCCCGAACTGGATGCCCGTTGCGATGCCTGGTTCCTGGACGGCTTCGCCCCGGCCAAGAACCCCGAGATGTGGACGCCCGCGCTGTTCGCCGAGCTGGCTCGGCTGTCCCATGCCGGCACCACCCTGGCGACCTTTACCTGCGCCGGCTTCGTCCGCCGTGGTCTCAACGAGGCCGGCTTCGCCATGGCCAAGGTGCCTGGCTTCGGCCACAAGCGCGAAATGCTGGCAGGCGCCCTGGAACGCCCCGTCGCCCCTGACCCCGTGCCCTGGTATGCCCGCCCACCGCGCCCCCAGGGCCCGCGCACGGCCCTGGTCATAGGCGCCGGCCTGGCCGGTTGCGCCACCGCCACCAGCCTGGCCCGCCGCGGCTGGCAGGTCCGGGTCGTCGAGCGCCACGGGGCGCCCGCCCAGGAGGCCTCCGGCAATCCCCAGGGCGTGCTCTATCTCAAGCTGTCGGCCCATGACACCCCGCTCAGTCGGCTGATACTCGATGGCTTCGGCCTGACCCTGCGCGAATTACAGGCTCTGCCACCTGGCGCAGCCTGGTCAACCTGCGGGGTGCTGCAACTGGCGCTGACGGACAAGGACGCCCAGCGGCAGGCGCAACTAGCCGCGCACTTCCCCGCCGATCTGCTGCAGCCGCTGGACAGCGACGCCGCCAGCGACAGGGCCGGAATCGGTCTCACGGCGGGGGGCCTATTCTTTCCGGAAGGAGGCTGGGTACATCCGCCGGCGCTGTGCGCGCACTGGCTGGCCCATCCGAATATCGAGCTGGTCACCCATACCGAGGTGACCGCCCTGCAGCGGACCGAGCACGGCTGGCAGGCCAGTACCCACGGCGAGCCGCTGACGGCGACGGTGGTCGTGGTGGCCAGCGCCGCCCAGGCCCGCACGCTGCTGCCCGGCCTGCCGCTGAAGGCGATCCGCGGGCAGTTGTCCGCGCTGCCGGAAACCCCGGACAGCCAGGCGCTGGCCACCGTGGTCTGCGGCGAAGGCTATCTCGCCCCGGCGCGGGAAGGTCGGCACTGCCTGGGCGCCAGCTTCGTGTTCGACCGGAGCGACACCGAACCCAGCCAGGCGGAACACCAGAGCAACCTGCACCTGCTCGCCGAATTGTCACCCGCGCTGGCTGCCGGCTATGAAGCCGAGAAACTGGAAGGTCGCGTGGCTTTCCGCTGTACCTCGCCGGATTACCTGCCCCTGGTCGGCCCGGTGGTGGACGAAGACCTCTTCGTCCAGCGCTACCAGGCACTGGCCTACGACGCCCGCCAGGTACCCGAGCAGACGGCGCCCTGGCGCGAGGGACTCTATGTCAATCTGGCGCACGGCTCCCGTGGCCTGGTCACCACCCCGCTGGCCGCCGAACTGCTGGCGGCCTGGCTGGAAGACGAGCCCCTGCCGGTGGCGCGGCAGGTGGCCGAAGCCTGCCACCCCAGTCGTTTCCCCCTGCGCCGGTTGATTCGCGGCGGCTAGATGATCGCCAGCGGACTCTTGGCTTGCGGCGGCGGAAAGGCGCCGTCGAGCAGGGCGAAGTCCTCTTCGCTCAGGCGCAGATCCAGGGCCCGCGCATTCTCTTCCAGATGTCCGGCATCGCCGGCCTTGGGAATGGCGATCACACCCGGCTGACGCAGCACCCAGGCCAGGGCGATCTGCGCCGGGGTGGCCTGATGCCGTTCGGCCAGGGTAGCCAGGGCCGGGTGGCGCAGCAGATCCCCGCCCTGCCCCAGCGGACAATAGGCCATCAGGGGCATCTGCTGACGCTGGCACCAGGGCAGCAGGTCATGCTCGATACCGCGCTGTTCCAGGTTGTAGAGGACCTGATTGGCGCTGCAGCGATCATCGTTCAATTCGAGCATGTCGCTGGTGTCGAGGTTGGAAACGCCCCAGTGGCGGATCTTGCCTTCGTCGCGCAGTTTCTCCAACGCCATGACCGTCTCGATCAGCGGCACCTGGCCGCGCCAGTGCAGCAGATAGAGGTCGATGACATCGGTGCCCAGGCGTTTCAGGCTGCGTTCGCAGGCCAGGGGTACGCCGGCTTCGGTGGCGTTCTTCGGATAGAACTTGCTCACCAGGAAGACCTCGTCCCGCCGCCCGGCCATGGCCTCGCCCACCAGTTCCTCGGCGCGGCCTTCGCCATACATCTCGGCGGTGTCGATCAGGGTGAGTCCCAGGTCCAGCCCCTGGCGCAGGGCACTGACCTCCTGGCGATGCAGATCCGCGTTCTCGCCCATGCGCCAGGTACCCTGGCCCAGCGCCGGAACGGTAGTGCCATCGGGCAAACGAACGGTTTGAGCGGTATTCATGGGCGCTTCCTTCTCTTGGATGTGGTCGTTAGAACGCCAGCGCGACGCCGATTCTCCCGGTCATCCGCCAAACGGCAGCCAACGCCTTCCCACAGGCCCTGCGACCTGACGTCGCACTGGTAAAGTACGCCTACAAGGATTCCAAGAAAAATCACCAGGACCTGCCATGAAGTCGTCGATCCTGGGCCTTTGCGCCCTGCTCTCCGCCGCCCTGCCCATGACATCCAGCTACGCTGACGTCATTACTCTGAGGTTTTCCCATGTGGTAGCGCCGGAGACCCCCAAGGGCAAGGGTGCTCAGCTGTTCCAGCAGCTGGTGGCGCAGCGTCTCGCCGGGCAGGTCCAGGTGGAGGTGCTGCCCAGCGGCACGGCCTTTACCGATGCCAACGAACTCCAGGCGCTGCAGGACGGCAAGGTCGACATCCTGGCGCCGGCGATCAGCAAACTCACCGAACTCAGTCCCAAGCTCAAGCTGTTCGACCTGCCCTTCCTGTTCGAGAGTCGTGCGGCCCTCGATCACTTCCAGGCCCGGCCCAGCGGTCGCCAGCTGCTGCAGAGCCTGGAGCCAGCCGGGGTCATCGGCCTGGCCTACTGGCCCAACGGCCTCAAGCAGCTGTCGGCGCGCAAGCCCCTGCGCGAACCCGGCGATGCCAAGGGACTGGTGTTCCGCATCCAGAACTCCGACGTCCTGCAGAGCCAGTTCGAGGCCCTGGGCGCCACGGCGGTCAGGCTGCCCTTCAACCAGACCTTGCAGGCGCTCACCACGGGCACCGTCAATGCCACCGAGAACACCTGGTCCAATTACTGGAGCCAGCGTCTCGACCAGCAGCAGCGCTATTTCACCGAGAGCAACCATGGCGCCCTCGACTACATGCTGATCGTCAAGGCGGATCGCTGGCGCACCCTGCCCTTCGCCGTACGCAGTACCCTGGAAGAGATCATCGACCAGGTGACCTTCGAGGTGAAAAAGCAATCCGAGGCGGAAAACCAGCGTGATCGGGCGCGCATCGCCGCCGCGGGTGGCAGCGAGATCATCACCCTCACTCCCGAACAACGGGCGCGCTGGCGGGACGCCATGCGTCCGGTGTGGCAGCGTTACGAAGGCGAGCTCGGCGCCTCGCTGCTCAAGGCGGCGGAAACCTCGAACTAGCGGGACTGTTGCGGCGGCGCGGCCCAGCGGCGCAGGGGCAGACTGCCCGCCTCGCGACACTGCAGATCGCGAAAGGGCCCCGCGATCCGGACCCAACCCGGCCCCGGCGGCGTCTGGGTACAGAAGTCCTGACCATCGGTGTTGCTGCGCCAGCGCCAGTAGGCCGCCGGCTCGGCGACGGCCTGGCTACCCAGCAATCCCAGCAGGCCGATCGCCAGGTACCTGCCAGCGGTCCGCCGGAACCTCTCGCGCGATAAGCATGTCGGTTTGCAGGTAGGCCCTCTGAATTCGCACAGGATTTCCGCCATGCCGCTATCCGTCTTGCGTAGCAAACCCACCCTCCTCGCCCTCGCTCTGGTTGGCGCCGGTCTGGCCCTGACCGGCTGCGCCCGCGATCCGGAAAAACGTTCTCTGGGTGCCGAGGCGATCAGCAATGCCAAGAGCATGGCGCGCACCGATGCCGACATGCAGAAGGTGCTGAACAAATACGCCAGCTTCGATCCCAAGGCCGTGGAAAAACTCACCGCTCAGCAGGCCCGCCAACAGCCTACCATCGCCGATGCGGTCAAGGGTGTCCTGCAGGACGAGGGTCGTCCCACCCAGCCTGAGGCCCTGGTACCCGGCGTGACCAGCGTCGACCGTGCTGTGGATGGCGCCGCCGGCGTGCTGCCCGCCCGCATCTACACCCCCGAGGGCCAGGGTCCCTTCCCGGTCATCCTCTACTTCCACGGCGGCGGCTGGGTGTTCGCCGATCGCAACGTTTACGACGGTGGCGCCCGCGGTCTGGCCAAGCAGGCCAATGCCATCGTGGTCTCGGTGGACTATCGCCAGGCGCCCGAATACAAGTTTCCCGCTGCCCATGATGACGCCCTGGCGGCCTATCGCTGGGTGACCACCCACGCCGGCTCGCTCAACGGCGATTCCCAGCGGCTGGCCCTGGCCGGTGAAAGCGCCGGGGGCAACCTGGCGGTGGCGACCGCCGTGGCCGCCCGCAAGGCCGGTCTCACCGCACCCAAGCACGTGCTGTCGGTCTATCCGGTGGCCCAGACCAACACCCATACCCCGTCCTACGAGCAGTATGCGGACGCCAAGCCGCTCAATCGGCCGATGATGCTGTGGTTCGTCGAACAGGTGACCCGTACGCCCGCCGATCTCAAGGATCCGCGCCTGGACCTGACTCGCGCCGACCTCGCCGGCCTGCCGCCGGTGACCATCGTCAATGCCGAGATCGATCCCCTGCGTGACGACGGTGGCTTCCTGGAGACCGCCCTGCGCCAGGCCGGCGTCCAGGTGGAGCGAAAGGTCTATCCGGGCGTCACCCACGAGTTCTTCGGCACCGCTGCGGTGGTGCAGAAGGCCAAGGACGCCCAGGCCTATGCCGGCAGCCGTCTCAAGACGGACCTGGGCAAATAACAGTCTTCCGTCCGTCGTGAACACCGCCGGCCCCATGCCGGCGGTGTGCATTCAGTCGGGAAACAGCAAGGGCCCGGCCTCGCGCATGAAGATCTCGCAGGTCTTGGGGCCCACCCCCTTCAGGGTCTGCAGGCGGCGCTCGAAATCCGCACGATCGGCGCTGGCGTTACGTAGCTTGAGAAAACTGCCGCCATAGTCTTCCTGCAGATGACGACAGACATCCAGCAGGCGCGTGGCGGTGCTCTCGTCATAACGCCGGTAGTGGCCCTCGCCGAGATAGTTGACCAGTTGCTGCCAGCTCAGATTGAGCAGCTTGCGCGGCGTGTCGCGGCCGTATTTGCGATAGAGCACCTTCCAGGCCTGGGCAGCGATGCTCTGGGAGATGCGCTTGCCGAACAGGTAGCTGGCCAGGAACCAGCCGAACAGCGCCGGCTCGTCGCCCGGCGCCAGGGTCAGACCGAGATCGGCCGCAGAAGTCGTCTTGCTCAAGCATCATCCCTCTCGTAGGCATCTTGCCTAGGGAGGATCTGGCGCGGACGAGGTTCGAAACCAGCGACAGCCGGCAGGCTACTGGCGGATCACCTCGCCGCGTTGCGGCGCCAGCCGCGCCAGCAGGGCATTCTGCGCCCGCTCCGGGATGCCCTCGCGCCGCATGGCCAGTTGCAGGTCTTCCACCAGGGCATTGAAGTCGGCGGGTTGCAGATTCAGACCGCGATGACTTTCCGCCATGCTCGCCCCTTCATAACGACAGGGACCGCCCGCATCGGCACAGAATTTCTGGATGAGCAGCTTGCGCAGCCGCGCGATGTCGACATTGGCGAAGTAGTGCCGGATCCGCCCGTCGCGCGCCACGTTGAGCAGCATCCCCTCGACGATTCGGGTGATGCCGGGCTGGCCACCCAGCTCCTGATAGAGCCGATCGCCCGCCGGCGGCTGGGGCGTGCAACCCAGCATCAGCAGCAGCGCCGCCAGCACCAGAGGCTTCGCCTGCATCAGTAGCTCCCCTGCAGCGACAGATAGAGGCCCTGCTGATCGTCCAGGGTGGCGATCTCGCCCAGCCAGGCATAGGCCAGCACCAGCGACAGATGCTTGTTGGGAAAATAGCCGACGAAGGTATCCACCCAGTCACTCTCTCGGGTAAAGGACAGATTCTGCGGCTTCTCGCGATATTCCATGCCCACCGCCCACTGGGGATTGAAGAACACCGCCGCCGAGCCCTCCTTGAGCCACTGACGGCTGTCGTTGCGATCGCCACCGAAGCCCAGCAGCCCCATCTCGTTGGCGCGGCTGTACCTGAGACCGACGTTGAGCAGCAGGTTGTAGCCGAAGGCGCCGCCCAGAAACAGCCGGCTGGCACCCAGGTAGCCCTCGACATCGCTGTCGCGCCGCGCCCCCACGGCTGCGGGAATGCCGAAGTCGCGCTGATGCTTGTACTGCACGCCCAGGGCGATCTGCGGCAACCGGTCGTAGATCAGGTCTCCCGCCAGGCGCACCTTGGCGCCGACGATGTCCTGGCTGAGGCTGTCTTCCTCGAGCTTCATCAACCGCCGCAGGGTCGGCATGTCCAGGCGCTGGCGGGCATAGGAGACCTCCACCCGATTGTCATAGGCCGCCGCCACGCCGGTGGCATCGAGCCGATAGTCACCGGTCCATACCCGGGTGGCGAAGGCGGTGGCGCCGGCCTGGCCGCTTTCGCCATAGCCGCCGATCACCGCCCAGGGCGTGATGCCCCCACCCGCCGCGCCTTCCAGACTGCTGGCGCCACCGGTGGCCAGCAGCTTGCCGCCGTCGGCCTGCACCCCGGTCGCCAGCAGCAACCCCGCCAGCAGCCAGCCACGCTTCATGACAGCGCCTCCAGCACCGGCTGGCTCTGCCGTTCCATCCAGGCCTCGAATTCCACGGCCGGTACCGGGCGGCTGATGTAGTACCCCTGGATCACATCGCAGCCCCAGCTGCGCAACAGCGCCAGGGCTCGGGCTTCCTCGACCCCTTCGGCGACCACCTCCAGACCCAGGTTGTGGCCCATCTCGATGGTCGAGCGGACGATGACGGCGTCATCGTTGCCCGGTGCCAGCTCCTTCACGAAGGACTGGTCGATCTTCAATTCGTCCACCGGCAGCCGCTTCAGGTGCGCCAGGGAAGCCTGGCCGGTGCCGTAGTCGTCCACCGACAACCGGATGCCCAGCACGGAGAGGCGGGTCAGCAGCGCGATGGCCGCCTCCGGATCGGCCATGATGGCGCTCTCGGTGATCTCGAAGGTCAGCTGCCGCGCCGAGACGCCGGCGTCATCCAGCCAGCCCATCACCCGCTCGGGCAGTCGGGCATCGGCCAGGTCGACCGCCGAGACGTTCAGCGACACCTTGACCTCTCGGCCCTGGGTCTGCCAGAGCGCCAGCTGCCGGATCGCCGCCTGGATCACCCAGCGGGTGAGTCCGGCCATGCTGCCACTGCGCTCGGCCAGGGGAATGAATTCACCCGGCGAGACCATGCCCAGTTCGGCGTGGCGCCAGCGCAGCAGCACCTCGGCCTGGTGCGGCCCGCTGCCCTGCAGGGCCACCTTGGGTTGGAACACCAGCATCAATTCACCCCGCTCGCCCGCCAGCGGCAGATCGTGGACCAGTTGCAGACGCCGCTGCTGGGCCGCATCCCGTCCTTCATCATAGACCCGCAGGCGATCCGGCAACTGCCCGGCATCGAGCATGGCGCTGCGCGCGCGCTCGATCAGCTGGGTCGGATCGTCGCCATGGCGCGGATATTCGACGACACCGATGCGGCAACTGAGACGATACAGCTGACCTTCCCACTCGATCGGCTCGGCCAGCGACAGACGCAGCTGCTCGGCGAGCCCCACCGCGCCTTCCAGACCGACGCGGCAGAACTGCACGAGAAACTCGTCGCCCACCGGTCGCGAGACGCAGCCACGCCCGGCCAGCAGCACCTGGGCCCGCTCGGCCACCATCCGGAGGATGCGATCCCCTCCGGCGACCCCGGCGCTTTCATTGATCGCCTGGAAGCCATCCAGCCCCAGGTACAGCAGCGAGACCTGGGACTGGGTGGCGATGAAGACCCGCAGGCGCTCCTCGGCCAGGATGCGATTGGGCAATCCGGTCAGGGCGTCGTGCAAGGCATTGTGATTGAGCCGCTGCTCGCGCTCGGCGATGCCCTGGCGCATCTCTTCGAGCACCTGCGCCAAGCGGCCGAATTCGTCCCGGCGCTGGACTTCCACCTTGACCCCGTAGTCCCCCTGGCCGATCCGCCAGGACATCACCGACAGCTGCCGCAACGGCTGGGCCAGGTTACGTGCCAGCCACAGTGCGCCCAGCAGGGCCGCCAGCAGGGCACCGCCGGCGATCAGCGCCAGTTGCCTGAGCAGGGGTTCGAACTCGGTCATGGCCAGATCGAGCGAACGCAGCAGATAGACCTGTACCGGATGGTCGGCGGTGCCGAGGGTCAGCCGCTTGACCTGATAGCGGCGATCACCCAGGATCAGCTGCCAGCTATCGCTGCCCTTGGGCGCGTTCGCCAGCTCAGGCAGCAGCAGCCGTCCCTGCGCCTCCGGCAGGGTACTGGCCATCAGCGCCGCTTCGCCGAGAAACACCACGTCCAAGTTGATCAGCGAGCGAAATTCCTCGGCCATGGCCTGATCCATGGCGAAACTCATCACCACCTGGGCAATGGGCACAGGAGCCCGGACCGGCACCGTGACCCGCAATTGCGGCAGGCCGGTACCCGCCAGCACACAGCTGCCGTCATTGCCCGACGCCACCGCGACGGGCAGCCGCTCGCCTTGGCTGTGCGCCGCCACGGTGCTGGCGATCAGCCGGCCGTCCAGATCCAGCAGATAGGTATCGCCCGCGCCCACCCGGGCGCCATGGTTGGCCAGCGCCGACCTCAGGGTCGGCACATCGCCACTGGCGACGGCATCGCGAAAGCCGAAATCGGCGGCGAGCACCCGCACGGCATCGTTCAGCCGGCGGCAGCGCCCGTCCAGCACCTGGCGAAAGACCCGCGCCCCGGTGTCGAGCTGGTCATAGGACTGGCGCACCGCACTGGCCTCGGTGGCGGCCTTGACCGTCAGATAGACCAGGGTGATGACCACCAGCATCAGCAGGAAGAGACTGCCGGCGATGCGGGTCTGGAAACTATGGATGAGCTTCATCGTGCGTGGCCTTGTGGAAGGCATCCTCGAAAGCCGAGCTCGCCGGCTCCGCGGACTGCGGCTTCGGCTGAACCGCCAGCTGGAGTTTCAGGGTCACCGGCTTGCCCGCCACGTCCAGCGCAGGCTGGGCGACCTCCTGCTTGTCGCTGAGGTCGGGGTGCCACAGTGCCAGCTGATAATGACCGTCCGGCGCCTCCAGGCGGGCCTGGCCCTGACTGTCGGTCACCGCGGAGCGCCCGGCGGTGGTCACGTAGACGTATCCCACCATCCAATCGTGGATATTGCAGCCCACCACCACCACGCCCGGTTGGTCGAACACCACCGGCGTGCTGGGAAGCCCGTGGTAGAGCGGCAGCTCGAAGCGCTTCGGGCTGGAAAAGGAATAGACCTGATGGCGGATGTCGTCGGTATTGGGAAAGCTCACCGCCGTCCCGGTGGCCACCGCCAGGACATGGGGGACGAAGCGCCGATTCTGCTGGTCGATGGCCGCGGGCCGCCGCTCGGGCACCAGTCCCGGCGCCGACAGCATCACCACCGCATCGGCCAGGGGTGCTCCCTGGCTGTCCACGACCTGCACGGCGACCGGCGCCGCCTGCGCGGTGCCGAGGCCCAAGACCAGCAATCCCGTTACTAGATGTCGCTTGTTCACCCGCTGTTCTCCACCGCGCGCCCTTGGAAACTCTCGCCGGCTTCGCGGCGTGACTTCAGCTTTAGCGGCAGTCTCGGGGGAATCTTTATCGTCGCGACGGCCAGTCGTTGCCCCGGTCGTCGCACTTCAAGCGGTGCCCGGCGGTCAAGAAGGACAGGTCTTGGCCTGCGTTGAAAAAGCAGCGCCCTCGCCCCATGTTGGCCCTACATCCAAGCCCAAGGTACGCCAATGAGCGATCAGGACAATCAAGCGGACATTCTCAGCGAAGAAGCCGGCCAGACCGGTCTGGTGCTACCCGGCCAGAATCTTCCCGACAAGCTGTACGTCATCCCCATTCACAACCGCCCCTTCTTCCCGGCGCAGGTACTGCCCGTCATTGTCAACGAAGAGCCTTGGGCGGAAACCCTGGAGCTGGTGGCCAAGACCGACCACCATTGCCTGGCGCTGTTCTACATGGAGCAGCAACCCGGCGATGCCGACGGCTTCGATCCCGACCAGTTGCCGCAGCACGGCACCCTGGTGCGCATCCACCATGCCACCCGCCAGGACGGCAAGCTGCAGTTCGTGGCCCAGGGCCTGTCGCGGGTGCGCATCCGCGGCTGGCTGCGCCGTCAGCGTCCGCCCTATCTGGTGGAAGTCGAGCACCTGCGTCCCAGTCCCGATCCCAGCGACGAGGTGAAGGCCTATGGCATGGCGCTGATCAACGCCATCAAGGAGCTCTTGCCCCTCAACCCGCTGTACAGCGAAGAGCTGAAGAACTATCTCAATCGCTTCAGCCCCAACGATCCCTCGCCGCTCACCGACTTCGCCGCCGCCCTCACCACCGCGCCGGGCGACGAACTGCAGCAGGTGCTCGATACCGTGCCCATGCTGCAGCGCATGGAAAAGGTCCTGCCGCTGCTGCGCAAGGAGGTCGAGGTCGCGCGCCTGCAGAAGGAGTTGTCCGCCGAGGTCAATCGCAAGATCAACGAGCGCCAGCGCGAATTCTTCCTCAAGGAGCAGCTCAAGCTGATCCAGCAGGAGTTGGGCATCACCAAGGACGATCGCAGCAGCGACATCGAAGGTTTTCGCCAGCGCCTGGACGGCAAGATCCTGCCCGAAGCCGCGCAGAAGCGCATCGACGACGAGCTGAACAAGCTGTCCATCCTCGAGACCGGCTCGCCGGAATACGGCGTCACCCGCAACTACCTGGACTGGGCCACCGATCTGCCGTGGGGTATCCACGGCCAGGACAAGCTCGATCTCAAGCACGCGCGCAAGGTGCTCGACCGGCACCACGCCGGGCTCGACGACATCAAGAATCGCATCCTCGAATTCCTCGCGGTGGGCGCCTTCAAGGGTGAGGTGACCGGCTCCATCGTGCTGCTGGTGGGTCCGCCCGGGGTGGGCAAGACCAGCATCGGCAAGTCCATCGCCGAATCCCTCGGCCGCCCCTTCTATCGCTTCAGTGTCGGCGGCATGAGGGACGAAGCCGAGATCAAGGGCCACCGCCGTACCTACATCGGCGCCATGCCCGGCAAGCTCGTCCAGGCCCTGCGCGACGTCAAGGTGATGAATCCGGTCATCATGCTCGACGAGATCGACAAGATGGGCCAGAGCTACCAGGGCGATCCCGCCTCGGCACTGCTGGAGACCCTGGATCCGGAACAGAACGTCGATTTCCTCGACCACTATCTGGATCTGCGCCTCGACCTGTCCAAGGTGCTGTTCGTCTGTACCGCCAACACCCTGGACTCCATTCCGGGTCCGTTGCTGGACCGCATGGAGGTCATCCGCCTCTCCGGCTACATCGCCGAGGAAAAGCAGGCCATCGCCAAGCGCCACCTCTGGCCCAAGCAGCTGGACAAGGCCGGGGTGCCCAAGGATCGCCTGACGCTCACCGACAGTGCCCTCAAGGCCCTGGTGGAAGGCTATGCCCGCGAGGCCGGCGTACGCCAGCTGGAGAAGCAGCTGGGCAAGCTGGTGCGCAAGGCGGTGGTCAGGCTCATCGAGGACCCCAAGCTCAAGATCAAGATCGGCGCCTCGGATCTCGAGGACTATCTGGGCATGCCGCCCTTCCGCAAGGAGCAGGTGCTGTCCGGGGTCGGCATCATCACCGGGCTGGCCTGGACCAGCATGGGCGGCGCCACCCTGCCGATCGAGGCGACGCGCATCCATACCCTGAATCGCGGCTTCAAGCTCACCGGCAAGCTGGGTGACGTCATGAAGGAATCCGCCGAGATCGCCTACAGCTACGTCACCGCGCATCTCAAGGACTTCAAGGGCGATCCGAACTTCTTCGACCAGGCCCTCGTCCACCTGCACGTACCCGAAGGCGCCACGCCCAAGGATGGTCCCAGTGCCGGCATCACCATGGCCTCCGCCCTGCTGTCGCTGGCGCGCAACCAGGCGCCCAAGAAGAACGTGGCCATGACCGGCGAGCTGACCCTGACCGGCCAGGTGCTGCCCATTGGCGGGGTACGGGAAAAGGTCATCGCGGCGCGGCGGCAGAAGATCAGTGAACTGATCCTGCCGGAGCCCAATCGCGGTGATTTCGAAGAGCTGCCCGCCTATCTCAAGGAGGGGCTGACCGTCCACTTCGCCAAGCGCTTCGCCGACGTCGCCAAGGTGCTCTTCTAGTCTGACCGTCCGACCTCTTGGGGTATGCTCTGCGTTTTGCCGTCATACCCCGGAGGTTTCCATGTCCAACCGTCTTCTGTTCTGCGGCTGTCTGCTCCTGGCCGGCTGCAGCAGCACCCAGCCGAGCGGCAACCTCATCCTGGGTGACGACAGCGACTGCACCCCGCTGGCCATGCACATCGGCCAGGAACTGACCCTGACCCTGCCCAGCGATCCCACCAGCGGCTATCGCTGGACCATCCTTCAGCGCAGCGACAACCTCAGGCAACTCGGCCCGGAAGTCTTTCGCGAACAGCGCCAGGACCAGGGCGGCATCGGCAGCGCCGGTCAGTCCCTCTGGCGCTTCCGCGCCCAGAGCGCCGGCAGCGCCCATCTCGAGCTCCAGGCTCGCCAGCCCTGGGATGCCGATGCCGAGCCCCAGGCCCGCTTCGACTGCCGTATCGAAATCCGCTGAGGCCACGTCCAGCGGTGCCTGCCGGGGGTACAATGCCCCCTTTCGATTTTCCAGGTACCGCCCATGAGCGAAGCCGACCGCCTGTTCGCGTCGCCGCAGCCTCCTGCCGACTTCACCTTCAACGAAGACGTGGTGCGCGTCTTTCCCGACATGATCAAGAGATCCGTGCCGGGCTATCCCACCATCGTCGAGAACCTCGGCGTCATCGCCGCGCGCTTCGCCCAGCCTCATAGCCGCCTCTACGACCTCGGCTGCTCCCTGGGCGCCGTGACCCAGGCGCTGCGCCGTCATGTCCGCGCCGAGGGTGCTCGGGTGGTGGCCATCGACAACTCCACCGCCATGGTCACCCGCTGCCGCGAATACCTCAGCGCCCAGGACTCCATGCATGAGGAGCTGCTCCCGGTAGAGGTGGTGGAAGCCGATATCCTCGAAGTCCCGCTCGAGGCGGCTTCGGTGATCGCCCTCAACTTCACCCTGCAATTCATCGCCCCGGAACAGCGCCTGGGCCTGCTCAGCCGACTGCGCGCCAGCCTGCTGCCCGGCGGCGCCCTGCTGCTGTCGGAAAAGATCCGTTTTCCGGAGACCGAGACCCAGGCCCTGCTCAACGGCTTGCATCTGGACTTCAAGAGAGCCAATGGCTACAGCGAGCTGGAAATCGCCCAGAAACGCACCGCGCTGGAAAACGTCATGCTCACCGACACCCTGGACGAACACCGTGCGCGCCTGCAGGCCGCCGGCTTCACCACCGTCGTGCCCTGGTTCCAATGCCTCAACTTCACCTCCCTGATCGCCCTGCCATGACCCAGCCGTCCTACCTCGCAGCCCTGCAACAGGCGCTGGCGGATACTCCGCTGGCCACCTGGTCCCAGTCCCTCGAAGCCGTCCTGGCCGCCAAGTACGCCCGCGGCCACGGCGATCTGCAGCGCTGGCAAGCGGGTGTCGATGCGCTCCCCGAAATCGCTGTAGCGGCTGTCGAACTGAGTGAGGCCGTGCGCCTCCTCGGTGCTCCTACCGCGGAGCAGCACCAGGCCCTGCGCGAGGCACTGCTGCAACTGCGCCCGTGGCGCAAGGGCCCCTTCCAGCTGTTCGATCTCCACCTGGATACCGAATGGCGCTCCGACTGGAAGTGGGACAGGGTCTCCCCTCACCTGGATCTGCAGGGCAAGCGCGTCCTGGATGTCGGCTGCGGCAATGGCTACTACCAGTGGCGCATGCTTGGCGCCGGAGCCAGCCTGGTCCTAGGGGTCGATCCCAACTGGCTGTTCCACTGCCAATTCCAGGCCCTGCGCCGCTATCTGCCCGACCTGCCCACCTGGCACCTGCCACTGACACTGGAAGAACTACCCGTACTGGACGGCGGTTTCGATACCGTCTTTTCCATGGGCGTGCTCTACCATCGTCGTTCGCCCATCGACCACCTGCTGGATCTGAAGAACTGCCTCGACAGCGGCGGTGAGCTGGTCCTGGAAACCCTGGTGGTCGAAGGCGATACCACCACCGTTCTGGTACCCGAAGACCGCTATGCCCAGATGCGCAACGTCTGGTTCCTGCCCTCCGCGACCGCCCTGCAACTCTGGCTGCAACGCGCCGGCTATCGTGACGTCCGCCTGGTGGACCTCACCCCCACGACGGTAGACGAACAGCGCTCCACCGAATGGATGGGCTTCCAGTCGCTACCGGACTTCCTGAATCCGGAAGATCCAGGCCTGACCGTCGAAGGCCTCCCCGCTCCCCTGCGCGCCACCCTGATAGCCCGCAAACCCTGAACGCAAAAAGCCCGGCACATGCCGGACTTTTTCTTGCTCTTGTAACGCTGCGGTAGGTTGGGTTGAGCGCAGCGAAGCCCAACATCCGACCATCCGATCGCGGCCATGGGCCGCTCCTACTGCATGCCTTCTAGCAGGAGCGGCCGCATCGACGGACCACCATGGCCGCGATAGCCCGGCGCAGCCGGGCTGTTGTGGCTCTTGTGCTCTTTGCGGAGTGTCAGCAGCACACATCTGGCAGGCCCTGCGCCAACCTCTCCGCCACTCCGCTCCTGGTCCCCTCTCCCCCTGGGAGAGGGCTAGGGTGAGGGCAACCTCAGCTACGCAGCCTCAGGCCTTCGCTGGCCGATCATCGGCTCCCAGCGCCTAGGCGCTC